>CAIJPN010000237.1 GCA_903822545.1 uncultured Anaerolineae bacterium | reverse complement strand
TGTGCTCGATGAGATGAAGGCCAAAATCGATAGCCCGCCAACGGTTGCAAATTGTTGAGCCGGTGTTTGCGAACATTTGTGTTCACAAACACATGAACCGATTCACCCTGCGCTCAAAATCCAAGCTGGATGTACAATGGATATTGTACGCAGTGGTGCACAATATCGGGAAAATCTGCGTTTTGGGGACGCGCCAGTAGCCATCAGGGTAGCAGATCCACCCGCCGAAACCACATTTTGTGCCCAGGCCGAACCGGGTGAGCGATTGGCTGGTTGATCAGCCCACGGCAAATAGGTTTTTCGATAGTTCCGTTCGGCGGTTTAGGAAATACACAATGTCAATTCACAGAACAATTGTTGAATCATTTTACGAAAATATCTGGAATCGTCACGAGAAATCGTTCATTCCAATACTTCTCGTTGAAAAATTCAGTTTTCGTGGTTCACTTGGACAAGTGCGACACGGACATGCTGAATTTGAGTCTTATGTTGATTTTGTTCATACAGCATTGGGCAATTACCAGTGTGATATTCTTGATTTCGTGGATGAAGGTAATAAAGCCTTTGCACGTATGCTTTTTTCGGGGATCCATAAAGGAGATTTTTTTAATTACCACCCTACGCTAATGCGAGTAGAATGGGCTGGAGCGGCATTATTTACTTTTGACCAAGAAAAAATAGTTGACCTATGGGTTCTTGGTGATGTTCATGGCTTATTAGAGCAACTTGCTCGCAATCAGTCTCAAAAACTCGTCTAATTCAAATTTTTACTATTCGTGAATCGGTGGATGAATTTATTCAAATTTCAAACAGCTCAACAATTTTTATTCGCAGTAAAAAAAATGTTTGATTTGAAACAAAACCTTCGCAAATTACTGGCTTGGAACCGGCAGGGAAACCGGGTAGATCGCGCCCAAACGGGCGATTTGTTGGAAAATCTCGGCTAATAACATACCATCAGGTTTTTCCGGAAGCATTTTTATTGTCTCGCTGGCATATCGATAGCCGCGATAGTGTGATTTCAAGTCCAGCATGCTGAAATCCGGGTTTTGCTGGCGAAACGGCTCTGCGACTGCCGCACTGAAATTGACCATAAAGATTGAAAGGTTGGCGGCATCGGTAAAACAGGCTCTTGTACCCGAAGGGCACGATGTCATGAGCGCTTTGTTCGACGGACTTCATCATGGCAATCCCACAAGGGGATAATGACCGTGAAGCAAAGCCAGGTTGGCGGGCGTGTTGTCGTTGTGGTTGCCGTTCCGGTGATGAACTTCGAGGTGGTTTTCTGACATGAAGTGCAGTCCGCAAAGCCCACTCGCTCGGGATAGCCTACCTACCCCGCCAGCCTTTCCCCCAACTCAATGATCCTGTCCTTCAGGTACAGCTTCTCCACCCAGGGAACCGGGATACCGGACTGCCCGTAGTAGGCCCCGGCCACCTGCTTGCAAATCGCGGCGGTGGTATCGGCATCGTCGCCCAGGTTGGATGCCAAAACCATCCTTCTCCACCAGGCTCTCGGCCAGGCACAGCGCCATCGAGGTGTCATCCGTCCACTGGCCGGGCTTGAGATGGAAGACCCCACCCCCCGTCATGTCGGAGATAACCCATACCCCTTACAGGCCTACCTGCCCCAGGATCGACTGAGCGCACGGATCAAATGCTCCCGCGCTGCCCAATAGAACCCAAGGCAGCGCGGGAGCATTTGGGCGAGGCAGCCTTCCAGTCCGCATGGGACGAGGGAAGTCAGTGGTCACTGGAAGAAGCGGTGAAGAGGGCCCTGGAAGTTTGAAACAGTTCGTTTGCTTGCCCACAACATTCCCTCTTGAAATGGATATGCGTAATTAGATATAATTTATCGTATAACTTATTCGCCTGATCCAACAGAGGGACATATGCAAGAATATGCTGATCTCGAACTAAGCCTGCATCGCTTTGAAGCCGGACAATACACCGTGGAGATGCGTTTCATTATGCCCGGCAGTGACACCGATACCCGCCTGGGACAGGGTGCCCCCGTCCACGTCCGCCTGGATGTGGAGACTTTGCGCGAGCTGATGCTGGAGCCTAAAGAGTACGGGACGGCGCTCACCAAAGCCC
>CAIJPN010000236.1 GCA_903822545.1 uncultured Anaerolineae bacterium | reverse complement strand
TGGATTCCGTTCCTTTGGCTACGCCAACGCTGCGGGATTGCAAGGCATCCATGCCAACGGGACAATCGACGGCTACCTGTCCGAACACCGCCTGCTGCAACTGCAATCGCCGCAGGCCAATCATGGCATCAGCGGCGGCCCAGTCTGGGATGAAGCGCGCGGCGTGGTAGTGGGCATGATCACCCAGGGACATACCGAATTGGGCCGCAACCAGGAAACCACCTTCGCCACTCCGGCAGAACTGCTCTTCGAGATTTGCCCCGAAATCCAGCCCTCCGAAACCTGCCCCTACCTGGGACTGGAAACCTTCACCGCCGAGACTGCCCGCTTTTTCTTCGGGCGCGAAGCCCTGACCGAGAAACTGGTTTCCGCGCTGAGGGGTGGATGCCGCTTCCTGGGCGTCTTCGGCCCCTCGGGCAGCGGGAAATCGTCGGTGGTGCAGGCCGGGTTGCTGACAAAGCTGGAAGGCGGATTGTTTGCGGGGTGGAAGCAGATCATCATCCGGCCAGCCGACCAGCCTTTCGAACAGTTAAAGACCGCCGGGTTGGAATCTGCCGAAAACATCAGAGAAAAAACCATCCTGTTTATCGATCAGTTTGAGGAGCTGTTCACGCTCTGTCCCGATGATTTGCGCGAGAAATTTATTGCAGAAGTGGTGACGGGTTTGGACAACCCACATTTGCTGCTCATCATCTCAATGCGCGATGATTTCTACAGCGCCTTCAACGCTAAAGCCGCGCCGCTGGCAACATCGGAACATCTAAAAATCGAGAATGTTCCTGGCATGTTGAAACGCGAAGAACTGGCCGCGATGATCGAGAAGCCCGCAAATGTTGCCGGGCTGGGGCTGGAGGATGGACTGACGGAGCGCATCCTGGAAGACCTGCGGCAAAACGGCGAGGCGCGCAGCTCCAGCCTGCCATTGCTGGAGTTTGCCCTGACCCAGCTGTGGGAAAAACGCAGCGACGGCCTGCTGACCCACGATAGTTACGATGTGATTGGCGGCGTGACCGGCAGCCTGGCGCGTTGGGCCGATGAAGCCTACAGCGACTTACCCAAAACCGATCATCCTCTGACCGAGAGCCTGTTAACATCGCTTGTACATCTGGGTAATGAAGCGCAGGGATTTCCAGACACGCGCAGGCGACGTTCCCTGGATGAGTTCGATGAGCCGATAAAGCGCATCATCAAGCATTTTGCCGACCGCCGCCTGCTGATCACCGAAGCTGAAACGGTGGAACTGGTGCATGACAGCCTGGTTCGTGAGTGGGAGCGTTTACAGGGCTGGTTGAAGAAAAACCACAACGATTTGCGGATTTTGGAAGATATAAACACAGAAGCCTCTCGTTGGGAAAATGCTAATCGCACCGAATCCCTGCTAAATCATCGCGGTCTACGCCTTGAACTGGCCGTTGCAATTAGCAAAAATCCTCGCTACCGGCTAAATCAGGTTGAGCAGGCTTACTTGGATGGGTGTGTGGCTCTGCGGGAGAAGGAAAAAGCCGCGGCTGCAAAACAAAGAAAAAATACAATGATTGGTGTTTCAGTTGCATTGGTGATTATTGTGGCGATTTTGGTAGGGTGGGGGTTGACGAGCAGCCAAAACTCAAGGCAGCTTGGATTCCAAGTTGCAACGGCAACTTATGCTCAGGGGTTTGCACAACAACAGGCAGCCACTGCCGAAGCAGCCAAGGCGACAGCTGTTTTTGATGCTGATGCTCGTGCAATTGCCCAACGCGATGCTGAAACCCAAAAAGCGAAAGCCGAGAATCAGGCGCTTGTTGCCCTAGCACGTCAGTTGGCTGCCCAGGCGAATAGCATAGTCATTACAACGAATAATAAAAAGCAAACGCAGGCATTTTTGGTTGCGATTCAATCTTTGAAGCTGTTTCCCAATGCTGAGGCTGCATCATTCATTATCAATAACAGTTATTATTTCCCGTTATCCAGCCGCCTGGAGCATGGTGATGCTGTAGCATCCATCGCCTTCAGCCTTGACAGCAAGTACATGGTTTCAGGTAGTTATGATGGCACTGCGCGCGTTTGGGATGCGGTCTCAGGAATGGAAATGGCCCGCATGACCCACGACGGATGGGTGAACTCCGTTGCCTTTAGTCCCTTTAACAGTACGATTGTGGTTTCGGGCAGTGAAGATGGTACGGCGCGCGTCTGGCAAGCAACAACCGGAGATGAATTTGCACGCATGACCCATGATGGGCCGGTTAACTCTGTTGCTTTCAGTCCCAATGGTAGTGTCAGGTATGTGGTTTCAGGCAGTAATGATCATACTGCCCGTGTTTGGAAAGCAGAGACAGGGAAGGAAATCGCGCGCATGACCCATGATGATGTGGTGTCTGTTGTGGCATTTAGCCCGGATGGAAAGTATGTGGTTTCAGGCAGTAATGATCATACTGCCCGTGTCTGGGAAGCAGAAACAGGGAAAGAAATCGCTCGCATGACCCACAATGATCGGGTTATTTCCTTGGCTTTCAGCCCGGACGGCAGGTATGTAGTTTCAGGTAGTTGGGATCACACCGCGCGTGTTTGGAATGCTGTTACTGGAAAGGAAATCGCTCTCGTGACCCATGACGGATCGGTGGCATCAGTTGCTTTTAGTCCAGATGGCAGGTATGTGGCATCGGGCAGTAATGATAGTACCGCGCGCGTTTGGGAAACTATCACAGGGGAGGAAATTGCGCGCAAAACTCACAATGATTCTGTTTTTTCTGTTGCCTTCAGCCCGGATGGCAGGTATGTAATCTCGGGTGGCGTGGATAACTCTGCAAGTATCTGGGATGCCATTAGTGGACAAGAAGTTGCGCAGGGGATCCATAATAACGCTGTATGGGCTGTTGCTTTCAGTCCGAATAGTAAATATGCAGGTTCAGGCAGTTATGATCACACTGCGCGCGTCTGGGAATGGCGAATAGAAGATTTGATCACTGATACCTGCAAAGTGGAGCCGCGCAATCTATCCCTCGCTGAATGGCAGCAGTACATTGGTGATGCGCTGCCGTACCAGGCGGTCTGCCCTGGTTTGCCGATGGATCCATTGCCAACGGCCACTCCAACCCAGTAACAACCCTGGAAGCCAAAACGGGACTCGCGCGAGTTCCGTTTTCGTTTTGCCTTCATCGAGCATAGTTATCACTTCCCCATCCGCCAATCCAGCGCCGTATATCGCTCGGCAACCTTGTCATTGCTCACCTCGATACTGATGGCCTTCCTGCTGCCTGCCAGCATACACAGGCTTTTGGCGCGGGTGATGGTGGTGTAGAGCGGGTTGCGCTGGAGCATCATGTAGTGACCCGTCACCACCGGTAGCACGGCTGCCGGAAACTCGGAGCCCTGGGCTTTGTGAACCGAGATGGCATAGGTCAGGGAGAGTTCATCGGCTTCGTTCCAGTCGTATTCCACCAGGCGGTTATCGAAATCCACAGTCAGGGTGTGCTCGACCAGGTCAAGGCTGTGGATGAAGCCAATATCCCCGTTGAAAACATCCATATCGTAATTGTTTTGGGTTTGCATAACATTGTCGCCCACCCGGTAGGTTACGCCAAACAGGCGGTGCTCCGGGTGGCCGGGTGGGTTGAGTTTCTCCTGCAGATGCTCGTTGTTCGTAAAATAAAAGGTTCATTACAAAAAGCACCGCTTTATTGTGCGCTGGAAGAAAGGCAACATTCTGCTCGATGAGCATGGCGAGCGCCACAAAGCTCCGTAAATTAGCCGCAAGAAACGCTCCATCGACCATCGCCTGATCTATGACTGCAAACACCGCTGCCAACGAAAAACAGGTATTGTTTTCTTTCAGGTCAAACTGCCCAACATCCCCAACCACTCGTTTTGGATGGTGGTTTCACGGCCGTGCGCAGGACGCCAGCCTGGTTCCTGCTGACCAACAAACCTATCCTTTCTGTCCAGAATGCCTGGCGCATTGTCCTGGGCTATAACCGCAGATGGCAGATCGAGACCAATTTCCGCTTCGATAAATCCGAACTCGCCATTGAAAGTATCCGCATCCTTGATTGGCAAGCCCGCCAAAAACTGATGCTCATCGTGTTTCTGGTCCATGCTTTCCTGCTATCTCTCCTGGCCCACGCTCTCGAATTCCTGCGCACCTGGATGTTGGATGCCTGGTGTCATCGAACAGTAAAGCGGAGCCGCTCTGCCGCAGCCCCGCTTTACCGTCTATGCTTGACCATCAGCGCTTTGTGGCTCGCTTTCAGGCCGCATTCTCTCCCCAGATAAAATTAGGGGTGTGTCATGTTCGAAAACGGAATGTTTGCCTATTTCAAGCTGAATAGGTCCAGCCAGATCGAGCCAGACGCTTTGCTATAGGTGAATTTGACAACGATCTTTGTATATGCCAACGGGGCAGCAATAGTGGTTCTTGTTTGCACCCAGGAATAAGTGCCTGTCTTACAATTCACTGTTTTGCTCCCTGCCAATACCGCGCCATTGTAAAAAAACACTTGCGCATTGCAAAGACCGGCTACTGGTATGGAGCTTCCTTTGGCCCAAAAGGAAAGAGTAAAGCTCTCCCTGCCACCGTTGCGCAAGATGGTTTGGCTGAGCGTTTTTATCAAACCAGATTTACCCACGATCAATACTGCGGCTGTACCTTCTTTCCTGGTTATATTTTTACCATCCGTTGTGCCGAACTTAACAGCAGTCCAATAGGTTGGGATTTTGGATGTGCCGGAATAGGTGTTGAAACCGCCATTCTTAATAAGCTCCACTGGAATCCAGGTGGCAATATAGTTTTGCGCAGCCTGGTTGGTTGTGATTGGTGTAAGGTAATCTCTGTATGTCGGGTTGAATCTGTATCCCGCCTTGGAGGGTGTTACACGTCCTGTCCATCCCTGCGGAACCAGGAATGAATAGTTGCCGCTGGCATCTGCAGTGATCATCTTTGCTGTGCCATCAATGTAGCTCAATACTGCACCAGCAATTCCTGCATTTCCCGAAATGATCGGTTGCGTAGTGAAGCTGTGCCATGTACCGCCATCTGCATAAGTTGTGCCAGCTGGATTGATGGCCTGCACCTGCCAGGAATAGAGGGTACCGGGCAGCAGCCCACTCAGGCTGGCGCTGGTGTTTGTGCCTACACTAACCCATACTCCACTTTCGCAGGTAGCATTGGTGGTCAGATCAATGCAATATTCATAGCTCACTGCGCCAGCGCTTGTTTCCCAAACAAGGGTCGGGGCAATGGAAACTCCCACCGCACTGACAGCCGGGGATGTTTTCCCGAAGGCAGCTGGCCCTTGTGGAGCACTCCAGGCCAGGGATGTGTTATCCCCGTCACCATCGCGCACATTCACAATACCATGAGTGGATGTATTGATATCCTCAACAGGTTCCCCTGCCGGGCCAGGCACGCTGTAATTGACGCTCCACAGGCCACCAGCATCCGCCTGGAAGGTACGGCAGCAGGAATGATCCGGGCCCAGGAACATCCACAAGGATTGATTGCTACCGGCCTGGCCGGTGATGGTATCGGTGAGCAGGTTAATACTGGTAATGCTCAAGTACGCCACCACCAGACTTTTGCTCATCGAAGCCCCGGAAACCGTGATTGCCATTCCCGGCTGGATGGTAAACTGGCCGCTCAGGTTGAACTCAAGCATGGTCTGGTTGGGGTTCCCGGGGGTGGTGCTGGTTACAGTGGCTTGCTGGGTGTAATCCGGTGAAGCCAGGGTGGCCGGATCATTGATGGTCAGAGTCAGCAGCGTTCCAATCGGCCAGTTATAGGCGTCGATTTTGTTATCCATAAACCAGACATCCACGCTGGGGCTGGGGATACTCTTCCCAAACATGGTTCCATCCCCATCTGCATCATTTTCTACCGAATCAACCCACACATCCCCGCGCAGATCGAGGGTATTTTGTTCATCTGGGGCGGTGCCGGGGTGGGCAAAATCGGCAATCCAAAGGCCCGCACCAGAAGCTGTAACATGCCGGTTCTGGCAACCGGTGTTGTCACAGGCCCAGGTATCCACATTTGCGCCAGGTGTGGCTGCCCCATGAACCAGATCGCCAGCCAAGTCCATGCTGGTGAAAGCCAGGGGCGTGATCAGCGTACTTTTCTTGGAAATGCCATCGCTCACCGTTACCAACTGCCCCGGCTGAAGATCAAATTTGCCGAAAAGATCAATGGTGGCGTAATTCCTGGGATCCCATGGGGCCTGGCCGTTGACAGTGGTTGTTGCGGTGTAATCAGCCGGGGCGGTCTCCGCGCCCGAAGCGTATACATTCGCTGTCAGGGTACTGCCCAAAGGCCAATCCCAGGTTTCGATCTGGTCATCGTTTGCGCGGACGAAAAACTGCGGGTTGGGAACGATCCAGCTCAGGGATGTGTTATCTCCATCATTATCCCGTGCATTGACTGTACCCTGCGCCCCGGCCTTGATATCTTCTACCGGTTCGCCGTTGGGGCCGGGCACACTGTAATCGATTGTCCAAACGCCGTTGCCATCGGCCTGGTAGCCGCCACGACAGCACGGCCCCAACGCGCTGCTCATGAACATCCAGATTGGCATGTTTGGCTCGGTGCCGCCGCTGATGACATCATTCGCCAGGTCAATTCCAGTGATGGTCAGGTTTGAAACCAACAGGGATTTGCTCAAAGATGCGCCAGAAACCGAAACGGTCATGCCGGGCTTAATATCAAAAGCCCCGTTCAGGCGGAATGCGGTCAGGGTCTGGCTGGATGTATCAGTTACATCTGTTTCTGTGTTGTAATCAGGCGAAACAATGGTAGAGGAATCTTCGATGGTCAGGGTCAAATGCGTTCCCCGCGGCCAGTCATAAGCATTGATCAGACCATCCTTGAACCAGACATCAATATTGGGGTGCGGCGAATGCCAGTCAAGCTGGGTATGATCCCAATCGGCATCATTTTCCAGCACCATCATCACATCATCAGTGAGTATGTTGTAAATATTCTCGCCCGGCTCATCACCAACCGCCGAGAAGTCGGCCAGCCAGTTGCCTGCTCCATCAGCAGTCACCCGGCGGAAAACGGTGTGATCGGTTTGCTTGACCACTTCGATGACCGCGCCCGGGCCGGATGTGCCCCAGATGGTATCACTGCTCGCGCTGCCGCCGCTCAATGCCAGCGGAGTGATGGTATGGGTCTTGGTGGTGGTACCATCGCTCATGCTGATCACCTGCCCGGGCAGGATGGTAAACCCGGTGAGTTGGAATTCAACAATCGTTGAAGTTGGATCCCAGGGGTCAGTGCCATTTGCAACGGATGTTGCAGTTTCTGTGTAAGTTGGGCCGGTGCCAGTGATGGTCAGGGCCACCGGCTTCCCTACGGGCCAGTGAAAACCAGTCACTTTGTTGTCGGCGATAAATGCAACCGCAATCGGCGCGTGATAGGCCAGCACATTTACTGTTACATCAATGATATCTGATCCGCCATTGCCATCCGCCACCTGGACGGTGAAGGCATCCGGGCCTTTGTAATCCTGGTTGGGGGTATAGCCGATCACTTTCGAGCTTCCCGTCCCGCTGGCGCTGGCCGTGCCGTTACTGGCTGGCGAAGAGATACTCCAGGTGAGTGTATCGCCCACATTGGCATCGGTCGCATGCAGGGTCAGGTCAAAGGCTGTGGGCGAACCATTCACGCTCATTGGTACAATCGCAGTCGCACCCTCGGTGATTTCTGGCGGCTGGTTGGGAACTGCCGCGCTGGTAAACGCCAAAACGCGGTGATTGTATGTGTCAGGCACCCACAGAACATTGTTTAGATGGTCGAAGAAAACATGATGAGGGGTATATAAAGTCGAGGCACTGGCGCTGTGCCCCCGGCTCACGAAATCCACCTGCCCCAGCACATAGTCAGCATTGGCGCCATTGGCGAGCGTGCGGGCATTTTCAAAACCCAATACCCGATAATTGGCGGCATCTGCCACCCAGATTCTCCCGCTGTTTTCCACAGAAACCGCAAAGGGCGTGAACATGCCCGCTTGCGAAGTTGCCGAAGCTATGCTGGTGAAATTGATCTGTCCCAAAACGCCATCTGCCGCGGCGCCGTTGGGCTTGGATGCTGCCCCGTCGAAACGCAAAACGCGATTATTGCTCGAGTCGGCCACCCACAAAACATCGTGGGCTGAATCAATGGCCAGGTTATAGGGAAAATTCATTCCGCCCTGGGCAGTAGCGGTAACCGTTTTGGTAGTGAAATCGGATTGGCCCAATACTGCGTTGGCATTGGCCCCATTTCCCAGGGATGCAGCATTATCGAAGCGCAGTACCCGGTGATTGTATCGATCAGCCACCCAAACCCGGCCATCGGCCCCAATTGCAATCCCCGAGGGGTAATCCATACCGTTTTGAGTGACCGCCGCGGTATTGGTGGTGAAATCTGGCTGCCCCAAAACGCCGTCTGCCGGTGCGCCGCTCGGCTTGGAGGCTGCATTATCAAAGCGAATGATGCGATTGTTGTAGCAATCTGTCACCCACAAATGCCCGGCAGCATCCATAGCAACCCCAGACGGGTAATACATGCCGGTTGCGGTGGTTGCCGGGCTGTTGGTGGTGAAATTGGGTTGGCCAAAAACAGCTTCCGCAGCCGCGCCATTCGTCAGCGTGGAAAAGGACGCAAAGCGTAAAACACGGTGGTTGGCGGATTCTGTCACAAAAACCTTGCCACTGGCCGGATCAACCGCAATCGAAACCGGGTAATTCATCCCGGTTGATGAGACTCCCGCACCAGCGCTGTTAAAGTCTGCCTGCCCAAGCACCAGGCTGGCGGGCATACCCGATACAACGTAAAAAGTTTGTGATTGAGCCTGGGCTGTGAAATCCTGCCCAGTCAGGTTAGCAGTCACCGGGGTGGTCACCTGGATCGAAGCAGGGGAAAAGGAATACCCCGCTTTGGATGGCGTAATTGTCCCCGTCCAATTCAGGGGAACCGAAAATGAATACGCGCCAGTGGATGCATCCGCAGTGGCGTTTCCCGAAGCACTGCCGCTGTAGAAAATTCCCGCCCCGCCCACCCCGGCATTCCCGCTGATCGTACGGGTTTGGGCCGTATACAGGGCGCTAATGGTTTTATCGGTATCTATCGTGACTGAAAGCGGGTTATCTGTTCCATTGGCATCGCCGCCCCAACCGGTAAAATCCCACCCGGCATCGGCGCTGACGCTCAGTTGAACCACATCTCCCGCATAGTAAACCGGCTGATCCGGGTTTTTGGTCACGGTGCCGTGTGCAGATGTAACCGTCAGCGTGTGGGGATTTAGGTCCAGCACCCAGACATTGTTACTCGCCCCGGAATCATTACTGCCACCCAGCACGATCAAACGCTGGTGTGTAGAATCAAACGCCGCCGAATGCCCTGATCGCGCTCCCGGGGCCTGTGCCCCGCTGGTAGTGATCTGCGTCCAGGCGGGCGCGCCGCCCGTGCCAAAGGGATGCGTAAGCTGCCAGACATCCCCCAATGGGGTGTTGGTCTGGGCACCCTGGTTCCAATCCAGCCCGCCGTACACCAACATCCGATCATTGGCAGCATCATAAACTGCTGTGTGCGCAAACCGCCCCGGCGGAATACTTCCTGTGGGAGCCAGTTTTGTCCAGGTAAGTGAGGCGCCGCTGCGGCCATCGGCATTCGAAAGCACCCAGGCATCGGTGTACTGAACGATGTGATAAGTACCATCGTACAAAGTGTAATTGCGCCCGGCGTACACGCTCAGGATGTTACTGGTGGAATTGTAGATGGCAGAAGCCGAGGAACGTTCATAGGGAATCCCGCCTGCGCCCGTGGGCGCAAAAGTACCCCAGGTAGATGGGCTGGACAACCCATTGGCATTGGAAAAGACCCGTAGATCATTGAGCGTGGTTCCGGCCAAACCTTGGTCGCCGCCAAAAGAAATCAGGCCGTTCACTACCGGGGAATAAGCGCTCACCTGCGCTTCGCGCTGATGTTGCAGCAGATCAGGCCCTGCCAATTCAGACCAGGCCGCCGCGCCGCCCAGGCCATTGGCATTGCTCAACACATGCACACTGGAAACTGTGGGGTAGCAACTCCCGCCGCAGCCGCCATAAACAATCAGCCGGTTGGATACGGCATCATACGAAACACTGCCGCCACTGCCAGTGGGCGGCGTGCCGCTGGTGGTGAGTTTGCTCCAGGTTGGGGTTCCCCCCAACCCATTGGCATTACTCAATATCCAAACTTCTGAAAGCGGGGATGTGCTCGGAAAAAACGCGATCAGCTTGTTGTTGGTTTCATCATAGACAGCATGGGTGGCAAACAGGCTGGTGCTGAGTCCACTGGTGGATAGCTGGATCCAGCGCCCGGTCACCGAACTGGCTGCCTGGGCTGGCTGGAATGCCAATCCGAGTTGGCTAAATACCAGTGAACATAACATCCAAATACGTATGATGAAAAAAAGAGAGCGAGTAATTTGGGGTTGTTTCATAGGATTCTCCATAAGAAAACTGCTTGGCTGATTAGAAAAGGTTATCTAATGCAAGGCAAACGACACACAATCTCCATTATGGATAAATCGCGGCAAGATTTCAAGTGATAATTATCACAATAGGAAAGATGGATCAGTTCATATTCAGGATATCAATCCATCAACCAACCAACGCGCTGTAACAATTTTCCTTGAATTGCCTGGGATCGTATGCAACATTACCAACCCAACTGACCGTTTTTTTGCTACACTAATCGTATACTCTTTTGGGGAGCATTTTCCTTGCCACATGCGATCGAATCCAGCACCATCCGCATCCTGAAACCGACCGGGGAAACCATCGGGACGGGTTTCCTTGTCTCTGAAACCCTGGCTGTGACCTGCGCCCACGTTATAAAACTGCTGGGTGCAGGCCCAGACAGCCTGATTGACGTTTGGGTACAGCCACAATCCGCTAGGGATAACAAAAGCGCGCCGAAATCGGCGCGCTTTTTGTCCAAAACCGCGTTGGGCCGCCCCGAACCAGCCCGGAGTCGCGGGCTGGCATGCATTTTCAGCGATCTTGTCCCCGTTTCCCCACCCTGCCCCACTACAAGTGCGGATAACTGAGCAACTCCCTCACCGTCCAGCGACGACTTACCAACCCCGCAGCCATGGCTGGGGTTCGCTGGCGATACTTTCGCTGCTGATGTTTGACCACCTGCCCATACATAAAGATGGCCACACCATCCAGGTTGGCTTTTTCTCCCCCTCGGATTGGTGCCAGTACCCAAAATGGGCCGTGATCGCGTAGAAATAATGCTTCAACCCGTCCGAACTCAAAATCGGCACACAGCCATCCCTCAATCGCGACTTCAGGTTATGCACCACCGAATATGCCATCGCCTGGCTGCGTTCCCCTACCTGTATCACCGGAATGATCTTGGTTTTCACTTCTGCCGCAACCCACACCCACACTTCTGACCCGCTGCGCTTTACATTCCCCCACAACTCATCCAACTGCACATGATCCAGCAACAAATCACGGAAAAAACGGTCGTGCAGCTTACGTCCATGCTCCCCACCCCTCGCCAGCCAGGTGCGGATAGTGCTTTCTCGAACCCGATAGACTTCTTCCAGCACCGCTGTCTCCACCCCATCCGCTTCCAACAACATCACTTTCTCTACCACTTCCAACGCATGAATCGTCTGGTCAGTAATACCATAATAGTAACAACCTGGCTCCAGACAGGCATGCCCTTCCGTTTTGATCGTCTCGAGGCGTCCACTTTTCCCCTTTTTCATCGCGCTCCAGGGGATTATGGCATGAGAACAGACTTCCGCACCGCTTTCATGTGTACCCCCTGACCGTTCTGCCTGGCAATACGGACAATCTTTTTCGCTTTTGGGCTTCATCTGCCGGATTTTTAGGCTTTCAAGCGCCTTCGGCTTCGGCAGGATGGAGGACAACCACTGCACAAATCATTTTTTCCGACGCAACTGCAACAATTCTCGCACCAAATTGCGACCACCAACACGCTCAGGATGATTTCTCGGGTACGCGATCGCTTTTTCCTTTTTCCAGAGTTCTCAAAGCACCTATCCTACCACCAACCCCCTTTCCCTGCCTATTATCCCTAGCCGATTGTGGCTGTACCAAAAATAGCTTGCATATGGTGTACCCCAACTTCCCTAAAAACCAGCATAATAAACAGGACTCGTGCGAGTCCTGTTTGGTTTTTGTTACTTTCAACAGTGATGGCTTAGCATCTGCTGACCTGGGCATCCAAACGGCATGATTGCAATCGCTATTTAGCGGGCGTTGGGTATTTCGTAGAGCACATGCGACGCTGGTTCAGCGCTTTCACAGGAATGCCAGGATCGTTGGCTTCCGCCCACCAGGTCACCACCTCGATCTCGGCCCACCAGGCATCCAGGAAACTGGTTTCGTACAGCAATTCGGGTGGCGGGACAGCGCCATTATTGTTTTCCACCACTCTGCGCGTGTACTCCCGATCGTCCTGGTGGGC
>CAIJPN010000235.1 GCA_903822545.1 uncultured Anaerolineae bacterium | reverse complement strand
GCGGACCCGACGAGATTCGAACTCGCGATCTCGGCCTTGACAGGGCCGCATGTTTGGCCGCTACACCACGGGTCCAGATGCTCTTTGTTTCTTGAGCGGGCGATAGTTTATCATGTAGTACGAGGGGCGTCAAGGTTTTGCCCATCTTTTTTCATATTGAGAATTGCTGAATTGGATAGCTTGGTCTATAAGTTTTCACCTGGACACCCAGCTAAATGGGGTTCGCTCAGTTACACGTGGGCACGCAGGGGGCAGCAATCCACCGTCAAAACAACTGGCATCCGTAAAGCCTATAAAATCATGGAACTGATTGATTTTTTGTCCGATGATTTTTTCCACAAGGCGCATACTGGATGCTTCAATTCAGAAAGTTATCAAGCCTTCCTGCTCGAAGTGTTGAAAAAGACAACCCAACATTTGGCGTGCCAGAAGGGATTTTCACGCAGGCGGAACACGCCGCTGTATCGGTTGAAAAACCCCTTGGAAGTGGTAGAGAAAGTGATGTTGTTGGAGGCGAATGGGGTGGAGATAGCGGTGCTGGATGAAGTCTATCGGGTTCGAGAAAGCACCATCCGCACCTGGCTGGCGAGGGGTGGGGAGCATGGACGCAAGCTGCATGATCGTTTTTTCCGCGATTTGCTGCTGGATCATGTGCAATTGGATGAGTTGTGGGGGAATGTGAATCGCAGCGGGCCGGAAGTGTGGGTGTGGGTTGCGGCAGGAGTGAAAACCAAGATCATTCCGGTGATGCAGGTAGGAGAGCGCAGCCAGGCGGCATATTCGGTGGCGCATGACAGGTGTGGTTGCGGGGGTGGTCAGTCGTCGCTGGACGGTGAGGAAGCTGCTCAGTTATCCGCACTTGTAGTGGGGCAGGGTGGGGAAACGGGGACAAGATCGCTGACAATGCTTGCCAGCCGCGACTCCGGGCTGGTTCGGGGCGGCCCAACGCGGTTTTGGACACAAAACGCGCCGATTTTGGCGCGTTTTAGTTATCCCTGGCCGATTGTGGCTGTACCCCAAATTGCCATATCCATCTGATGCCTGTATCTCAAAATAATGCTGTGAGCACGCCAACTGCAAGAACCGTGCCCCATAGCTGCCATTGGACCGACGACGGGGGTTACGGGGCCATAACGGTCACCCATGATAACAAGCGCTACTTCGCAATACTGCGAAAATCAATACGCATGGCAGGCGGATGGTTTTTTCGAAGTTCCGCCTTTTCTGTTTCAGACAACGGACGGTTCAACGCCCGCGCTTCACGCCGGTAAACCAGCTCAAACCAAATATCGGTCAGTTCGGTTTCGCCCTCGCGCACCACGGCGTATTCACGATCGATGACTTGCTCAACCGTTTCCAGGTTACCCAATTCAAGCGCAATACGTCCAAGGATGATTTGAATACGCTCATTGCCTTGCATATCCTGGGGCAAAGAAGCATAGACCGCCTGCGCGTCCGTAAACCGTTTTTCGTGACACAGGGCTTGCAAATATTCCTGCGCCAGCCCACGCGCGTGATGATTGATATTCCAGGCGCGTTGTAAACACGCCAGCGCTTTCGCATGGTTGTTTTCCAGCCCCGCCAACACCGCCAGGTTGCGCCAG
>CAIJPN010000234.1 GCA_903822545.1 uncultured Anaerolineae bacterium | reverse complement strand
GCTACCTTTGGCGCAATCGCCCTCATCCCTGGCCCTTCCCCCGGCGGGGGAAGGGAATTACCCCCCTCTCCCTTTGGGAGAGGGCCGGGGTGAGGGAACTCCTTGCAAAAAGGCAGTTTGACATATCAAGGTAGCAACTTGAGTTAAATTATATAAGTTTGATAGGAAATTCGTTCTTCAGGCAACATCGTCGGCGGCGAATCAGGCCCGGGCGCGCGTCCGCTCGACCCGGCCTGGGTGACGGATATCCGCGACCAGTGTGTCCGCGCGGGGGTGCCGTTTTTCTTCAAGCAATGGGGCGGGGTGCAAAAGAAAAAGGCCGGTCGCACCCTTGATGGGCGCACGTGGGATGAGATGCCGGTCAGGATGAATTACGCAACAAATTAAAACCGTAGGGGCGGGGTTTCCCCGCCCTTTCGGTTATGGCATAAACCAGGGCGCGGGGACCGCGCCTCTACAGTGGGTTTTCACTATCTTCCGCCCAATTGACCGGGTTGGCATCGATATACCGCCAGATGGCATCCATTTCGCGTTCGTTGCGGATGATGCGCTCGTAATAATTCCGCTGCCACAATTTTGTCACCACACCCGCGCCATCCAACCCATTGATTTCTTTGGTGGATTTGTATTTGAAATAGGCCACAATTTGTCCCAATGTTGGCGTTTTCCGTAGGGGCGGGGTCTCCCCGCCCCTATTTTGCGAATCATCCAATTTGGGCGCGGGGACCGCGCCCCTACATGTAATCACAATAATTCCATGAACGTGATTGGGCATGATCACAAAAGCCCCTGTTTCCACGCCGGGAAAATGTGCAGGAATATCATCCCACCATTTTTGAACAATGCGCCCAGGTTCGTTCAAAACCATTTTCCCATTCACAACTTCTCCAAACAGGCACTCCCGCTGGTGGGTCACAATCGTGACAAAATATGCCCCGGCCAGGGAGTAATCGTATCCCTTCAGGCGGATGGAGCGCCGGTGGTGCAGGTTGGGGTCAAATTTTGCCACCGCTCAATTTCACGTTATTAAACACTTTGCTCATGCGCTCGCTCGATCCGACAAAAGTCGAGGCTGCCAGCCCAACGCGGACTGGCAGCTTTGTGACAAAAATCCGGGGTGCGGGGAGTGCGTTTGTAATGGTTTTTGCAATTTTGACGTAGGGTTTTCACCCTGGCTTCCTGGCGGTGAAAATATTTTCAGATAGAGGCTGTTTCCATCCCCAGCGAGCGGACAAGGAACGCAAAAATATCGGCCCATTCCTGGATCAGGACGGCGGTGGGTTTGCCCATGCCGTGACCGGCCTTGGTCTGGATTCGGATCAGGGTGGGCGCATCCCCAGCCTGGGCGGCCTGGAGCGCGGCGGCGAATTTGAACGAGTGGCCGGGGACGACCCGATCGTCGTGGTCGCCGGTTAAAACCAGCGTGGGCGGATAAACTGTCCCGGGTTTGAGATTGTGGTACGGGGAATAGGCATACAGCGTGGGGAAAAATTCCGGGTCGTCGGCGCAGCCGTAGTCGCTGACCCAGGCCCAGCCGATGGTGAATTTGTGGAAGCGCAGCATATCCATCACACCGACGATCGGCAGGCAGGCCCCGTACAGGTCGGGGCGCTGGGTCATGCACGCGCCAACCAGCAAGCCGCCGTTGGAGCGGCCTTCGATGGACAGTTTGGGGGTGGAGGTTACTTTTTCGGCGATCAGCCACTCGGCGCAGGCGATGAAATCATCGAAAACGTTCTGTTTGTTGTGCAGCATCCCGGCTTTGTGCCATTCTTCGCCGTATTCGTTGCCGCCGCGCAGGTTGGCGACGCAGAAAACCGCGCCCATTTCGAGCCAGGCCAGGTAATGCACGGCAAAGGCCGGCAGGTAGGGAACGTTGAACCCGCCGTAACCGTAGAGCAGGGTGGGATTTTGCCCGTCGTAGACCAGTCCCTTTTTGTGGGTGATAAACATCGGGATTTTTGCCCCGTCTTTGGATGGGACGAAAACCTGTCGGGTTTCGTAGGCCGGGAAATCGAAATCAATTTTCGGGGCGAAAACCAGCTCACTCGCGCCGGATTTGAAATCGAAACGGTAGACGGTTGAAGGGGCGAGGTAGGCGCTGAAGGTGTAGAAAAGCTCCTCGTCGCGGCGGCGACCGGTCAGGGCGAGAATCGAACCCAATCCGGGCAGGGGAATCTCCCCAAGCGGGGTTCCATCCATTGAAAAGCGGCGCAGAATGTGGCGGGCATCGTGCATGTAGAGGGCGACAAACTGCCCGCCGATGGTGCGGACGCTTTCGAGCACGTCCGCGCTTTCGGGGATGAGGGTTTTCCAGTTGGATTTTTCGGGTTGGGTAATGTCAATGGACAGGAGCCGGCCACGGGGCGAATCCAGATCGGTCTGGAAGTAGAACAGCGGCCCGTCGTTGTCGACAAAGTTGTAGGCGGCTTCCACATTCGGGACGAGTTCCACCACTGCGGCATTTTCCTGCAAATCCTTGTAGAAAAAGCGGTTGCGGACATCGGTTCCCTGCCAGATGGTGAGCAGCAGGTAGCGGCCATCGTCGCTGACTTCGGCGCCGAAACCCCACTCGGGCTGGTCGGGGCGGGCGTAGACGAGGGTGTCTTCGCCCTGGGGCGTGTCCAGGCGGTGGAAGGCGAGCTGCTGGTTGTAATTGGCCTGCTGGTAGGTTTCGCCGTCGGCGGGGGCGGGATAGCGGCCATAGTAGAAGCCGGAGCCGTCTTTGGCCCAGGCCGCTCCGGAGAATTTGCTCCAGGTGAGCGTTTCGGGCAGGTCGAGGCCGGTTTCGACGCTGCGGATGTGCCAATCCTGCCAGTCGGAGCCAGAGCGGCTGATGGCGTAGGCCAGCCAGCGGCCATCTTCGCTGATGGAGAAGGCGTTGAGGGCGGCGGTGCCATCGTCGCTGAGGGTGTTGGGGTCGAGCAGCACACGCCCGGCGGCGGTGGGGCTTTCGGCCACGTAGAGCACATCCTGGTTTTGCAGGCCGGTGTTGCGGAATTGGAAATAGCTGCCGCCGCGTTTGAAGGGTGCGGTGGCTTTAGCGTAGTCCCACAGGCTGGTGAGGCGCCTGGCGAGCCGCTCGCGGGCCGGGATTTGTTCCAGCCAGCCGAAGGTCAGCTCGTTTTGGGCTTTGACCCAGGCCAGGGTTTCAGGCGAATCGACATCTTCCAGCCAGCGGTAGGGGTCGCGGACGGGCGTGCCGTGGAAATCGTCGGTCTGGTCGACGGTGGGGGTGGGGGGGTAGGTCAGTTTGGGCATGGGGGCTCCTGGATGGATAAGTTTGAGATGCGGCCCGGGATGGGATGCGGTGGGTATGGTTGCGCGTTTTGATTATACATTGCTGGCTTTTGATTTTTTGGCAGCCAAGCGCGCTGGCCCAGATTCGCGTATAATTTCACTATACTTGTTTGCGGGATTTTTTTCCATGAGCCATATTTTCATCAGCTACAGCCACAAAGACAAGGATTACGTTCACAAGCTCCAGGTCAGCATGGTCGAAGCCGGCCTGGATGCCTGGATTGACGATCGCCTGGATTATGGCTCGCGCTGGCCGCATGAAATTGAAAAGCGCCTGAGAGCGTGCAGCGCCTTTGTTTTGGTGATGTCTCCCCATTCATCCGAATCAGAATGGGTGCAAAATGAGCTTAACCTGGCGCGTGAACTCAAAAAGCCGATTTTCCCGCTGCTGCTGGATGGGGAAAAGTGGTGGCATGTTGGCACCCGCCAGGTTGTGGATGTGACTGGCGGCAAGCTGCCACCCGAAAAGTTCTACCAAAACCTGTTGAAACTGCTGCCACATGGCGAAATGCCCGAAACGCCCAAAAGTGATGCGATTTCGGTGCAAGTCAATGCGCCTGTTACCGGGAATATCATTGTTGGCAATTCAGGCGATGTCAAAGCCAGCGTTAATAAGCCTGCCCCCGCGCCAAGAGCCAAAAAAGCAGAACCTAAACCCGAAATTCCCGCGCCCCAACCCGAAACCGGGCAAACTGGACAACCGGATAACCGGAAAACTGAATTTAAACTCCCAAAACTGGACACAAACGTCATAGTTGCCATTATTGGCGGGATTGTGACGATTATCGCGGCCATGCTTGGCTCGGAACCGTTCTTCAAGTGGCTTCAGGCTGCCCCCGTGCCAACCACCACCCCAACCGTGACCCTGACGCTGACGACTGCGCCAACCTTTACTCAACCCGTAACGGTTGCGCCCTCGCTGACCCCAGCCCTGGCTTTTACGCCAACGCCCGAATTACCCCCTACTGCTACGCCCCTGCCTGCTGAAACTACCGACGCCAAAGGCGTGATCATGCGCCTGGTGCCAGCCGGGGCGTTTATGATGGGGAATGATGCTGATGATGCTCTAAAAGAATGCCAGAAATATCGGACAGACTGTTCTCGGGATTGGTTTACTAGAGAAGAACCACCACATCAGGTGACGATGGACGCCTTTTACATGGATGTGTACGAAGTAACCAACGCCCGCTACAAAGCCTGCGTGGATGCGGGCGGCTGCACTGCGCCAGGTTTGAGCAACTCGTATACGCGTGATAGCTATTATGGCGATGCGCAGTACGCCGATTACCCGGTCATTTATGTGGAATGGAACCAGGCCACAGCCTACTGCGAATGGCGTGGGGCACGTTTGCCCAGCGAGGCCGAATGGGAAAAGGCGGCGCGCGGCGGGCTGGAAGGGAAACAATACCCCTGGGGCGATGAAGCGCCGGTTTGCGATAAAAACGCCAGCAATGGCGCAAAATTTGATGATGATGCTGGTTGTAATGATACAGATACCGAAGCTGTGGGAAGTTATGCGCCGAATGGGTATGGCTTGTACGACATGGCCGGGAATGTTTGGGAGTGGGTGGATGACTGGTATGATGCTTATCCGGGTAATACGGTGGCTGATTCTAGTTTTGGGAAAACTTACCGTGTGCTGCGGGGCGGATCCTGGTACAACAGTCCGTACAACCTGCGAGTGTCCTTTCGCTTCAGGTACACCCCCGACGGCTGGCTCAGCGTCAACGGGATTCGTTGTGCCCGTTAACTTTCTCCTGTTTTTTCTGATTTCCTGAAGGTCTGGTTTTCTGAAAATGCTGGCAGGCGGTGGAGATCATCGAGAAGAAGACGGTTTTCCCGTTCCCGCCGAAGGCGGGTCGCGTCAGGAATGGTGTAGGGGCGACCCGTCCATGCCAGCCAGCGCCCGGTCAAGCCGGGGTGTCCTGCCAGCGGCGACGATTTTTATGCCCGGGCGGGTTACCCCTACTAGAAATTTTTTATGAAAAACACCGCCAGATTTTATTGGCGGTGTTTTTATCTTTCATCTTTCCTCTTTCATCCTTACATCTCGATCCCCAACAACGGAATTTCCATCTCCTGCGGGGTCAGCCCGCCGTGGTGGCCGTAGTATTTTTGCGAGAATTTATCTTTTTCGTACCACCAGACTGATTCGTAGCGGTAGGAGAGAATGATCAGGTTGCCGATGCGGGCGCGGAAGGCGGGGGAGACTTTGGGGCCGAAATAGCCCTGCGCGATGAGTTCTTCGGTTTTGACCACATCCGCTTTGCCTGCCAGGCCTTTTTGCAGCAAAGCCTGGGCTTCGTCGAGCATGTCGTCTTTGATGTACAGGATCATGTCGCGGCACGAGCCGCCGGGGACGAGTAAATCACCCTTCGCGTTGGTTTTGAAGGTTTTTTCGATGCCGGGGAAGGCCCGGTTCAGGTAAATGGTGGTCTGCGGGTCAACTTCGGCCTGGCCGTGATCGGCGGTCAGCAGGAAGAGCGTTTTGCCCTTTTGGGTGGGCGCGAACTGGCGTTCCATGATGGTCAGGAAGGTATCGATTTCGGCTTCTACTTGCGGTGAGTCGGGGCCGTAATCGTGGCTGATGCTGTCGATTTTGTCGTAGTACAGGAAGAAGTAGTTTTTCCCTTTGGCGTGTGCCAGCTGCTCTTTGAGATTGGTGAGCGCCTCGGTGATGGTTTTGTAGCCCCTGGCTTCTGCCCCGCGAAAAACGATGTTGGAATAGGTGGATGGGGTGTATTCGCGGTGCTGGAAAATTGTCGATTTCACGCCGATGGCTTTCAGCTTGTTGTAGAGTGTTTCGGTGGGGTAGAGTTTTTTCGGGTCGATGCCGGTGTTTTTTAGCTGGTCGCGTTCAGCGGTGCCGGTGAAGGAGAAGAGCAGCGGGATGATCATCGCGTCAAGCTGCGGCTCGTAGAGATTCCACTCGAAGAATCCGCTCTGGCCGACGTTTAATCCGGTGTGGATGCAGGTGGTGTGCCCGGTGGTTGTTGAGGGGAATTGGGATGTTAATTTAACGGTGGCACCATGCAGGGCGAAACGATCCAGGTAGGGGTGCGAGGAAAATTTTTCGATGAATCGCCAGCCAAAGCCATCGATAAAGAACAGGATCACGTTTTCATAATCCTGCTGGAAGGCCGGGAGGGGCTTTTTGCCATTAAAAATGGCGTGGACAGTGCCGGGCAGGCTGGCAAATCCGCCCGAATCGTAGCGGGGTTTGACAAAGGTTGGGTTCATGGCGAGATTATACGGGATTAAAACCACGGAGACACAGAGAGCACCGAGAAAACCTTCTTAAATCTCTGTGAACTCCGTGTCTCTGTGGTTTAACGAATTTTAGTAGTTCGAAGTTCTGTCGATCATCCCGCGCTCGCGGGCTTTGTGGTCGAAGTAACGGAAGGTGTTTATGCCGATGAAGCTGAACAAGATGGTCAGCGCCAGCAGGATGCCGAAAAGCTCCAGGTTGCTGAACCCGGCCAGGGTTGGGAAGGCCTGGGCCACACCGCCGACCAGCGAGCGGCGCAGTAGTTCCAGCCAGTAGGTGGTGGGCATGGCCAGGCC
The DNA here is from genome assembly GCA_903822545.1 of uncultured Anaerolineae bacterium. Taxonomy (GTDB): domain Bacteria; phylum Chloroflexota; class Anaerolineae; order Anaerolineales; family Villigracilaceae; genus CAIJPN01. Next base: position 11,908 of record CAIJPN010000234.1, on the reverse strand, counting down.
AATGGGGCGCAGGAAGGCGGGCAGCACATCCAGCGGGAAGATGGCGCCGCTGAAGATGTACAGCAGCCCGGCCACGGCCTCGCCCGCGAAACCTTCGTGGCGGACGGTGGTGAGGGTGATGCCCGCGATGACCAGGCCCATCATGGCGAGCATTATCACGCCGACCAGCAGGGTGGGGAAGAACAGCAGCCAGTTGGCTTTGGTTACATCCAGCGGGACGTTCAGGAACAGCACCCCGGCGGTGATGGTGATGAAAACGGCGATGGAGCCGGTGATAAAGCGCGAGACGCCGCGCCCCAGCAGGTACATGGGGATGTTGACCGGGGCCACGTAGATGTATTTCAGCGTTTTGTAGTGTTCGCGGTCGTCCAGCACCGACCACGAGACGCCGGTCATGACTGCGCCGACGTACATATAGAAGACGTTGCCGAGGTACATATACGGGAACAGCGGGTCGCCAAATGCGCCTTTGGTGATGATGCCATACATCACCACCAGGATGGCTGCGCTGGCAATTGGTTTGACGATGGAATAGACCGCGAACAGGAACGGGTCGGTCCAGTTGGACTCGATCTGCCATCCCAGCCAGGTGGCGGTGAGAAATGAACGTGCGAAGGTGGATTTTTGCATAGTGTAATTCCTTACACCCCCATCCCCCGCCTTCCCCCATTTTGAAAACCAAAAATAGGGGAAGGAGCTTGTATGCTCCTCCCCCAAATTCCCGGTTGCTTGCCCCGCCAATTTTGCGGGGTGGAATTTGGGGGAGGCCGGGAGGGGGTCGGTTTTATCTCCGGCTCTCCGTCAGCCTTCCCTCGCGCACCGCCAGCTTTTCCATATATGCCAGCAGGTAGCGCGCCGCGGTCAGGAAAACCACGCACAGCGCCAGCAGGATGGCAATCTCAGTGCGCACATCCATGAATCCCAGCGCTGGGCCGGAGGGGAAGACCAGTTGGCGCATGCCATCCAGTCCCAGGGTCAGCGGGATGATCGAAGCAGCTGCCGCCACCCAGAACGGAAAATTCTTGATGGGGAAGTAAAAACCCGATGCCAGGTAAATCGGTTCCTGCGCCAGGTTGGCCACATGCCAGGCTTCGCGGCTCAACAACAGGAACAGCGAAGCGCTCATCATTCCCATGCCATACAGCGCCGTCATGCACAGCATGAAAATGCTGAAAAGCTGGAAAAAGCTGGCCACCTGGTAGGTCACGCCGAACATCCACGAGCCGACCACCATGATCACCAGCGCCCGCAGCGTGGTTGCCAGCATCCCGCCCAGTGCCATGCCCAACAAAATCGCCATCATCGAGTTCGGCGCGATGATATACAGCGCCAGGTTGCCGGTTTCCTTCTCCCAATACAGCTGGCTGGACATGCTCCACAGCACGTTCAGCCAAAACGCTGTCATCGCGCCTCCCACCACCACAAAGCCGATGTACTCTTCGGGGGCTTTCAGCGCACGGTAGACAAACACATAGGCCGCCACCGAGCCAAGCGGCATAATCACATCGAAAAACATCCACGAAATATCGCGCTGCTGGCCAATGACACGCGGGTAAGCCCGCGCAATCACCGTGGCGATGAACAGCCGCCAGCCCGTCAGCCGCTCAGTCTGATTCGACATGTTCTTCATCCTCCATCGAGCGCCCGACCAAATCCACAAACACATCTTCCAGCGTCGGCTCGTGCTTGGTGAGATTCTGGATTTTGACATTGGCGCTCGTCAGGGTGTTGATGACCCCGGCCAGGGCGGATTCTTCCTTTAGCATGAACTTGATTTCCGCCCTGCCATCGCTTTCCCTTAAAGTGGCCTTTTTCACCCCGTCGAGTTTCTCCAACGCTGAAAGCGGCAGGCCGTTTAACGGGCTGGTTGCCAGCTCAAAGAGCACATCCTTCTGCAAGCGGCGCTTGAGATTTTCGGGCGTGTCGCAGGCCAAAACCTGCCCCTTATTGATGATCGCCACCCGGTCACACAGCTCATCAGCCTCGGCCATGTAGTGCGTCGTCAGCAGCAGCGTGCGCTTGGCGTCCGCCGCCAGCCACTCGCGGATGATGCGGCGCACATCACGCGAGGCGCCCACATCCAGCCCCAGCGTCGGCTCATCGAGAAAGAGCACCTGCGGGTCAGTGATGAATCCACGCACGATATTCATCTTTTGACGCAGCCCGGTCGAAAGGTCAGATGATTTTGTGTGGGCGCGGTCGGTCAGCCCGATTTCCTTGAGATAACTGTCGATGCGGCGATAGGCTTCCTTCGAGGGAACCCCATAAAACTGGCTGAACATCCACAGGTTTTCGCGCACCGTCAACAGCCCGTAGCCCGAAGATTCCCCGCCCGACACCATGTTGATGCGCGGACGGACTTCCTGCGGCTGTTGGGCCACATCGTACCCGGCCACCATGCCGCGCCCCGAGGTCGGGGCCAGCAGCGTGGTCAGGATCTTGATCAGCGTGGTTTTGCCCGCGCCATTCGGGCCGAGCAGGCCAAACAACTCGCCGGTTTTCACTTCCAGCGAAACATCTTTCAGCGCCACCAACTCCTTGCGGATGGCCTTTTCCTTGCGGTTGCCGTGGATCTTGTAAATGCGACCCAGACCTTCGGTTTGTAATGCAAAATTCTCCATTCATACCTTCCATAATGATTGTGCGCTGCGCGCACAAAATAGTAGGTCAGGCTTGCAGCCTGACACTCTTCTTATATTTGATACATGGCGGGTTGAAAACCTGCCCTGCAGATAGTTATACAAGAAGCCTGGCCGTGTCATCCATCAAATCCGTGTATCACTGGTTTTGTAGGCACATCTCCACTTCTTTCAAAGCGGGCCAGACTCGTGAAAATTTCACGAAAAAAGGGACATCCATCGCTGGACGCCCCTGGATAGCGTATTTTTGCCGATCATTGCAATTCTGTACGATGCGCGTAGGGTAATCGTAGGTTTCGCGTCAAGTACCTTTTCCTGAGTCAGGATAAACTAAGAGCGTAAGGTGATTTCTCTTCTCCTCCTTTTTCAGAGAACCAGGGTCGGCGTCCCTGGTTCTCCCGATTCTACCACCATTACATCGTTTCATTCCGGGTGTGACATGCTGGCCCAGATGGCAGCGCGCTGCACAGCCTGGAAAATCAAACAGCCAATCCTTTATTTTGGCCCTGCCCAACCAAAGGATTGGCTGTTTGATTTTTGGGCCAAAATTGCAGATTCTCTGAAATTGCTTTTTGCGAGACGCACCCCTATAATAATCTTATGGAATATACCGGGCAGGTTATCCGTGGCTATGAGATCAAAGCGCACCTGGGCGCGGGTGGGTTCGGGGCAGTTTATCGCGCTTTCCAACCGGTGGTGGGGCGCGAGGTGGCGATTAAGGTGATTTTGCCCGCTTATGCCAACCAACCGGAGTTCATCCGCAAATTTGAATCAGAAGCCCAACTGGCAGCCCGGCTTGAGCATCCCCACATTGTCCCGTTATATGATTACTGGCGCGAACCGGATGGCGCTTACCTGGTCATGCGTTACCTGCGCGGGGGAAATCTGCGCGCGGAATTGAAAAACGGCCCCTGGGACTCTCTCCGCGTCTCGCACATGCTCGATCAGATCGCTTCCGCCCTGGATGCGGCCCACCGTTACGGAGTCGTTCATCGCGACGTGAAGCCCGACAACATCTTGCTCGACGAGGAAGGTAACAGCTACCTGGCTGATTTTGGCATAGCCAAACTGCTCAAACCGATCGCATCTGCGCAGGATGACGATAATATGCTCACCGGGTCGTTGGGCTATATCTCCCCCGAACAAACTACCGGCGCAGAGATCACCAGCCGGAGTGATATCTACAGCCTGGGAGTGGTGGTTTTTGAAATGCTGGCCGGGGAACATCCTTTTTCTGAGTACTCCCCCTCGATGCAGATGATCAAGCACATGACCGAGCCGCTGCCATCGATCCTCACGCTGCTGCCCAACCTTCCAGCGGCGCTGGATGATGTCATCCAGCGCGCCACCGCCAAAGACCCCGAATGGCGCTTCATCGATGCCGCCTCGTTTGCACGCGCCTTCCGTGAGGCTTTTTCTGGCCCTGGTGAAATTGCGGCCTATGCCGGGTTTGGGGCTGCGGTCATGCCTGCCCCGCTGGAACTGGTCAACCCGTATAAAGGCCTGCACCCCTTTGAAGAATCAGATGCCAATGATTTTTTTGGCCGTGAAGCCCTGGCCCATCGTCTTTTGGACAGGCTGGAACGCCCCACCACCAAAACCATCGTTTCCGGGACGAGTGAATCGCCTTATCGCTTCCTGGCGGTGATCGGCCCCAGCGGCAGCGGCAAATCGTCGGTGGTTAAGGCCGGGCTGCTGCCATTCATCCGGCGCGGGATGATTGTCGGGTCTGACCAGTGGCTTGTGGCCGAAATGGTGCCGGGTGCCGACCCGTTCAGGGAGATTGAGTCTGCCCTTTTGCGGGTGGCTGCCCGGCCAGTGGAAAACCTGCTCCAGCGTTTGAAAACAGAATCGGGTGTACTCGCCCAGATTCTTCCGGCGCTGCTGCCCGATTCCAGCGACCTGGTGTTGGTGATCGACCAGTTCGAAGAGATTTTCACCCAGCTTGCCAACGAGGCCGAGCGCGCCCAGTTCCTGGATGTTCTCTATTCGGCGGTGACGGCCCGTTTCAGCCGCATCCGGCTCATCATCACCCTGCGCGCCGATTTTTACGATCGCCCGTTAATGTATGCCGGCTTTGGTTCGCTCGTCCAGCAGTGTACCGAGGTGGTGCTGCCGCTTTCACCCGGTGAACTGGAACAGGCCATCATCGGCCCGGCGGAACGGGTGGGCGTCAGCTTTGAGCGCGGCCTGCCTGCCGAGATCGCTTCGCAGGTGCGCGAACAACCCGGCGCGCTGCCGCTGCTGCAATATGCCCTGACCGAGCTTTTTGAACGCCGCGAGGGAACCCAGCTGACCCGTGCGGCTTTCCAGCAATTGGGGGGCGTCACCGGGGCGTTGGCGCGCCGCGCCGAGGAAATTTACCGCTCCCTGAAAAACGATGAGCGCGCCGCCGCTGAATTGGTTTTCCCGCGCCTGGTGACCCTCGGCGAAGGTACCGAAGACACCCGCCGCCGCGTCCTGCTCAATGAGATCGAGCCGCTCTCGCCGCTGGTGGGCCGGGTGGTTGAGTTATACGGGCGCATGCGCCTGTTGTCTTTTGACCGCGACCCGGTTTCGCGTGCGCCAACCGTCGAAGTGGCGCACGAAGCCCTGATCCGCGAGTGGGCTACCCTGCGCGAATGGCTCAACCAGAATCGTGAGGGGCTGCGTATCCAGCGGCACATCACCCAGGTTGCGCTGGAATGGGTGAATGACAACCGCGCCGCTGATGATTTGTACCGTGGCGCGCGGCTGGTGCAGGCCCGCGAGTGGCTGCAAACTCACCCCGATGCGTTCAACCCGCTCGAAAAAGAATTCCTGGCTGAATCATTAGAACAAGCCCTCCGCGAGGAATCCGACCGTGAGGCCCAGCATCAACGCGAGTTGGAAAGCGCCCGTCGTTTGGCTGATGCCGAAAAAGCCCGCGCCGAAGAACAAGCCCAGGCAACCCTGCGTTTGCAGCGCCGGGGACGTTGGCTGGCAATTGCCCTGCTCATCGCTGTGCTGATGATGGCCGCCGCCGCCGGGCTGGGTGTGGTGGCCAGCCGCGCGCGTGACGCGGCCCAGGCCAACTTCACCAACTCTGAGAAACTGCGCCTGGCGGCCCAGGCCAATTCCCTGCTGCTGGCGGGCACCAATATCGAGGCTGCGCCCTTGCTGGGCATTCAATCGCTCAAGCTGGGATATTCTCCCGAAGCCGATGCGGTGCTCCAGCGCGCAATGACTTTCCCGTTCCCGGCGCGCAAGTTGAAGCACGAATTTTCGATTTTCGCGCTGGATTATTCTCCCGATGGCAAGTGGATCGCCACCGCCGCTTCTGATGACAATGCCTACCTGTGGGATGCCTCGACTGGCGAACTGGTTCGCACTTTTTCCGGGCACACCGATGTTGTCCAGGGCCTGGCTTTTTCGCCGGATGGACGTTTCCTGGCTACCTGCGGCTCTGACCTGACCATTCGTATATGGGATGCGGCCACCGGCGAGACCGTGAAAGTGCTGGAAGGCCACACCGAACAAATCTGGACGGTAGTTTTTTCGCCGGATGGACAACGCCTGCTCAGCTCATCATATGACCAGACCGTGCGCATCTGGGATTTTGCCAGCGGCGAACAGGTCGGGCAGGTTGACCTGCCCGAAACCACCAGTGGGGCGGTTTTTTCTCCCGATGGGCGCTACATCCTGGCGGCTTGTGACTGCAACTCAGCTATTTTGTATGATGCCGAAACTTTCGAGCAGGTGCGCGAATATGGTGGGCACAAACTGCCGGTTGTGGTGGTGGCCTTCTCGCACGATGGCCGCTATCTTGCCACCGGCTCCAACGATAAAACGGCGCGCGTCTATGATGTAGCCAGCGGGGAAGAGATTAATCGCTTTGTGGGCCATATGGAAGGGGTGTACGATGTGGCTTTTTCGCCGGATGATCACTCCCTGCTGACTGCCGGGTACGACCGCCAGTCCATTTTGTGGGATATCGACAGTGGCAGCCTGACGCGTCGTTTTTCTGGTCACGAGGGCAGCCTGTATAGCGCAGAGTTCTCGCCAGATGGCCTGTGGGTGGCGACCGCGTCTTTTGACCAGCATGTTTTTATCTGGCCTTCGGGCCTGGGGCCAGACCCGCGCCGCCTGGATCATAACAGCGCCGCCCTGGCGGTTGCCATCAGCGGGGATGGAAAACTTGTTTTAACGGGTGACACCAAAGGCCTGGGGCATGTTTGGGAAAGCGCTACGGGGCGTGAACTCCAGCCGCTAATCGGTCACGCCTTCGATATTGATAGTGTGGCTTTTTCATCCGATGCCAAACTGGCAGCCACCACCGGCAGTGATGGCACGATCATCGTCTGGGACACAGCTACGGGTGAACAAGTGCAGGTGCTCGGCAGCGGCGAATATGCCCAGTGGGTGGTGCGTTTCTCGCCAGATGGCCGCCATCTCCTGGCTGGTGGCGATGATTACACTGCCACGCTGTGGGACATCCAGACCGGCGAGAAAGTGCATGAGTTTGTCACCGAAGGCGCGATCTACGCCCTGGCTTTTTCTTCTGACGGCAAACTGGCATTCAGCGGGAATGATGCTCATTTCATCCAGGCCTGGGATACCGCCACCGGCCAGGAAGTCAGCCGCATTGACGCTTCCTCCAGCATTTTTGCGCTGGCGCTGACCCCCGATAATCGCTATGCCATCTCGGCTGGCAAGACGCTCGGCTTGTACGAGCTGGCAACCGGCAAGCTGGTGCGTGAATATGCGGGTCACAGCGGCAGCATTTTCAGCATGGCGGTTTCGCCGGATGGCCAATCCATCCTGAGCGGCGGCGAAGATGGCACTGCGCGCCTGTGGGATCTCGAAACCGGCGAACCGGTGCGCGTTTTCAGCGGCCAGCAAGGCATCGTTTATGGTGTGGTTTTTACGCCAGATGGCAAACAAGCCTGGATTGCCAGCGCAGATAACAGCGTCATGCTTTGGGATGTGGCTGTCCGCGGGCTGACGGCGCACGCCTGCTCACGCCTTACCCGTGACCTGACTCCCGATGAACGGGCCAAATACAACATCCAGGGAGCCGCCCCCTCCTGCCCGGCAAAATAAGCATATCACTGTCAATACCCTAACATAAAGTTGCAACTGGCGTTATTTATATCTTGACTTTGATTATTTTATATCTTAAAATAAGGTTTAAATTAATCCTGACTGCCGCCTTTTGAAATCATTCTCTTTTCAAAAGATTGCCGCGCTGAGTGGAAATTGGTGCACATTTCTCGCCCTGGGTTTTGGGCAGTGTGCGCCAGCCTCCGCTCAGCGCGGAAAGTTCTTTTATGAAGTAAACCGGATAGATCGCGATTTTATCTCTCCTATTATGAAATTCTCAGCCCCCAAACGTACCATCGAATTGCGCCAGACCAACCGCCAGGCCATCTTGCGGTTGTTGATGTTGGGTGGCCCGATGAGCCGTCTGGAATTGGGCCAAAAGACCGGCCTGAGCATGGGAACCATCACCAACGTGACCGGGCCGCTGCTCGAGGCTGGCATCCTGCGCGAGACCGGCACAGAAGAGTCGGAGGGCGGGCGTCCGCGTTCCATTTTGGGGATTAATCCGCTCTATGGCTACCTGATCGGTGTGGATGTGGGCGAAAACCATATCCAGTTGGAGTTGTTCAACCTTTCACTGGAAAAGCTGGGCACGGTGCGCCGCCGCCTGCATTCACAAGAGAACCTGCCCGAAGTGTATATCACTGAGATCGCCTCGGGATTGGATGAATTGTGCGCCGCCACCGGGGTTTTGCAAGAAAAAATCCTGGGAATGGGCATTGGTGTGCCGGGTGTGGTGGAGCATGACGGCCAGGTCAACGTTGCGGCCCCCATGTGGGCCTGGAACAGCATCGGTTTTTTGGCCATGATCGAAAGGCAGATTTCCCTGCCGGTTTACATCGATAACGGGGCAAAAGCCATGGCGCTGGCCGAATTCTGGTTTGGCGCCGGGCGCGGCGCACAGGATGTGGTTGTGGCGCTGATCGGCACCGGCATCGGCGCGGGCGTCATCACCAAAGGCGAGTTGTATCGCGGCGCAACCAATAGCGCGGGCGAGTGGGGCCACACCAAAATCGTGCTGGATGGCCGCCCCTGCCGCTGCGGCAGCCAGGGCTGCATCGAGGCCTATGCGGGCGCACCTGGCATCCTGGCCAGCCTGCATGAGTTGAATGGTACGGCGATGGTGGATGGTGAGCAATTCAACCAGATAACAAAGCTGGTGGAAGACTGCCGCAATGGAGACGAAGATTCGCGCCAGGCATTGCAACGCACCGCCCGCTACCTGGGCGCAGGCATTGCCAACCTGGCCAACTTGTTCAACCCTGAACGGGTGGTGTTGGGCGGCTGGGTTGGGCTGATGATCGGCGAGACCATCATGCCAAACCTGAAAGAATACGTCCGCCAATATGCCCTGCCGCCTTCCTCGGCGCGCCTTGAAATCATGTTGTGTCAGTTCGGGCAAGACGCCATCTGCACCGGCGCAGCCTGTCTTGTGATCGAAGAATTCCTTTCAGCCAACCAAAAATTTTCGCGGCGCGTCGCTGGATAATGTGGATTAACGCCACGCCCAGGCTAATTGCGCTACTGGACTTTTCCAAATGCCCAAAATCCTCCTCGTTTTCCTTCCCGCCCTGATGTTTGCCCTCGTTGCCTGCACACCTGCTAACCCTATGCTACCTACTCCTACTCCATCCAATCCTGCTCCAGCCGCTGGGAAAGTGGCGGTCTGGGTTACCTATCCAGACCAGAGCAAAAAGCTCCAGCGTGAACCCGACCTGGAGTTCACATCTGCTGCTGCGGGTGAGAATAAAACCATCAGCGTAGACGAATCCACCCAATTCCAGCAGATGGAAGGCTTTGGCGCGGCGATGACCGATTCATCCGCCTGGCTGATGATGAAGCAACTCGACCCGGCCAGCCGTGATGCCCTGATGCACGACCTGTTTACCCGCGATGGCGGCGGGATCGGCTTGAGTTTTGTGCGCGTGCCGATGGGCGCATCGGACTTTTCGCTGGAAGATTACACCTACGATGATATGCAGCGCGGCCAACAAGATACCGGCCTGCGGCGCTTTAATATTGAGTATGACAAGCAATACATCTTGCCTGCGCTGAGGCAGGCTGCCGCGCTCAACCCGCAACTGCGGTTTCTTGGCTCCCCCTGGAGCGCGCCCGCCTGGATGAAAACCAGCCATACGCTGAATGGTGGCTCACTCTCGTTTGATTTTTACCAGGCCTTTGCCGATTATCATGTGCGTTTTGTGCAGGCCTACGCCGATGAAGGCCTCAAAATTGATGCGGTGACACCGCAAAATGAGCCGCTCAACGAAAACAGCAGCTACCCCACCATGGGAATGTCTGCCGAAGGCCAGCAGGCTTTTGTGCGCGATTACATGGGCCCGGCCTTTGAAAAAGCAGGTCTTGAGACGCGCATCATCATCTTTGACCACAACTGGGACCTGGCTGCCCACCCGCTGACGGTGCTTTCTGATCCCAAAGCCGCCGCTTTTGTGGATGGTGTGGCTTTCCATTGTTATGGCGGCGATGTTGCGGCGCAGAGCACGGTACACAGGGCTTATCCTGATAAAGGTATCTGGTTCACCGAATGTTCGGGCGGCGGTTGGGCCACCGATTTTGGCGGCAACCTGGGTTGGAATCTCGACAACCTGGTAATTGGCAATTTCCGCAATTGGGGCAACAGCCTGATGCTGTGGAACCTGGCGCTTGACCAGGAAGACGGCCCGCAAAACGGTGGCTGCGGCGACTGCCGGGGGGTGGTGACGATCAACACTGATACTGGCAAAGTGAAATATAACGAGGAGTATTACATCCTCGGGCATGTCAGCAAATTTGTCGATCCGGGCGCGTTCCGCATCGATTCATCTTCTGCGCCCAAAAATGTGGCCTTCATCAACCCGGATGGCAGCCTGGTGCTGATCGTACGCGCCGATGGACAGACCGATTTCAATGTTTCGTGGCGTGGAGAGTCTTTCAGTTACAGCCTGCCCGCTGGGGCCGTGGCTACGTTCGTTTGGAATAAGAAGTAACGCGGTGTGAAACCCGCGTCACCGGTGTATTGCGGGATGTTATCCCGCCCATCAGCGTGGAAACACGCGAGTTAACATCTCGCGTCACAGTTTCTGGTAGAACGCGGGATAGATCCCGCGCTACATCCGGTTTATTATGAAAAGGAGAGAGAGAGAAATGTCCGCACCCAAGTTTTTATCCAAGCTCTGGCAGCTCGTCGCCCTGATCATGGTGGCATCGCTGCTGTTGGCGGCCTGTGGAGCTCCGGCCCCCGAACCTACCGCCATCCCTGAACCAACCCTCGCCCCGACTGCGGAACCAACCGTCGCGCCGACCACGGCTCCGGCAGTCACCACTGTCATTGCGGATTTTGAATCCGATGTCAAGTTTTATGATGGCAGCGCTGCCACCGCCAGCCTGGGTGATGTGGCCTATAACGGGAAAGCCTCACTCAAGAGCGCCAGCGATACGGGCGAATGGCACACCATTGGCCTGGAATTTGCCAGCCCAATGGATTTTAGCCCATTCCAGGCGCTGTGCTACTACGTGTATGACACCACCGGCAACAACAATGGCAAAGCCAACAACACGGTTGGCGTGAAATTGTATGATGCGGATGGCAAGAGTGTTGAACGCTACAGCGACAACGAAGGTGTTGGTGACAACCTGAAAACCAAAAAAGACCAGTGGGTGCTCATGTGCATGAACCTGGTTTCCTTCACTGGCATTGACCAGACCAAAGTCGCCAAGGCCGAATTCACCATGTATTGGGCCGGGAATTACTACTTCGATGACCTGACCCTGTTGGCCCAGGGCGACAAGCTGACCATCAAGGAACAGGCCGCCCCCGCTGCCGAAACCGTTGCCGATGTGGTCGCCCAGGATTTTGAATCGGAAGGTGAGAACTTCTACTCAGATTACCAGGCCGAAGTCAGCCGCGACACGGAAGTTTTCCACAGTGGCGCAGCTTCGCTCAAGGCTTTTGGCGAAAGCGGCGAATGGCACGCCTTTGGCGCTTATCCCTCCACCCGCCCGTTTGATGCCAGCAAACATGGCAAAGTCTGCTTCTGGGTCAATGACACTACCACCAACAACAGCGGCAAGGCCGATAACACGGTGGGCGTGAAGCTCTTCGATGCGGCTGGCGCTGTCCAGGAAATCTGGACCGATAATGCCCTCGGCGGCGAAAACCCCAAGACCGTCACCAACGAATTCGTGCAGATGTGTCTCAATCTCGATGC
>CAIJPN010000233.1 GCA_903822545.1 uncultured Anaerolineae bacterium | reverse complement strand
TGGCGCAATCGCCCTCATCCCTGGCCCTTCCCCCGGCGGGGGAAGGGAATTACCCCCCTCTCCCTTTGGGAGAGGGCCGGGGTGAGGGAACTCCTTGCAAAAAGGCAGTTTGACATATCAAGGTAGCAACTTGGGTTAATAATTATCATAGCAAGGAATATCGATATAATCAATGGAATTAACAAACCCAAATGCTGACATTATTCTCACCAAAAATCGTGATTTTCGTCCCTTGACTTTCATTTTTGCATCTCATACAATGAATGTTACAATCTGACAGTTGCAGGGAAGAGACCCATACCGAATGGGCGCCGAAGGTGCAAACTCGTACCCAGCCGGGGCGGGTGAAACTCTCAGGCAAAAGGACTCTGCGCTGAATCTCTCTGGAAAACGCTGCCCACGCAGCTACCGACGGGGTTACTCTCTCAGGTACAATAACAGAGGGCGCACGATTAACTTCGTGCGCCCTTTTCGCTTTTTTTCACCTCGTGCTTGTAGGGGCACGGCGGATGAAGAAAAAAACAAGGCCTTTGTTTAATCCGCCGTGCCCCTACACCGATAAACTACCCCCCAAAGAAGGAGTAAATTCCCATGTCCGAAATCAACCCGACCTACAAGTACACCGAAACCGACGAGTGGTTCGACCCCGCCACCGGCAAAATCGGCCTGACCGATTACGCCCAGGGCCAGCTCTCCGACATCGTCTTCCTCGAAATCCTCGTCAGCGTTGGCGATGAAATCGAAAAAGGCGCAGCCATCGCTTCCGTCGAATCAGTCAAAGCCGCATCCGAAACCTATTCCCCCGTCTCCGGCAAAGTCGTCGCCATCAACGAAAGCCTGCACGAAGGCCCAGAAGCCATCAACAGCGACCCGTTCGGCGCAGCCTGGTTCATCCAGGTCGAAGGCGCAGACGATTCTGCCCTGATGGACGCCGCGGCGTACGAAAAATCTTGCGAAGAAAGAGCGCACTAAACCGTTATCCAGTTCCCCAGTTATCTGGTTAACCCGCAGCTTAAGTCAACTGGACAACAGGAAAACCGGATAACCGCAAAACAGGAAAACTTAAAATGACCTATATCCCGATTAGCCCCAAAGAACGGGATGCGATGCTGGACGCCATCGGCGTTAAGAGCCTCGACGCGCTCTTCGACTCCGTTCCGGCCAAATATCGCTTCCCCCAACTTGACCTTCCCGCGGCCATGACCGAAATGGAAGCCGCTGCCTTGCTCGGCGAACTCGCCGCCAGCAACGAAACCGCCCGCGACCTGGCCTGCTTCCTTGGCGCCGGAGCCTACAACCACTACATCCCCTCCGTCATCGACCACATGCTGCGGCGCGGCGAATTCTACACCGCCTACACCCCCTACCAGCCCGAAATCTCCCAGGGCACCCTCCAGGCCATCTTCGAATACCAATCGCTGATGACCACCCTGACCGGCATGGAACTCTCCAACGCCAGCCACTACGACGGCGCCACCGCCGCCGCCGAAGCCGTCAACCTGGCCTTTGCCCAGTTCCGCGGAAAACGCCGCAAAGTCGTCATCAGCCCATCCGTTCACCCGCAATACCGGGAAACCATCCGCACCTACACCCAGGGGATGGATCTCAAACTGGTGGGTGATGGCGCTGACGCCGATCTCCAGGCCGCCCCAGAAGCTTTGTCGCCGTTAATTGACCAGGAAACCTGCCTCGTCATCGTTCAATACCCCGACTTCTTTGGCCGCATCTTCGACTACACCAAACTGGTAGAGAACGCCCACAGCAAAGGCGCGCTCGTCTGCGTGGTAGCCAACCCCACTGCCCTGGCCCTGTTCAAAACCCCCGGCTCCATGGGCGCGGATGTCGTTGTCGGCGATGGTCAGCCGCTCGGCCTGCCACTCTGGTTTGGTGGCCCCTCGCTGGGTTTCTTCACCACCAAGAAATCGTACGTTCACAAAATGGCCGGACGCCTGGTCGGCGAAACCGTCGACACCCGTGGTGAAAAATCCTACGTGCTAACCCTCACCGCCCGCGAACAGCACATCAAACGCGAAAAAGCCACCTCCAACATCTGCTCCAACCAGGGGCTGATGGCACTGGCCTCGGCCATCTACCTGTCCTCGCTCGGCCAGACCGGCCTGCGCCAGGTGGCCGACCTGTGCTACCAGAAAGCCCACTACGCCGCAGAAGAGCTGAGCAAACTGCCCGGCGTCGGCCTGTGCTTCTCCCAACCCTTCTTCCACGAATTCGCCGTCTGCTTCCCCAAACCGGTAGCCGATCTGAACGCACACCTGCTCGAACACGGCATTTTGGGTGGCTACAACCTGGAACAAGATTACCCCTCGCTCCAGAACCACATGCTCATCGCTGTGACCGAAATGAACAGCAAAGACGAAATCGACGCGCTGGTATCCGTCCTGAAGGAGGCCCTCGATGCGTGAAAAAACCATTTTTGAACTGTCCTCGCCTGGCCGCACCGGCGTCACCTTCCCCAAATCGGATGTGCCCGAGTACGATCTGCCCAATGAGGAACTGCTGCGCAAAGAACTGCCCCTTCCCGAACTGGCCGAAGTGGATGTTGTGCGGCACTACATGAAACTCTCCAAGTACAACTACGGTGTAGACCTGGGCTTTTATCCGCTCGGCTCCTGCACCATGAAGTACAACCCCAAGATCAACGAAGACACCTGCCGCCTGCCGGGGTTTGTCTTCAGCCACCCGCTCCAGCCGATTGAGACCGTCCAGGGCAACCTGGCACTGCTCTACGAAATGCAGGAATGGCTGAAAGAGATCAGTGGGTTCGCGGGTGTCACCCTCCAGCCTGCCGCTGGTGCGCACGGCGAATTCACCGGTGTGTTGATGATGAACGCCTATCACAAATCACGCGGCGACACCAAACGCACAAAAATGATCGTCCCCGATTCGGCGCATGGCACCAACCCGGCCTCCGCCGGGATGATGGGCATGAGCATCGTCGTCATCCCATCCGATGAGCGCGGCAACGTCAACCTGGAAGCCCTCAAGGCCGCCTGCGATGACACCGTGGTGGGCATGATGCTCACTAACCCCAACACCCTGGGCCTGTTCGATGAAAACGTCGAGCAAATCGTCAAAATCGTCCACGATTGCGGCGGCTTGATGTACGGCGACGGCGCGAACCTGAACGCCCTGCTCGGCATCGTCCGCCCCGGCGACCTGGGCTTCGATGTAATGCACTTCAACTTGCACAAGACCTTCGCTGTGCCGCATGGCGGCGGCGGCCCTGGCTCTGGCCCGGTGGGCGTAGGCGAAAAACTGCTCGATTTCCTGCCCGCCCCGCTGATTGCTATTGTGGAAGAAGGCGACGAAGAAATCCCCCCGCTCTTCGGCTATTACACCCCCGAAAAGACGATTGGCCGTATGAAAGCCTTCCACGGGCACTTCGGCGCCATCGTCCGCTCGTACACGTACATCGCCATGCACGGCCCAGATGGTCTGAAGGATGTCTCACAGTACGCCGTGCTCAACGCCAACTACCTGGCGGCGCGCCTGCGCAACACCTACCGCATCCCGCATGACCGCATCTGCATGCACGAGTTTGTCATGGAAGGCAGCGTCCCCGGCACCGATGTCCGCGCCCTGGATATTGCCAAACGCCTGATGGATTACGACTTCCACCCGCCGACAAACTACTTCCCGCTCATCGTCCACGAAGCACTGATGATCGAGCCGACCGAAACCGAGAACAAAGACACCCTCGACGCATTCGCCGACGCCCTCATCAAAATCGCCGAGGAAGCCAAAACCAACCCCGAGCTGGTCAAATCGGCCCCGCACAAGACCCTGTTTGGCCGCATGGACGAGGTCAAAGCCGCCCGCGAGCTGGTTCTCTGCTGCTGGCTGCCGGAGAATTACAGCGCTGAGTAAGTAGTATCTCGTTAAAAAAAATTGACTGTCACCTTTCCAGTGACAGTCAATTTTTTAATTTGCGTGGATTACTTCACTTGCGTGAAAACCGCCAGCACTGCCCCGCCTGAATCCAGCAGGCGCAGTTGGCCGTCTTTGACTTCGTAGCTGGCTGTGGAGCCCAGGGCCTGGAAGTAGGCGCTTTCCTGCTCCATCAGGCCGTTTTCCATGCAGGCCATCATGGTGGACATGATCGGGCCAAAGGTCAGTTTGCTGCCGCTGATGGTGTAATCGCCGCCAAAGGAGTTGCAGGTGCCGCTGCCAGAGATCCGCTCGGTGTCAAATGCCAGGGTGGGGGCGCTGCCCGCCACGATGGGTTGGCCGTTGAGTTCGCTCAAGTTCCAGCTGGTGTTCTTTAGCTCGACGGAATTGCCAGCGCAGCCAACAGCCAATATGGCGAGAGCCAGCATCAGGGCGGTAAGGGTGAAAAGTTTTCGGGTCATGTTTTTTCCTCCAAAAGAAAAAAGTGATTTGTGTGCCCATGACGCTGAAGCGGGGATTTTGGTTCCCGTGTAGGCGCTACAAAGGCTGCTGCTGGGTGATGCAGTGGATGTTTCCACCGCCCAGCAATATTTCGCGCGCCGGGACGCTGACGACCCGCCGCCCTGGCAGCAGGTTCTGGAGCGTTTCCAACGCTGCGGCATCATGCGGATGGCCGAAGACGGGTACGACCGCGCCGCCGTTGCACAGGTAGAAGTTGACGTAGGAACCTGCCAGCCGGTCACCTGCCCGGCGCGGGATTGTGCCTTCGGCTGAATCCACACCTTCGGCTTCCTCGGCGCGGATGGTGAGTGGCCCTGGCTGGTGGATTTTGTGCACTTGCAGGCGGCGACCGCGCGCGTCGCTGGCGGACATGAGGAAGTCGTAGGCTTCTGCCGAGCGCTCGTACTGCGGGTCGGTTTTATCATCTGTCCAGGTCAGGGCCAGCACGCCAGGGCGCAGGAAACAGGCCAGGTTGTCGATGTGTCCGGTGGTTTCATCGTTGAAGACGCCGCGCGGAACCCACAGCACTTTTTCAACGTTGAGATAGTCCCGCAGGTGGGCTTCGATTTCGGGCTGGGAGAGCTGCGGGTTGCGGCCAGGGCTGAGCAGGCACTCGGCAGTGGTCAGGCAGGTTCCTTCGCCATCCACATGGATGGAGCCGCCTTCGAGCACCAGTGGAGCGCGGTAGCGCGGGGCGCGCTCGATTTCGAGCACTTTGGCGGCGACGGCATCATCTAAATCCCAGGGGAAGTACAGGCCGTTGAACAGGCCGCCCCAGGCGTTGAAGAGCCAGTCTACCCCGCGCAGGCTTTTGCCGTCGCTGACAAAGCTGGGGCCGACATCACGCATCCAGGCGTCATTGCTGGAAAGCTCCACTACGCGGATTTCGGCGGGCAGCTTGGCGCGGGCCTGGCTGTACTGGCTGTGGTTGGCGCCCACTGTTACCGGCTCGAACTGGGCGATGGCGCTGGCAACCGCTGCGAAGGCTTTTTGGGCGGGTTTGGCTCCCAGCCGCCAGTTGTCGGGGCGCTGCGGCCAGAGCATCCAGGTGCCAGCGTGGGGAGAAAACTCGGCGGGCATGGAAAATCCATCGGCGCGGGGGGTGGATTTCAGAGTTGGTGTCATAAATCGGGCTCCGAGGTGTGCAAGGGATGTAGAATTAATATGGAGTGCGGAAGCTCTGCTTCCGCAAATCCCGAAGCAGAGCTTCGGGACTCCAAAAAAGGAGAGAACATGGAAAAAATCCGTATTGCGCTCATCCAAACGCGCTGGCAGGGCAACCGCGAGGCCATGCTGGCCGATTATCGCCAGAAAATCGCGGAGGCGACCCAAAAAGGTGCGCAACTGGTTTGTTTGCAGGAGTTCACGATTTCGCCGTATTTCGCCAGCACGCTCGATAAATCTGGTTTCGAGTGGGCCGAGCCGCTGGAGGGCGGGCCGACTCATCAGTTTTTGGGAGAAATGGCCCGACAGCAGGGAATTTACATCATCGGCAGCATTTTTGAGCGGGATGGGGAAAATTTCTGGGATACGGCCACCATTTACAATCGGCAGGGTGGGCTGCACGGGTTCACGCGCAAAGTTCACATCCCGCAGGGCGAAGGGTATCACGAAAATCACTTTTTCGCAGGCTGCGACCAGTTCCCCATCCATGATGTGCTGGGAGTGAAGGTTGCCATCCCAACCTGTTATGATCAGTGGTTCCCGGAGATGTCGCGCATCTGCGCATTGAACGGCGCGGAATTTATCTTTTACCCAACCGCCATCGGTTCCGAGCCAACCAACCCCGCTGTGGACAGCCGTGACGCCTGGCAGACAATCATGCGGGGGCAGGCGATTGCCAGCGGGGTATTCATCGCCGCCGCCAACCGGGTGGGCGTGGAGGGGGTGACTTTCTACGGCTCGAGCTTTGTGTGCGAACCCGCCGGGCTGGTCATCGCCCAGGCCAGCCGCGACCGCGCCGAGGTGATTATGGCCGATCTCGACCCGGAAGCGCTGCGCGAGTGGCGGCGACTCTTCCCGCTGCTGAAACAGCGCCGCCCGCAGGTCTACGGGCGCATTATTGCCTGAAACCGGACATTTGTCATAGTTGAAAGCATTATACGCAAGACCTATAATAGATTAAGGCTCTCCCGTTTTTAAGGTGGTATTGGGTAGGGGCAACCCGCCCAGCGCGAAAAATCCTGGTTTTATGTAGGATTTCTCTGCAAAATTTCACCAGTGGATGCCTTGAAGGGTCGCCCTTACGAGTTTTCACACCAAAACGCTAGCGCCTAGATTAACAAACATTCAAATTGGGAGGCAGTATGTCAGACGATGAGTCATTGTTTGATTTCAATATCCGCAAGCTGGTTGAATTTGTCAGCAGAACCAATCAGTCCGCGCCAGATGTCAAATTTGGCGAAAATGACCTGGTAGCAACTGACCCGGATGGCTTCCGCATTTTGCCGGGAGTTAACAATTACTTCAACCAGCAACCGGGCGGCGTTTTTGCCGTGGCTACCGCTCCAACCGGGGAGCGCATCATCCTTCAGGGCGGCTCAAACGACCTGGCTTCGGGACATTACACCTTGCAATATGTCGATAAAACCGACAAATCGCACAAATTCGAAGGTGTGCGTGCCAAAACCAAAGATAACGCCGATTTTGTGCTGGAAGTGATGCTCACCTATAAGGTCGTCAACCCGATCCGGGTGCTGGAGACCCAAAATCCGTTGGGGGCCTTATTCGAGTCCGTGGAAGCGGCCATCAAGAGCTACATCCGCTCTCACACGCACGAAGAATTGATCAGTTCGGCGGAGAATGACCAGCGCATGACCGATGCGGATCTGGGTGTATATATCACCAACCAGTTGCAGCACACCCCGCTTTCAAAGGCGTTCCTGTTTATCAAGTGCATTATCACCGAACGCAAAGGTGACCCGGAGATGATGCGCATCCGCAAGACACGCCAGATGCAAGAGATGCAAAACAAGGCCGATCGCGAAGCCCTGCTGCTCAAACGCCAGATCGATCAAGAGCGCAAGTCGCTGGATCAATTGATGGCCGAGTGGGATCGTCTCATTCGCAAAATCAAGGTAGATGGCGAACTGGATGCCGAACTGGTGCTGTTTGAAATCAAACGCATGGGCGTGGAACTGGATGCGATGAAGAAACTGCCCGGCTACCAGCACGAGGAAAACCTGAAGCGTTATGACGCCCAGGTCAAGGCCATTGAAGCCATCATGCAGGGCTTCTCGCGCAGCGCCAACGACCCGCAGGTGCTCCACGACCTGATGAGTTCGCTCGACCGGATGCCACGCACCCAGTCGAACCAGCCGATTGGACACGATAAGCCCAAATCCAACCCGCAAATTGTGGATAGTGGCACCACCGATGATCCAATCATCAACCTGATGAACCCCAAGAAGGCCCGCAAGCGTAACGAAGGCTAACATGGATACTCCATATATCGAAGTTTCAGCGGTGCCACACGCAGCCGAACTGAAGTCACACCCTTATCAGGCGGTTTTTGCCGCCTGGTTTTATCCGCGACCCTTTAAAGAGTTGGTGGATAACTTTCGCTGGGGCTTCAACAACGAAACCTTGCTGCTCGAAGCCCTCGACCGTCAAAAACAGTTCGTCGAAATCCAATATGCTGTTGACCGCGAAAACCGTCAGGAGCGCCCCGACCAGCACACCGTGAGCCTGCGCTGCATCAACATCCCCGGTCAGGGATTGCTGCTTGCCATCCTGGGCAAAGTCTGCGCCCAGAGCGAGGAACAGGCCCAACATGCCGGGGAACTCTACTGGCGCGAGATTAAATCCATTTTCCCTTACGATTATGTGCTTTTCCCTGCCACCGACCGCAAAAGCTTCCGGCAGGTGACCGGCTGGGAACTGCTCACCACCACCGGCGAAACTGCCATCATCCGGCAGCTCAAACGGCTAGAAAAACCTATGCGCACCCAGGAAGGTCTCCAGCCGGTGCTGGGATTATGGCAATCCGGCATTCGCTCAAGCGAGCTGATCTGGCGCGCCCTGGCCGGCATGACCGAACCTGCCCTGCTCAACATCAGCATCCACCCCACTGTGTTGTACGTGGATGAAGTCCAGACACTATGGGAGTTGAGAAATGCCGGGGCACCCGAACCAAATGCCCCCAAAGGACTCTACCAGAGCTTTCCCTACCGCTCGTGGATCGAACCCTTCATCAACCGGCGGCTGACCCCCTGGAAGAAATTCTTCTTCATGCAAATCCACGTGGTTACGCTCAATCATGTAAATGAAAGCCTGCTCCGCTCCATCGGCGCCAGCCTGACACGTGATAGCAACGAACTGCTGCCCGGCTACGAAATTGCCAAACCTTCCAGCCCCAGCCTGGGCCACAAATGGTGCAAACAACTCCACCAGATGGAAATGCCCGAGGCTGAAAGTTATTTCGTCCTGCCGCGCCTGAGCGACCTGGCAGACATGGAAGAAGTTACATCCGTTTTCCGCTTCCCTTATCCGCCGGCAGGAGAACTACCCGGCGTACAATTCATCAAGAGTCTGGATGGGATCGACTAGGCCAGCATGGAACAAAACGCCACACCTGCCAGGGTGATCAAACACCTCCCACTGGGGCTGTCCATCGAGCTGGAAAACGGACAGCGCGGCATCGTGCGCATCCGCGAAACATCCTGGGATGCGCGCGACCGCGCCCGCTGGCGTGAAAAATTCCCAGTAGGATGGCGCGGACAGGTGCTCGCGCTACGCGGCCCCAACCACTCCTTCAACGAATACAGCATCCGCCTGGTGGAAAACGACCCCTGGGAAACCAGCGCCAGGCGCATCGAGCCAGGAGAAACCTTCAGCGGCATCGTCACCAACGTTGAAGATTTTGGGGCTTTTGTCGAAATAGAAACCGGCATCACCGGGCTGCTGCACCACAAACAATTCCCGCGCTGGGTAACCAAAAAAACGCCCGAAATCTTCTGGCCGGGCGACCATGTGCGCGTGACGGTGGCACAGGTGGATATGGAAAAACGCCACCTGGTGCTGGAGCTTCCTCCCCCGCAGCAAGGCCCCGAACCCGCCCTGGAAAGTGCTGGCAAAAACCCCAAAACATCGGCCCTGCAAGAGGCCCTGGCCAACACCCCCCGGCGCAGGAAAATCCTGCTTGTGGAGGATAACCAGCGCCAATCGCAAGAAATCTCGGGGATGTTGAAACAGCTTGGGCAGGTTGTGGAACACGTCACCAGCGCCGAAGAAGCGCTTGAGTTGGTGGCCACAGTGGCACCAGAAATGGCCCTGGTGGATGTCAGCCTGTCGAACGAGATGAACGGCATCGAACTGGCGCAGCAACTGCTGGAGAATTATCCAGCCATCCGCATCATCATCACCACCGATGGGGCTCGCGCCGAACAGCTAAAAGCCGCGCTGGAGGATCTCCAGGCCCACGACGCCACCCTGCTGCTCAAACCGATCCACTTCGAAGATTTGCTCACCATCTTGAGCGATGCACCCATCGACGCCGGCAGCATACCCACACAAAAAATCACCATCCTGAGCCGCTACGCCCGCGCCAGCCGCCCGCGCGCCGCCATCCTGGGTTTGCTGCGACAGTGCCGTGAACATCTCGGTTTTGACACTGCCATCCTGTTCAGCTTTGACCCGCTGCACCGCTCGGTTGGCATCTTCGAGAAACACAGCGAACTGGTCATCAACACCCAGGCAGTCACATCCCTTAAATTCAGCCCCGTGCGTGATGTGGCCGAAGATAAAGACATCGTGCTGCTGGAAGATTGCCAGCCCGAACACGAAGCGCGCTTCCGCTACCTGCTGGAACTGCTGCCAATGAAAGCCTGTGTCGGCGTTCCGGTTCCGGTCAAACTGCCGCAGCAATATGCGTTATTCCTGCTGCACAGCCGCGCCCACCGCATCAGCGGCGAACAACGACTTTATGTTGAATCCTGCGCACTGGCAACGGGAGCCATGCTCGAGCAAGACACCTTCCGCGAACAATCCAAACTGATCCAGCGCACCGCCCTGATCGGCCAGATGACCAGTTCTGTCATCCATGAGATGAACAACATGCTCGGGCCGCTGACCACCAATGTGGAGACACTGCAACTCAACGTTAAAGAGCTGCGCAAAACTTCGGCAGAGACCGCCCGCGAGACGGCGGTAAAAAGCATCAGCGAGGATATTGTTGAGATCCAGGCAAACATCCGCCGCGTCCGCGAAACCATGCAGACGGTGGTCAATCTCATCAGAAAAAGCAAAAATGAAGTTTTGCTGGTGGAAGAAATTGTCAAAGAAACCATCCACCTGATCCGCGATATCAGCCACCAGGCCAAAGTGGTGATCAAATTCACCGAGCCGGAAAAAATGACCTTGATCCGGGCACAGGCCTCCGCGCTGGAGCAGGTGCTTTTCAACCTGTTCCTGAACGCCGTCCAGCAGATTGCCCACTACCGGGCCGGACAGGGCGGCTGGGTCTACGCCTGGCTCGAACCGAACTGCACTGGCGATGCCAACGGCATGGTGCGCATCTGCATCGAAGACACCGGCCCGGGCATTCACGCCAGCCTGTGGGAGCAAGTCTTCGATGCCGGCTACACCACCCGCGAGGAAGGCAGCGGCATCGGGCTGTATATTTCACGCAACCTGGTAGACGAGATGGGCGGCAAAATCTACATTCGCGAGAGCAACCTGCTCGGCGGCACGACCTTTGTAGTTGAATTACCATGTCATATGGCGGGGACAAAATGACCAATCCATCGCTTTCACACATTCTCATCCTGGATGATGAGCCATCCTATTCACGCAGTATTGCCCGCACCCTGCAAACCCCACACCAGTTTGAAGTGGAAACAGCCTCCACGCCCGAGGAAGCCCTGCAAAAAGCGCGCGAGGCCAGCAAACAGGGCATACCCTTCGAAGTTTTCCTGATCGACCAGAACCTGCACGATGAAAAAACCGGCATCGAAGTGATGCAGGAACTCAAGCACATTACACCCAACGCGGAGGGCGTCATCTTCACCGGCTTCGACAATACCGGCGAAGACGGCGTGCGCGCCCTGCAAGCCGGAGCCTTCCGCTACCTGATGAAACCCTTCCCGCGCGAAGAACTCATCTACGTGCTAGACGCCATCCGCGAATCGCGCTGGCAAAAAGTCTTCAGCCTGATGCTCGAAGAAACACTCAAAAAGCCCAGTTTCCAGGATACCGCCAAAATCGTAGTCAGCAGCGCCATAAAGCTGGGTTTCAAGCGCGCCCACCTGTTCTGGGTTCCCAACGCGGGAGATAAAGAAAAAGGTCAAAACCTGGTCGGGGTAATTTGCAGCGGCAGGGGCTGCATTCCCGGCTTCAAAAACAAACTCTTCCCGCAAACCGACTGGCCAGCCCTGCACCGCGTCAAGGCCTACCGCAACATCAGCTTCCTGCCGAGTATCGAAGAACCTGAATCGCGCGAACATGCCCGTTCTTATGGATATGAACCAGCCGCTGGCGAATGGGTGATCATCCCCATCTGGAGCGACCAGCCCCTCGGCCTGATGCTGCTCGACTACGGCCCCGACCCGCGCATTTTTACCGATTACGAAAAGAAATCCATCGCCTTTTTTGCCCGCCAGGTTTCGGCCATGCTCGAACGCGCGCGCATCTTTGAGCGCGAACAGCGTTCACGCCAGGAAACCATCACCATCGGCAACATCGGACGCCAGGTCACCGCCCGCGCATCCACCGGCGACCTGAAAAGCCTGCTCGAACAGGTGCGCGAACAGGTGCGCGAACTGATCAACGTGGATAACTTCAAAATCATCCTGACCGATGAAGAAGTCGGCGCGATGGAATTCCCACTGCACTACCACAACGGCATCCGGCAGGGGTACCAGATCCAACCGCTTCACTCCGGGCTGGAAGGCTACCTGCTCGACCGCAAAGAAGCCATCTCCTTCTCTCACGATATCGCCCAATACTGCGAAGAACACGACATCTTCACCACCGAGACCCTGCCCAAGAGTTGGATCGGCGTCCCGCTGGTTGTGGAAGAAAAAATTATCGGCGGGTTGATCGTGGAATCTTACAAACGCGAGTACGATTTCTGGGAGCGCGATAAACTGCTCTTACAAGCCGTCGCTCACCAGATTGCCGGGGCCATCAAAATCAGCCAGATGTCTGAAGAAGACCGGGCCGACTCAAACCGGCTGGAAGTGATGCAAAAAGCCAGCGCCGAAATGCTCAAAATCGGCAGCAAAAGCACCGACAAAATGTGGCTGGCCGCCATGACGATTGCCACCGCCAGCTTTGGCACCGGTTTCAACCGCGCGCTGATGTTCCGTTTCAACTACAACCGCACCCAACTGATTGGCCGCACCGCTGTCGGCACCGACAACACCACCGAAGCCATCATCGATTGGGAATCAGACAAAAGCCGCAACTATGGCTACGAACAATTCCTGGCCGACCTGGAAAACAACACCATCCACCACACCGATTTTGAATACACCATCAAAAAAGTAACCTTTGCCCTATCAGACGGGAAAGCCATCAAGGAAGCGATCGATAAAAATTCGCGCATCATCGTCAAAGAAAACGAGGTGCAAACCCGGCTGCCGAGGGAAATTACCGAGCGTTTCCAGCTTTCAGAATGCTGTATCCTGCCGCTGCGAGCAGGCGAAAAAATCTTGGGCGTGGTGCTGGTGGATAACAAACACAACCACCGCCCGCTCAAACCCAAAAGCCTGCAAAGACTCCAGACCCTGCTCAACAACGTCAGCCTGGCCTGGGAAAACCTGCACCAGCAGGATAAAAACGACCTGCTGCTGATCGCCAATTACGACATCCTGGGTGAATCTGCCCGAAAACCGCTCAAGGATACCCTGCAACGCATTTGCGATTCGGCCCAGGTCATCACCGAGGCAGATTGGGTCATCATCTACCCCTTCAAAAAAGAAGCCAGCATGTACGAGTTCGATGTAGCCAATATCAGCTACAAGGGCGATCTCAAACATCCGCTGGAAGAAGTGGTCAAGGAAAAACCGCGCCAGAAAGGGGTTTCGGCCTATATCGTCCTGACCGGCCAAATGGTGGTGGAGGATATTTCCAAATCCGATATCATCATGCCAAGCAAACAAAAGTTGTCTGAGCACCACTTCATCCGGCGCGAGGGAGTCAAAGCCATGCTGGGCATCCCCATCCGAGATGCTTATAACAGCGAATCTCTGGGTGTCTTTTACCTGGATTACAGCACCCCGCGCAAATTCAGCGAAAAAGAAGTTAACACAGCCGTTGCTTTTGCCAACATGACCGGGATCGCCATCTCGAACATGCGCCGCCAGGAGCAGGAACACGCCGATGAAGTCCGGGCGCGCCAGCGTGAGCGCGAAATCTCACACCGCATGCTGGAACAGGCCCTGAGCAGCGATAAGGAAAGGGATGTGTTGCGCGCGCTGGTTATCAACATCCGCGATGCTGTGCAACTGCCCGCTGATGCGATTGCCATCATCTTGCGCACATGGGAACAGCGCGGAAAAAGCAAGGAAACGAAGGAAGTGAGTATCGCGTACCGTGTCAGCACCAGCGGGGAACCCGTAGGCGAGAGATTGTCTTCAGCCAGGCTGCTCAAAACCGTCAGGGGACACAACCTGTATATCAGCCCGCAGCGCAATACGGTTTGCGTGCCCATCAAAATCGCCGAACACACCATTGGGGCCATTTACGCCAATACTGAAACGGCCATTTCGCAGGAACAGATCGACATCTTGCAGCGCATGGCACCGGTTTCGGCCCTGGCAATGGACAACATCCGCCGCCAGGATCACCTGCGCAGCCTGCTGGATTCTGCTGGGACCGTCACCGCGGCCTATAATCGCGAAGAAACCCTGGAACGGGTGGCAGAAACCGTGCGCCAGGTCTCGCCCGAAATTTCGGCTTTCATCATCCTGTACCGCGATGCTGAAAGTGGCGAAATGAGAATCGGGGAATCCTATGGCCTGTACCAGAGCCGCAAGAGGAAAAAGGATGCCACTGCGCAAAGCGCCTTCATCCAGACCCTGTCGCAGCGTGCAGAGCCCATCTGGGCCGAAAAAGCCAAACTCCACGCAGAAATCCCCGAACGATTTATCCGCGAAGAAAAAATCATCTCGCTGGTAGCCTTCCCGCTGCATACCGGGGAAGAACCTGTCGGCGCGATGTTTTTCCTGTACCGGGCCCAACACCACTTCACCAGTGAAGAGCAAACCATTTTCAACATCCTGGCCCAAATTGTGGCAGGCGCCATCCGCGATTCGATCCGGCTGGAAGAAGCCCAGCGGCAGCATGAGCGGCTGCAAGTCACGTTGGATGTAGCCGAGGCGGTCAGCGAGATTCTCAGCCAGGATGAAACCTTCAAGCGGGTGCTTTCCAAACTGCGCGAAATCTTTGATGATACTACCCTGTGCATCCTGACCTATGATGAATACACCGAATCACTGAGTTTTGCCCCCGCCACGCTGGAATTTTATAAAGTGGAGAACCCAGATTTCCAGGGCCAGTTCAGCTTCCCGATAAACGGGCTGTCGATTGCCAGCCGGGTGGCGAAAAAATCGCTGGAAACCAGAGACACCGCCAAAGAAAACGTAGGCGATGTCAAAGCTGACCCCAATTACCTGCCGCTGATTGCCAGCACAAAATCTGAGATGTGTGTCAGCCTGATGATCGGCCCCAAACTGCTGGGTGTGCTGGTGCTGGAACGCTCCCGCGCCTTTGGCTTCACCAAAGATGACGAAATGCTGGTGGAAAATGTGGCCCACCAGATCAGCACCGCCATCGACCGCGCCAGCCAGAACGAACAGCTTGAATTCAAATCCACCGTCGCGGCGGCCTACACCTGGGCATCAGATATTGCCCACGACATCAACCGCGAAGTCGGCACCATCAAAAACGTGGCCTACCTGTTGAGCAAAACCGAGCCTGGGCGCGAAAAAATCGTTGAATATGCCCAAAAGATCAAGCGCAGCGCCCAAATCCTGTCAGATGCGGGCAGCGGCCCGTGGAACGACCAGACCAATATCGATGTTGAACTGGACAGTTTCCTGCGCGACAACATGAGCAATCTGGTCAACTCATCCAACATCGAAATCAAGTTTGACCTGGACGCCAGCGATGTCAGCCTGCGCACCAACCCCTACGCCTTCCAACGCATCCTGCGCCACCTGACCCGCAACGCCACCCAGGCCATGGATAGCATGGACGACAAGAAAATCATCCTGCGCACGCGCGTACTCGATGACGGCGAAGTTGAAATCCAGTTCCAAGATTGCGGTCCCGGCGTGCGCGGGGATGTGCAAATCTTCATGTTCCACCACAAAGTTACCACCAAAGGCCGCACCGGAGGCGGCTTCGGCCTGATGAACGTCCGGCAAATGATCGAAGATATGGGCGGTAAAATCAGGCTTGTCCCCACCCCGCCTGGGCAGGGTGCGCTTTTCTCCATCACACTGCCCGTTCGCAGCGCAAATGACAAGGAATAAGCCCACATGCGCAACAAAATCCGAATTTTAATTGTGGAAAATGAACAGGATTATCGCGAGCTGGAAGTGGACCTCGTTACCGCCTGGGGCTACGAGCCGGTCGTAGCCACCGGCAAAGGCGACGCCCTGCTGCAGGATGCCGTTAAAAAGGCCAAAACCAACCGCTGCCAGGTAGCCCTGGTGGATATGCGCCTGCGCAACAACTATGACGACACCGACATCAGCGGGCTGAACATCATCCAGGCACTGCACCCCTGCCGGGTGATCGTAGTCAGCGGCTACGGCGACCAGGCCGTGGCGCGCAAAAGCATCAAAGAAAAAGGCGCCGAGAGCTTTGTGGGCAAACAGGAAGACCCCGAAGTCTTGCAAGAAGAGCTGGAAAACGTCATCGCCAAATTCAGCGCCGAAAAACGCGGGCTGCGCATCAGCCCGGAAAGCGCACTCGAACAAGTTACCGACACCCTGCGCATTCCCGAAGAATTCAGCGAACAGGCCGCCGATATTTTCGCGCTGCTCTTCCCCAAGGCCCAAAAACTGCGCCTGCGGCAGCTCGGACACGAAGATGCCTCCAACTTTGGCACCGTCCCACGCCCGCGTTCTGTGGTATTTGAAGTCCGAGCCGATGAATTGCAGCCGGTACTCGTCAAAATTGCGCGGCGGCACAAAATCAAAATCGAGCGCGATAATTACGCAGCGTACATCGACAACCGCCTGCCAGGGCACAAATACCCGCGCATCGAAAAAGTCGATTACCTGTGGGATCTGGGTGGAGCCACCTACACCATGCTTGGCGGCAGCGGGTTCCAACCCTTCTTCAGGTACTACGAAACAGCCGCCATCAGCGATATCAACTTCACCATCGCGCAGTTTTTTGAGAAAACCTGGGGCCCACTCTACGCCGATGCGCGCGCCCCAGAAACCACCTCACTCTTCCAGCTTTACAACAAAGTTTGGGGGCGTGAGTGGTTTGATCGCATCTGCGCCTTCCAGATGCCATCCTTCCCACACACAATCACCCCGCCTGACCCGGTTGACTGGATAAAAAAGTTTATCGATCCCGAAAATGACCGCAGTCAGACAGCCGGAACACAGGTCGCCATAACGCACGGCGACCTGCACGGCGACAACCTGCTCATCGACGATGGGCGCCACGCCTGGTTCATCGACTTCGAGCGCAGCGGCGAAGGCCCGATCTTGCAGGATTTTGTCGAACTGGAATCGGACCTGATTAACCGCCTGCCCTGCTCGGACGATAACTTCCCGGTTTTTTTGGATCTCTGCCTGCGGGTAACGCGCAACCAAAGCCTGGATTCTTTCGATGGCCTGAAAAACACCCCCGATGCGCAGATCCAAAAAATCCTGCAAACCATCTCCACCCTGCGCCAGCTGGCCTGCAAATGCGCCAACACATCAGATGCGCGACCGTATCTGATTGGATTGCTGTTTAATACGCTGTTTCGGGCTACAATTGTTAAAGACCCAGCACAGCGCCGCGCCCTGATGCTCGCCAGCATCCTTTGTCACCGAATCGACCACTGGGACGAACCCTGGCCGCCTGAAAACTGGCAAACCATGCCATGAAAGGAAAATACCATGCCACTTTATGAAGTTGGGCCCGAACACCCCCTTAGCTATCGCAAGGAGGTACTTTCCAAGCTGTTTGCGCACATCCGCGGCGCAGATTCCTTCTACGTGCTGGGAGCTGCCAGTATGGGCAAAACCCGCCTGATGGATTTCTTGATGCGTCAGGATGTGCAGCAGCACTACCTGGGCGACCAGGCCACCCAAACATGGATCATCCGCGTAGATATGAACCGCCTGCCGGTGCGAAAAGGCTGGTATTTCTATGAACTGCTGCTCAGCTCGCTGGCACTGGCCTGCAACGAACGCACCGACGCTGACGAATTGCAAAAAGAACTCAGCCGCCTCGATTCTAAAGTCATCGAAGGCCGCGACTTCCTGCGCGCCCTGCGCTACTTTGAAATGGGCGTCAACCTGCTCTGCCAGGGCGACGACCTGAAAATCTGCTTCCTGTTCGACGAATTCGATGAAACTTACGCCTCGATGCCCAAAAAGCTCTTCGCCCAGCTGCGGGCCGTGCGCGATGCCAACAAAAACCGCATCTGCTACGGCATGTTCCTGCGCAACCTGCCCGAACGCCTGCGCTCACCGCTGGACAACGAAAGTTTCTTTGAATTGCTCTCGCGCAACAGTCTCGGCGTTGGCCCATACACCAAAGACGATGCCATGAACATCATGGATCAACTCACCACCCGCCTCGAAGCCACACTCAGCCTGCAGAAAAAAGAGTGGATTTTCCACGCCAGCGGCGGGCACCCGGGGCTGATCCGCGCGCTGCTCGATATTTTGGTGGGCGAACATTCCGAAGAAATCATCAAAGATTTGCCGCGCATCATCAAACATGAAAATGTGATGGAAGAATGCCGCAAAATCTGGATCGGCCTGCTGGATGACGAACAGGCCGCCCTGAAAGCGCTTTCGAGCAACCCCGGCGCTGAGATTTCCCCGCAGGTTTCCAAACTCCTGCTAACGAAAGGCATCCTGCTAAAGAGCGGCGACCACCTGCGAGTTTTTAGCATCCTGTTCGAGCAATATATCAAGTCCCAGCCGCTATAACCTTCGTTGGTTTTCGTCCGCACACACAGGGCGAGAGTGTATCTCGCCCTGTTTTTTGCCCCAATCCCCATGCCAAAACTTTTCTTCAAACTTCCCCCGCGCAACCTGCTCTTTGCCCGCGCCTACTACTTCACCTTCATGGGTGGGTGGGGCTTCATCCTGCCCTTCACCAACCTGTTCTACGTCAGCCTGGGGCTGAGCGGCACGCAGATCGGCACCATCGGCTCGGTCAGTTCAATGGTAAGCCTGCTGGTTGCGCCGATCGTCGTCACCGAAATTAAAAAACATCCCCAGGCGCGCAAGTTTTTGCAATTTGCGCTCATCCTTGGGGCTTTAGGCTACTTCACCATCGGCCAACAGACTGCTTACCTGCCCATCCTCGCGATTGTCTTCTTGCACGCACTGGCAACCTCCAGCATCATGCCAGTTTCAGACTCGATGGCGGTATCGGTTTCAAAAGATGCCGATACTGGCTACGGCAGCGTTCGCGTTTGGGCCTCGGTCGGCTGGATCGTGACGGTGCTCAGTTCTGGCTGGCTGATCGGACGGCTGGGATACATTGCTGGGTTTGCCGGTGTCAGCCTGATGTGGCTGTGCAGCGCGGGACTGCTGTTTTTCATCGCCCCGCGCTTTTTCACCAGCCACAACCCGACCCTGACTGCCCGGCCCGGCCTGAAAACCGCCATCCAGCGCACACTGCGCGACCGCACCCTGCGAGGGTTTGCCATCGCCCTGGTTTTTATCGGGTTCCTCAACAGCGGCGTGACCCAATTTGAGAACGTTTTCCTCTCCGAACTGGGCGCCACCAAACAGGTAATTTCCTTTGCGGGCATACTCAGCGCCGTGGTGGAATTGCCTTTCATGCTCTTTGCCGATCGTTTTTCGCGCCGGTTTGGCCCCCACCGGCTGATGCTGGTGGCCTTGGGCATGACCACCCTCCAGCGTCTGACAGTGCTGCTCTTCCCATCCATTACAACCATCATGATCGTGCGCTTTATTGGCGGGGTGGCCTTCAGCTTTTACACCATCTCATACATGGGACTCATCTCCAGCCGCACCGAACCCTCCGAAGCTGGGACAGTGCTGGCGCTATATACCATCACCCTGGCAGGGATCGTCAACATCCTGGCTGCGCCGCTGGCCGGAGCGCTGTATGATCTCATCGGAGCGCGCTGGCTCTACAGCTTTTCAGCTGCCGGGTACGCCATCGGTGCCATCAGCCTGTGGCTGGCCCGGCCCCAGGATTAGAGACTGTTTGAAAACTATACAAAAAGGTTTTAAACTCCGTGTTCTCTGTGACTTCGCGGTAAAAAGCCCCGAATCTTTGCGGCTTACCGCTTTTGCGTTGAAAAAATCCTGGCCGTTAGGGAAAAACAATGGCCACTACCAACTACGAACGTGTCGGAAAAACCCTCGAACTGCTCCGCGATGGGCTGCGGCCCTTCGTCGAGCGCGAGTTCAGCGCCAAATACGGCAAATACTGGGTCACCCAATCCACCGAAGGCTGGCAGAACGACCTGACCTGGCCCGAAGGCGAAGAACTGCCCCACCTGGATGC
>CAIJPN010000232.1 GCA_903822545.1 uncultured Anaerolineae bacterium | reverse complement strand
TGGCGCAATCGCCCTCATCCCTGGCCCTTCCCCCGGCGGGGGAAGGGAATTACCCCCCTCTCCCTTTGGGAGAGGGCCGGGGTGAGGGAACTCCTTGCAAAAAGGCAGTTTGACATATCAAGGTAGCAACTTGGGTTAATCTTATTGTATCACTGGCAAAAGGGGCGAATGTTGGCGTTGTGTTGGGCGAATGCAAGATTTTTGTTAACATTCATCCATGCCAGATTCGAAAGCCTCCCGACTTTTGAACGCAGTCCAACACCAGGAGATGTAAGAGTCTCGGAATTAAAACGGCGCGAACTTGTGGGCTCGCGCCGTTTACCTACCACTTCCTACTTTCTACTTGATTACTTCAAAAACTTCTTCTCTGCCAACCCCACACATTCTTCAAAAATCTGCAGACCTTCATCCGCTTCAGCTTTGGTCATGGAAAGCGGTGGCGCTACACGAATAACACTCTTCGAGCAGCCCAACAGCAGCAGGCCGCGCTCAAAAGCGTGATGCACTACCGCATCGCGCAGTTCAGGAGCATAATCTTTGGTCTGGCGGTCTTTGACAAACTCTACACCGATCATCATACCGATACCGCGCACTTCACCGATGCTGGGATGCTTCGCCGCAATTTCGTGCAGCGCATCGAGCATATACTGGCCGGTATTCCTGGCATTATCGAGATACTCGCGCTCTAACAGGCTGATCGTCGCCAGGGCTGCCGCGCACGAAAGCGGATTGCCGCCATAGGTGTTGCCGTGCGCCCCACGCTCCCAGGTCATAATCGATTTGCGCGCCACGCACGCGCCCAACGGCACGCCCGAGGCAATCCCCTTGGCAGTGGTGAAAATATCGGGTTCCACCCCAAAATTCTCAATCGCCCACCACTTGCCAGTACGCCCCATGCCGCTCTGAACTTCATCCGCAATCAGCAAGATGCCATACTTGTCACACATTTTGCGCAGCGCCGGGAAGAATCCAGCCGGGGGCACAATATAACCGCCCTCGCCCTGGATCGGTTCCAACAAGATGCCCGCCACTTCATCAGCAGGCACAATCTGCTTGAAAATTTGGTCTTCAATATAACGCACAACCGTTTCGCCGTAATCTTCACCGCGCGCGCGCTCCAAAATCGGGCGGTACGGGTTGGGGAACGGCGCATGGACAACCCCATTCATCAGCGGGTAAAAACCCTTATGATAGGTCGATTTGCTGGCCGTAAACGTCACCGCACCCATCGTGCGGCCATGGAACCCGCCGGTGAAACCGATAAAATTTGTCCGCCCGGTTTTGTAACGGGCCAGCTTGATGGCCGTTTCGACCGATTCCGTTCCAGAGTTGGTCAAAAACGCAGTAGCAGCTTCCTCGAACGGGGCGATTTCATCCAGCTTTTCGGCCAGCTCAATCATCTTAATATGGTAAAAATCCGAAGAAATGTGAATGAACTTTTCCGCCTGCTCCTGAATGGCTTTAACAACTTCCGGGTGGCTGTGACCGGTCGAATTGACCGCGATCCCGGCCATAAAATCGAGGAATTTATTACCATCCACATCCCAAAGCCAAGAACCTTTGCCATGATCCATCACAAACGGGTAATCGCGTGGGTACGAAGGCGAAATCACCGCTGAATCTCGCTTCAGCAGGGCGCGGCCATTCTTGCCGGGTAAGTTCATCGGTTCCATAACATCTCCTTTATGGGCAAGGGCTGAATAACCCTTGTTTTTTTAGATAAGAAATGGGCGGCGGCCCCAACGGCCACAACCACCCATTCTTTTTACACGCAACAAGCTGGTTCCCCGCGGATTGTTACCGCCCCGCAGGTGTGCTTCTCATCCTTCAGCTTTCTTCAACTCTGCCAGTGCCAGCGCCCCCATCAGGCCAACCTCGTCCGCAAGAGCCGCAGTCACGATTTTCAAGCCATGCAGGTAAGAAGCATCCATGACATGCTGCTGAAGGGCCTCGCGCATAGGTTTAAACAAGATTTCTCCGCTGAAAGACACACCGCCGCCAAAAATCACCAGCGACGGATTGAAAATATGTAAAAAGTCGGCCAGCGCCACACCCAGGTATGTTCCGGCGCGGGTAAAAGCCTCCACCGAAAGAGGATCCCCCTGTTGAGCTGCAATCGAAACTTCCTTGGCAGTGATCTGCGCCGCACCTTTCAGGCTGGACTCACGCCCAGACTCGATCTGCTCACGCACATACCGCGCAATCCCCGGCCCGGCAGCAATCGTCTCAAGGTGTCCGCGCTGCCCGCAGCCACACAAATCCCCGCCAGGCAGCACGGTGATATGTCCCAGCTCAGCCGCCAGTCCGCGAGAGCCGAGCAGCAGCTTATCGGCGATGATAATGCCACCGCCAATGCCGGTGCTGATGGTCAGGTACAGCACATCGTGATGCCCCTTCCCGGCCCCGTAACGCCACTCACCCAGCGCCGCCAGGTTGGCATCATTGCCGATATAAACGGGCACATGGAAACGCTCCCTGAGCGCATCCCCCAGAGGGAAATTCTCCCAACCTGGGATATTGGGCGCTGAAAAAACCACACCTGTAGCCGGGTCAAGCGGCCCGGCGGTGGCAACAGTGATTGATTCAACCACCTGCCCCTTAGGCCAGATAGCCTGAATCAGGCCGCACATCCGCTCAAAAGGCGATTCATCGCCCGAACGCGTCGGCGTGCGGCGGATATTTGATGGTTCAGTCGTCCCTTGCGGGTACGTGGCGGCGCGAATCTGCGTCCCGCCAATGTCAACAGTGATAAAAATTCCCATGGGCACAATTATAGCATAGCCAATTTTCATTGGAATCCAGAGTCTCCTGACTGTAGGGTTTTCTCAAACTCCTAATCCCTCGCACCCTTTTGGGCAGCACCGGGCTGAAGCTGGCTTTTTTTCGTTAAACGGGAAAAATCGCCCCCTTGCCAGGAATTTTTCTGCCTTTTATGCGTTGACGTATGCCCTGAACGTTGTTATTATCCATTTGTGCAACCATTCAAGAACTGGTACAAACATCTTCTGGGCGAAATCAGCGGGATTTTACGCTGGTTCGTGCCCGGGTTGGGGGTCAAACGCTGGTTCGGCATCACCCTGCTGGGCATCACCCTGCTGGGAGTTGGCCTGGCCATGCTCCTGCTCGATATTTACCGCACATCTGACCCTGCCGATAGCCTGTTACCCGTTATCGATGTCGCCACCTTGCGCTTCCTGCCGCGCCTGTGGCGTGTTTTCCTGTTTGGCGGGCTTGGCATCATCCTCATCATCTGGGGCATTTGGGGGCTTAATCGTTCGCTGCTAATGCCCTTCCTGCGCCCCGGTGAGCGGCTGATCGACCAGCTTTCCAACTACCGGCGGCGCGAACGCGGCCCACGCGTGGTTGCGCTTGGCGGCGGGCATGGGCTTGCCACCCTGCTGCGCGGCATGAAGGACTTCACCAACAACCTGACCGCCATCGTATCGGTGGCGGATGATGGCGGCTCATCGGGAGAATTGCGCCGCACCCTGGGCATCCTGCCCCCCGGGGATATTCGCAACTGCCTGGCAGCGCTCTCCAACGATGAAGCACTGCTCACCCAACTCTTCCAGTACCGTTTCGCGGCAGAATCGGGGCTGAAAGGCCACTCGTTCGGTAACCTGTTCATCTCCGCGCTGGCCGATATAACGGGCAGTTTCGAGGAGGCGGTAGCAGAATCGGGGCGGGTGCTGTCCGTTCACGGGCAGGTGCTTCCAGCCACACTGCACGATGTCCAGCTTATCGCCGATGTCCAGCTTCCAGATAGCGTCAACCAGGTGCGGGTGCAAGGCGAATCCAATATCCCCAGCATGCCAGGCAAGGTGCGCAGGATCTGGATGGAGCCGAACAACCCGGCAGCCTTTCCCCCGGCCATCCAGGCCATTTTGGCAGCCGATATGATCATCATCGGCCCAGGCAGCCTGTATACCAGCATTGTGCCCAACCTGCTCGTCCCTGACCTGCTGGAGGCCATTCGCGCCAGCCGGGCGGTGAAAGCCTATGTGGTCAATATCGCCACCCAACCCGGCGAAACGCATGGATATTCGGTGCTGGATCATGTGCGGGTGCTGGAGGAATATACCGGCCGGAATTTTCTCGATATTATTGTTTTCAACGATTTGTATGAAGCCCCACTCCCAAATACATCAGAATGGGTAAAATTAGAGAAATACACACCGGGTTACCCACTCTATGGCACCAACCTGCTGGATAACGAACACCCCTGGCGACATGACTCTACCAAACTGGCGCGCACGCTGATCGACCTGCTTTTTGAACGCACCGGGCCACTGAGTGATTAAATTTATGATAAAATAGCGGGATTGTGTTTTATTTCACAATCACCCTGTTCAAAAATCCAATCCTTTTCCTTAATGGAGGTTTTCTATGACAACAAAAGTTGGTATTAACGGTTTTGGCCGCATCGGACGCCAGGTACTTAAAGCGATCCGCGATATGTATCCGGACACTTTGGAAGTGGTTGCGTTCAACGATATCGGCGACACAAAAACCATGGCGCACCTGCTCAAGTACGATTCAACCTATGGCCGCTTCAATGGCGCCGTTGAAATGGCAGAAGATGGCCTGTTGGTGGATGGCAAAAAAGTCAAAGTCTTCAAAGAAACTGACCCGGCTGCCATCATGTGGAAAGACCTGGGCGTGGATATCGTGATCGAATCCACCGGCCTGTTCACCATCAAAGAAGATGGCGTGAACAAGAAGGGCAAGACCGTCAAGGGCGCCGTCAACCACATTACATCCGGTGGCGCCAAGAAGGTTATCATCTCGGCCCCGGCTGAAGGTGAAGACCTGACCGTGGTGTTGGGCGTCAACGAAGAGATGTACGATCCGGCCAAGCACCATGTCGTTTCCAACGCTTCCTGCACCACCAACTGCCTGGCCCCGGCTGCCAAAGTTGTGCATGACAAGTACACCATCAAACGCGCTTTCATGACCACCATCCACTCCTACACCAACGACCAGAAGGTGTTGGACATGCCGCATTCAGACCTGCGCCGCGCTCGCGCCTCCGGCCTGAACATCATCCCGACCACTACCGGCGCGGCCAAGGCCATCGCCCTGGTAATCCCCGAACTGAAGGGCAAGTTCGATGGGTATTCCCTGCGCGTGCCAACCCCCACCGTCTCTGTGGTTGATTTCACCGCTGAACTGGAAAAAGAAACCACCACCGAAGAACTGCGCCAGGCTTTCCGCGATGCCGCCAAGGAACCGCGCTTTAAAGGCATTCTCGATGCTGTAGATGAACCCCTGGTCAGCATGGACTTCAAAGGCAGCTCGTACAGCACCTCGGTTGACCTGCCCTTCACCAGCGTCCTGGGCAAGGCTTCCAGCAATTTCGTCAAGGTTGTGACCTGGTACGATAACGAATGGGGCTACTCCTGCCGCACGGCAGATCTGGCCGCGTTGATGGCGAAATCTCTCTAAAACATATGTAGGGGCGGGGTGACCCCGCCCCTACAATTTGGTGGAATATGAACAAGAAAACCGTAAAAGACATTGATCTGAAGGGCAAGCGCGTCTTCATGCGCGTGGACTTTAACGTGCCGATGGCTGAAGGCAAAGTCACCGATGACAAACGTATCAAGGCGGCCCTGCCGACCATCAAATATGTGCTGGAACAAGGCGCTTCGGTGCTGCTCGCCAGCCATCTCGGGCGCCCCAAGGGCGGGCCAGACCCCGAATTCAGCCTGAAAGCCGCCGCAGAAGTGCTGGCCGGTCACCTGGGCAAACCAGTGACCATGGCCCCCGATTGCGTTGGGCCGGAAGTTGAAAAAATCGCCGCGGCGCTTCAACCGGGCGAGGTGGTCATGCTCGAAAATACCCGCTTCCACAAAGGCGAGGAGAAAAACGATCTTGACCTGGCCCAACAAATGGCCGCGCTGGCAGATGTTTACGTCAACGATGCCTTTGGTTCGGCCCACCGGGCGCACTCCTCCACCGAGGGGATTGCGCGCTTCCTCCCGGCGGTTTCCGGCTTCCTGATGGAACAGGAACTGGAATACCTGGGGCGTGCTGTGGGCAGCCCGGAACATCCTTACATTGCCATCCTGGGCGGCGCAAAGATCAGCGACAAAATCCTGGTGGTTGAAACGCTGCTCTCGAAGTGCGACAAGCTCATCATCGGCGGAGGGATGGCGAATACCTTCCTGGCGGCGCAAGGGCTGAACATGCAGGACAGCCTGGTCGAAACCGCCTCGCTCGAAACAGCCAGGGAAATCCTGGCCAAAGTGGGCGACAAACTGGTTCTGCCGGTCGATGCCGTGGTAGCAGACAAATTCGAAGCCGAGGCCGCCAGCCAGATTGTGGATGTGGACAAAATCCCGGCGGGCTGGAGAATGCTGGATGTCGGCCCGAAAACGCTCGAGCTGTATAAATCCACATTAAACGGCGCAAAGTTGATCGTCTGGAATGGCCCGGTGGGGGTGTTCGAATTCCCCAAATTCGCCGAGGGCACCTTTGCCCTGGCGAAGCTGCTGGCAGAATCCGGCGCGACAACGGTCATCGGCGGCGGCGACAGCGCCAGCGCGGTGAAAAAGGCGGGCGTCGCCAAACAGATGACGCACGTCTCCACCGGCGGCGGCGCGAGCCTGGAGTTCCTGGAAGGCAAGGAACTGCCCGGTGTGGCGGCCCTGAACAACAAGTAAGCCCGCACAAACCCAACATGCCCCGAAAATCACACTTTCGGGGCATGTTTTTTTTGGAATTGCATCTTGTATCGGGCGAAATTCTTGCTATACTGGGAATGTCAAAAGGAGAGAATATGTCCGAATTCCCCCGTCAGCCTGCCCCGGTGCCAGAACCAAAACCAAAAAAATCCAAATTGGGTATGATTTTTGTCGTCGGCGGCATTCTTTTTCTTTGTTTGTGCGTTACCATCGGCGGTATTTTATTTGCAATCAATACAATTGGTTCACAGGTAAACACTGTTTTCGATGATATTAACGCCACCCTTGAAAACCCGGCTCCGCCAACCGCCGTGGATCTGGATGATACTGTCATCCTGGTCACGCCCGATATTACCCCGGTATATACCGAACCTGCCAACAGCGACCCGACACAGGCCCCCAGGCCCACCGAAACCGCTTTTGCCGAACCAGATATGAGCGATTTCATCCCCTCGGGCGGCCTGGGCGACGATATCTTGCGCGCCAGCACCTGGGGCTATGTATTTATTTCAGCCGCCATCAGTAACTGCGATATCACCGACCCCACCAAGACCCTGATCGAGGTCATCCAGCAGCCAGATTCTGCCGGATTGTGGAAAGAGCGCTGGACGGTGACGTGCGGCGATGAGACCACCCGGGCCTACGATGTGGTCTTCACCCCAGAATCCGGCGGCGGCACCAGCATCAAGGTGGAAGAAGCCAAATAAAAGCGTTACCCTGAGATGTACCCGCCCGAACCACAATGCGCCGCCCCAAACACCGGGCGGCGTTCTTTTTTGCTCCCGGCAATGCTGGTAAGCGCTCGGGAGCAAACCACTGCTTGCCGAAGCAGTCGATTTGCATAAGTAACTCAAGTTGCTACCTTTGGCGCAATCGCCCTCATCCCTGGCCCTTCCCCCGGCGGGGGAAGGGAATTACCCCCCTCTCCCTTTGGGAGAGGGCCGGGGTGAGGGAACTCCTTGCAAAAAGGCAGTTTGACATATCAAG
>CAIJPN010000231.1 GCA_903822545.1 uncultured Anaerolineae bacterium | reverse complement strand
TTCGCCAGCCAGCTGGCATAGGCTTCGGCTTCAAACCAACTGACGCCCACCACCGGGGCGAGCGGGTTGTTCCACTTTTCATCATGCCAGTACCAGGGTTCATTGCGCTTTTCAGCGGGGCGCTGTTCAAGCGTGCTTTTCAAATAATCTGGCGCTTTGGTATCCCATTTCCCGGTGCGCCAGGCCCAGCCATCGACGCTCCAAAATTCCTGGCGGTCGTAGCCTTTATCATCCATAAAACGCTTGAATTGCAGGTTGGTGACGGGGTATTTGGCAATCGAGAATGGAGATTCGATCATGGTTTTGCGTTTTTCATCACCGTAGAGAAATTCTCCAGCCGGAACATTGATCCAGGCATCCAGGTCGGGCGGCAGCCAGCCAGTGCGGGCCAGCGAGAACCCGGCGTCACGCTGCAGGGCGGGTGGCAGGCTGCGGTTGCGGCTGGCCGCCAGCAGGGCCTCCTGCACTTCGCGGGCGGAGGCGCGACCTATGCCCGCTTCGCCCACATCTTCCAGGCAGGCCCCGGCCATCAGCAGGTTTTTCCCGGCGTGTTCGCCATCGCAGGTCATTTTGAGCATGGCGCGCACCAGTTCACCGGCAGCTGGTGATGAACGAAGTATCAATCCTTGAACTCCAACAGCCAGCAAAATAGTTTCACGCCAGGCAGGATCGGCCAGGTGCTCTTGAATATGAGCAAGCATTTTCTGTCTATCCATCTGCCCGATTGCTACCAGCCCATAGGCTGCCAACGCTTCTTCAAAAGTCAGGTGGATGAAACCGTACTGGCCCTCGCCGCGCTCCACCAGCAGGTTGGAGTAATGACGCACACTTTCCAGGAATTCGCGGGCTTTTTCGCGCGCCGGGCCGGGTTTCAGGCCCCACTGCTCGCCGGTGTAATGTTCGGTCAGCCAGTCTTGCAGCTGGCGGGCGCTGACCAGCCCGGCGGTGGGATTCTCTTCGCGGATGCGCAGCGCCAGCGGCCCGAGCACTTCCAGCGTGGATTCGTAATCCATCGATTCGCGCCCGGCGCTTTTATCCAGCGCGCTGGCGCGGTTCCAGGCTTCGATCAACGTTTCGAGATAGCGGTCGTAGAGCTTGATGCGGCTCTTGGGCAGTTCCACGCCCTGGCGTTTGATGAGGGCTAAAATCGTCAGCAGCAGCGGGTTGGAGGCCAGTCTTGCCACACCAGGGTTGGCGCGCAGGGCCTCCAGCAGGCCGTTTTTTTTCGGCTTCGGCCTGTTTGCGGGCTTCGGGGGTATCGCCCAGGGTGCTTTTCTCAAAGGTCAGGCACCATTTCGTGGCAAAGGTCTCAATGGCTTCGGGGGTAAAGTCCAGCAGGGTGTAGAGCGACCAGTCCCTGGGAGCCAGTGGCGCATCGCGATAACCGACAATGCGGCTGGTGACCAGCACCCGGTTGCCGCGCTTGACGGCTTCGTGGGCAAAGGCTTCCACCTTTTCAACCAGCGCGGCGCGGTTGCTCTGCACTTCATCCAGCCCATCCAGCAGGATAACGGCCTTGCCGGTGACGAGCGCCTCGCGGAAGAGCGGCCCCAGCGCCGCCACCCCCTCGGCGCGCCCGGCAAAATACTCCACCAGGTAGTTTTGCAGGTTGGTGTCTTTCTGCGCCAGGGCTTTGGCGTAGGCATTCAGCGGCAGCAGGATCGGCAGGGGCGCGTTGGGGTCTTTTGCCAGCCGCAGGGCCAGGTATTTGAGCATGGTACTTTTGCCCGAACCGGGGTCGCCCAGCACCACTACGCGGGTTTTCTCGCGCAGGGCTTCTTCAATCTGCACCGGGGCCGAGGCTCCGGCGCGTTCCAGGCCGTGCAGGGTTTCTTCGGGCAAGGATTCACGATCAAAGCTGCGCCCGGCCACGCGGCGCTCCCAGGTTTCGCCCTCCGGCAGTTCGGGGCGCGCCAGCAGCGGCACATACACTTCTTCCAGCGAGAGTTC
>CAIJPN010000230.1 GCA_903822545.1 uncultured Anaerolineae bacterium | reverse complement strand
TCCATCGAGGAAACCTACATCGAGGTTTCCTCGATCTGGCTCTGCGGATGTTTCGGTTTCCTTTGACTGGATGGGCTGTTCGTAAACTTCCATCACCCAGCGGATGATCTGGCGCTTTTCATTGCGTTCCGCCTTGCGCTGGACATACCCGATGGCAATCAATTCCTTGATGCCTGAGCGCACGGCGTACTCCCCCTCGAGGGTACCTGGCTATACACATATTATCGAGTTTCGCTGGCAGATCGTATTCAAAAAGACGCCCCACCGTTACAAGTGGGGCGTCTTTTAGTACACCAGCATGGGTATTGACTAGCAGCTTGTCGAAGAGCCGAAGTAATTTGGTAAACTGACAACATGAGCCGA
Organism: uncultured Anaerolineae bacterium; assembly: GCA_903822545.1. Lineage (GTDB taxonomy): Bacteria > Chloroflexota > Anaerolineae > Anaerolineales > Villigracilaceae > CAIJPN01. The sequence goes on along the minus strand of CAIJPN010000230.1, from coordinate 5,600 downwards.
AAATTCAACCAAGCAGATTACGAAACGACAGCGAACACACCAATTAGACCTGGGATCAATCTATCAGCGCTATGAAGCGGTTGGCGGGGTAGACATAGCGCCATCGGTTTTGCTCTTCCTGTTGAGAAAGCGACCTGTGAAGACTTGGGCTATCATTATGTGGCAGGAGAGCTTCACCCCAACCATGACACGATTGCCCATTTTCGCAAACCGTTTTTGCCCGCGTTGCACGGGTTGTTTGTTGAGATTTTGCTGCTGGCAAACTCACTCACCGCTTAAATCACACGCTCTCCGACAAACTGCTAGAGCAACATCCTTGAGCAGGCGATCGCTTTCGACATTTTCATTTTATGAAGGCCAGCAACTGCTTCCCAGATGGGGTCAGGCAAATGCTTTTCAGTTTCTTAACTTCATAGCCATTGCTGTTATCTGTCACATATTCACAATCCAATACGCCAAACATTTGCATCACATCTACAACAGTTCGACTGACAAGTATTGACCCGAAATCGCGTTTCAGGCGGCCTTTTTCAATCAGGTGATTGGCAAAAGGTTCAAAATCAACTTTTTCGCCAACAGGTAATTCCTGCAAACAAGCGAGGCTCGCCAGCGGGAAATCCTTCGGCAAATCATCTGATGGACCATATCCGCCAGAGAAAACGATCATCCAATCTACATCTGTCCACCAAAGGGCAAAGAGCAGGAATACCTGCACAGGAGCGGGCGACTGGATAAAATTTTGCCCCGCCTGCGTCACTTTCCAGGTTTTGGCCTGGCCTCCCTCAACCAGGAAGGAATGAAAAGCCAGGTGATGCACAAAGAACAACGGCCAGACTTCATCTTCACTACGCACCTTGAACGTTTGCCCGCCGATGGTGTATTCCATCGAGATTGGGGGCGTAAAGTTGGCAACAATCTCCTGTATCGCTTTGAGCGGCAGGTTGCCGGTGGCTTGCGTTCCAACCACTTTATTTTTGGACAGGTAATCGAGGAAAACCAGCACATTCTTCCGCAAGGACAGGTTTTCAAAGATATCAAGCTGGTCCCTGGTCAATTGCTGGAACCAGGCAGCCAGTTTTTCTATTTGCGCCAGCGCTTCGGGCGGTATCACATCCTCCAGGGATTCTTCCGACTCCGGCTCCAGTTTGGATTTTTTGCCTCCGCGGGTGGGTTTGATGCGTTGCAGGGCTTGGTTTATCCCATCCAGATCAAACTCTTCCGGGTCAAACTCGCCGCCAATCCATTCCAGCTTTTCATCGTATTCCGGATCATCCGGGTTTGAAATAGTTTCGAGGAAACTGTCATAACCCCACACCCCGCCCACATCCTCGGGCGGACAGGCGTGTTTCCCGGTGATGCAGACCGGATAGCGAACTGAAGCATCGGCTGGCAGGATTTTTTCGATCAAGATGGTGTGATCCCAGCCATCGCCAAAATCGTATTCGTAAGAGAATTTGACTTTTTCGCGGAAGCCGAACTGGTTGAGCCGAAAACGCTTTTCGTTTTTGGTGCCCAGGTCGCCAGTTTCGTCATCTGCCGGGTCGCCATAGATTTGCCCGGCAATGGTAAACATGTGCAGGTGGTAATCTTGCCAACCCATCGCCCTTTGGATGATTTTATGCAGGGTGAACAGGCTGGTATCTTCCAAAACCAAAAGCCTGCGCCAAATGGGCGGCTTGCTATCGTCAAGGGTAACTTTGAGTTGGTAAACCAATTTTGAAGTAGTCATCAGCGTTCCTTTCGCAAAATTAAAAGCCCAAATTCCTCTTTCTCAGCGCCTCAAACCCGGCCTGGGCGCGCTCCAGCATCTCAGGCTCCTTCCAACTGGCCGGGATTTTCAGCTTCGGCTCGTCAAACGGCTGGTTCTGACGAATATGGAAAAAACGGATTTTCTTCACCGGCACAGCATATTCTTCGGCAAATTTTTCGATAATTTTTGTGACCTGCGCCGCCAGTTTATCAGCCGCTGCCGGGTAATACACAAGCCCCCCTTCCCGGCAATCTTTCTTCTCACACCAGCAACGTACCTCAACGCCCTCATCGCCCATGCTCCACTCACGGGTGGCGATTTCGCGCTTTTTTACCATTACGTAAGCTGTAATCACATTATCCGCCGGGTTCGAATACACTTCCAGCCACTCCCCGGTCACTTCGGGGCGCGGTTTCTCAGGGATTTTGGACAATGTCCGGGCTTTGGGAGTTTCCCGTTTAACCGGCGGCATCGATTTCGCGCCTTTTCCCGCTTCAGCGGCAGGTTTGACCGCCCCGACAGTGGCTTCTGTTACCGAAGCTACTTCCTGACTGGAAATTTTGCGCGGCTGGCCCGCCTCCGCATGACATTGGCCGGTATGCTCCTGGCAGGTTCCGCGCCCGCACTCCTTACACTTAATCAGGCTGTGGGCGCACACAGGGCGCTCGCATACCACGCAGCTTTGCACCTCGCCTGCGCATTTCTGGCAAAACGTGCGTTTGCAATCCACACATTGCGGCGCGAGACATTCGGCGTGCGCCAGGTGACCATTTTCACACAGGAAAAGCGTATGCCCGGCCCGCCCGCACGAATCGCAGGCCAGCCCATCAACGGCGTGCAGCAGCGGGTCCCAACTGATGCGGCGCTTAACCGTCACCCCGCGCTTGCGGATTTCCACCATCAAATCTAGCTTGGGCTGGGCGATGATTGCCAGGTTGACCAGTTCCAACTGGATGCGCAGGTGGTATTTCTGTTCCACATCGGCCAATTTGGATTGACGCTCGCTCTCGACAGTCGCCAGTTTGGCTTCGAGAGCCGGGCGGCGATCATCTTCGGCTTTTTCCAGGCGGCGCCGGGTATCTTTGCGCAGATCGTCGTAGTAATCATTCAATCGGGCGCGATCCAGCTCAAGGAAACGGGATAAACGCTTCTGGAGTGAATCCAGCGTCTCGCCCAGTTCAAAAGCCGCCGAAAGCCGGGCGCGTTCCAGCAGGGCCGCCAGCGCCCTGGGCGAAAGTGGCGGCTCATTGCTCCACGATAAAGCTGCCGGGGCGGTCTGGGGGAAAGAATTTTCGGTATCGAGGATCGCCAGCCGCTCAATATCCGCCGGTTTAACGGAAAATCCGCCCTGTAAATCCATCCACAACGGCAGGATCAGTTCACGCTTTTCATCTGCGATCAGGCTGACTTTGAAATTGAACCGCGCATAATGGTGCAGGCCGATGGTCTCTTTGGCGGCGGGGATGGCGAACATCTTGGCATTGGGCAGCGCGAAGGCTTTTTCGATGACTTCGTAGAGTTTAGGCTTTTCGGGGCGGACGTTGTTGATGAAAAAGCGCCCGTTGGCGGTTTGGGCGCGCAACTCATCCACGATAGTTTCAACCAGGTTGTGGCCGAAATGGATGTAGGGTGCGTTTCCTGTATCTGGAATGAAGGCCATGCTTTGGTGTGCGGGCTGGCCCCAACGCGCGGCGATTTCATCGGGCAGCAGCACTTCGTAAGCGCCATAGGCGGGCGGCTCAACGAGACCGTCCACCTGGCGGCAGTAGCCGAGCACAAGTTCTTCGAGGGAGATGTTTTGTGCCATTGTCATTCCGCCGCGAAATCTTCGCCAAACAGGGCGTCGTCGTATTCCTGGGTTTTCTGGTGCGCCTGGCGGGCGGCGACCAGCGTTTCGCCAAGCTGCTGGAAGCCGTTTTGCAGTTCATCGGCAGATTGTGAGCCAACCCAGATGTCGAGCAGCAGGTCTTCAAAGTCGCGCTCGTCCGAAAGCTGGCCCAGGATCATGTCCATTTCGCCGATGACCAGCTCGAACATGTTGAGCTTCTGGTCGAGGATTTCCAGCAGGTAATCTTCTACCGTGCCGCGCGCCGATAGGTTGTAGATGCGCACCTCGCGGTTTTGCCCGACACGGTGGATGCGCCCAACACGCTGTTCGATGCGCATCGGGTTCCAGGGAATGTCGAAATTGACCAGCGTGCGGCAGAATTGCAGGTTGCGGCCCTCGCCAGCCGCCTCGGTGGAGAGCAAAACCTGGGCGCGGTGCTCGAAATCGGCGATGGCCTGGTTTTTGGCGGGCGTATCCATGCCGCCGTGATAAACCACCAGCGAAAGTCCCAGCTTGCGCAGGCGTTCGGCCAGCAGGTCGAGCGTGCGGCGAAAGTGGGTGAATATCAGCACCTTTTCGGTGGGGTCGCGCAAGATGGTGGTAAGCAATTTTTCGAGGGCATCGGCTTTGGCCCAGGCGGTAATTTGGGTGGATTGATCAGCCAGCGCCAACAGGGCAGCAGAATCAGGGGCGCGGGCAGCCAGCGAGCGCAGTGTCGGCTCGGCTGCTGCGGGGCTGCTGCCGATTTCGCGCTGGAGGGTGTGCAGGGCGAAGCGATCGACCTGGCGCAGGGAGATATTTTCAGCTTCCGGGGATTCTTCCCCGCTTTCGGCAGCCGCACCACCCTTCAGGTGACTGCGCACGTAGGCGCTGACCGCCTGGTAAAAGGTATTTTCCTCCGCTGAAAGGTGCAGGCGGATGGTGCTGGCCTGGCGCGGCGGCAGCTTGATGTTGACCTGGCTGCGGGTGTGACGCACCATCACGTCACCGAGCAGGGCACGCAATTGACCGCGATTTTTTGGCAGGCGCGGGTCGCCGCTGACCACAAACTGCTTGCGAAACTCGCGCGGAGTGCTTAGCTGGCCGGGTTTGAGCAGGGTGATCAGGTTGTAGAGTTCGTCCAGGTTGTTTTCCACCGGGGTAGCGGTCAGCAGCAGGATGTATTTGCGCTGCAATTCGTTGATGAACTTCCACGAGGCGCTGTTGCGGTTCTTGAGATGATGAGCTTCATCCACCACGACCAAGTCAAAGGGAATTCCGGCCAGCCGGGTGCGATTCTCGGCGCGGCGGGCGGTGGACAGTGAAGCAATCAGCAGCGGGAAGCGGCCCCAGGCTTCAATTCCGGCGGCGCGAAAGTCCGGGTCGGCAGTGGTGATGAAGCCGGGGAGTCCAAATTTGGCGGACAGTTCCTCGCGCCACTGCTCCACCAGCGCGGCGGGCGTGACAATCATCACACGCTGGACAACGTTACGCGCCAGGTATTCCTTGATGACCAGCCCCGCTTCGATGGTTTTGCCCAGCCCGACTTCGTCGCACAGCATCCCGCGCCCGCGAAAACGGCGCAGCATGGTCTGGGCAGCCTTCATCTGGTAATCAAAAGGCGCGAACTGGAGCAGGTTCAGGCAAATCAACTCATCGAATCCGCTAACCAGCAGTGCATGTTCGGCCAGCAAGCGCAACTGGTACAGTTCGCGGCTGGCAAACTTCCCGTCGCTGATACTTTTTAGCAAGCCTTCAGCGACGGGCAGGAGTTCTATATCCGACTGGGGGAATGTGTTGGCAGGCATTGTGAGCAAAGTATAACAAATTCTTAATATATTGCGCAAATATGAACCGATCAAGGCAGCAATTCCAAATCTAAAAATCATCCAGATAGGTCATGCGAGATTTCCAGACCTTCTTCCATGAAAGAGAAAAGGTCATCCCAAGTTTCAAAGACCATGTAGCGGGTTAAGGCGCGTAAGTCATCAAAAAAGGTTTTTCGAGCGCCCAAAGCGCGTCTCAGCCTTTGGTAGGCTGGTT
>CAIJPN010000229.1 GCA_903822545.1 uncultured Anaerolineae bacterium | reverse complement strand
GTATGTGGCGACATCCCCCGCTACGACGGATGGACGCAGCATCACCGTGTCACTAACTGGTGAAGGCCGGGACGCAGCCGGGCGTGTGGAAGAGGCCATGCGTGCTTGGCTGGTCATCGTCAGCCAGGGAGTCAGCCAGGCTGACCTGGAGACGGTCAATGCGGTATTTGACCAGTTCTACACCAATGCTCAGGAATATTTCAACAACCGATCCAGGTAAAGCAAGCGCGTAAAAGGGATGTAGCTGCCCTTATCACCAATCGTCAGGTCGAGCAGGGTGCTGCTGTTGCACGTGACAATCTCCTGGACGTGGCGGATAGACAATGCGTTGACCGCGGACAGCAGACCATTAACCACGGTTCCCCACAGTCTTTTTTCGAACCAGCACGTTATCGCATTCCTGGCGAAGCCGATGACGTTGCTGCCATAACTTTCCAGCACGCCGATCAGGACATCGTAGATCTGGTTCAGGCCGCTGGATAGTTCCTCCGCGCCACGCCGGGGCCGAGTTCGGTGGTCAGTTTTTTTAGTCATGGGGTAAAGCCGGATGATGTCGGCAAAAAGCGCGGTCCAGTGGGTGCGGTCTGGCAGTTCTTCCCTGCTCAGCAGGACGCGTGACCAGTCTTGGGGGAGGTAGCTGTGCAAGGTGCTTATTCCTTAAGTAACTCCTGAATGGTCGTATCCCAATCTAACTCTGCACCTTTAGCTAGACCTGCTTCCACAACAGGGACATCCAGCAGGGATGATCCTGATAGTATTCCCGCTGCAATTTGCTTTTCCAGATAAGCTGTCAGCCGTCCATGCAAGCGGATACGCAAGGCGTAGGGACACCAAGTTCACAGCGCTTTTTTCGGGCTCTTTCCGCGTTCGCCGTGTCTCTGTGGCGAAATCCATTCTCGGTGTTTTCCAGCTTACTTAACCACTACATTCTTTGCTTAAAAAGGGGGCTTGATGATCACTTTTCGTTTTCGCCCAATGCCTACCCTAATTTCTCTATTGTTCTGGCACTAACTATTGGGGACCAGACCTACAAAGAATCCAACAAGAGTCAAGGCGTAAACGCCAAACTTCATTATCTAATTCAATAACAAACTACAATTTTCAGCAAATCTTGACAAAAATCAATATGCTACTACAATCTAATCAAGTTTTTTATGTATTGCAAAAAGGATCTGTAGCCCATGACCACCTACGAACGCCGTCAATCCCTGCTTGAACTGCTCCGCGCCCAGCCCGGCCTGCGCGTGCCCGAAATTGCCCAGACACTTGAAATCTCCGAAGGTACCGTTCGTAACGACCTGAACGCCTTGGAAGAGGAAGGTTATCTCACTCGGGTGCATGGCGGTGCCGTATTGAACGACACCGCCCACTTGGTAAGTGCCGTCTTTAGCACCCGCCACCAGGAACACGCCCGCGAGAAGAACTGCATCGGCGCTGGGGCTGCCAAACTTGTCAACGATGGCGATTCCATCTTGCTGGACGCCAGCAGCACCGCCTGTTACTTAGCCCTCAACCTGAAAGACCGCTCCCGATTGCGGGTTGTCACCAACGGCATCGAAGTTGCCCGGCTACTGGCGCAAAACCCATCGAATACTGTCATCCTGATCGGCGGCGTAGTCAACCCAGACGGCTCCTCCGTAACCGGGTTGTTGAGTGAACAAATCATCGCAGAACTCCACATTCAAAAGGCATTTGTCTCGTGCAGCGGATTCAGCACCGAGCGCGGTCTGACCGAAGTCCATCTGGAAGAAGCCCAACTCAAGCGCAAAGCCATCGAATCGGCAAAACAGGTCTTTGCCCTCGTCGATTCGAGCAAAATGGGTCTCGAAGACCTGACACCCTTCGCCCGCCCTGCGCAAATCGCCCATCTTTTTACTGATGCCAGTATCACAGACGAGTGGAAATTGTGCCTGCAATCTGCCAACATCCCGTTCACGATTTGCGGGGAATAATTGCATGAAGCGCATCGGTTTTCAATTCAAAATCGGCCCGGAGCGCTTGGCCGAATATAAAGAACATCACAAACACGTCTGGCCCGAAATGCTCCAGGCGCTGCGCGAATCTGGTTGGCATAATTATTCCTTATTCTTGCGCGCAGATGGCCTGGTTTTTGGCTATTTCGAAACCGAAGAGAGCCTTTCGGCTGCCCAAGCTAAAATGGCTGCAACCGAAGTCAACACTCGCTGGCAACAGTTCATGTCGCCCTTCACAGACACCAATGCCCGCCCCGATGAAACTTTCCTCGAACTCGAAGAATATTTCCACCTGGATTAGCCCATGGCCAACTACCTCGCCATCGACCTCGGCGCCGAAAGCGGGCGCACCATTCTCGGCAGCATCGAGAACGGCAAACTGGCTCTCACCGAGACCCATCGCTTCCCCAACCACCCCGTTCAACTCCCCGATGGCCTGCACTGGGATATCCTGCGCCTGTGGACTGACATCCAGGCGGGGATCGCCGCCTCCGCCGCCCTGGCCCCCCTCGCCAGCCTGGCGCTCGACACCTGGGGCGTCGATTTTGCCTTGCTGGATAAAAACGGCGCGCTGCTCGGCAATCCGCACCATTACCGCGATACCCGCACCGATGGCATGCTCGAGGAAGCCTTCCGCCGTGTGCCCCGCGAGCAAATCTTCGCCCAAACCGGCATCCAGTTCATGCAAATCAACACGCTCTACCAGCTTTTGGCGATGCGTATCCAAAAATCACCCCTGCTGGATGCCGCACAGACCTTCCTCACCATCCCCGACCTGTTCAACTACTGGCTGAGTGGCAAAATATGTTGTGAATTTACCAACGCGACGACAACCCAGTGTTTTGATCCGGTCCGCCGCGCCTGGGCCTTGCCCCTGCTCGAAAAGCTGGAGCTTCCCACCCGCATCCTGCCTCCTGTTTGTGAGCCGGGAACTGCCCTCGGCAGTCTCCGCCCCGAAATCGCCGCCAAAACCGGGGCCGGACTCATCCCGGTCATTGCTCCCGCCTGCCACGATACCGGCTCGGCTGTTGTCGCCGTTCCCGCTGACGGGAAAGACTTCGCCTGGCTCAGCTCCGGAACCTGGAGCATCATGGGCATCGAAGCAGATGCGCCCTGCGTGGATGAGCGCGCCCTGGCTTACAACTTCACCAACGAAGGTGGAGTATTCGGAACATGGCGATTATCCAAAAACATCATGGGTCTGTGGCTCGTCCAGGAATGTAAACGCGAGTGGGGCCTCTCTTACGATGAAATTACCCAACTCGCTGCCGCAGCCACGCCCTTCCTGGCCGTCGTCGACCCCGACGCAGAAATTTTCCTCCACCCCGGCGATATGCCCGCCAAAATCCAAAAATTCTGCGCCGAAAGTGGGCAATCTGTCCCCCAGACACGCGGAGAAATCATCCGCGTGGCGCTCGAAAGCCTGGCATTGAAGTATCGCCTGGTGCTGGAACGACTCGAAACACTGACCGGCAAGCGCCTCGCCCCGCTGCACATCATCGGCGGCGGGATAAAGAACCGCCTGCTCAACCAGCTCACCGCCGACTGTCTGGATCGCCCCATCATCACCGGCCCGGTTGAAGCCACCGCCATCGGCAACATCCTGATGCAAGCCATTACCATCGGGCATCTCTCCAACCTTCAAGAAGCCCGCGCTCTGGTTCGCCACTCCTTTGAAGTCGAAACCTATCAGCCAGGCAACCGGGCCGGGTGGGATGATGCGTATCAAAAATTGTTGAAAATAACCCAATAACTCGTAAGGGCGAGCCGATGGCTCGCCCTTACTGCAAGGATAAAAATGCTCCAATCCCCCTACCCTGAACTCGACGACCTGCTTACCATGATGGGCGAAGCAGGCCGCCACATCGCCGAAATCGAAGCCAGCGAAGGCGCGGCAGGCAATATTTCCATCTGCCTGCGCTCCCGGAAGGACACCGGGACGGTGTGGCCGGTTGAGTTGCGCACGCGATTCCCGCTCATCAGCGAAATTGAACTGCCCCAGCCCGTCCCTGAACTGGCGGGCGCTACCTTCATCGTCAGCGGCTCCGGCCGCCGCTTGCGCGAAATCATCGATGAGCCGACTGCCAACCTGGCCTGTATCGTCGTCAACGAAGGCGGGAAAACCGGCAAACTTTATACTTCTTACCAACGCCGCTTTGAGCGTGTTACCAGCGAATTCAACTCGCACCTAGCCGTCCACTACGACCAGATTTTGCTGACCGGCACCAACTTTCACGCCGTCATCCACGCCCAGCCGGTACACCTGACCTACCTGAGCCACATCCCGCGCTACCAGGATGAAACTTATCTAAACACCCACCTGCTGCGTTGGCAGCCCGAAAACATCATCAACCTGCCCGAAGGAATTGGTTTTATCCCCTTCAAGCTACCTGGCTCCCCTGAACTGATGGCTGGGAACGTCGCGGCACTGCGCGAGCATCGCATCGTCATCTGGGCCAAGCACGGCGTCATGGCCCGCTCTGATATTTCCGTTAAGCGTGCCGCCGACCGTGTGGAGTACGCCGAAACCGCCGCCAAGTACGAGTATCTCAATCTGACAGTTGGCGAAATCGGCGAAGGTCTGAGTCCCGAAGAAATCCGCGCCATTTGTGCTGCGTTCAATATCAAGCAGAACATTTTTTAAACCGCAGACGACAGACCAGAGATGGATTTGACGATCTACGGTCTATCGTCCACGGTCAGAAAAGGAAATCATTATGGATAATATTCAACAAGCCTACACCCTCGCCAAAGAACGCTACGCCGCCTTCGGTGTGGATACCGATGTCGCCATGACCGCGCTCGAAAAAATCGCCATTTCGCTGCATTGCTGGCAAGGTGACGATGTCGGCGGGTTCGAGAACCCTGACGGCGAGCTGACTGGCGGCATCGCTGCCACCGGCAACTATCCCGGCAAGGCCCGCAACGCCGATGAACTGCGCCGCGACCTGAACGTGATCTACAGCCTGCTGCCCGGCTCGCACCGCCTGAACCTGCACGCCATTTATCTCGAATCCGATACCAAAGTTGATCGCAACGCCATCGAGCCCAGGCATTTTTCCGGCTGGAAGGATTGGGCAAAAGCCAACAATCACGGCATCGATTTCAACCCGACCTGTTTCTCGCACCCCCTCGCCGCCGATGGGTTCACGCTCTCGCACCGCGACCCGGCCATTCGCCAGTTTTGGGTGGAGCACTGCATCGCCAGCCGCAACATCGGTGATTGGTTTGGGAAGGAATTGGGGACTAAGGCTGTAACGAATATCTGGATTCCCGACGGCTACAAGGATTCCCCGGCGGACCGCTCCACGCCCCGCCGCCTGCTCATCGAATCCCTGGACAAAATCCTGGCTGAAAAGTTGTTCCACAACCTGGACGCCGTTGAGCCTAAATTGTTCGGAATTGGCTCTGAAAGTTACGTCACCGGCTCGATGGAGTTCTACACCGCCTACGCCGTCAGCCGCAGGGTACTGTTGACGCTCGATTCTGGGCATTTCCACCCCACCGAGACGATTGCCGACAAGATTTCATCCATCCTTTTGTATATCGACGAAATCCTGCTGCACGTCAGCCGCGGCGTGCGCTGGGATAGTGACCATGTGGTCACCTTCAACGATGATTTGCAGGCTATCGCCCAGGAAATCGTCCGAGCGGATGCGCTCAATCGCGTGCATATCGGGCTGGATTATTTCGATGCGAGCATCAACCGCATCGCCGCGTGGACAATCGGGGCGCGGAATACGCTCCGGGCAGTGCTGAATGCCCTGCTCGAGCCGCGCCAGATGCTCAACCAGTTCGAAGCCGAAGGTGATTTCTCCAGCCGGTTGGCACTGATGGAAGAACTCAAGGCCATGCCTGCCAGCGCCGTTTGGGATACCTATTGCCAGCAAAAAGGCGTGCCAGTTGGGATGGATTTCATGCGGGTGGTGAAGGATTACGAGAAGAAGGAACTCTCGAAGAGATAATGAAGGTACGTCGCACCAAACGGGTAGGATTAACCCATTAAACGGGATTTCCCAAGGCTGAGAAATGTCCCGTTTAGCATGGTGCGACGCACTCCACAGGCGAGAAAAATGCCCACAGTAAAGTTATTCGCCAACCTGCGCAAAGTAGCGGGAACAAAAGAAGTTTCGGTAACAGGAGCAAGTGTCGGGGCGGTGGTATCCGAACTGGTTAAACAGTACCCGGCGCTTGTGGCGAATCTGCTCGAACATAGTCCCGATGCTCTTTCGGGAAACGGGCAAATCTGCCCACATGTCATCATCACAATAAACGGGCATCCCACGGATGATGTAAATGCTCCGGTAACAGAGTCTGATGTAGTGTCAATTTTCCCGCCGATGGCTGGCGGATGACAGGAGAAATTATGAACGGTTGGAACGGAAAAATTTTAGAGATTGACCTGACCAAGCAGACCCACAAGGAGTCGCCGCTCGATATAGAGATGGCCAAGCAGTTTATCGGCGGGCGCGGGCTGGGTGCGCGGCTGTTGTGGGATTTGGTGGGGCCGGATGTGGACCCGCTCAGCCCCGAAAATGTGCTGATTTTTACCAACGGCCCATTGACGGCGACTGGCTACCAGACCAGCAACCGCTTTTCGGTAACCACCAAAAGCCCGCTGACCGGCACCGTGCTGGATGCGAACTCGGGCGGGTACTGGGGGATGCAGTTCAAGAAAACCGGCTATGACGTGCTGATTGTGCGCGGCAAGGCTGAAAAGCCGGTCTGGATTGAAATCAAGAACAGCGAAGTGACCTTCCATGATGCGTCTGAATTGTGGGGCATGCGCGTTTTTGCCCTGACCGAGAAGCTCGGCCAGAATAACAACAAACGCAACGTGCTGTGCATCGGCCCAGCGGGCGAAAACCTGAGCCGGATTGCGGCGATTATGAACGACCGTGAACGGGCGGCGGCGCGCGGCGGCCCCGGTGCGGTGATGGGCTCGAAAAACCTGAAGGCGATTGTGGTGGAAGGCTCAACCCGCCCCGAAATCATGGACAAGGAACGTTACAAGTTCCTGATGTATGAAACCAAGAAGCTGTTGGCGGCCAGCCCGCTGACTAGCCAGGCACTGCCCGAGTTCGGCACCGTGGTGCTGATGAACATCATGAACAACATTGGCGCGCTGGCGACCCGAAATCACCAACAGACGCAGTTTGAAGGCGCGGAAGCGATTTCGGGCGAAGAACTGACCGAGAAATACCTGGTTAAGAACCAGTCTTGTTGGGCCTGCCCGATTGGCTGCACCCGCATCAGCAAAACCGAAAAAGTGGAAGGCGAAGGCCCGGAATTCGAGTCTACCTGGGCATTTGGCGCGCAGTGCGGCATCGACGACCTGCCCGCGATTATCGAAGTCAACGCGCTGTGCAACGATTTGGGGCTGGATACCATTTCAGCGGGTTCAACCATTGCCTGCGCGATGGAACTCTCGGAGAAGGGTTATCTCGACTCAGATTTGCGCTTTGGCCGCGCCGACCAGTTGGCTCCCACCGTCGAAGCGATGGCCTATCGCCGCGACATCGGCACGGAACTGGCCGATGGCTCGCTGCGACTGGCGACAAAATACGGGCATCCCGAACTTTCGATGACGGCTAAAGGCATGGAAATGCCCGCCTACGACCCGCGCGGTTTGCAGGGTCAGGGCTTGCTGTACGCCACATCCAACCGCGGCGGATGTCACATGCGCGGCAACATGATTGGCCTGGAAGTGCTCGGCCTACCCAAGCTGATTGACCGATTCCAGGTGCAGGGTAAGTCCGCTTTTGTCATTCTGAACCAGAACTCCAACGCGGCGATTGACTCGCTCGTTATCTGCAAATTCACCAACATGGGCGTTGCGGATGAATATTTCGCTCGCGTGCTCGGCGCAGTAACGGGTATCCCGTATGCCACTGGCGAGCTTATCAAAGTTGGCGAGCGCGTCTGGAACCTGGAGCGGTTGTACAACAATCGGGAAGGTTTCACCAGCAAGAACGATAGTCTGCCGCCCCGACTGCTCACCGAAGCCCCGACCGATGGCCCATCGAAGGGCTGGGTTTCGCAACTGGAGCCAATGCTCAAAGAATACTACCGCACCCGCGGCTGGGACGAGAACGGCGTACCAACCCCGAAGAAGCTGGCGGAGTTGGGATTGGAGAATTTACTATGATTGATCCACGAATTTACGAAATGTTCCGCGAAATTGGCGAAGACTTGTTCACGGCGCAGCTCATCAGCTCGCACGGCGGTAACCTGAGCATCCGTCTCGGCGACCGCGTTATCATCAAACGGCGCGGTGCGCAACTCGGACGGCTCAAGCCACACGATCTGATCGAAACCCGGCTGGATAAAAACGACAGCAACGTTGTGCTGGCCTCGACCGAATTACTGGTACATCGCGCCATCTATCTGAACACGCCCGCTCTGGCAGTCTGCCACTGTCACCCGCGCACAGCTGTGGCCTTTTCCTTCTCTCGTGACGAGCTCGTGCCGATTGACAACGAAGCATCCTACCTGCTCAAAAAAATCCCGGTCGTGACCGAAGAATTCGCATCCGGCACGCCGCAGATGGCGAACAAAGTCGCCGAAGCGCTGAAAAACTACAAAATCATCATGTTGCGCGGACATGGCAGCTTCGCTACCGGCCAGACTCTCGACGAAGCCTTCCACTGGTCCACCTGTCTCGAAGAATCCTGCCAGATGGAACTGGCCGCCAAAATCATCAACGAGCCGTTCATCGAGTATCGCGGGATGAGCGGGTCTTATAGCCAATTTTAATTTTTGTAGGGGCGAAGCAATCTTCCGCCCTGTGCCCTGGGTTACCTCGTCTTGATTTTATGGATTAACTGTGGACGTCGTCGCAGCGACTGCAAGGTGGCTTGTCCCAAAAGAAAGAACCAAACGGATTAAATATTTACTTTGAGAAATTTACTACCGCCGGTCCAATTGATGTGGCACGTTATCACCTGTACCAAGCAGAAATTCTAATACGCAGTCTTTCAACGCTTGGCGAATATTCTCAAGCCCTGGATCGGCGATACGGTTGTGCAGTTCCTGTGGATCGCTGCGTAAATCGTAAAGCTCATCTTGCTCGTATAAGCGATAGACATATTTGTATTCTGCCGTGCGGCACATGACTGCCTTGGTGTGGGCGGCATCTGAACGATGTTGAACTTCCAGGCGCGGCCAGTAAAGCCAGTTCCGGCCTTGTTTTTCATCCAGGGTTTCCATGGCCTGGATTTCGCCTTGAATTCGCCCGCCTTCACAAAAAACTGCTGTACGATGGGTATCTATATCGCCTGCTATCAAAGGCAACAGTGAGCGCCCAAAATGGGTGTGGGTAGACGGTAGGCCTACCAAATCTTCCACCGTAGCAGAAAAATCCACAAGTTCTATCAGGGCATCTCTAATGCCTGGCCGGATAGGAATCCAGGCTGGCGGTTTTACCAGGAAAGGGACACATACCAGGCAATCTTCAAATGTATTTTGAGATTTTTCGACCAGACCATAATCTCCAGCAAAATCACCGTGATCAGAAAAGAAGAAGATGGCAGTTGAATTGTTCAATCCGCTTTTGTTTAGCCTGTCCAAAAGCAATCCAAACTGATGATCGGTGCGCGCGCACATCCCGTAATATGTTGCCCGCAGTTCATCCCATTGGTCTTCTCCCCAACTTTGCAGGTTCTGATTTTCATAAATCCCGGTCAACATCGCCGGTTTACCTTCCCAGGATGGCGGGGCCGGAATACGGTGCGGTAGATGATGGCGGTCTATCAGGCTATACCAGGGTTCTTCCACGCCATACGGCGGGTGAGGAAAACTGATGTTGATATATAAGCACCAAGGTTGGTTCGTCGGCGGGTCAGCCAAAAAGTCTATAGCACTGAGGACAGTGTGCCAATCCATATCGAAGTAGAAAGGTTCGTCTGCAGGGTAATTGGCCGGCTTATCTAAACGGCCTGCGTAGAAAGAGTAAAAGCCAGGCTGGTCGGGCGCTCCCCGCCAATCGTTGTAAGAATGCAAATCTCGACGGCAGAGGCGATCCGGATATGACAGGCGAAAGTCGCAGAAGGCATCAAACCCATATTGCGCCGGGACAACATCATTCTTGCCGCCCCACCAGACATAGTACCCAGCCTGTTTGAGAGAACGCAACAGCATTGGTTCATCCGGCTGGAGCATATGGTAGATCGTACGGTGACCGCGTACATGGGAATACCATCCTGTCATGAAAGAGCAACGGCTGGGGGTGCACACAGGGTTTTGTATAAAGGCATGGCGGAATGAAACCGCAGAACTGGCCACCCAGGCATCCAGGTTGGGGGTGTGGGCAGCAGAGTTTCCAAGGTGACCAAGCACGTCGCCACGCCACTGGTCAACTACAAAGAAAATCAAGTTTGGCGCAGGCATAAAGGAAAGTTTTCCCAAGTATTAATTCATTTTTCAAGCAATGATTGCGCCAGCGTAACCGCCCGGCTGGCATCCGGCGCGAAACCATCTGCACCGATTTTGGCGGCAAATTCTTGTGTCACAGGAGCGCCGCCCACAATAATCTTCACATTATCCCGCAATCCTGCATTTTTGAGCGATTGAATGGTCATATCCATGCTATTCATGGTGGTAGTCAACAGGGCAGACATGCCAATCAACTGAGCACCTTCTTGCGCTGCTTTAACAAAAACATCAGGCGCAGCATCTGTTCCAAGATCTATAACTTCAAACCCTGCACCTTCGAGCATCAGCGCCACTAGATTCTTACCAATATCGTGCAAATCACCTTTAACTGTACCAATGGCAACCTTCCCTGCGGATTTCACATTACCACTTTGCAAGTGTGGTTTCAGAAGGATCAGACCGGCTTGCATGGCTCGAGCGGAAATCAACATCTCTGGTACAAAATAATCTCCGTCTTCAAAACGTCTACCCACTTCCTTCATTGCGGCAATCATGCCATCCGATAAGATCAGTCCAGGGTCTAAACCCGCATCCAGGGCAGCCTGGGCCGCACTTTGGGCGCTCGGCATATCTCCTTCAAGAATGGCGTTGAAAAGGTTTGAGAGTTCTTCGTTCATTATCTATTTCTCCATGTTGGGTTCTTGGGCTTAGGGTTGGGTAGATTTCTTCAACAATGCTGATGTTGGAGCACCTGGCAGAAGAACATCTAAGAAATGAGCGTTCCATCTGGCAGATAGCGCCCATAATGGTGTACAGTTTCAACCAAGGTATGGATATTTTCAACAGGGGTTGTAGCCGGCAGAGCACAGCCTGGCCCCAAAATCAGTCCACCGCCTGGAGCCAGCACATCCAGTTCTTCTCTTACTTTTCCCCTGACATCTTCAGGTGTTCCGAGCGCCAACACCCCGCTGGGATCAATCACACCGAGGATGGTAGTTTTGCCTTGCGTTGCTTGCTTGATAGTGGGTAAATCGCACTTGTAATCTAATTCGAGTACGGCTGCCCCCGTTTCCGTCATGTCGTGAACAATGCGGGTGGCATTACCGCAAATATGATAAGCCAGCGGCAGGTTATTGGCTTTCAACTGTTCAATCAGGCGTTTAGCATACCCCCACTCATATTTTTTGTAGACACGGGGAGAACACACATCCGGCCCAGAGAGCGATTCCCCGATGGATGTCATGCGTGCTCCTTGCTCACCCTGGGCCAGGGCATAAGTATAGACAACATCAAGGCAGAAATCGAGCAGTTGTTCCAATTTATTCTGAGAAGCCGTGTCAACAACGGCAAAAAGGAAATTTTCGATCCCGATGAGCATGGATGCCAGGGAGAATGGCCCCTGATCTGCACGCCCCATAACATAAACCCGCTGGCCAATTTCATTGGCAACGGTACGGGTGGCCTTCAGATTTTCCCGCAGGGGGTGGGTTTTATAGGGATCTGGTTTGATTAGTTTTCCCACATCATCCAGGCTTTTGATGGCAGGGGCAATATGAACTGGAGCACTATCATCCAGATACTCCACCTGGCAGCCGCACGCTTCAGCCAATGCTACGGTGCCGTTTTCGAGCAGGATGACATCGTGGCCAAACTCGCGCCAGGCTTTGATATGTCCTTCCGCCATGGCTTCGCCATTTTGAAAATAATCGGGAAACGATAACCCCGAAGCTCGGGCGTTCATCATGAAGTTATGCAAGTTAACTGGCACGCGGTCGGGGATTCCACCGCGCAAAACGATTTCTACTCGTTCTATCGATGTCAGATTGTCAGACATGGGTTTTCTTTCTTTCCGACACGTTAGTCATTGCTGCATCATGCCACTGGTCGGCCACAAAGGAGATCAAATTGGGTTTGGGCATCGGTATAAGTTTTCTCCAAGCGGAGTGCGTGAGTTGGCTGGTTGGATTGCGGGTTGTTTGAACTCAGCGCGCAGTTTTTAGGACACAGATCAGGGTGTAATCTATTTGCCATGCTTCAGCCCCACAGTCCGCGTAGGAATTTGATTTTTTCTTGCGTGTGGAAACCGCCGCCACCTTCGTGTCCGTTGTACGGGTAGGTGATGATTTGTTTTTCCATTCCACCCCAGTAGTTGTAAGCTGCGAAGATAGTAGAAGG
Organism: uncultured Anaerolineae bacterium; assembly: GCA_903822545.1. Taxonomy (GTDB): domain Bacteria; phylum Chloroflexota; class Anaerolineae; order Anaerolineales; family Villigracilaceae; genus CAIJPN01. The sequence goes on along the minus strand of CAIJPN010000229.1, from coordinate 33,040 downwards.
CGGGCAGACCATATCCATAAGACCAGCAGAAAAAAGCGCTTTTGCCCGCGCTCGGCTCGCCAGATTCACACCATCGAAATAGGACAGCGTGCGAAAAACGGTCTCAACCTTATCGCGATGAACGTTGCAGAAGCGGGCGATTTCCTGATAGGGGTACGAGTCTACAATTTCGGTGGCGCGGCGGTAATGACACAAGAATGGGACATCAGGCATTGCTGCTTCTACATCCGGGACAAGAGCGGCGGCAGCGATAGCAATGCCGCCGCCCTGCGAACCACCCGTGACGCAGATGCGATTGGAATCTACCTCTGGGTGTGCTCGAGCAGCTTCCACGGCGCGAACAGCATCGGAGAAGACGCGGCGGTAGAAATAATGTTTCGGATCCAAGATGCCCTGGGTCATATACCCGGAAACCGTTGGGTTGCCACCCTCCCCGTACAAGTCAGGTGTATCGCCATGTGTCCAGCCGACTGAAGAGCCCTGTCCACGCGTGTCCATCACCAATTGGGCATAGCCCAGGCTGGGCCATAGTAGCCAGTCAGTAGAGAATCCACGCCCACCGGTATAGCCCAGGAATTCCACCACGCAGGGCACCAGACCGGTGCGCTTGCGAGGCAGGATGAACCAGCCCTTGATCGGTTGTCCGCCGAAGCCGCGGAAGGTCAGATCGAAGGCTTCCTGCGCTTTCAGACCGTTGTCTACTAGGGTGAAATGTGCATCAAGCGGGTGTGAGCGGACAGTCTCCAGCGTGATTTTCCAGAAATCATCGAAGTCAGACTGAGCAGTGCTTTCTGGCCGATAGGTTTTTAGTTGATCGAGGGGCAAGTCAAAGTAAGGCATGGGATACTCCAGTTTATGGCACGCAAAAATTCAGCAAGCGCAACCAGTTCTCACAGGCTTTAATCCATAACGATAGTTGGGGGTGTTCTTGCGCTAACCCGAGCCCATGTTTTCCATCAGAAAAAACATGCAGTTCGAATTGCACTTTGTTTCGGCTTAAAGCACTGGCGAAAAGCAGGCTGTTTTCGACCATGACTTCTTCATCGTTGGCGGTGTGCCACAAGAAAGCAGGCGGTGTGTCCGCTGTGACGTGCTTTTCATTGGAAAGCAAGAGAATGTGCTCAGGAGAAGCCATTTCCCCCAGTAATGTTTGGCGCGTTCCCTCGTGGCGAAATTCGGCGAATGTGATTACTGGGTAACACAGGATGAGTGCATCCGGGCGACACGAAACTCGTTCAATTTGATCGCTTGCGTCGGTATCGCCTGCATCGAAGTGTGTGCCAACGGTGGCGGCGAGGTGTCCACCCGCCGAGAAACCCAACACGCCAATTCTCTGTGGGTCAATGTTGAACTCGCTTGACCGGGCGCGCACCAGGCGCACAGCGCGTTGGGCATCTAATAGCGGGTATGGGTGATGGTATGGGGTGGTGCGATAGTGCAATACGAAAGCCGATATACCCAACTGGTTCAACCATCGCGCCACAGGTTCGCCTTCATGGGGGGCAAGTATCCAGTAACCACCACCCGGGCAGATGATGACGCATGCATGAGTGCCATTACCCGCCACAAGATAAGGTTCAAGGTAGGGTGGTTTCTGTAAAATGTTCGGGTCAACGCCCGGAGTATTATCTATCCAAAGGGGAATTGCTCGCGCGGTCATTTAGCAAGTCACTTTCATCAGGTTGGGCTTTTGGCAATAATCGAGCAAAGTAACCCGATTCTATAGAGTTGCCTTATCGTGCGCGATTGCGCCGAATCAGATCAAGACGAGTTTGGACGCTGGCATAGGACCGGAATCCATCTATCGGAGTGTTAATGGTGTAGTCAAGTAACTGGTCAAGTGAACTGGTGGCAACATGGATGCGCGTGTCAGATGAAGCGTAATAGATTAGAACGCTGCCATCGGCGCGAGCCACCCACCCATTGCAGAAAACCACGTTGCTGACATCGCCAACGCGCTCATCAAACTCTGGCGCAAGAAAGTAGCCACCCGGTTGATGTGTAACTACCCAAGGGCGCTCCAGTTCGGTCAAGTACAGATATAGAACATAGCGCAGTCCTGCGGCAGTGTTACGAACCCCGTGCGCCAGGTGCAGCCAGCCGCGTTCGGTCTTGAACGGGGTCGGACCTTCGCCGTTCTTGAGTTCCTTGATTGTATGGTAGTTGCGGGTCTCGACGATAATTTCTTTCTCCACGACTGCTGGGTTTATCGAAGCGCTCAATCCCCAGCCAATGCCGCCACCGCTGCCTGCTGTAATGAAATCGTCTTGTGGGCGGGTGTAGAAGGCGTATTGGCCATCCACAAATTCCGGGTGCAGCACAACGTTGCGCTGTTGGGGCGAGCTGGTTTTCAGGTCGGGCAGGCGTTCCCAGGTTTTCAGGTCGCGCGTTCGTACTATTCCAGCCTGGGCCACCGCGCTGGAGAGGTCGCCGGGTGGGGCGTTGGGGTCTTTGCGCTCGGTGCAAAATACGCCATAGACCCAGCCATCTTCGTGGTGTGTCAGACGCATGTCATACACGTTTGTGTCGGAGTCATCGGTTTCGGGCAGAACGATCGGTTCATCCCAAAAGTGGAAGTTATCTACCCCATTTTCGCTTTCGGCGATGGTGAAAAAGGATTTGCGATCGTATCCTTCCACCCGACAGGCAAGCAGGATTTTGCCTTCATGTTCCAGAGCACCAGGGTTGAAGGCAGCGTTGACCCCCAGGCGTTCCATCAAGTATGGGTTGGTTTGCGGGTTCAGGTCATAGCGCCACTCCAATGGAACATGGGCGGCGGTAACGACCGGGTTCTGCCAGCGTGTGAATATCCCGTTATCCCAGAGCAGGTTCACGCCGTTGGGGCGGGCCAGTAGGGCGGCGTGCTTTTCACGCAGGGCGGTCAGGCGTTGAGGAAAGGTATTATTGTTCATCCGGGGAATGAGACGAGCATCTTTTCTGTTACGGCAAATTTGCGCGGCTGGCCGTTCAGGTGCGACTCGAGGTCATCAGCCAGCCAGGCCAGGGACCGTTCCACGGATTCCAGGATACCACCTGCGACGTGGGGGGTCAGGTAGGTATTGGGCAGGGATCGCAGCGGTGAATCGGCGGGCAGTGGTTCCTGGTCAAACACATCGAGCATGGCGATCAGATCACCTTGCTTCAGGCGTTCTTCCAGGGTAGCCATGTCCACCAGCATCGAACGTCCTACGTTGACCAGCACGGCATCCTTGCGTAAAGCCTTGATCGCTTGGGCATCCAACAGGTGATGCGCATCATCTGTGTTGGCTGCGCACAACACCACAACTTCAGATTCCTGGATGAGTTCCATCAACTTGACTGGTTGAGCGCCATACTGTGCGGCAACTTCAGCGGGCAGATACGGGTCATAGATGCGCAAAGTCACATGGAATGGTTCGAGCAACCGCGCCAGGTGCTGCCCAATACCACCGAAGCCGACGATGCCGACTGAGCGTCCGGACAGTTGGCGTTCGCGGGCATCAATGTCGGCGGGGAAGTCGCGCAGCCAGTGTTCAGTTCCTTTGGTCATGGCAATGTGATAGCTACTGGTTTGGCGGAGTCCACTCATCATCAGGATCAGCGCTAGTTCGGCAACCGAAGGCGACCAGGCATGGCGCACCTCCGAGATTGCTAGGCCCTTCTTTAAGCAGGCGCGCACGTGTTGACCGGTGGTGTTGATTTGACCGACGAATTTCAAGTCAGGGCAGACTTTAAGTTCATCATCTCCGAAGCCAGGCCAGGCCCACATGACGACGGCTTCGGCCCAGGGCAAGTCGCGCATGATTTCGTCGGTGGTATTGTGCGATGTCTGGCGAATGGCAGATGCCAGTTTTTCCAGCCGCTTGAAATGCGGCTCTAACTCGGGACGGGTGAAAAAAGTGGGGGGCAGATTGATAAGTAAACGAGGGTGGGTAGACATGGTATTTTTCTTTTATGAGAGTTGAATGGGTGAACCATTTCTAGATGCGCTTTCCAGCACTGCGCTGGCGAGGCGGATGCCATCCAGCCCATCACGGGCTGTGGCAATCTGCGAAGCTTTGCCCTGAATTGCATCCAAGAAGGCACGGGTTTCATCGAGATAAACATCATTGTTTTCATCGAAATCCTGTTGTTCGATGATGTTTTTTCCATCGTGAACGAACAGGGTGGACTCATCTTTGACACGCCAATCGCCGGTTGAGTGGTAATCGAGTGTGACATGTTCGAAGACAGCGCGGAAGGTGCTGATGAATCGTTCCGGGATGGCACAGTTAGAGCCAGTGATCATGCCCAACGCTCCGTTTGCAAAGCGCAACATTCCAACACTGGTATCTTCGATGGTGTAGGTTTGATCGGTGTTGTGGCACAGATTGGCAGCGAAGCCCGATGCGCTGTCCACTTTACCAAAGAGGTAGAGCGCCATATCGTACAGGTGGATAACCTGCTCAAAGATTTGTCCGTGCGATTTGGCATTGTCCGTCCACCAGGGCGGTCCGCCAAAATTGCACCAGAATCGACCCTCGAAGAGGGTGGGTTTGCCAGCCGATATTCTCTTTATCGCTGTCACGGCTTTTCGGAAGCGCATGTGATAACCCACTTGGCTGACTACGCCAGCCTTCTCAATCGCCGCAACGATGGACTCTGCCTGGGTAATGTTGTAAGCGATCGGTTTCTCCAAGAACAGGTGAATACCTCGCTCCGCAGCCTTTTCCTCCTGCCCGCTGTGGGCATATGGCGGCAGGCAAATATAGAGCGCATCCAATTGGGATGTGGCCAGCATCTCGTCGAAGTTGCCAAACGCGATAGCATCTCCCACTTTGAGATTGGACTTCAATTCCTCGGCCATGGCAATTGTTTCGCCACAAACGGCAGTGACAACAACATCATCCTGCTTCATAAGGCGCTGTGCATGCATATTGCCCATGAAACCGGTTCCAAGAATGCCGATGGAAAGTTTTCTGTTCATGAATTCTCCTTGTAAGCAACAGTATTTAAAACAAGATATTGCCCGTCTTTGGGTGCTCGCGCAGGAATGGAGTACATGCGTTGACAAGCCATGTATATTGGTAGGAGGTTTGTTGATCTAATAGCTCGACATGGTGGCGGCCAGACGCCTGGCAAGTGGAGATAACTCTTCTCCCAGAAGCGTTTCTACATCCAATTCAGGCTCTGCCAAGAAACGATGCCATACCGACGACAAAGCACGGATTAAGTTATCTTCAACCACGCCCCATAATCGTGCGGAATGATACGTCCGGCCACCCTGTAATTCACTCAATAGAGATATTTGGGGAATATCCATGTTTTGTAAGGCCGATAAACGAGCCGGAAATTGGCGATTGATGTGGCTTTGTCGCAACTGGCATTCATGGCCTGTCAGAAAATAGACCAATTCATTACTCAATCGTTCATTTTTTGTGTGTTGCCAGATGACCAGGCAATTTCCGCCCACAAATGATTGCGGAGGCATTGGCGCAACCCCCCAAGTTTCAGCCATTTCGGCCTGCGAAAGAGTGGGGTGGTAAATAGCCTCGGACGATAAAAGCCCTATTGTGGCTTGACCGTTTACAAACAGATGACCGGTATTACCTTGCAAGCTAGGGAGAAACTTGGGGTTTACATGCCGAGTTAACTTAAAATAGCGGGCCATGCCGCGAACTGCCTCCGGAGATGCAAAGAGCATTTTCAAACCATCTTTCGACCTGAAATGCCCCCCTTCGTTCCACACAAAAGGAGCAATTCCATGCAGGATTTCAGGCGTGTTTGCACCAGGCAATATAATCGGCAGCGGTTGCCCTGCTTGTGCCAGCAAAGCCACCGTTTCTTCCAACTGATGAATACTTGTAAAAGCCTGATGGATATCAATCCCAGCGGATTCCAGTCCCTTATAGCGATAGAAAAGCATGAAAATGCCTAGAGACCAGGGGATTGCATAAGGCTGTTTATTTTCGTAATCCTGCCCAGGCGCCCAGGCAACGGGTACAAAAGCATCAAAACCGCCAAGTGCTCGGATTTCATTTGGCAGAAAGGCCCGCAAAGACTGCATACTGATGTAGCTTCCCAGCCAGGTGCTGCCAATTACGGAAACATCCGCCCCCCGACGCTCAAAGGCAATCTGGTTCAGTTCCGCATGTCCGGTTTTCCAACTCAGCCAACGTACTTTCACATTGCAGTGGAACTGCTGTTCAAATTGAGATAGCAGTGCCAAAACTGTTGGGTTTCCTTCTTCACAGCCAAGCGTTGAAAAAGTGATTTCGGGCATGGAATACATCCTTTTAAGCATTACTTGGCTCAAATATCAAGAACCCGCTTTTCCGTACCTTTTGCGCCTCCAGGACGGATACCCTTCATGCCGCGACGATCTAGTTCATCGAAGATGGCTTTGAGCATATGCTTACCCTTTTCAAGTTTGTCCGGCACTTTGCTATCCACCATCGCATTGTAGTAATAGATAGCATGAGACAATTCGTAGGTAGTAAGCGCCGGGATGTCATAGGGGCTGTTTATGGGTTTGTCGGTAAAGTGAAACTGGTAGCTGCTCTCAGCATTTGGATCATCAGAGAAGCCTTTCCTTCGTGGCAGATGGTACCCATTGGCTTTAATGCGCTTGCGGATTTCTGCCAACGTAGCACGGGTGATGGTGATTTCATCCTCTACCCATTGCCGGTTGAATGGGCAGGTACGCGCCGGGGGAGCGGGCCAACGCCCATCGGAATTAGCGGCGCAGGTCAGATGAAACCAAAACCGCCAGACAATTTCAGCAAATTCTTCCTTGTGCGTTCCCTCGGTGATCGGCTGGCAATACTTTTTATATTGACGGCGTATCCCTTCTAAAATGGGATCCCAATGACGGGCTTCAGGTGTACCACCCCAGACAATGGAATAGGTCCGGTGCCAGGCCCCGCCGTCTTCCACGAAAAAAGGCTCATCCACAGGTTCCATTTCACAGGCATCCTTAAATGTAATCAACCGCCCGAATTCCTTGATACCTTTGATCATTGCGTCCAGTTTGGCTGGGGCTTCAGGATCAACCATGAAGCACTTGTCATAATCGCGGAAATACTTCACGTAATAGTAGCCGGTCGTGCCGCAGTATTCAGCGTCATCAGCGATAATGATGGTGCTTCCCCTGCCACTGCCTGTCCAGTGGCGTACATTCTCTAGGTAATCTTCCAGGCTAGTTTTGCCAAGGAAGTAGCTTACATACTTCCCCATTAACCGATCGGATCTGCACATGCCATGTAATCCGGGCACCACGTTATGAAAGGGTTGGTGTAGAAACTTGCAATCAGGGTCGAGTTCGTACCACGGCAGGTGGCCGCCCCAGTAGATATCCTGGGTACGGTTGCGTTCCACCCAGGCATAATCCTTGTCATTGGAGTTCATGTACGACTCGAAGTCCAGTGTCAGATATTTGGCTCCTGCCTTACGAAAGGCATATGGAACATATTGCGTCCAGGTACACTCGGGATTCCACCAACTTTCCGGGCGGATGCCAAGAAATTTTTCATAGGTACGTTGAGAAGCTTCGCACGACCAGTAGCCATCCTCTTCCGGCACATTAGCCATGATCGGGTGAGCGTAGGGGGCTCCCATGAACTCGCACTGCCCTCTGCGTATGGCATCCTTGAGTTTTTCCAGCACATCGGGAGTCAGTTTCGCCATCGTGTCGATGGTGTATCCAGATGCTTCAAAAACATACTGCTGGTTGGGGTGATCCCTGAATGTGTCAATAATTACTTCGTAGGATGCACGGATGGTACGCTCATATTTATCGGGGGTAAGAAAGGCGTAGTTCAGATTGGCGTGAAAGATGGCAACATATCTTGCTTTGTTCATTGGAGATATCCTTCTCATCGGAAATGGTTTGGCGGGTCTGGTAGAAATGCCGCCTGCTCATTACCTGAAATCCAGGCAGGATGTAACAGGATCAGGCAATTCCAGATACAGCATGAGCATGTATCCAGGCAGCAATACCATCGCGATACCAGAACGCGCTATCTTTTGGAATGCGCTTGCCGGTGGCATAATCCACCCCAACCATGCCAAAGTGCAGGGAGTATCCCATTGCCCATTCAAAATTATCCATCAGTGACCAGGCAAAAAAACCAGCCAATGGAATACCTGCCTGGATGGCACGCTGGGCCTGCTCCAGATGACGTTCCAGGTAGCTAATGCGGCATGTATCCCTGATTTGCTTTTCAACAGGTTCGCCCCCATCGGTACTGACGCCATTTTCTACAACATATAGTTTGGGAACCTGGTAATCAAAGTGAAGCCGGCAGAGCATGTTATATAGCCCAACAGGGTAAATATCTCCCCAACCGCCTGCCGCCCACTCATCCTTTGGTGCATAAAAATTAGTGCGCGGCAGGTTTTCGGATTCAGGAATGCTTGCGCGCAGGATAGTGCGGGTATAGTAGTTGACGCCCAAGAAGTCGCTATGCGCTGCAATGGATTCCATATCACCGCTGTGAATCATATCGGTGGGCATAACACCCATGCTTTGAAATTCGGCCACCATGTCTGCCGGATAGTGTCTGCCAAAAAGGGGGTCGAGGAACCAGCGATGTTGATAGCCATCATGGCGACGCACTGCCTGATAGTCGGCGCCGCTTGGTGAAGCTGGCTCACCAGGCGAATAATTGAGGACGATGCCAGCTTCTGCGCCAGGACTGTTGGCGTGGATAATTGGCACAGCCCATCCGTGCGACAACAAGAGATGGTGAGCTGCACGAATGGCAGCATTCCAATCCTGCAAGCCTGGGGCATGTACGCCCATCTGGTATCCCATAAAAGCGGCCACCCATGGCTCATTATGTGTCATCCAATATTTGACGCGGTCACCGAGATGGCGAGTAACGACATCTGTGTACTCTGCAAAAGCCTCTGCCGTAGACCGTTCTGCCCAGCCACCTTCATCTTGCAAGGCCTGCGGCAGATCCCAATGATATAGGGTGACGAAGGGTTGGATTCCGGCATCAAGCAGACCATCCACCAGACGGCTGTAAAAGTCCAATCCAGTTGAATTCACGTTGCCACGCCCGGCAGGTAAGATGCGCGGCCAGGCGATGGAAAAACGATAAGCTTGCAGGTTCAGCGATTTCATCAGGGCGATGTCGGCCTGCCAATGGTGGTAATGGTCACAGGATATCTGTCCAGTATCTCCATTGAGCACTTTGCCGGGCAGATGGCAAAAGCGATCCCAAATGGATTCGCCTTTGCCATCTGCATCCCAGGCGCCTTCGATCTGGTAGGCGGAGGTGGCCGCGCCCCACCAGAATTCTTTTGGAAAATCAGAATGGATCATGTGTTTTGTGCTCCTAAGGACAGGGCTTTGGGCTTGAAAAAGGGGTGCCACTGACGCGTAATAATGTGAACGTTCATATTATATTTAGCGCGCGTGGTTACGTCAAGAGCATATGTTGACGATATTTATCGTTAAAGTGTGTTATTTTGCAAAAAATAATAAAATATAGTAGAAGAATTTATTGTTTTTGTATTTTGTGGTAGTATAAGAATGTGAAGGTTCTCTTTTTTTGGCCAGATTTCCTGGAAAGTAAAATACTATCCCCATCTGGGTTGAGACAAACCCCTTAACAACCGCTTCTATATGGACTTCCTTACCCGATGACTCACCCAACCCAAATCTTCCTCTCTAACCCGCAAGCCTTGCGTGTGGAATATCGGCTGGACGATTCTTACCTCGAACTGTGGTGGTCGCCATTGGCGGGCCAATCCAGCGATTGCTTTGACCGAAACTACTCGCACCGCGATGATCACCTGAATGTCTTTCAGGAAATTGTGTTGCCGGGCTGTGGATTGGGCTCTTTCCTGCGTTGCGACTACGACCCCTATCATAGTATCCTCTATTTTCGGGAACAAACCCTGCACCTGGCTGTTCGCCCTGATACCGCTGCCGTATTGTTGTGGGGCGAACAGCCATTGGTTGTGAACTTGAAAACCTTTCGGTATGATGAAATCCTTGTTGCAGAACCACACCTGTTCCATGTTCGCCATCCGGAGCCGCGCTTTACTTTCGAATTCGTAGCTTGCGCCGGGCCAGGGTTGGGGAATATCCGTTACAGTCATATCCATGCGCCAGAAAACAGTCGCTATGCGCGAGTAGAACTCTCAGCTGGACAACTGCTGGTAATCGGGAGTGGACTGGAGGGAGAATGCATCCATGTCAATTTGCCAGTCGTCGCCCAAAAGCCGATATCCAGCCACTTAAGCGATATCGAGTTCATTCTCCACGATATCGAAAAAAGCGGACACACCCGCTCAAACACTTACCCCAAAATGGAAGCCCTGCGCCGCAAGATCGTGCGCGGGCTGCATTCGATGATTGACGAGAGCGGGGCGTTTCGCGCATCGCTCAAAGCCATCTATTACCTGCTTTGGGTACGTGAGGCAGGGTTTGCTTTCCCGTTCATGGCTGGTGCGGGATGGCCGCATAAACTGCCCGAACTGGGGCGGCTCTTGCTCGATAACCCGACCTTGGTAGACGAGCCGGGTCTGCCGCGCGGACGGATGTTCGGCCAGTTGATCCACCGAAAATATGGGCGACTGGAGGAAGATGGGATTTTCTACGTTATCTGGGCGCTCTTTACCCACTGGACACAGTTCGGCCACCTGGATTTCGTTACAACCACCGATTGGGACCTTGTTGACGAAGCCTTGAACTGGGTAGAGCAGATGACATGGGATGAGGGACGCGGTCTATATGGTGAGCATTTCGCCGATGAAACCCCCACCGTCGGCCACCGAGATTGCGGTGTGGATTTTGCAATTGGCAAACCCGTACAGTTGGCAGGTGACGGATTACACTGGCAGGGGCATGCCGTAACACGCAATTACGATGTGTATTTCAACCTGCTCATGCACAGCACTTACACTATGTTGGCTGCTATGCGTTGCAAATCGCACTATGTGGAAAAAGCCGGGCGCGTATGGACGGAACTGGAATGCCTGCTTAAGACGCGGAACGCAGGCATTCCCATCTATGCCGAGCAAACGCTGGATACAGGCGGGCATGTCATTGTGCCACATTGGGGGCAGGAGTCCAGTTGCTGTTTGTGGGGATTGACCCTGCCCAACTTCGCTCCGCTCGATGATCGGGACAGCGTACTTATCGCCACCCTGGATAGCGTGACCGCCGAGCCTGATATGCATTGGATCAGTGGATTGTGCTCCATGCTGGCTGCCGCCGACATCTGGTTGTACCCAGAAGAGAAGCTGCTGGCATTGCACCAGCGCATTGCCCAAGAGACCGAACGTCCCGGCCAATTCCTGCCGATGGGCGGCGCCATGCCCGAAAAGTTCAACGCGCCACAGGGCAACCTGTATCACGACATACGCCCACAAGGGTTTTCAATGGGTGCCTGGCTGGGTGCGTGGACGGCGCTCGGTCTGCGCCGCTTGCCGTATGGACTGGCGCTTCGGCCAACATCCGCCTTCGATCAGATCGAATCTTATCCCTGGCGCGGCAGTTTCCTTGAAATCGAATTTGGGCCAACTGGTCATGCGGTCGGGATAGAAATTGACGGTCAATTTACCCCTGGTACGCTGCAACTGCCGCAAAACTATCTGAAAGTGGGAACGACGCACCGTGTTCGGCTTGTTTCGGCCCTGGATATACCCCTCCTCCTGCGTTCCACTGTACAGTTAGACGCTGTGGAACATCCCAACGGTCAAACGTGCTATCGTTTCACGTCATTTGGTCTTGCCCAAATGACTTTCTCCGCCCCGCTCCCCACCGCCGCTTTAACTGATTCGGATGGCAGCGCCATTCTCTGCTACTGGACGAGCGACTGCGGATTGCAAACCTGCCACTTCACGCATTTTGGCGAGGGTAGATTGGTAATTTCATAATATCTGACAAATCGACCCATTCTAAAAACCTAAATCATCAGGAGAAGTTAAGTTGAACCTAAAAATTTGGATGCTCGTAACCCTGCTTGTGCTCGCCGCCCTGATGCTGTCTGCCTGTGGCGCTCCCTTCACCCAACGTCCGCAGCAAGCCCCGTGACGTTTCCACTTTCACGCCGTACCTGAACATGGATCTGATTTAAATATGCTAGCCTTCAAACCCGACCTCCACCAAACCATGCAGCGCATGGAGGCCTTCTGGCAGTGCGCCGTACTCGACCGGCCAGTCGCCCAGTTTACGATTGAGAAACCCGCCGCAGAACAGGTTCCGCTCCCACAGATAGATCACGCCACGACCGCCGAACGCTGGCTAGATGTGGAATACCAGGCAAAACTGACCGATGCTCAACTTTCAAACCGCCTTTTCCTGGCAGACAGCCTGCCCGTGGCCTTTCCGAACCTCGGCCCCGAGATTTTGGCCGCTTTTTACGGCTCCCCGCTCTATTTTGGCGATTACGGCACCAGTTGGAGCGAGCCAATCCTGAAAGACTGGTCAACAGCCGACAACCTGACCCTGGACTGGGACAATCCCTATTTCCACAAGCTGGCCGAACTGACCGATGCCATGCTGGAGCTGGGCCGAGATAAATACATCGTCGGCATGCCTGACTGGCACCCTGGCGGCGACCTGTTGGCGGCGCTGCGCAACCCACAAGACCTGGCAATCGACTTGATTGAGCGCCCGGCCCAGGTCAAAGCCCTGCTTCAGCGTTTGCAGCCCGATTATTACAAAGTCTACGATTTCTGGTATGCAAAACTCAAAAACGCCGGCCAGGCCATCACCAGCTGGCTGGATTTGGCGAGCTACGAAAAATACTATATCCCCTCCAACGATTTCTCGGCGCTGATCAGCCCCAAAATGTACCGCGAATTCTTCCTGGCCGGGATTGCCGAAGAATGCCGCTTCCTTGACCGCTCCATCTACCACCTCGACGGCCCCGGCGCGCTGCGCCATCTGGATATGATCCTACAAATCCCCGAACTGCACGCCGTTCAGTGGGTGCCCGGCGCAGGCCGTGAAGGCTTCTCGAAATGGGTGCAGGTCTACCAGAAAATCCAGGCGGCTGGCAAGGGTATCATCGTTTACTGCGAGGTCAGCGACCTAGAACTGGTTATGCAAACCCTATCCCCGCGCGGGCTGGCGCTCCACATCAGCGGCGTGCCTGATCTTGAAACAGGAGACAACCTGCTCGCCGGGCTGGAACGCTGGACGCGCAATTATAAATATCCCTCCTTGTCAGGAGAATGATAATAGACAAAGGATGGCACCCACTTTTTGAAGTGGCTGCCATCCTTTGTCTACGGTCTAAATGCCATTGTCAGCACCGCATCAGCGGGGAGAAGAACGCTTTCGCCGCTGATCTGCGCCGGGCGATTAAGCAGGCCGTCGTGTGTGAACCAGGCTTCGGCCAGAGTCCCGGTTTCGGGGCTGGTCACCAGGCGCGCTTTTCCCTTGTTATAAAGAACGATAACAGTTGTTCCATCGGGGTTTTCGAATGCCAGGGCGAGCAAGTCATCAGGGGCTGCGATTCGAATCCGTATCGCTCCGGGTTGAATCGCACGATAAAAATGCCGCGAGACGGCGTAGCGTGCAGTTGGCTGGTTATCAACCATCAATCCAAATTGAGCAGCACCTGATGTTTCCGCCAGAGTCCACCAGACCCAGGCGGAAACGTTGCCATAGGCCAGGGCGTTGTAAATATTGCCAAACAGCAGCATCGCGCCTGACCAGGTATTGGGGTGTCCGCTAGTTTCGGTCATCCAAATCCGGCGTGGACGAGTTACATTGGCCCACTGGTAAATATCAGCCCACTCCTGCGCTCCGGCCCCGCCTACGTTGATTCCATCGCCATCGTAGTTGTGAATGGCGATGATATCCGTCCCCTGGCTAGCATCGGGAACGAGGTCGAGTTGGCGGATGTATTCATCTATCCCCTTTTGCTGGGGCAAAGCCTCGGGCATGAAGAGCTTTGTCTGAATGCCTTCGGCGGCAAATCGGCGTGAGACAACAGCCAGTACCTGCGCCATCTTATCGGCAGGAAGCAGGCTGGAAGCATATGGCTCGTTAAATTGTGGCTCATTCTGTACGGAAATTGCATATAACTCGATGCCGGTTTCTTCGCGGACGATATGTACGATCGCCGCCAGGAATTCGGCGTATTCCTCATAGTAGCGCTGCTCCAAAAAGTTCTCACCAGAACCAGTGACGGCCGCGCGGGAGCGGCTTTTTTTCATCCAATCTGGTGGACTCCAGACCGTGAGAATGTATTTCTCCACCGCGCTTTCAGCTTTCAGGCGGCGCATCCAGTCGAGCGGCAGGGCGCTCCGGTCAAAGGCATCAAAATCAGTGATGTAAGGATTAGCGTTGTCGTTGTGCGGCTCGAAGTCAACATCAACAATCCCAAAACGTCCCACGGTAATGCCCAAATCCTGAACAAAGGGCAGGGTGATATCCTGCTTTTGTTCATTCCATGCGCCCGTCCCTAAGAAAGCGCCAAAACCATCTATCGTCTGGTAGCGCGTAGAGCGGTCTAGGGTCAGGAGGTCAGCAGGGGGCAAGGCGGGAAGGATGACATCAATGAATTTTTCGGAGCGGCGACCATCAGAAGCATGGGCGGTCACTTTCAAGCGAGCGAGGCCCGCTTTGGCCGGATCGCTCTGCAACGTGAGTAGAAAATGACCATCGCCTTGTGCAACCAGTCGGGCTTCGGTTAAGAGACCGGGTGTGGTATCCGTTAATTCCACTGTTTCATTCCCTGGCAAACCGGAAATGGACACCGTTTCGGTAGTGGAATGACCCGGAAGGAGCGTAAGACGCGGCGGGGACTGGATGTCCAGCGCGGGTGGGGCAGAGAGAACAGCGGCTTCCGTCCCGACCCGCAGATCATCCAACCAGACTGTACCACGGTGCATTTGACCTGGCGCGAAGTTGAGCAGGAATGCCTTCAGGCGAGAGAAATCTACCGCCTGCCCTTCGGAATCGAGGTTCTTACCCGAAAAATCAAGAGTGTAGTCTTTCCAGTCGGTATCCACAATTACAGTAGCAGTACCAGCAGTGTTGTAGCGGTCATCAGCATCCCACAGAAAGATGAGCATGGTCGTGGGGCGGTCGGCTCTCATGCGAAGCGTGATAACCGGGTTTTCCGTCAGGTTGAGTTCGGTGGGCAGGGCGTACCACAGACCAGCCCATTTGTTGTTGGTCAGGTACTTATCAATGTCCACCCGCAGCGCGCCGTCTTCGATTGCCAAGCTATGCGCGCCTTCACCACTGCCTGCTAACGCGGGAGCAACCTGAGGAGCCTCAAAAAAATCAGATAGCCCGGTGGTGGGCGACTGGCGCACATGCACCGTTGCTGAACGTGTAAGAACTGCATGACCCTGGTTGCGTTCGTTACCGCCATTATCTATGGCGATGACAGTTACGCGGACATCTCCGATGAAATCGGGCTTGGCACGCAGAAGCAGGACGTTGTTTTCGATCTCAGCGTTGACTTGGGATGCATCGGTTTGAACGCGAAATGTCACGCGTTGACCGGGTTCACCCGCAGAAACATCCATGAGTGGCTGGCGCAATTCGCCGTTCATTGGAATGAGGAGCAACTCTGGCAAATTGAAGGTTGGAGCTTGATTGAGTTCGGGATAAATCGAGATAGAAAAGGTTTGGGTGATGCTCGAGCCCCGGTCATCAGTCAGGGTCAGGGTGATTTGCGTTTGCCCAGCAGATTGTGCTTTAAGTGAGAGAATCGCCCAACGACTGCGGCCATCGTGTTCGAGTGTTTCGATAGTGGCGATTGTCGGGTCAGCGCTGGCGGCGTTAATGGTAATCGGTTGCGCTGAGGCCGAGTCGCCATCATCCAACCCAGTCAGGCGCACAGTGACAGAGTCACCAACAGCGAGAATCTGATCATCCGGTTTTGCCAGGCGGGGCGGTTGGTTTTCGGAGATGGTTAGGGTGAAGGAGAGTACGACGGTTTTATCGTCTTTTTCACCAATTAGCGTGACTTTTCCGCGCCCAGGCTTTCCGGCCAGGGAATAAATGAACTGCCCATCCTGAAATTCTCCCGAAGCGAGCAGGTCGGACGGAAAATCTGCGCGCCAGATTTCGGCCACATCCTCACGGCTGAGCGGGAAGAGAACAACCGGAAGTGGGGAATCGCCTATCACGATGTCAACATCCGGCAAGGGGGCATAGGCCAGCGAGCGGATGGCGTTCCCACCCAGGTAGATTTCGCTCAATTGGAATGAAGTGCGGCAGGAGGGGCTGCCCCGATTGCAGGTAATCCGCATGGCGGTTATGCTACTCAAGTCCAGGTTGGCTTTGGAGAAATCGAAGGTATGGGTCAGGGGGTTCGCGCCGTGTGCCATCTCCCGGTTTGCATAGTTGCCTAAAACCCACCCATCGTTGCCATCGGCATCTACCAATCCTACCGTAATGTTGGCGGAAATATCTGAAAGTGCGGTCAGGCTGGCATACGGCGCAGAACGAAGGTCGAGTGGGGGAAATGTGGCTTCCATGAAAGCATTGGGGCTGATTTTATTAGCCTGCACCACCAAGACGCCACTTCGCGTTTCGAGCTGGTAATCGGCTCCACCCTGCCAGAGCGCGGGGTTGGCCAGTCCATCCCAAGATGGATGAATCTGAGTCGGTAGGGGAGCAGAAGTCGGCGTGGAAGACGAGATCAGGGAGGGAATTGGTTCAGGGGTAGTGGAGCATCCCCCAAGCAGCTGAGTTGCAATAATCGAAATCAACAGGATGCACGAGAAAATACGGCTCATAACAGATATTTTCATTTCCCGCATCTTAAACTGTATCGTCATCTGCCAGAATTTTACGGAAAGTTGCCAGGCGGTCACGGACTGCCTGGTTGGCAAGCAGGCTGAGCAGAGTGGTAAAGCCAAGAATGGTTGGGAAAACCAGGATAGCACTCATGAAGCCGGAAAAAGCCAGAAAAAGGAGCAAAATAAACAGATAGCCTGGCGATGCCAGGATCATCATCAAGCCGTTACGCCAGGCCAGGCGCAGCGAGTTTTGCTCTTGAACCATCAGAAGTGGCACGGCATAAAACTGGATGAGAATCCAGGTCACACCAATCCCTGCCGTTATGGCGCGCGCAATTCCCGCCCAGGTTGCTTGAATCAGCTGATATGCATCAAGACTGGCGATCAACACGAAGATAATAAAAAGGTTCGCCAGCATCCAGAGCCAACTCTTGACAAAATATTTGCGAGCGCCTTCCCACATTCCGCGCAAACCCGGGTTTTCGCCGCGCACATACTGGCTCTCGACATAATGAATGCCAAACGTTAGCGGTGGTCCCAGGACGACTGTAAACCAGGAAAGACTCCACAGCAGGTTCATGACCGCCTGCATGAACAGATCGTCCCACCAGTGGATGGATGTGGTCCAAATCGTGCGAAAGGATGCGGGAAGTTTTTCGAAAAAATCTTCAGACATGCGAAGCGTTCCTTGGGTTTTGCCCTATACCTGACTACCTTGCAAGCTGGCATAATGTCCGTTTTGCTGCATCAAGTCGGTATGAGTGCCCATTTCAACAATCTTGCCCTGTTTCATGACCACAATTTTATCTGCATTACGAATGGTGGACAGGCGGTGGGCAACGATAAAGGTTGTGCGGCCACGCATCAGGCGCGCCAGGGCTTCTTGGATGAGCGATTCGGATTCAGTGTCGAGGGCTGAAGTAGCCTCATCTAAAATTAGAACGCGCGGATTGCGTACCAGGGCGCGGGCAATAGCAAGTCGCTGTTTTTGTCCACCGGAAAGCTTGGTCCCGCGCTCTCCGATATGGGTTTCGAGTCCGTCAAGCATATCTTGGACAAATTCCCAAGCGTTAGAGTCGCGCAAAGCCGTTTCGACCGTCACATCTGGAACGTCACGAAGGCCATAGGTTACGTTTTCGCGTACTGTTCCTTCGAAAAGAATCGACTCCTGCGGCACAACTGACAGAAAGCGGCGATAGGTACGCAGGTCGAGCGTATCCATGTCGCGGCCATCAAGAAGAATGCGGCCCGAAGTCGGACGCACAAAGCCAATCACCAGATTTAGGATGGTGGATTTCCCGGCCCCGGAATGCCCGACGAAGGCAACGTTCTGCCCGGCGGGAACTTCCAGTGAAAAACTGCTAATAGCCGATGCATCGGTATCTGGATAGTGAAAATCCACATTTTCGAAACTGAAATCACCGCGTACCGACTCAACGGATACTTTACCCTCGTTATGCTCCAGATCAGGGGCCTTCAAGATTTCTCCAATCGAGCGGATGGATTCGATGCCTTTGCTGATGGGTGGCATCAGATTTACCAGTACCATGACCGAGCCTGTCAAGCCAGCAAAATAACCGCTCAACAGTACAACATCGCCTGCCGTGATTGGAAGGATTTGGTGGTATGCCACCCAAGTGGCAACAATCAGACATAGTACGTTGAACATGCTGTATGTTACCCAGGATAGAGAGCCAAAGACGGCATTAGTCATGTCGAGTTCCAGCCCGGCTTTACGCACACTGGAAAGCGTGCTATCCACACGCTCCAGTTCGTCTTGTTCCAGGCCGTGTGCGCGGGTGATTGGAATTAAGTGGGTCATCTCATTGACACGGGCTGCCATGCGCTCCACTTCGCTGCGAAACTGCTCATTGCGTGCCGCCAGACTGCTACGTGTGACCTGCACTAACAGGGTCGTGATCGGCACCATGACCAGGAAAAATGGCAGGAAAGCCGGAGCGCGGATCGCGGTAATGACCAGTGCACCCACCAGGCTGCTAATTGCGTTCAGACCACCATCAAAAAGAGTGCGCACCATCTGTTCTATGTTTTCGACATCGCGCACCACTTTATTTTGCAGCACTCCGGCGCTGGCGCGAGTGAAATAACCGATGGAAAGGCGCTGCAACTGACGCGAAAGACCCGAACGCAGGCGGGTTTCTACGCTGCGCAGGGCTGCGCTCAACTGATTCATGTACAGAACGTGCAGGGGCATATTCTGAAAAATCAGCAAGACCAGCAACAGGGCATTCCACCACAACTCGGCAATCGGGCGGTCTTCGACCACGACATCAATTAAGTTGGCAGTTAGCAAAGGCAGCAGCCAGACCGGGCTGTGTTTGATAACAAAGGACACCGCCGCCAGGAGTAAGCGCGGGCGGTCCGCTTCAAACAGCAACCAGAGGGTTTTCAGCGGGGGCTGGTTCAAAAAGTAGGATTCGAGAAAGGGCTGGGGTTTCATCAAAAACAGTATTTAGCGAATGTTGCGAAACTCCGCTCGATAGAGCGTGATCCCGTTTTTCTGCTCGCTCTCCAGTTTTATCAGATCGCCGCGCAGGAAGTAGGGTTGGATGGTGCTTTCCGCAGGTTTTTGCTGGAAGGCGTAATACAACGTGACCGACTGCCCATTCATCTGCTGGGCAGTGATGTAGCCAAGCAGAGCGTGTTCGAAGGTGTGGTAGGCGTTCTTCCAGGGCCAGGCTTTGGGCAAGGCACCAGACTTCGGCTGGTTAGTGGTGTTTTCGATGGCCGTCCAGACTTCGCCGTATTCGTGGTCAACGAAATAACGGAAGTAGTAATCGGTGGTGTAGGGCAGGTAACGGGCCAGGGATGGGTCAGATAAGGCAAAGACCATCGCAAACTGGTCGAGTTCATTGTAAATCCACCAGTCCTTATCTTTTACCAGCACGCCGCCAACCTCATAGCCGTTGGCCCACGAGCCGTTCTCAGTAAGGTAAGCTTTCTCCAGAATGCGCGGGCCGTTTATTCGAGCAAATGAGACGAGGTCCGGAACATCAGCGATAAGTCCCGTGTGGTAAATCATCCACATAGCCTTAATCGAGTGACCAAAATCGGTTCCGGAATATTCCAGACTTTTTTGCGAGGGATCGTTGACGGCCAGGAAGAACAGCCCGTCCTTCTCGGAATAGAACTCTTCAATCATCAGCGTGGCGAGTTTAACCATGTCAGACTTCCAGGCGCTTTGTTCGGGTTCGGGCAATAGCGGGGTGATCAGCACCATGTAGGCATTGAGATTGTCCAATTGGGCGACCAGGCGTTTGTCGAACGGATTAGTCTCGCTGCCATCCGATGCCTGCATCCACTGTAAGGCATTCAAGTCGGGGTTGTAGTAATTCTTGAAGATGAAATCCTTGACGGCAAGGATGTCGGGTAGAACTTCAGGGTCGCGGGTCAGGTAGTAGTAATTAGAAATACCAAGCAGGGAATAGGCCAATTCCTGCGGATTGCGGAATTTGGGGCCAGGTTCCCAGGCCTTACTATCACCATTCCAGTAGGCATATGTGCCGCCGTTTTTTCTGTCGAATGCATTCTGCCGCAGATAATCCACCCCGGCTTTGGCATATTCCAAGTAACGCGGATCGCCGGTGAGGTGAAAAGCGATACCGTAAGCATAGGTTTGGCGCGAGCGGGTGACGGTAAATTCTCGGTCGAGTAAGAGCCAGGCGTTCTCACTGATTTCAGGGCACGGATTGGTTTTCACTTCAAAGACTGTACCGTTGTTACAGCGTTTGGATGGAAATTTGCCAATCGGAGCGCCAAGGGCTTCGGGACGATCCCAGAATGGAAGCAGGTCGTTTTTGAAATGGGTCATCCAACGCTGACCATCGGGCAGGGTTGACATAGTTGCTTCGTGAGCAGTGGCAGGTGCAACAGGTGCGCAGGCGACTAGGAAGCTAATAATGAGGAAGAACGGGATGATTTTTTTGAGGCTCACGGTTTAGTTTTCTTTCTTTTTAAGGTTGTTGCAAGCGCTAACCCATGACAAACTTGTCCTTGCATGAAAAGGGGCCGCCTCTTGTTCTGAGGCGGCCCCTCGGTTATGTCGGAATGACAGTTGGCTATTGCCGAAATAACTACTTCGACGCCTTCCAAGCATCATACTGGCGCTGCACTTCCTCTTTGACCTTGTCGATTCCAGCAGCCTTCAACTCATCAATAAATTTGGGGAGTTCGGTAGCCGGGTCAATGTAACCATAGAGAAGAGGCATGTAATAGGTACCGAGCACTGCCTCTACCGCCGTGATTTCAGCCTGCACGGGCGTTTTGTCAAAGCGGAAGCCCAGGGAAGGATGAGAATAGGCGTCGTTGGAATATTCAATCAGTAGACGCGCCTTATTGGGGTCTTCTTTGTTGGTCACATACTGAATTTGGGTGTTGCCCCAAACCCAGGCGCCTGGGTGCGCGCTGTACCAGGCATTGTCGATAATGTTCACTCTACCATCGGCTTCCAATGCCCAGTGCTTACCTTCGACGCCAAACAGCGCCATGTTGACAACCTTAGGGTCGGTGTGCAGCAGGTTGATAAATTTCATCGCTTCGACCGGGTGTTCCGACAGGGCGGGAATGGCGAGCATCGAACCACCGGTGTTGATGGTGGCGACCACCTTCGGCGCCCATTCAATTTCAGCCAGGCGCAAATCGGGATTGCCGGAAGAATTGACGAGTTCCTGGGCTTTGATGCCATTGCCTTTTAGAGGCTGTACCACAAATAAGAACTTGCCAGCGTTCTGGATAGGGTCGGCTTCGTAACCAGCCAGGGCTGCTTCGGGATGTACCCAACCTTTCTGTTGCCACTCACGAATTACCATAACATATTCTTTGTACCATTCGCTTTCGATAACATTGACAATGGTTTCATCGAATTTGCCATTTGCATCGGGAATTCCACTCATGGTCAGAATGTCATAAGGAACACCGCCAGCAAAACCACTCTGCCAGGGATAAAAGCCTGGCTTGCTGTTGAGCAGGTAGGGGTATTCATCAGGGCGGGCGGCTTTGGCTTTTTCGAGCCAGGGCTCGAAGTCACGCATGGTTCTGATTTTAGCAGCGTCAGCCGCGGTGAAGCCAATTTCTTCCGCAAAGCCCGCATTGTAGATGAAGCCTTCGGGAATTGCCAGTTCTTTGTTGGTCGGAACAGCATAGTTGACGCCTTTAACCTGGGTCCCGCTGATGAAAGCTGGGTTGATATTTTCAAGGATACCCTGTCCGTACAATGCAAGAAGGTTGCCATTTGGTCCCTTGTCGTCATTGAGCGGCAGGAGCAATCCCTGGGCGACCAATTCGTTATACTGCCACCAGTCGGCGGTGAAGAAGATATCCATCTTCTCGCCAGCCTGAATACCGGTGATAGCCTTGGGGAACCAGTCACCCCAGCCAACTATGTTGAAGGTTACGTTGGCGCAGATGAGCGGCTCGATGTAGGCATTCAATTCGGCTTCTACATCCGCACGGGCTGGAGTATCACCACTACCAACCATATACAGGTCAAGCGCTACAGGGTTGGTGCAGGCTGGCTCTGGGGTTGCAGATGGGGCCTCGGTAGCCTCGGGGGCTTCGGTGGCATTGGGGGCCTCAATAGCCGCAGTGGTTGGCTCGGGTGTTGCGGCTGGCGAGCAGGCAGCCAGCAGGAAGGCTACGAGCAAAAACAGGGACACAATCTTTTGTAACATTCTTCTTCTCCTTTTCAAATATGGTTTTTATATTATGGATATGTGTCCATAATTCCGAACAAATATGTGGAAGGGGCTTATCCTTTGATAGCACCGATGGTCAAGCCCCGGATAAAATAACGTTGGAAGAAGGGATAAGCCAGGACAATGGGACCAATTGTGACCACCGCCATTGCCATGCGAAACGTTTGCGTAGGAAGTTCGGAGAGATTTACAAGGCCTTGCATTTTGTCCGCATTTTGCAACAGAAAGCGGATGTTGTTCAGAGTGGAGTAAATGGTGTACTGCAAGTTATACAGTTCCACCTTGTCCACCAGAAGTAGGACATTGAAAAAGTTGTTCCAAATACCAATGGCGCTAAACAAGGCCACTGTTGCAAGCCCGGGCACGGACAAGGGTATAACAATTTGGAAGAGGGTACGCCACTCGCTGGCGCCGTCTATACGGGCGGCCTCGATCAATTCTTCGGGTACATTCGTTTTGATATAGGTGCGCAGCACAAATACCCAAAAGGCGCTGAACGACGATGGTAAGAAGAGTGCCCACATCGTGTTCTGGATATGCAGGATTTGTCGCATGACCATGTAATACGATACCAATCCACCGCCAAACAACATGGTAAAGAAAGCGAAAAATGTAAAAAAAGTGGAAAATCTGAAGTTGTTTCTCGAAAGTGGGTAGGCATATAGCATAACGAGAACCAACGTCAACACAGTACCAGCGAGGGTAGAAATGATCGTATTCTTGTATGCGATGAGGATGATGGAGCCTTCCGTGAAGAGATAGGTATAGGCAGAAAGAGAAAATTCTTCCGGCCATAAGCGATATCCATTTTGTATCAGCGAAGCCTCAGAAGTGACCGAAGCGATGACGATAACGTAGAAAGGAGCCAGCGTCAAAGCTACACAAATCAACATTAAGATATTCAGGGCAAGGTTTGTGGCAGGTGAAATCGCCAACATGTCCCGGGCAGGTTTTGTTTTTATAGGTAGCAGTTTCATTTTGCATTTCCTATTAGAGTCTGCTTTAGAACAGCGCCAGGTCAGGGCGTGTCTTGCGCACCACATAATTGGTCACAAGGATGAGGACAAAGCCAATTACTGATTGCACGAGCGATACCGCTGCAGGGTACCCAAGCGGAACGGTAGAGCGCAACATATTGAATACATAGACATCAATGGTGGTTGACACGTCTCGAAGCATTACAGACCCCGCCGGAAGTGCGTAGAATAAATCAAAATCGGATGCAAAAATGCGTCCAACCGCCAAAATTTGTAACAAAACAATAGTCGGAATCAATTGCGGAAAGGTAATATTCCAGAACTGCTGCCATTTATTTGCGCCATCTATCGCAGCTGCCTCGTAAAGCTGCCGGTCAATTCCGGTGATGATAGCTAAGTAAAGAATGGAACCATTCCCCGTATATTTCCAAAGATTTGCAAACAAGAAAATATACGGCCAGTATGTTTTTTCTTTGTAAATCTCTATCGGTTCCATGCTCCAAGACGAAAGTATTGTGTTGATGATGCCGGTCTGATTTGCAAGCGCATACACGACATACGCCACCACCACCCATGAAATAAAGAACGGCAAGAAAAATATAGAGTGGTATAGCTTAGCCAAAAATCGGTTGGTTAATTCATAAATGATGACTGCCAGAGCTATCGAAAACACCAGTCCGACAACCATAAACATTAAGTTATAAAAAACGGTATTACGCACAAACAAAATAGTGTTATTAAGATTTGTAGGAAGAATCAGATACTGGAAGTTATCCCACCCCACCCAGGGACTCTCGATAAGGCTGTAGATAAACCGATTCTGAATCCAATAATCTTCAGGGGGTTTTTGCAGCCGATAGTCTTTGAACGCCATAATAATGCCAGGCATAGGCAGGTAGGCAAAAAATATTAACCAAGTCGCTCCCGGTAACACCATCATCAAGTAGGACAGATTGCAGTAGATTACATCTGTTGTCCAACGGGGCTTAGGTTTTGAAACCGGTTTCGATGTGCCAACGGCGATATCTGACATGCGAACTTCTCCTGTTTGCGTCTGTCAACATAATACAAATTGCGCACAGAGTTGAGTAACGATGTAACGCGCGCATGAAGCTAAATAAAGCGAGTGTTGGTACGGAACTGTAACTGATGATTTGCCCGTTGGCTGACATACGATGCGCCACTTCACATAATTCGAAAACGGGAGATTCGATAATGCTCAAAAATGTGAACGTTCATATTATATTCGGCACACATTGCTATGTCAAGCATATATTCGACGATATTTGTTATTATTTTCATTTTTCATCAAATATCAACACAAAAAAACAACAAATACTAACTTTTTCATCATTTTATATGGTATAAACCAGTGTGAAGGTTCTCTATGTTTACCCCCAAATTTATGTATAATGGTGAAGAATTCTCTTGCGAAATATACTGAAAGGGTTTTGCTATGCCATTAAAAAACGGTTCGTCGCCTGCCACCCTTCACGATGTTGCCAAACTGGCTGGTGTGTCTTACCAGACTGTATCGCGTGTCGTCAATAAGATGTCAAAAGTTTCTCCCCAAACACTGGAAAAGGTAAACCAGGCAATTGCCGAATTAAACTATCAGCCGAATCGCGCCGCTCGCAGCCTGGTAACCGGGAAGTCTAACGCGATCCATGTCTTGGCCTTTGATATCTTCAACCTGCGAGCAGTTCCATTCATGGAAATCGTTGCTTACGAGAAAGGTTTCCAATTCCGATTAACAGCTCTTCACCAGGCATACTCTCTTCCTGAAATGCGGCAAAAGTTATCCGAGATCGTAGCTAGCCAGGTAGATGGGATCGTTCTGCTAATGCCTTGGAGCAATGTAACATACAAAGAAATCTTCACTTTGAGTAGCGGGATACCCCTGGTAATTGTCGGTAGCAACATGGGCCCCGATACAAACTCTGTGCTGATTGATCAGGAGTTAGGCACTAGGCTGCTTATGCAGCACTTGATAGATCTGGGTCACAGCCGGTTTGCCGAAATCACCGGGTTTACCGACAGATATGATGATGCACGTATCCGACACTCTACCTATCAAGAAGTACTGCGCTCAAACAACATAGCACACGGTCCCAGCGAACCTGGCAACTTTACCATGCGCGGTGGCTTCAATGCGATGAGCCAACTGCTTGCAAAAGATCGTTCTTTTACTGCCCTGGTCTGCGGTAACGATGAAACCGCGTTGGGTGCCATACAGGCCGCGCACAATGCTGGACTTAAAATTCCACAGGATTTATCTATTGTGGGATTTGATGACATGGATTTTGCGGCTTTCAGCACGCCCCCACTCACCACAGTCCAGCAAGATTACCATGCACTGGGTACACAAAGCATCCAACATCTGGTGTCTCTGATTCAGGATCCTAGCGCGGCAGCACATCATCGCGTTCTCTATCCTAAGCTTGTTGTGCGCCAAAGTACTTCACAGCCACCTTCGCAAAAAAAATGACGACATCTCACGTTACCCGCATCCTGATCAATTCTGCCCCTTTTAGTGGAAACTACAATCCCGATTCCCCCTGGGATGGTAGCCAGCCTTGGCCTTGCCAATGGATTGGCCTGCCAGGAGCGACCCCGCCATTTGTCGCTGCCTATTGTCTGCACTTTGATTTAGATGCGGATGTAAAAATACGCGTTCATGTGACTGCCGATGAACGTTATGAGCTTTACCTGGATGGCCAACGCATCGGGCGAGGTCCAGAGCGCGGAGATCGACTGCACTGGTTTTTCGAAACCTATGATTTATGCTTAGGGTTTGGCTTCCACACCCTGGTAGCACGCTGTTGGGCGCTGGGCGATCTTGCCCCCGAGGCACAACTTTCTGCACACCCTGGGTTCCTGCTTTGTCCAGACGATGAACGTCACCTAGATTTGCTGGCCACAGGGCGGGCTAATTGGAAAGTCAAGAGGCTGGATGGGTACACATTCACCCATCCACTGTCTGGGATTGGGATCGGGCACAAGGTACTGGTGAATGGGAATACCTTTCCCTGGTATTTCGAGCGTGGTGCAGGAACTGGATGGCTTTCCTCACAAAAACTCCACCCCGCCTACAACGCTTCCACTCGCGGGCATTTGGAGCCATACGAACACTTGCTAACTCCGGCCATACTTCCGCCGATGCTGGAAGTGACACGCCCCATCGGGCGTGTGCGCAACATTTCCGCACCAGTCTCAACCACTACACACGCCATTCCTATCCGCGCAGCGGACCATCTCCCAGCGGAAGAATCTGCCTGGGCAGCGTTGCTGGCCGGGCGAGGTTCAGTGACCATCCCGCCTGATACACATCGCCGTATCCTGATTGACCTGGATGAGTATTACTGCGCTTATGAGAAACTCATCGTCTCCGGTGGCAAGCACAGCTCAGTTCGTATTCATTGGCAGGAAAGTCTGTTTGACGATGTGGGAAAAATGGATAAGGGTAATCGTGGCGAAGTAGAAGGCAAATATTTCACTACCATTTGGGTAAATCAGGATGGAATTGGCAATGCCTACCTGCCCGATGGAGGGCCAAAGCGGCATTTTGATGGTTTGTGGTGGAATGCCGGTCGCTATGTTGAAATCCTGGTCGAGACACACGATCAGCCCCTGGTTCTGGAGTCGCTAATCTTCCGCGAAACCCGTTACCCGCTGGAGAATGAGAGCCGTTTCTGCGCATCAGACCCGCGTCTGGAGCAGGTTATACCCATTATGACGCGCGCCCTGCAAATGGACTCGCACGAAACCTACGCGGATTGCCCCTTCTACGAACAATTAATGTATATCGGCGATACGCGCCTGGAAGCTCTGGTCACCTACCTGATCAGCCGCGATGACCGTCTGCCGCGCAAAGCTCTCAAGATGTTCGACATTTCACGCCTTACCAACGGATTGACCCAATCTCGCTACCCATCGCGCGAACGGCAAATCATCGCGCCCTTCTCGTTGTGGTGGGTGGGAATGGTGAACGATTATCTGACCTGGCGTGGCGACCTGGACTTCATCCGTACGCTGATGCCTGGGATACGCACCGTAATGGATGCCTTCACCGTTCTACGCGACACCGCTGGGCTGGTGCGTTCACCTGCTGGCTGGAATTACATCGACTGGGTTCCTGAATGGCCGGCTGGAGTGGCTCCCGGAGGAGAGATTGGCGGGATATGTGCGCCGCTCAACTGGCAATACGTGTATGCCCTAACCCTGGTCGCCGAGCTTGAACAAATCATGCAGGAGCCCGAACTGGCATCCCGTGCCCGCCGATTGGCAACCGAAACCAGCGCTGCCCTGGATGCCTGTTTTTGGAATGAGCAAAAGGGCCTGTATGCTGATGATCTTTCCCACACCGTTTTCACCGAGCACAGCCAATGCCTGGCCATTCTAGGCGGCACGCTCTCCGAATCCCGGCGTACAGCCATCGCTCACAACCTATTCTCGGCTGATGGGATGACCCCGCCCACAGTCTACTTCATGCACTACTTCTTTGAAACCTGCCGTGTTCTCAGCCGCATGGATATTTTCATGCAGCGTATGAATTTCTGGTTTGAGATGCTGGATTTTGATTTCAAAACTACCTATGAAAGCGGCAACCCGCATAAAGTGCGCTCGGATTGCCATGCCTGGGGGGCACATCCACTTTACCATTACTTTGCATCCCTGCTTGGCATTCGTCCGGCAAGCGCCGGCTTCGAGCAAGTCTCAATTCAGCCGCAATTGGCAGGGCTGACTGAAATTTATGGCATTATGCCGCACCCCAAGGGCGAGATCGAAGCTGATCTGCACCTGGTGAGCGGACACCTGACCGGCGTTATCCGCCTGCCCATCGGCGTGACCGGTCAGTTTGAATACGGTGAACAGAAACAAATCCTTATAGCCGGGGAAAATATGCTCCTATTCGATTCTTGAATAAGCAAGGAATATGGATGTGTTATGTTGGATCAGAAACCCAAAACGATCCTGCTGGTTGAAGACGAAGCTATCCTTGCAATGGGGGAGGAAAAATTGTTGCGCAGGGAAGGATATGATGTGTTGACGGCATCCAGCGGTGAAGATGCTATTGTGCTGGCTGATTCACAACATCCTGACCTTATCCTGATGGACATCAACCTGGGCAGGGGCATAGACGGCACCCAGGCAGCCATGGAAATTCTTAAGGAACATGATATCCCAGTTCTCTTTTTATCATCACACACAGAAAAAGAAGTGGTGGAAAAAGCCGAAAAAATCACATCGTATGGCTATGTAGTAAAAAACAGCACTCCAACCGTGTTATTTGCCTCAATCAAAATGGCATTCAGGCTGTATGAAGCCAACCTGGCAGTGCGTTGCGCAAATTTATCTTTGGAAAGTGAAATCAGCGAGCGTAGGCATATGGAAGAAAGGCTGCGCCAGGCTACCCTGGCGGCCTCGATTGGAGTATGGGATTGGGATGTAGTGAGCAACGAATTGGTCTGGGACGATTCCATGTACCGGTTGTATGGTGTGTCCCGGGAAGACTTTATTGGCGCTTACCAGGCATTTATCTGCTGTGTCCACCCTGACGATGTCGATCGAGTGAATCAAGATATCCAGGCTGCCTTACGTGGTGAGAAAGAATATGCGACCGAATTTCGTATCGTACGCCCAGACGGGTCTGTCCGCTTTATCCAGGCCGCATCTCAAACATTTCGGGATCCTGATGGTAAGCCCCAGCGGATGATTGGAACCAATATCGATGTGACCGAGCGCAGGCGGGATGAAGAAGCCTTGAGAGATAGCCAGGAACGATACCGGCTTATATTTGAGAATTCGAGCACAGCAAATTCGATTTTTGATATGGAATGCTGTCTTGTCATGCAAAATAGTCTTTCGGCCCAGTATTTGAACATGAAACGCGGAGATGCCTTGGGGAAAAATGTTGTAGAGATCTTCGGGCCAACCCGTGGAGAGCAACTTATGACGCGCATGAGGAATGTGTTTGCATCCGGTATTTCAGAAACCGTTGAAACTCAATTTAATCTCCCGGCTGGAAAAAAGTGGTTCCGGACAATTTACCAGCCTATTTTAAATGATGCCGGTATGGTCCAGTACGTTCAAATAATTTCTCAAGACATCACTGATCTTAAACAAATGGAAGAATCACTACAAGAGAGTAAACATCTGTTCTACGCACTAAGTGAAAACATTTTGACTGGCGTCTATATTGTGCAGGATGGACAGTTAGTATATGTGAACCCGGCACTTGCAAGGACATTTGGATACGAAGCACACGAATTGATGGGGACTGACTTGCTGGTATTGATCCATCCGAGCGACCACGAATCGATCAAAAAGCATTTCCACCAGAGTATGTCTGGGGAAGTTGACGCAACCCTTTGTGAGTTTCACGGCATTCGCAAAGATGGGACAACAAACTGCATCGCGGTCTTGCACTTCGTCGCAGGGATCAATGGATGCCCGGCAATCATGGGAAACATTATGGATGTTACAGATGATAAAAAAGGCTAATGATGAACGCTTCTATGACTAATCTGATTCTTCTCCCTACCCCTCGCAGTATCCAATATTTACCAGGCAACCTGCGGTTGACTGGCGATAAACTTATTCACCTGTCTGGCGCGTCCCCTCAGACCTTGTTTGCGGCTGCCCGCCGCTTCCAGCAGGCACTCCTTGCCAGGGTCGGCCTGGCCTGGCAAACCACTGCCGGCGCCGGTATGCCGGATGCCCAGATCGGCATAAAAATCGAGCTGGGCGGCGTACTCCCCGCGGATGGCTATCATCTTTCCATTACAGGGCAGGATATTCGTGTGGAAGCCAGTGACCCCGCTGGAGCATTCTATGCGATATGCACGCTGAACCAAGTAATGGAGCAATGCGGTCCGATACTGCCCTGCCTGGATGTGACTGACTGGCCTGATTTCGCGGCGCGTGGGGTGATGCTCGACATTAGCCGTGACCGTGTGCCTACTATGGATACACTGTATATGCTGGTGGACATGTTGGCAAGCTGGAAAATTAACCAGTTTCAGCTTTACACAGAGCATACCTTTGCCTACCGCCGACATCCACAGGTTTGGGCGCAGGCATCGCCGATCACCGGGGAAGAAATCCTGCTGCTCGATGCATACTGTCGTGAGCGCTTTATTGAATTGGTACCCAACCAAAATTCGTTCGGCCACATGCACCGCTGGCTGGTTCATCCAGGGTATGCCCACCTCGCAGAGACACACGAACGATTTCTAGCACCCTGGGGCGATTATATGAATGGGCCCTTCAGTCTGTGCCCGCTTGACCCAGGCAGCTTGCGTTTGATGGAAGAACTCTATGACGAACTGCTGCCGCACTTCTCCAGCCGCATGTTTAACGTTGGTTGTGACGAAACATTCGACCTGGGCGCCGGACGCAGCAAAGCAGCCTGCAAAGAACGCGGCTCGACGCGCGTTTACCTGGATTTTCTATTGCAAATTCAGCAGGCTGTCAGCCGGCGCGGCTTCACCATGCAGTTCTGGGGCGACATTATCTTGCATGCGCCAGAGTTGATTGCCGAACTGCCTCGCGAAGTGATTGCCCTGGATTGGGGCTATGAAGCCAACCATCCTTTTGACCAGCAGGGTGCCCAGTTCAAACAAGCCGGCATTCCCTTCTACGTCTGCCCCGGGACTTCATCGTGGAATTCAGTGGCTGGACGAACCGATAATGCGCTGGGAAACCTGCAAAATGCCGCAGAAAATGGTCTGAAGCATGGCGCAATTGGATATTTGAACACCGACTGGGGCGATAACGGTCACTGGCAACCACTACCGATCAGTTTTATTGGGTTCGCTGCCGGTGCGGCCTATGCCTGGACCGTGGAAGCCAGCCAAACGCTGGATATGGCCCGCGCTTCCAGTTTGTATGCTTTTGGTGACCCATCTGGAGCATTGGGCCAGGCGGCATTTGACCTGGGAAACGTGTACCGCACCGCGGGTATTGAACCCATCAATATGTCTGCTCTGTTCGGTGTACTGCAAATGCCCCTACAAGATATGCGCGCCGACCAACGTCTACCTTCTGCGGCAGCTTTTGACCAGGCTTCAGCTGCCATTGAGCAGGCAACCAGCCGGTTGGCTAGGGCTTCCAGTAATCGCGCAGATGCCAACTGGTTGGTGCGTGAGCTGGTATTTGTCGCCGACATGCTGCGCCACGCCTGTATGCGTGGTTGCTACCTGCACCAATCAGCACCCATCACGCCCGAAAGCCTGCAGCAGGATGCCCGTCGGCTGGCAGCCGAACACCGTGAGGTCTGGCTATTGCGTAGCCGCCCCGGCGGGCTGAACGACAGCATAGCCCGCCTGGAACAAATGTCCACAGAAAGTTGATATTGGCGCACAGGCAAGCTGTTGCGCCATCAAATCCGGTAACCTGCTTGATCACGTTCAGGCGGATACCATTTCAAACTGATCCTCCAGAAAAGCGCGCACATCTTCGAGATTGGTGTTATAGGCGGCCAAATTCTTCATTTGCACCGGAATGTTGACATCAACTACACTTGCACCAAGCGCGGCGCTGGTCTTAAAGATATCCGTCTGCGTGAATATGGGTCCTACTTTTCAGCGATTCGCCTTTTGTGATAATAAAACACCCCCGGATTTCCCGAGGATGCTGCATCGTCTACCCTGCCAGTCTTTCTACCGCTGCTTCCAGGTCTCGTTCCCCCGGCGTTGTATATATCCGCGTTGTATTCAGACTGCTGTGCCCCAGCAGGCTGGCGACCTTCTCCAGACTGACACCGGCATCAATTAAGTTCTTTGAAAACGTATGACGCAAAGTGTGGGCGTGAACTTCCACTTTGGCAATCCGCCCCAACTCGGCCAGGCGACGATGCACCCCGCTGATGGAAATCCCATCGCCGCGTTTGCCGGAAAACAGGAGCGTGCCCTCGTCGCCCCGGTAGGACATCCAGTCCGAGATCGCCTTCCGTGCTTCCGAATTAAGGGGTACTTCCCGCCGCCTTTCCCCTTTTCCCTGGCGGACAATAATCTTGCCCTTCCTGGGCGACATCACCACATCTGTCCTGGTCAGAGATATCAACTCTCCAATCCGAAGACCGGTGTGGATAAGAATTTGGATGATCGACAAGTCCCTTTGAGCCAGCATTTTGGCGGTATCCGTTTGCGCAGCGTTCAGGGCCTGTTCGGCGGCGGAGATCAGCTTGTTTTGCTGGCCGCGATCCAGCCATTTGGGAGCCAGCTTCTGTCCCTGGAGCAGCTTTACTCCGCGCATCGGGTCGCTGCTGATTTGTTCGGTTTCCAGCGCCCACTTTGCGTAGGCGCGGATGGCGGCCAGCATCCGGTTAATGGTCGCCGGTTTGGCATGGCGCTCCTGGAGCGAAGTCCGGTACAGGCGAATATCCGTGGGGGTCAGGCCAGGCGGGGTCAGAGGGTGGCCGTTGGCCTGCTCGAACCAGGTCGCGAAGCGTTCCAGGTCTGCCAGGTAAGCGAGTATCGTCTTTTCGGAGCGGTCTTGGGATGTAAGCCAGGCGTGAAATTCGGGGAAGGTTTGGGGGGTCATAAGATTCGTTATCCAGCCTTTGTGCGATTGGTGTGCGTAAAATTGGGGTGTTATTTTCAAAAAACGGATCGAAAAAGGGCCAAAAAGGGCTGTTTTGGGCATCTGGAAAAATTT
>CAIJPN010000228.1 GCA_903822545.1 uncultured Anaerolineae bacterium | reverse complement strand
TTTTGCTCGGCTTTGAAGGCGGCATACCCGGCCTGAATTTCCTGCACACTGCGCCCGCCTCCCAATTGCAGGCTGTTGATGTAGGCGCTGATGTCTTCGCGCTCGTCCATAAACTTGGCGTCTGCCGCGATGATCCCAATCAACTGTTCTTTGGTCATGCTTTGTTTTTCCGGCTTCACCGCGTCCGCTTTGGCCAGCAGTTTCATGATGTAGTCATAGTCAATCAGGGCCGAGGCGAACAACACAAATTCAAAATCGATTTGCTGCACGTCCGGGTTCTGTTTGTCTTTGTCCTGCTTCTCTTTCAGGCGCTGCGCGGTTTCCAGGTACGCCACGCGGAAGGATTGCAATTGCTCGGCGGGCAAGACCTGCGCAATCACCGCTTCGTGTTCTTCGGTCAGATCGGTATATTGCTCCAGTTGGGTCTTGAAGCGCTGCACATCCTTGAAGCGTTCAATGAAGATACTGCGGGCCGCATCGCCTTTCAGGTTGGTCACTTCTTCGGGCGCGTAATTCAAGCCCTGCGACTGCATGAACAAATCCAGCTTCTTCACCGCGTCTTTCAGCCGGTCAATCACCACCGGCGCGGCCTCCACCAACCAGATTTCTTTGGCTTTCTCTTTGAACTCGCCAGAAAAGAGTTGAATCGCCTCGTCCACGGCGCCGCTCTGCTGGCGAAAATCGAGCACATTGCCATACGGCTTGGAATCGTTCAAGATGCGATTGGTGCGCGAAAATGCCTGGATTAAGCCGTGATGTTTGAGATTTTTATCCACATACAGCGTGTTCAGGTATTTGGAGTCGAAGCCGGTCAGGAGCATATCCACCACAATCACCACATCCACTTTTTGGGCGTGGGGCAAATCGCGGTTGGGATATTGCTGGTCTTTGATGCGCTTTTGCACATCCTGGTAGTACAGGTCAAACTCGTTGATGTTGTGATTCGTGCCATAGGCGGCGTTATAGTCCGCCATGATGGCTTTCAGCGCGGCTTTCTTTTTATCGGGCTCCACCTGGTTATCGGCCCGCTCCTGCGGCAAATCTTCTTGAATCTGCTGGATGTCCTTATCCCCTTCGGCGGGCGGCGAAAACACACAGGCAATCTTCAACGGCTGGAAGGCTTCATCCTCCGCCTGCTTTTTGGCCTGTACCGTTTTGAAAAGTTCATAGTAGGCAATCGCATCATTGATGGAGGCGGTCGCCAACAGCGCGTTGAACTTGCGTCCGGCGGTGGCAGAATCGTGCTTCTCTAAAATGGCTTCGATCACCGCTTGTTTGGTCAGCGCCTCGCCCGGCGCCGGAATATGCTCGCCCTGTGGCTTGAAATAATCCACATGAAAGCGCAGAACCGTGTCATCTTCGATGGCGTGCGTAATGGTGTAGGCGTGCAGTTGTTTCTGGAAGAGGTCTGCGGTGGTTTTATAGGAAGCCTGCGTCCCCTCCACCTGGGTGTAGGTCGCGTTTTCGGTGAAAATTGGCGTGCCGGTAAACCCAAACAACTGCGCCCTGGGGAAAAACTCTTTAATCGCCTTGTGGTTGTCGCCAAACTGTGAGCGGTGACATTCATCGAAGATGAAAACAACGCGCTTACCGCTCAGGGGCTTGAGTTGTTCCTTATACCCGCGCTTGTTCCCATCATCCAACGCCAGCCCCAATTTTTGGATGGTGGTGACAATCACCTTATCGGCATAATCATCCGAGAGCAGCCGCCGCACCAGGGCCGCCGTGTTGGTATTCTCCTCCACGCAGCCTTCCTGGAAGCGGTTGAACTCCTCGCGCGTCTGGCGGTCGAGGTCCTTCCTGTCCACCACAAACAGGCATTTTTCAATATCGGGATTATCTTTCAACAAGGTCGAAGCCTTGAAGGAAGTCAGCGTTTTCCCGCTGCCAGTGGTATGCCAGATATAACCATTCCCGCTATTCTGGTGAATACACTCCACAATCGCTTTGACCGCGTAAATCTGGTAGGGGCGCATCACCAGCAGTTTTTGCTCGCTGGCAACCAGCACCATATAGCGGCTGATCATTTCGCCGAGCGTGCATTTCGCCAGGAAAGACTCTGCAAAATCATCCAATTGCGTGATTTTTTTATTACTTTCGTCTGCAAACCGGTAAGACGGCAAAAAGCGCTCATCGGCATTGAAATTGAAATGGGAATTGTTGTTATTGGCGAAGTACAGCGTATCCGTGCGGTTGCTGACAATGAACAATTGCATGAAGCATAAAAGCGAATTGGTGTAACCGTTTCCGGGGTCGTTCTTGTAATCCACAATTTGCTGCATGGCAGTGCGCGGGCTAATGCCCAGCATCTTCAACTCAATTTGCACCACCGGCACACCGTTAATCAGCAAAATCACATCGTAACGGTGATGGCTGTACTCGGTGTTGATGCGCAACTGATTGACCACCTCGAAGGCGTTCTTGCACCAATCCTTGATATTCACCAGGGTGTAGTGCAGGGGCGTGCCATCCTCGCGGTCGAAAGTATGGCGCTCCCGTAGCCTGCGTGAAGCCGCGTATACATCCGCTGTAATAATCTCGTCCTTTAACCGCTTGAACTCGTTATCGGTGAGATGCACACGGTTCAACGCCTCAAACTTCTCGCGGAAGTTTTGTTCCAGCGCGGCGCGGTCGTGAATATCCGGGCGGTAGGTGTATTTGAGTTCTTCGAGCTTTGTGATCAGCGCTTGTTCGATTTGTTGTTCAGTCATTGGCAATTCTCATGGCATGTCGCGTGGTCTTGGCAGGATTGATGAAAACAAAAACCGCCCTGATGCGGTTTGCATGGGCGGCGGGGATGTGCTATGATTCCCTTATACCGCTCTGCGCTTGTACCGCGGAGCTTGTTTAACCGAAGCCTCGCTGTTGGTCGCAGCGGGGTTTCGTGTTTAAGTATGAATTAGATGAAAAAATTTGTCAATTCACAAATGTACGTTTATTTCTGAACAATGTCACCAATCCCCGTTATGCCACATCTCGGAGACAGTATCTTTGGCCGTTTTCAAGTCTGCCCCGGTCAACCGGCGATAGCGCCCGATCGCGTTCACCAGCGCAGATTGACGGATGTAGGCACGCACTTCCTGCATCCCGGCTTCGTAGGCGGCCATCACCTTGCCGCAGGCGGGACATGCCAACGAGGCCTCACCGGGCTGGATTGGGGCAATCTCGGCTTTACATGCCGTGCACTGGATGGTGAAATCTTCGGCCATTTTGTACCCGCGCAATTAATTCGGCACATACTCAATCACATCTTCCACCCGCACCCCAAACAACTTGCACAGCGACTCCAGCACTTCAAACGAAATCGCCTCGGCCTCGCCCCTGGATAGCCGGAGGGCCGTTCCGTAGGCGATATTGGCATGGCGCATCAGGTCGGTGGCATTATAGCCTTTGGCTTTCATGAGTTCTGGGACTTTGACTTTGATCACGCGGCACGCTCCCAATCCAAAAAATGAGCCTGGGCCGCGCTTGACAAATTCCCGCAAAATCAATATACTGAGAATAGTCGAGTGTACACACGCGAGTGCGCAAGCGACAACCAGGTCAGGCATTGAGCAGGTTCTGGCCCACCATCAATGCCTGACCATCACTATAAATGCACTATAGACAGGTGTCAATAGTTGAATGCCACAATGATTTATTTATCTCGAAGATAATGAG
>CAIJPN010000227.1 GCA_903822545.1 uncultured Anaerolineae bacterium | reverse complement strand
TTATTGATGGAACATTCATCAATAACCCAAAGTGATAATAAAAAGACCCTTGTAGTGGCGGAAGGTTATAATCACAGCTCTATGCGGAAACTGACCATCACCTTCTTACTTAGCCTGTTGGTTTTCACCGCCACCTGGCAACCCGCCCTGGCGCAGCCTCCAGCCCATCGAGCCGAATCCCCCCTCAGCATTGGGGATAGTGCCGCCGCTCTCATCGCCGAAGTCAACGCCCTGCGCGCCAATCGCGGGTTGATGCCCTACACCATCAGCGACATCCTCATGGGCACCGCCCAGGGCCAGGCTGACTTCATGGCCTCCACCGACACAATCACCCACGCTGGCCCAGGCGGCATCACCCTGACACAACGCCTGCTCAATGCCGGCTACCCCCTGGCTGGCGACCTCTCGCTGGGTGGCATCCGCTCCGAAAACATTATTGCTGGCACCAACCTGTCCGCCGCCGAAGCCGTCTCTGCATGGATGGGCGATGCCCCGCACCAAAACACCATGCTCTCCCCCAATCTGGTGGAAATTGGCGCTGGTGTAACTGTCGTCGGTGACACTGTATACTACGTTATCGACTGTGCCCGCCCCAAAAACGCCATCGTCCCCTACCTGACCAACACCCCCCTGCCCACCCTGCCCGGCGGCACCCCAGCCCCCACTGCCATCGACCCGTTTGATGCTCCGCCCCTGGTCAGCACCATCTTCCCCAACACCCCCAACGCCGAAGGCAAGCTCTTCCACACCGTCCAGGGCGGCGAAACGCTCTGGCTGATCGCCATCACCTACGGCGTCAAAATTGCCGATATCCGCCGCCTGAATGGCCTGGCCGAAAGCCAGCCCATCTTCCCCGGCAACGTGCTGCTGGTGCGCAACGACCTGCCAACCGCCACTCAGACACCCATCCCGCCTACGGGAACATCTGCACCGGCTCCCATTTTTACCCGCGGCCCTACTGCCACGCTATTCCCCACCTGGACACCGCCCTCACCACCAACGGCTACGCCGCTGATCCAGCTTCCATCTACATCCTCTAGTGACAGTAAGATTGCCTTTGCCGCCATTGTCCTGGCAGCCATTGTGTTGGCGGTTGTCCTCGCTTTTGCAAAAAAATAACCAGGGCGGGGTCATTGGGGAGATACATTTTCACGGGTGAGAGCAGCGCTTCCTTCCTTAAAAAAGCATAATTCTCATTCGCAATGGATCTATTTTCATAGTAACTAAAATCATGTGACGAAATATACCCTCAGAAGGTGACATTAGCACTCATCCACAGCGCGGTTACCGCGCTATAATTTCGATAGTGCATTGTGAAAAAATGCACAATAAAGATGGCGAAATGGAGATTCTATGAGCGAAATACGAATTGATGCACTACTTCCAGCCGAAATGGCAACCCGCGCCGAATACATTGGCGTGCGCAAAGCCGAAATGCCCGCCGTTACCATGTTCATGCTATCCGTCCTGGCGGGCGCATTCATCGCGCTGGGGGCAATTTTTGCCACTACCGTCAGCGCAGGTAGCATGGCCATTACTGCCGCAGATGGAACCGCGGCCTTCAGCACTGGCCTGCCCTATGGTTTTGTGCGCTTGCTAACGGGTATGGTTTTCTGCCTTGGCCTGATCCTGGTCGTGGTTGGTGGAGCGGAACTTTTCACCGGCAATAACCTGATTGTGATGGCCTGGGCCAGTGGCAAAGTAACCACTACTGCCTTGCTGCGCAACTGGGCGATTGTTTATTTTGGGAACTTTGTCGGTTCCACTGCCACCGCCGCCTTGATGTTTTTCACCAAACAATACACCTTTGGCGCTAACGCCATTGGAATCGCGGCACTCAAAACGGCTGTGGCCAAATGTGACCTGACCTTCATCCAGGCGATTGCGCTTGGCGTTTTGTGCAATGCCCTGGTCTGCCTGGCGGTCTGGATGACCTTCAGCGCCCGCACAACCATCGACAAAATCGCCGTTATCATCTTCCCCATCACAGCCTTTGTGGCCGCCGGGTTCGAGCACAGTATCGCCAATATGTATTTCATCCCGTACGCGCTCTTC
This sequence comes from uncultured Anaerolineae bacterium, assembly GCA_903822545.1. Taxonomy (GTDB): domain Bacteria; phylum Chloroflexota; class Anaerolineae; order Anaerolineales; family Villigracilaceae; genus CAIJPN01. The sequence goes on along the minus strand of CAIJPN010000227.1, from coordinate 6,777 downwards.
ATCAAAGGTTTCGACCCTGATTTCATCACCAAGGTAACAGATAAAGTCCCTGGCCTTGAAAAACTCACCTGGAGTGCCTTCTTCGTGAACAATCTTATCCCGGTCACCATTGGCAACATCATCGGCGGGGCCGTCCTCGTCGCTGCCATCTACTGGGCCATCTTCCTGCGCAACAAAAAATAAAAGGAGAGTAAAATGAAAGCCTACGTACTCATCACCATTCGCACCGGCGAAATCAAAGATGTCCTGCGCCAGCTCAAAAAAGTTGAATCTGTCAAAGAAGTTAACATGACCTTTGGCCCCTACGACGCAGTTGCCATCATCCATGCCCAGGATGTCAATGATTTAGGCCGTATCCTGGCTGGCGAAGTCCAACCCATCCCCGGTGTAGCGCAAACGCTCACCTGTCTGGCAGTGGATGTCTAACCCCAAACCTTTTCCGTTCAACCGCAACCTCCAACCGCGACAATCGCCCCCGGGTCTTGCAGACCGCGCCGGGGAATTGCGCGCCGCGCTGCAACAGCTTCCTGCTGAACTTCTCGCGGCCCGCACAGGCTCAGTTTTCTCGCACACTACCCCAGGGAGGGGCGAATTTCGCCTCTCCCTGTTTGATTCCGTTATATTGGGCAGTTTCCCCAACTTCATCTTCACCACCCTGGCTGGCGAAGAACTGCCCTCAATAAAACAGCTCATGCTGCTCTACTACTTCCATACCGCCAGCGGAGTATCCCTCACCGAAAAATGGGTCTCCTTCGCCGACCTGCCGGGCGGACGGATGTATTCCCAGGCCTACCAGGGTTACACCGGCGATGAATTGGTCAAGCAATTTGGTCTTTCGCTGGAAAAATTCCAGGCGGCTTGCCAAAAACTGGGTGGCGCACCCGCCCCAATGGCCGATGCCGCTTACAGCTTCCAGTGCCTGCCGCGCGTCCCGGTGCTTGTCACCTACTGGCAGGGTGATGAAGATTTCTCATCTACCAGTAAAACCCTGTTCGACGCCTCCGCCACCGAATACCTGCCCATCGACGGCTGCGCCATCCTTGGCAGCATGTTGGCCGGGAAAATCATCAGGGCGGGTAACACTTAATACGCTAAAAAAGAGGAAATCTGTCACTATATTTGGGGGGAAATCAAGATGTAAAATGATTGCATTCCGAATTCGTCCGTTGAGGAGCTAACATGAAACTAGCCATTACTGGAAAAGGCGGCGTGGGCAAAACCACCCTGACCGCGTTGATTGCCCAGGCCTACGCCGACGCCGGGAAGCAAATCCTGGCGGTCGATGCCGACCCCTCGCCGTGCCTGGCCGGGGCGCTGGGCTTCCCCGATGCGCTGCGCGCCAAACTGGCCCCCATCTCCGAGATGGATGACCTGATCTACGAGCGCACCGGCGCGAAAAAAGGCCAGCTCGGCGGCTTTTTCACCATCAACCCGCGTGTGGATGACATCCCCGAGCGATTCAGCGTCCTGCATCGCGGCGTGCGCCTGCTGGAAATGGGCGCCGTTGAAACCGGCGGCTCGGGCTGTATCTGCCCCGAAGCGGCCATGCTCAAAACCCTTTTCACGCATCTCATGTTCCGCAAAGATGAAGTCCTGCTGCTGGATATGTATGCCGGGGTCGAACACCTGGGCCGCGCCACCGTCGATTTTGTGGATGCCATGCTGGTAGTGGTTGAACCTACCCGCCGCAGTCTCGGCACTGCCGTGCAGATCAAAAAGCTGGCAAATGACCTCGGCCTCAAGCGCCTGTACCTGGTCGGCAACAAAGTCCGCAACGCCGACGAAGCCAAATTCCTCGAAGAAGAAACCCCCGGCCTGCCCGTCCTGGGCTTCCTCCCGGCAGATTTGCTCGTCCAGGAAGCTGACCGGCTGGGAATCCCGGTCTACGACCACGTGCCCTCGCTAAAAGACGCGGCAAAAAATATCGTTGATAAAATAAAGTGACAGTTATCTGACCAGGAGCTTTTTATGACAATCACAATCGCACTCGCAGGAAAAGGCGGCGTAGGCAAAACCACTTTCGCCGGAATGGTAATCAAATACCTCGTCCAGAACCAGCCAGGGAGCATCCTCGCCATCGATGCGGACCCCTCCTCGAACCTGAACATGGTGCTCGGCCTCGACCTTGAATGGACGGTCGGCGACATCCGCGAGGATATGCTGGCCCAGGTCAAATCCACGCTGGTGGAGGGCGGGGCGGCCATGGGCGGGCTGCCCGGCGGCGTCAGCAAACGCGAATATCTCGAATATCACGTGCGCTCCTCGCTGGCCGAAGGCTCCCGCTTCGACATGATCGCCATGGGACGTGGCGAAGGCCAGGGCTGCTACTGCGCCGTCAACCACAACCTGCGCGAAGTGGTGGACGGCATGAGCCGCCACTACGCCTACGTTGTCATCGACAACGAAGCCGGCATGGAACATCTCAGCCGCCGCACCACCCGCGACGTACAGCACCTGTTCGTTGTCAGCGACCCGTCACAGCGCGGGCTGGTAGCCGCCCAGCGCATCGCCGAGATGAGCAAGGCCCTCGACATCCGCATCGAAAATACCTACCTGGTCATCAACCGCGTCGTGGGCGAACTGGCCCCCGAAACCATCGCTTTTGTCGAAAAACTCGGCCTGCCGCTGCTTGGCACCATCTCAGCCGATGCCGAACTCGCCAGCTTTGATGCCACCGGCAAAGCCCTGGTAGACCTGCCCGACAATTCGCCGGTATACCTGTCAGTGGAAACGATGCTCAAAAAAGTGCTGTAATTTGTGTAGATGGTTGCGTTCCAAAGTCAGGAGACTTTGGAGTCCGCGACCCACATCCAGTGACCGGTTTTCCCGGTCACTGTTGCTTTAAGGTAGAATCTGCAAGGCACCACCCAACTACCAGCCAGGGAGCTAAAAATGAAAATCCGCCCCACCAAAGGCCTCACATTTGAAGATGTTCTGCTGATCCCACGCCGCTCGGCTATCGCCTCGCGCTCCGACGTTGAAACCACCACACGCCTCACCGACCGCATCCGGCTCAAAATCCCGGTCGTCAGCGCCAACATGGATACTGTCACTGAAGCGGGCATGGCCATCGCCATGGCAAAAAACGGCGGCATCGGCATCATCCATCGCTTCATGAGCATCGAAAACCACGTTCGCCAGATCCAACGCGTCAAACGCGCCCAGGGATTTGTCGTTGAAAACCCCTACACCATTGACATCAACGCCAGCGCCGACCAGGCCCGCCACATGATGACACACCACGATGTGGGTGGACTCGTTGTTGTGGATGAATCCGGCAAAGTGGCCGGAATCATCACCCAAAGGGATTTGTCACTGGCCGCCCCGGCACTGGCTACCGTTAAACAAACTATGACCCCGGCTGAAAAGCTCGTCACCGCAGCCCCCGGCATTTCCATCGACGAAGCGCGCGACATCCTCTACCAATACCGCATCGAAAAACTCCCGGTTGTAGATGCCGACCGGCGGCTGAAAGGTCTTATCACCGCCCAAGATGTCACCCGTCCTGAAAACCCGCGCGCCGCGCTGGATGCCAAAGGCCACCTGCTGGTGGGCGCGGCCATCGGTGTGACACGCGGCGAATTCGAGCGCGCTGCCGCCCTGCTCGAAGCCGGGGCGGACGTGCTGGTGCTGGATATTGCGCACGGACACGCTGATCACTGCATCAAAATGGTTGTTGAACTGCGCCAGCGCTTCCCCCAGGCCCAGATCGTGGCCGGGAATGTGGCATCCACCGATGGTGCGCGTGAACTGGCTGAGGCCGGGGCCAATGCCATTAAAGTGGGAATCGGCCCCGGGTCGATCTGCACGACCAGGATCGTGACCGGGTTTGGAGTCCCCCAATTAACGGCCATCATCGACAGCGCCGAAGGAATCCGCCAATCGGGCCGCAACCTGCCGCTGATTGCCGATGGCGGCATCCAAAAAGCTGGAGATATGGTCAAGGCCCTGGCGGCTGGCGCGGAGACGGTGATGATTGGCTCGATGTTCGCCGGAACAGAAGAATCGCCCGGCTCGCCGGTCATCCGCGATGGGCAGAAGGTGAAGGTGGTGCGCGGCATGGCCTCGCTGGGCGCGACGATGGGCCGCCGGGCCGCCGAAAGTGGCCGCGACGAAAGCGCCGAAGACTCGGAAGATTGGAACAAGGTGGTGCCCGAAGGTGTGGAAGCGGTGGTTCCGTATCGCGGGTATGTGGCCGAGGTGCTGCACCAGCTGGTGGGCGGGCTGCGCTCGGGGTTGAGCTATGGCGGCGCACACAACATCAAAGAGTTGCAGGAAAATGCCGAGTTTATCGAGATCACTCCGGCGGGGATCAAGGAAAGCGGCTCGCACGATGTAAGACGAATTTAACGCAAAATCGCCAAGATGCCAGGTCTTTGAACTTTCCTTGCGATCCTGCATCTTGGCGTTAAGGGTTGGGCTCCCTGCCCTTTAAATTAATTTTGGGTTTGGAATGGTTGAACCCGGGACACTTCTGCCAGCTTGAGCAGTTACAAATAAAATGGTGTAACCTCCCTTCCAAAATGAAAACACACCCCGCGGGGTGTGTTTTGTGTTCTAACTCCAATTTTAACAGTGCAGGCAGGGTTTTGCCTGGTTGCCTGTTGGTGATGCCGCTTCGATGAAATTGCCTGGCTGTTAGTTGGAGTAGATGATGGCCAGGCGGACTTCTGACATGGCCTGGAGCAGGAATTTTTTATCGCTGTCAACCACGATGCACTGGCCGGGCAGGAGGATGGTATCCTTCGGGTCGCCGGGGCGTGTCAGCCAACAGGTTCCGGCTTCGCAGATGAGGGTGGTGCCTTGCCTGACATCATCCAGCATGCGCAGATCACGGTCGTGGAGCTGTATGCGATAATTGGAATGGGATTTATTAATGCCGATGTTCATGATCTTTCTCCTGGATACTTTGTACGGATAACTTTCTATATGCTCATTATCTCTCAATTCCAGAATAAGTACAGATGCAGTAAAATAAAATTGTAACCAGTACAGATTTCTATAAATCAAACTGTACTGGTAAAAAACCAACAAAACTGTACTAGCCCGAGTGATATCTGCCCTAAAGAAACGATCTGGAGGAATGTGCTTATGCCAACTGAACCGGAAACTTATCGTTATGAACAAATTGCCAGCCAGGTGATGCACTGGATTGAACAGGGCACTTACCGGCCCGGTGAGCGTATTCCCTCGTTGCGCCAGATGAGTCAGCAGCAAAGCGCCAGCATCAGCTCTGTTTTACAGGCCTATACCCTGCTGGAGAATCGTGGCTTTATTGAAGTGCGTCCGCAGTCTGGCTATTATGTGCGTGATGTCCCCGGCAAAAGCCTGCCCGAACCTGAAATTTCCTCCCCAAGCCTGGATCCCAACCATGTCAATCTGCATGACCTGATGATGCGGATTGTGCGCGATTCTCTTAACCCGAATGTGGTGCAGTTGGGGGCGGCCATGCCCAACCTGGAATTGCTGCCCACCGAACGCCTGAATCGCATTTCAGCCAGGCTGGTGCGAACTGCCGACCCCACCCTGCACCAGTACCTGCTGCCGCCTGGGCTGGAGCCGCTGCGTGTGCAAATTGCCAGGCGGGCCACGCAATGGGGCTGCGATCTTTTGCCGGGTGATATCATGATCACTTCGGGGGGGATCGAAGCGGTTGATTTGTGCCTGCATGCGGTTTGCAAGCCGGGTGACATTGTGGCAATTGAATCACCGATGTATTTTGGAACGCTGCAACTGATCGAAGTGCATGGGCTGAAGGCCCTTGAAATCCCCACGAACCCGCGCGAAGGGCTTAGCCTGGAGGCCCTGCAATTTGCGATTGAGCATAATCCCATTAAAGCGGTGCTAACCATCTCCAATTTCAACAATCCCCTGGGTAGCTGCATGCCCGATGAAAAGAAACAGGAACTTGTCGAACTCCTGGCGCGCCATGATATCCCATTGATCGATAATGATGTTTCTGGGGAGTTATATTATGCCGGGAAACGTCCCTGGGTTACCAAGGCTTTTGACAAGAAAGGCCTGGTGATGCTGTGTTCATCCTTTTCCAAGGATATCAGCCCGGCCCTGCGGGTGGGTTGGGTGGCGCCGGGACGTTTCAAGAGCCAGTTGGAGTGGTTGAAATTTACAACCAGCTCTGCTACTCCCAATCTTTCACAATTGATTGTGGCGGAATTCCTGGAGAGTGGCGGGTATGACCAGCATCTCAGGCGCATTCGCCGCGAATATTCCCGTAATATGGCCTTGATCTCCCAGGCGGTTACGCGCGATTTCCCGGGCGGTACCCGCGTCACCAGGCCAGCCGGGGGCTTTGTGCTTTGGGTGCAACTCCCAGACAGGATCGACGCGCTGGAATTGTATACGCTGGCCCAGCGTAATGGCATCAGCCTGACGCCGGGAGCTTTGTTCTCTCCCAGTAATCAGTTTTTTAATTTCATTCGCATTAATGCCGCTTTGTGGAATATCCCCATCGAAAGGGCTTTGCATCGTTTGGGTGATATGGTTTCCGCCCTGCGTTCCCGTTAAATGGGCCTGTTCCTTGCCTGTCAGGTAAAGGGAAATTTTTCGCCCCTCACCATCTGCCTTCGCCCGGTGGGGGAGGGGATTCTAAACCGATGCATGGCAACCCCTCTCCTTCTGGGAGAGGGGTTGGGGTGAGGAAAAATAACGTTATTTCGCGGCTCCCTGCATCTGTAGCAGCATCGGGCTGAAATAGGGGATTAACCAAATCAACCAGACCAGCAGGCTGAATTTGTGGAAGTTGGCAATCATCTTTTC
>CAIJPN010000226.1 GCA_903822545.1 uncultured Anaerolineae bacterium | reverse complement strand
GTATAGCATCCCCGGCGGCTGCATCCGTCCCCAAATGTGGGCTGGAAAAGCCCATATTTGGGGACGAGAAAAGGCGCGGAGATTATTCCCGTTTCCTGGCCTTCATCAGCGTCTCCACCAGTTCATCCACATGAATGGGTTTGGTGATGTAATCATCCATTCCGGCTTCCAAACATTTTTCACGGTCACCCTGCATCGCGTTAGCCGTCATGGCGATGATGTGCGGTCGCGCCTGTCGCGGCCAGCGCGCACAAATCTGACGTGAAGCCTCCAACCCATCCATTTCCGGCATCTGCACATCCATTAATACCACATCATAAACCTGGCGCGCCACCGCATCGAGCGCTTCACGGCCATTGGCGGCCACATCCGCCTGGTAGCCCATGCGTTGCAGCACGCGCAGCGCCAACTTCTGGTTCACCGGGTTATCCTCGGCCAGCAAAATGCGCAACGGGTGAGCGCTGCCCATCCCGGCATCCACCTGGGTTTTAACGGGAGCAGCTTTCGGGGCGGGCGCCGGTTCACTGGTAAAGACCCCCACCAGCGCATCAAACAACAGCCCGGGTTTGATGGGCTTGCTCAAAAATGCAGCGAAGTGAATCGCATCCATATCGGTTTCATGCCGCCCCAGCGAGGTAAACAGCACCAGCGGCAGGGCCTGTCCTTGGGGCAGTTGGCGGATTTCGCGGGCCAACATCATCCCATTCATTTCCGGCATGTGCATATCGGTGATCACCAGGTCAAACAGGTCACCGCGCCGGATCCATTCCAGCGCCTCGCGCGGGGTTTCGCTTTCAGCGGTCAACATCCCCCAGGCACTAAGTTGCAAGCTCAGGATGCGGCGGTTGGTGGCATTATCATCCACGATAAGAACCCGCTTCCCGTTCAGCTGTGGCTGGACACCGTTTAAGTTAAGCAATACCCGCTCAGGCATCGCCACCGCATCGGTGCGAAAGGTGAAGTGGAACACGGAACCTTTTCCCGCGATCCCTTCACTTTCGACCCACATCCGCCCACCCATGATCTCGCACAAGCGTTTGCTGATGACCAGCCCCAGCCCGGTGCCGCCATATTTGCGCGTGGTAGAGCTGTCAGCCTGGGTAAATGATTGAAACAGGCGGCCCATCCCATCGGGAGTAATGCCGATGCCGGTATCGCGTACAGAAAAATGCAGGCTCAACGGCAGGAACCTACCCGTTCCGGGAGCTTTTTTCATCTCTCGCACAACGGTGATGACCACTTCACCATGTTCGGTGAATTTGACGGCATTGCTGAGCAAATTGAGCAGCACCTGTCTCAGCCGGGTCACATCACCCAAAACCACGGGGGGCACGTTCTCCGCGATGATGTAGGCCACATCCAGCTTCTTTTCTTCAGCACGCGCGGCGATGACATCCAGCGCACTCTCCACGCACTCGCGCAGGTCAAACGGATGGCGTTCGATTTCCATCTTGCCTGCTTCGATTTTGCTAAAGTCAAGGATGTCATTGATAATCCCCAGCAGGGCATCGCCGCTGTTGCGAATGATCTCGGCGAATTCGCGTTGTTCGGTGTTCAGCTCTGTGCCGAGCAGCAGGTTGCTCATGCCGATCACGGCGTTCATGGGCGTGCGGATTTCGTGGCTCATCATTGCCAGGAAGGCGCTTTTGGCCTCGTTGGCCGCATCAGCATCGCGCCGCGCCATCTGGATTTCGTTAAAAAGCTGGGCATTGTGGATGGCTGTACCCACGTTGGCCGCGATGGTGGTCAGCAAGCGTGCATCATTTTCTTTAAAACGGCCCTCCTGGCGGGCGCTTTGCACGCTGATGGCTCCAATGGCCTGTTTGCCAAGCATAATTGGCACGCCCAGGTAAGATTTGGCATCAAAACCGACGTTGGTGGCGCCAATTTCGATGGCGCGCTCATCGATATTCTGGTTGATCAGCAAAGGTTGCCCGGTCTGGATGATTTTGCTGGTCAGGCCTTCGCCAAAGGGCAGGGAATCGATTTTGTCTGCGCCGATATAGTACGGGAAGTTGATCAGCCCCGCTTCGACATTGTGCATGGCAATGTAGGCAATATCCGCATGGAAAGTTTCCCGCAGCTGCTCACCCGCCAGCTGGATCAGGGCATTTAGCTCCAACTCCCCGACCAATGCCTGGCTGACGGTGTTAATGGTTTGGAGTTCGGTGGCGCGCTGTTCGGTTTCATCAAACAGCCGGGCATTTTCCAGCGCGACGGTCATGCTGTTGGCGAGCGTGGTTAACAGGCGCACGTCTGCGGCGGTGTAAGAATTCTCCTGGTCCAGGTTTTGCAGGCTGATGATGCCTGTCACCTGGTCACTTGCCACCAGCGGGACAAAAATGCACGAGCGCGGAGCCTCGCCCACCACCAGTGGGTTGCCGTATTCACGCATTAACTCGGCGACATCCTGGTTCAACATCAGCGGCTGGCGGGTCTCGATGACGTGTTTTCTGAATCCATAGGGCGGGCGGGGCGGTTCCCAGTTTTGCGCGCCGCGCTCGTAGACGTAGCGATCAGTCATCAGGTTGGTTTGTGGATCGTAACTGATGATGTCGATGGCCTGTACGTTAAAAATATCGCGAATCTTGTCTCCGACCAGGATGTAAATGGATTGCATATCCAGTTGGGTGGTTGCCAGGCCCTGCTGCACACTATTGATGATCTGTAGTTCGGCAGCGCGCTGCTCCAGCTCATCAAACAGGTTGGCATTTTGGATGGCAATGACCGCGTGAAGCGATAACTCCTTCAGGAAGCGCAGGTCGGCCTGGTTAAAGGGCTCGCCACCCGTGCGCCAAACCGCCATCATCCCGCTGACTTTTTCTCCTACCAGCAGGGGCGCCGCCATCAGGCGCTCTTCAGCATCATTGGGCGTGCCAGGAATTTGGAGCGTGCGCGGGTCATTGTTGGTGTCATTGATGAATTCTGCCGTGCCGCTCTTTGCCAGCGAGCCGATAATTCCTTCCCCGACCGGGATGACATCGGCTTTGATTTCTTCGGCAATGTTGCCGGTGGCTGCGATGGCCCGGAAGGTCTCACCGGTAGTATCTGGCAGGTAGATAGCGCTGGCTTCACTGTTGAGCAGTTCGCGGGCGTGGTTGGCGATGCGTTCCATAATGGTGGGAGCATCCAGCGTAGAAGAAATCTCACGCCCAACTTCGTTCAAGGCAGCGGTTTCCCGCGCGCGCCGCGCAGTTTCTTCAAACAAGCGCGAGTTTTCCATGGCGGTGCCCATGCTGGTTGCCAGGGCTACCAGCAGGTTGACCGTCGAATCGCTGAAGGCGTTTTCCTGTTTGCTTTCCAGCACGATGATACCAATCACCTGGTGGTTGGCGATGATCGGCACACCGGCAAAGGAGCGCGAGGGCACCGGCTCATTGCCCACGGTGTAACTGCCAAAGGCGGCTTTCAACTTTTCCATATCGTGGTTAACAATCAGCGGCTGGCCCGTGCGGATAATTTCACCGGTAAAACCTGCGCCAATCGGCATGGGGTCGGCGCGCATCCGCACGCCATGGTCGATCACATACGGGAATTGCACCATGTTTTTTTCATGGTCAATGATGCGGATGCTCATCTCCTGCGAATTAAACGTTTT
>CAIJPN010000225.1 GCA_903822545.1 uncultured Anaerolineae bacterium | reverse complement strand
CGAACCGCCGAGGCCGTTGATGATAAGGCCGGTTTGCGCATCCCAGACGCGGATGGAGCGGTCGGACTGGATGGCGGCCACAAACTGGCTGTTGGGGCTGAAAACCGGCGAGGAAAGGCGGTAGGAACTGCTCAGGTTGGCAACTTTTTGGGCGCTTTCCAGGCTCCAGGTGGCGAGGCCCTGGCTGGGTTCATCGAAAACCAGCCATTTGCCATCCGGACTGAGGGCGGGCTGGCCCTGCCCGGTGTGCTCGAAAAGCAGGGAGGCGCTGCCTGCGTCCCAGACCTGGATTTTGCCGCCGGGGGTTAGACCGGCAACCAAGCTGCGGCCATCGGACAAAACCTGGCTGGAGGTAACAGCGAGCATTTCTGGCTGGAAAGTGCTGGTTTGCTGTAAATTTTGCGGGTCGAGCCGGTAGGCTCCGCGCGAACTGGTGACAAAAATGCCGTTCTTCGACCAGGACAGGCCGCTAACTACACCCCTTCCCAGGCTGGCGGTGAGTTTTAGGCTGGCGGCATTGGCCGGGTTGATAGCCCCGGCCTGGAGGCCTGGCGCAGGCAGGGGTGTTACCATTTGGGTGGGAAACGGTGTGGGTGTGTGGTAATCGAAGCCGCTGGAACTGTTCCAGGGCGTGGGCGTCGATGGCATGGGCGGAGGCGTGAAGCTGGGCTGCATGGCGGCGCTGGCGTATTGCCCCAGGTTATACAGGCTGACTTTGCCGTAATCGGCGCTTGCCAGCAGGCTGCCGCCCGCGTTGATGGCGAAATCGCCAATATCGAAGCCCGGTTCCGAGACAAAAACCAGTTGACCGGTATCCACACGCCAGATATAGAGTTGGTCATGATTAACCAGCGCCGAGAAGAATTTGCCATCCGCGCTGAAACGCAGGGGTTCGGTTTCGGGCAGGTGGGTGGGGATTTTGGTCATTTTGCCGGTGTCGGCATTCCAGATTTCGATCCAGTAATCTTTGTCATCGTAATTGTTGCGGGCAAAGAGCGCGCCTTGCAGGTCGGTGGCTGTATAGGCATTGGGGTCAACATGCGGCAGGTTGAGTTGGCGCAGCAGCGCGCCGGTGGCGGCATCCCAAACCGCCAGGTCGCGGTTGCGGTTCAGGGCGGCGTAGATGAATTTGCCATCAGCGGAATAAGAGATTTTAGAAGGGAACATCAGCGGGTCGCTGGGGGCCAGGCTGAGGGTTTTGCTGGCGGTTTGGATATTCCAGACTTCGACCGACAGGCCGTTGGTCAGGGCGATCTGGCTGGAATCTGGCGAAAAGGCGATTCCCTGCTCGCCATACACCCCGGCGCCAATTCCCGGCCCGAGGTCGCCCCCACCGCTGGCATATAAAACTTGGGCGTCTGCAAATGTGCTGGATGAAGCGAAAAACTCACGCTGCCCGGAGCGAATATCCCAGGCGTAGATATCCCCTTGAATCGTGACAACCGCCAGGTGATTGCCATCCGGGCTGTAGGTCATCCCGGCAATTTGCAGCGTCCCATCCCCAAACAGCGAGGCTCGCAGGGTTTTGGATGAAACATCCCAGACCTGGAGGCTGCCATGCCCAACCGTCAGGGTCTTTCCATCCGGGCTGAACCGGATTTTCGAGCCACGGCCACTTAGCAGGTAGCCTTCCCCCAGCAGTTTTTGGGTCAGCGCGTTTGGGGTTGGGGACGCCACCGGCGCGATTTTGCCGGTATCCAGCCCGTAAGTAACGGTTGGCTGTTGGTAGACATCCACCAGCAGGGAGCGGCCATCGGCGGAAAACTCGATATATGCGATGTCGTTGGTAAAGGCGGCAATCGAGCGTTTGATTTTTCCGGTG
>CAIJPN010000224.1 GCA_903822545.1 uncultured Anaerolineae bacterium | reverse complement strand
TAGGTTGCGGGGGTGCGACTCGAACGCACGACCTCCGGGTTATGAGCCCGACGAGCTGCCACTGCTCTACCCCGCGTCGGTTGTTACTAGAGCCTGCCAATAATACCACAGGCGCGAGATGCGTCAAGGCTTTAGGAAGATTGGTATGCTGTACAGGTATGCCAGGCCAGGAATACGTTGATCGGATTGACGAAAGACCAGACGCATATCCAGCCGTTTGTTGGCTTCGCCAGTGTAGGGGATGGATGTTTTGATGGGAACGTAAGAACCATCGGCGCTTTCAAAATTGATGATGCGCGAGGCAATCACCGCACCTTTTTCGTTGAGTAACTCAATGACAAGCGGGGTGGTATTGACAGGTTGGTAATCTCCCTCGATTTTGATCGTCCCGCCGGTGATGTCTTGCCCTTTTAACGGGCTGCGCAGCAGGACGCGTTCTTTTACATCGGGCGGGAAAGGATTCAGCTGGGTCTCCCCTATAGATAGAAGCATGATTTCTAGAGAGTTGAAAGCTTGCATTCGCCCAAAGATATCGTAGGTGCTGACTTGCAGGCGCGCGACTTCGGCGGCGCCCTTGATTTCATAGTCGATCTTCATCAGCAGGCGGGTGTAGTAGCCTTTATCGTTGTGAGTACGAAAGACTTTTTTGTACAATTCACGCCCATCTTCGCCAATCAGTTCGATGTGGGTCAGACCAACATAATCTGGAGCGATCTGGACGTTCATTTCAATGGGCGAGGTTACTTTGGAGAGCGGAGGCGGGGAGTCGAACCGCACCAGCATGTTGTTGGGGTTCAGGGTGGGGGTGGGTGTAATCGAGAGAAAGAATAGGTAGGTCGGCTTTAATGTGACGGGTGGATAGGTAGGGGTACTTGTCGAGGTGGCTGTCGGCGGCTTGGGGGTGGCAGACAGGCGGCGGGTTGGAACGGGAGTCGCGGTGAACACCACCGGGCTTGGTTCCACCGTATGCGTCCATGTTGCGGTAGCCACTTGCATGGGCACTGTCTGACCGGCAAAGCTGCACCCGGCCAGGGTTATGATCAAGAAAAATACGAATAATGGGCTGGATTTTTTGGACATTGGCGTTTAGTCAACCTCCCGCAGGTTCTGCGGGAGGTTGGATGGTGGTTTATAGTCCGTAGATTTCGCTGTATTTGGTTTTCAGGTAGCGGATGTAAGGTTCGGGCGTGATGCGCGATTTGGTAACACGCTCAACCAGTTCCTGCGGCTCGTATTTGCGCCCGTACTGGTGAATCTTAACCCGCAGCCATGAAAGCAGCGACGAGAAATCACCCTGGCGGATCTGGTCGGGCAGTTCGGGGTTTAGGGTCAGGAATTTTTCCCATAGTTGGGCCGAGACCAGGTTACCAAGGGCGTAGGTTGGGAAGTAGCCAAACAAGCCCCACGACCAGTGGATATCTTGCAGCACGCCCTGGGCATCATTGGGCGGCGTGACGCCCAGGTACTCATCCATTTTAGCGTTCCAGATTTGCGGCAGGTCTTTGAGCTCGATCTTGCCTTCGAGCATGGCAATTTCTAGCTCAAGGCGCAACATGATGTGCAGGCTGTAGGTGGCTTCGTCGGCTTCGACGCGGATGTAGGATGGCTGGACTTTGTTGATGGCTTTGTAGAAGGTGTCCAGCCCAGTTGCGCCGAGCTGCTGTGGGAAGATTTCTTGCAGGCGCGGGAAATATTTCTGCCAGAAGGGCAGGGAGCGCCCAACCAGGTTTTCCCACAGCCGCGATTGCGATTCATGGATTGCTGTCGATGCGCCGCTGGCAAGCGGGGTACGTTCCCAGGTGTGGCCAATGCCCTGATCGTAGAGCGCATGGCCGGTTTCGTGCATGGTGCCAAAAAGCATGGTGTTGAAGAAGTTTTCATCCACGCGGGTGGTGATGCGCACATCATCAATGCCAAAGGAAGTGCAGAAGGGGTGCGGGGCTTTGCCCTGGTGGCCGCGCTTCCAGTCGTAGCCGAAGGCAGTGATAACTTCTTCACCAAATTTCAACTGCGCCTGTTCTGGGAAGTGCTGGCGCAGGCACGAGTCATCCACCTGCGGACGTTCGGCGATGGCTTTGATTAGCGCCACCTGCTCGGTGCGCAGCGTGCTGAAAATGGATTGAACTTCGGCAGTGGTCATGCCGGGTTCGTAATCATCCAGCATGGTGTCATAGGGGTGCGCGGCGGGCGGGAAGAAGGTTACGTAGCGGCGGGTCAGGTCGATCACCTTTTCCAGGTGCGGCAAAAAGTGGCCGAAATCGTTGTTCTTGCGGGCTTCGGCCCAGGCCTGGTTCGCCATCGTCGCCACCTGGGCACTTTCAGCCACAAACTCAGCCGGGACGCGGGTCGACTTATCGAAGTCGCGCGCGGTAACTTTAATCAGGCGATATTCGGGCGAGTCAGTATCCAGGTTTTCGGCTTCACGTTTGAGTTCATCGAGCAGTTTGCCGGTTTCAGGCGATGTAAATTTCTTGTGGGTAATCGTCCCCAGGGTGGCCAGGGCCTGGCCGCGCGCTTCTGCGCCACCGGGCGGCATGTTCACCTGCTGGTCCCAGCTCAAAACCGAGCTGGCGTGATTCAAATCAGCAATTTCACCAAGGATGAGCTTCAGTTGATCGAGTTTTTCCTGCATGTTAGACTCCTGGGAATAAGCAGGTGACAGTCACTTTTAAAATGGCGATCACCTTATCAAGTTAGGCCACTTTCCAGCGCAACAGACGGCCATTCAGCGCGTTCAACACTTCGCTGGCAATATCTTCGGCGGCGCGGGCCTGAGATTCGACGGTTTGCGCGCCAATGTGCGGGGTGCAAACAACTTTTGGGTGCGCCACCAGCGCCGTCAGCCCGGGGGGTTCAGCGGCAAAAACATCCAGCCCGGCGGCGGCCACTTTGCCGCTCTCCAGCCCGACCAGCAGGGCCGCTTCATCGATCACCCCGCCGCGCGCCGCGCACACGATGCGCACGCCGTCTTTCATTTTTAAGATAGACTCGGCGTTGATAATGTTTTTCGTCTCAGCCGTCAGCGGGATGTGCAGGGTGATGAAATCAGATTGCGCGAAAAGCGCATCCAGCGTCACCGGCTGCCCGCCGCGCCGCTGGATTTCGTCCGCCGGGATGAGCGGGTCGTAACCCAGGATTTTCATCCCAAACGCGGCGGCGCGCTTGCCGGTTTCTGCGCCAATGCGCCCAAAACCGATCACGCCCAGCGTTTTGCCATACAACTCCACGCCTTCCAGCTCTTTTTTGATCCATTTCCCGGCCTTCATGCTGGCATCAGCGCGGGGAATTTCGCGGGAAGTGGCTAACAGCAGGCTGAAAGCGAGTTCCGCTACCGCCACACTGGTTGCCACCGGGGCATTGACAACGGCCACGCCGTGAGCCTTTGCCGCCGTTAAATCAATATTATCCACGCCCACACCGGCCCGCCCGACCACCTTGAGCTTTTTCCCGGCAGCGAAGACCGCCGCGGTGACTTTGGTGCGCCCGCGCACAATCAGCGCCTCGTACTCACCAATCACCGTGAGCAGTTCCTCGGCGGAAATATTGTTGCGATCATCGACCTGCGCTGCTACATTCAAAATGTCGAGACCGACCTTGTCAAGTCCGTCTGTGATGAGAATTTTTGTCATGGAGTAATTTTACCCTATTTGCGTAAGGCAGGGTTTCCCGGTTCTGGTGGTTATGTGAGTATAATCATGCCTTATGGAACCTATTTACCTCGATTATGCCGCCAGCACACCAGTCGATCCGCGCGTGCTGGCCGTGATGTTGCCATATTTTCACGAATCCTTTGGCAACCCCTCGTCCGTCCACCGTTATGGACAGCAAGCCGAAGCCGCCGTTGAAACCGCCCGCGAAACCATCGCCGCCACACTCAACTGCCGCCCCGAAGAAATCATCTTCACATCCTGCGGCTCTGAATCTGACAACCTGGCGCTGCGCGGTGTGGCAATGGCCATGCGAGAAAAAACCGGCGCCAATTGGATTTTAACTTCGCGCGCCGAGCACCCGGCGGTCAGCAAAACCGCCATCCAGCTTGAAAAACAGCACGGCTTCCAGGTGGAATGGCTGCCAGTGGACAAATTTGGAATTGTGCGCCCCGAAACGCTCGAAAAAGCGATCTGCAACAACACAGCCATCGTTTCTGTCATGTACTCGAACAACGAAATTGGCGCCATCAACCCCATCCGCGAACTGGCAGCAGTTTGCCGGGCGCATAACGTGCCATTCCATACCGATGCAGTCCAGGCAGCGGCTTACCTGCCCGTGAATGTGCAAGCCCTGAGCGTCGATTTAATGTCACTTGGTGCGCACAAATATTACGGCCCCAAAGGAATTGGCGCCTTGTACATTCGCAAAGGCACACCGATTGCATCCATCCTCACCGGAGGCGGACAAGAATTCGGTATGCGCGCCGGAACCAGCAACGTCCCGCTGATTGTGGGCTTTGCCGAAGCCCTGCGCCTGGCAGCCGAAGAGCGCGCAGCCCGCACAGCCAGCCTGCAACCACTGCGCGATCACCTGATTGGCGCAGTGCTCGAAAGCATCCCATATGTGCGCCTGACCGGGCCGATAGAGAATCGGATGCCCAATCATGCTTCATTTGTTTTCAAAGATGTAGATGGGAACCTGCTCCTGAACCTGCTCGACGCAGCGGGATTTGCCTGCTCTTCGGGTTCAGCCTGCAAGACCGGCAACCCAGAGCCGTCAGATGTGATTAACGCGCTTGGTCTCTCCCGTGACTGGGCCCTTGGCTCCCTGCGAATCACCCTCGGCAGCGACACCACCCCCGCACATATTGATGCCTTCTTGCAGGTTTTACCCGGGCTTGTGCAAAAATCCCGAAGCTTAACCCGCGGATAAAAATAGCCCACAGCGCTAAAGCCAAAAGATTTCAAAAAACCGCCCAAACAAAAAAGACGGAATAAATCCGTCTTTTTTGTTTGGGTGAGCCACCAAAGAGGATCGAACTCTTGACCTGACGATTACGAATCGTCTGCTCTACCAGCTGAGCTATGGTGGCTAGACTTTCAGCGGGCGGGATTATACAGGATTTGGTTAAATCACGCAATATTTTACAAAAGTGAC
>CAIJPN010000223.1 GCA_903822545.1 uncultured Anaerolineae bacterium | reverse complement strand
GGGTAAAAGACTTTCGGAAGACAAAAAAAATGGCTATATTTCCTGTTCCAAATCAAAACCACAGGAGATATAGCCATGAGTATTTTAAGCCAAAAAATGCAAGAAGATATGCAGTTGCGAGGACTTGCAGCCCGAACACAGGAAACATATGTTCAGGCTGTACGCCAACTCGCCAAGTATTATCACCGTTCACCAGATCAGATTGATGAAGAAGAACTGCGGCAGTATTTTCTCTATCTGAAAAGTACCCGCGGAGTTTCCAACAGCACTTTTCGGATCGCCTTGTGCGGGATCAAGTTCTTCTACGAACACACCTTGCAGCGTGACTGGCATATTCTGGAGTTGGTGCGGCCCGAAAAACAAAAAAAACTGCCGGTAGTGCTTAGCGTGGAGGAAGTGCATCAGGTGCTGGCCTATTTGCGTGAGCCAAGTTATCGTGTTTGCCTGCGCACCATCTACACTTGCGGCCTACGTTTGCTTGAAGGTACACAATTGCAGGTAAGTGAAATCGATGGGGGGCGAAAAATGCTGCATCTTGCCCAGGCAAAGGGAAATAAAGATCGCTACATTCCCTTGCCCGATGCCGCCCTGGAAGGGCTACGCAGCCACTGGCAATCTCACCGCAATCCACGCTGGCTTTTTCCAGCCAAACATAACCCACAGGTGGCCATGCATGAAACCGGAGTACAAAAGGCCTTCCGCATGGCACTGCAACAAAGCGGGGTACGTAAGCAGGCTACAGTTCATACCTTGCGTCATTCCTATGCCACGCATCTGCTCGAAGCTGGCACAGATTTGCGCGTGATCCAGGCTTACCTCGGACACAGCTCGCCAACTACGACTGCGCTTTATCTTCATCTTACGGCCGAGATCAACTCCCAGAGCGCTAATCGCATCAACGAAATGCTGGCCGGGCTATGGCAATAGAACTGGCCGATATTTTTCGAGAGTATGGCGCTGCTTACCGGCAAAAACATGCTGAACACCTGCTGCCTTCGCATCGCCAAGCCATGCGCGCTATCGAGCTATGCCGTACGGAAGACCTGGGCGGGCAAGTCTTTGAGTGCTCCAGTTGCGGAGAAACCCGTTACAGCTACCACTCCTGCCGCAATCGTCACTGCCCCAAGTGCCAGCATGAGCAAACCCAGGATTGGCTCAAACTCCAGCGCCGCCTGCTACTCAATGCCCCTTACTTCATGCTCACCTTCACCCTGCCTTCTGAGTTGCGTAAGCTTGCCAGTCGCAACCAGCGTTTGTTTTACAACCTTTTGTTCCAGACTTCGGCACAAGTCACCCAAAAACTCGCCCAAAAATCACGATCCATCGGCGGGCAGATCGGGTTGATTGGGGTACTCCATACATGGACACGGAACTTGGCTTTCCACCCCCATGTCCATTACCTCGCTCCAGGCGGCGGACTTTCTGCCAACGGAGCATGGCTCCCGGCTCGGCACCGTTATTTCCTCCCTGTCAAGGTGCTTTCCAAGCTTTTCAAGATGGCTTTCTTTTCTGCGCTGAAAAAACATCCCGTTTCATCCCGAATCGCCCCTGCCGTCTGGCGAAAAGCCTGGGTAGTGCACTGCAAATCGGTAGGCGATGGGCAGGCTGCGCTCAAATACCTCGCTCCCTACATCCATCGTGTTGCCATCAGCAACCGCCGCCTCTTGGCGCTCAAACATCGCGGCTCACTGGAAACTTCCCAGGTCACTTTTCTCTATCGTTCTTCCGATACTGGCCAGGTCAAGCATTCTACCCTCTCCGTTGAACGATTCATCCATCGCTTTCTCCAGCACATTCTCCCGCAGGGCTTTGTCAAGGTGCGTTACTTCGGTTTCTTCGCTCCAACACAGCGTTCCAAATTGAAAACTTTGCAGCAACAACTCGGTTTGACCCAACTCGAGCCACAGGAGCAATCTACCAGCCAACCCCAGGATAACCCTTCGCCCCTTTGCACCAAATGCGGCACTCCCTTGCGTTTCCTGCGAGATTTGCCTCCC
>CAIJPN010000222.1 GCA_903822545.1 uncultured Anaerolineae bacterium | reverse complement strand
GAATTCACCTACTCCAGCGCCCGTGAACAGCTTGCCAACCTGCTCGACCGAGTCACGCAAGACCGCGAAGTGGTTATCATCCACCGGCGCGGTGGCGAGGATGTCGCCATGATTTCTGCCGATGAACTCGCCAGCCTGACCGAGAGCGCCTACCTGCTGCGCTCGCCGGAAAATGCCGAAAGGCTGCTCTCCGCGTTGGGGCGAGCCTTGAAAAACGAGGGCCAGTCACAAACCGTCGATGATTTACGCCGCGAGGTAGGGCTGGATGAAAAAGCGTGAGGCGGTTTTCCAGCCTGAGTTTATCGAGGATTTGCGCTATTGGGTGGAAACCGACCGAAAACTAGCGATTCGCGCATTTGAACTTATCGATGCCATTCTGCGCGACCCATTTGATGGAATTGGCAAACCCGAACCGTTGAAATATATCGCTCCGGGCTGCTGGTCGCGGCGGCTGACGCAGGAGCATCGGATAGTGTATCTCGTCCGCGAGGAGCGGGTCGACTTTTTGCAGGCCAGGTATCATTACGGCAAATAACCTGTCTGACGGGTCAACGGCTGAACCAGTTTCTTGAAAAAGCGAAACAGTTTTTCCTTCAACAGCCACCAGGCCAGGATACCAGCCAGCAAACCGGCCAGGGTACCGTAAACGGTTATTTTAAAACTATTGATAAGGTCTGGTTTGTGTTTCCACATCCAGACCTGGCCATTATCCAGCAGGACGTAATAAGTCAGGCCGGTTGTGCCGAAAAACGGGTGATGCACCTGCGTGATCATGCATTCCAACGGGCTGGCTTCGGTCTGGGGTGGGTACCTGGATTCAACTAAATAATAATCGTAAACGGCCTTGCAGCCAGAACCAATCACATTTTTTATTTCGGGGACAAATTTGCCGTGCGGATCCAATTCTATCCATTTCCCACAAGCTTCACCGGGGGTGTCCTGGCAAAATTCGGTTTTGTACATGTAGAAGCGCCCGTTTTCGGCATAACCCCAAATTTCACTTTCGTTGGAGTAAACAAATTGCTGGAATTTTAGCGGGCTGTCCAGTAATTTCCATTGAACGAACATCCCCGAATTTTCGAGATTCACCCAATATCCAGTCACAGCAAAGCCGAGCATCATACCCGCCATGCCGAAAAGGATGAAAACAACCAGCCTGGATAAAAACGCTCCGATTTTATTCATCAGTTTATGTGCCAAAGTTTTTCACTTCATTTGGGGGGGCTCTTTGTGGATAAGCCAAAGCATGAGTCTACTGCAAAAAAGCATTTTCGGCAGGCATATGTGGCAGATTGTGCCCGGAAGAAGTTAAGAACGCGGGAAAAGAATACAACATTACGACCGCGGAGAAAAACATTAAAGAAACTCCGTGGACTCAGCCTCTCCGTTTTTTTGTTCCAAAACCGGTTTTGTTGCCTGCCGGCTTTTCCGCGCTTTTTATCTCTGCGGGCTACGCGTTCTTAGCGGTTATTCGTTTTTGTAGTAAGCTCAATTAGCGCTTCAATTTTTCCCCGAATGGCTGGCACGGATATTTTCCCGCCGCTGCTCACCATTTCACCTGCCACCAGCACCAGTGGCAGTTTTGCCTCAGGTGGTATGGCTGGGCAAGCAGGGTCAAACAAATCAAAGTATTGTACCTGGATGGCATCGCCAAAACGTTGGCGCAGTTGCCCAGCCACCCAGGCTGCGGTGTCGCGCCAGGAATCTTTAATGCCATCCTTGCAGGCAACCGGCGTACCGATGATCTGTACCAGGATGTTCATGTTTTCACCGTTCACCATATGCCAGGTGCCCCAACTCAGCCAGCATCTCCAGCCCTTTTACTTCGTGAGGCAAGAGCGGGATTTCCAACACAGGCACCGCAAAACGATGGCGGATTTCTGCAAGATATTTTTCCTGCATCTGCCTTCGGGTTTGCGCAAAAGGTGTCACCTGGTTGGGCGGAATAACAAAGTTTGCTACCACCAGCCCGGGGTGAATTCCCACCGTGCCCAATTCCTGTGCTGCGCGCCAGGCTTCCAAAATGGGTGTGGCTTCAGGATACATGACAAAGGCAAAAGTGCTTTGCATCGGATCACGCATCATCTCGATCACCTGCCCAAAGCGCTGCTTGGCAACATCATCCGCAGCGTTGCCATCCACCGAAGCGAAGACTTTAACATCGATCTGCTGGCTCCAGTCCAACGGTAGTTCCAGCAGGCGCATCGTGTGCCCGGTTGGCGCGGTATCGAATACCACTGCTTCCCAATTCTTGTCCCCAGGCGGCTCGGCCTGTGAAGCATAATTGATGAATTGGTCAAAAGCTGCCATTTCTTCGGTGCATGGAGAATTCAGTTCCTCTTCCATCACTCTGATTGCGCTTTCAGGGCGTCCGCGCTGGCGGGCATCATCCAGGATGCGCGCTTTGTAGGTTTCGGCGGCGGCCTTTGGGTCGATTTTGACCGCCCAGAGATTGGTCACACCAGCCAGGGGGCTGGGTGCATCACCCACAGGTTGGCCCAGCACATCACCGAGATGCGCTGCCGGGTCGGTGGTCAGGAGCAAGGTTTTGTATCCTTGTTGGGCCAGCCAGACTGCTGTCAGGCATGAAGCAATAGTTTTCCCAACACCACCCTTGCCTGCAAAAAATATGGTGCGGCGCTGACCATTCGGCTGGATTCGGGCGCGGATATCTTCGATGGAAGAAACCGCTGCGCCGAGGAGATTCCCGGTATCCGCTGGAATCTCAACTTCAGCCTGTTCTCCGTTAAAGAAAATGTTTGCCACTTGGCGCAGCCGTGCAGCGCCCTTGATCTCGCGCGAGAGCAGGGTCATGTACTGTGTGGGGTATGGCAGTTCGGTCTGGATCTGTTCGATGTAACGCGATTGCATTTCTGCGCGGGCTGCAAACAATGGGTTGATCGTTTCGCTGGCGGGGATGATCCCGTTGGCAATCAGGCGGTGGGTGCGGATGCCAAGTTTGCCCAGTTCGCCAATTGCCCGTTTTGTTTCGCGGATGGCGATCGCTTCGGGATGCAGGACAAATGTAAAGGTTGAAAGCGCCTCGTTGCGCAGGGCGGCCAGGGCGTTTTCGTATTTGTGTTTCGCATCTTGAATGGCGGCTGCCGGGCCGATGCAGGTCTGCCCGCTGCCAGCGCTGGCGGCGTCGATGGATTGGCTCCACTCTGAGGGTAGCTCCAGGAGCCTGATGGTATGCCCGGTGGGGGCGGTGTCAAAAATAACGGTATCAAATTGCGGGGCGGATGAATCCATCACAATGAAATCGGTGAAGCGGTCAAAGGCTGCCACTTCTGCGGTGCAGGGGCCGCTCATTTGCTCCTCCATCACTTTTACCATTGGGGCGGGGAAGGCGGCACGCAGGGGGGCCAGGGCGCGGTCGATATATTCTTGTGTAGATTTGTCCGGGTCAATTTCCATGGCCCATAGATTCGGGACGCCATTGATGGCGGTGATTTGGTGGCCGATAGGCTGTTCGAAGACATCTGCCAGGTTGGAAGCGGGGTCGGTGGTGACGATTAGTGTGCGTTGGCCCTGGTCTGCGTACCAGACTGCATGGGTGCATGCCATGCTGGTTTTGCCCACCCCACCTTTGCCTGAGAAAAAAATGAATTGGGTCATGTTGTTATTGTTTAGCCTTTTTGGAAACGGGTATATACGTAAGGACGCAGATCGCCTGATGGCATCTGGTAGGTAAAATCTAAACTTTCGAGAAGTGTGAAGCCTGCCCCGAGGAATTCACACAGGCTTTGGGCGCTGTATCTTTGGACGGGCAGCCCGCTGCATTTTGTGGCGCCATTCAGCGCGAAGGCGGCCAGGATGATAAAGCCACCCGGTTTGATGTTTTTTTGCAAAATTTCGCGGTAAATTTCCCGCTCGTGGTTTTCGGTCAGGAAGTGAAATACGGCTCGGTCATGCCAAATGGCGATATTGGGGATTTGGAGTATGGCCGATGGTTGGGTGATATCTTCCTCCAGCCAGTGTATGCGGGCGGCTTGTTCTGTGCCCAGGGATGTTTTTGCTTTTTCGAGTGCTATTGGGCTGATGTCCAGCGCATAAAGGTTTTGGTAGCCCAGTTCGAGCAAGCGGGAGATCAGTGTGGATGCGCCGGAGCCAATGTCGATGATGGTAGCTTGCCTGGGGATCGCGCAGTTTTCAATCAACTGGATGGATGGCTGCGGTTGGGCTTCGTACCAGCCTAGCTGTGTGAGCGGGGTACTGGCATATTTCTCATCCCAGTGATTTTTTAAGGGTGATGGCATTCTTTATTCCTGGGGGCGGGTTGTTTCTTGCAGTGCTTTTTGGATTTCAGCCATGGTCGGGTAAGCACCCACTTTGATGATTTTGCCGTGCACCACTGTGATCGGGAGCGCTTGCATTTGTTTTTCGCGCACCAGTTTCATCACTTCCGCATTGCTGAGAAAAGCGTTGGGGCTGCTGGTCATCTGGTAGCGTTCCACGCGCAGGTTTTCGCCCTGCAGGGCTGTGATCATTTCGTTCACATCGAGCAGGGTCTGGTCGAGGGATGGCCCGCACAACCCGGTGGGGCAGCACATTGGAGGGTCGAATATCTCCACATCTGCCGGGGCGATTGAGGTGGGCAGGGTGTTTAGCAGGGGAATGATGTTACTCATGTTTGCCTTTCGTCCACCGCGCTTGTGGCGGGTTATTGCAATTTGTACTCATGTTTTTCTCCTGTGGGTTTGAGTTTATGGACACTGGATGACGCCCTGGGCCCACAGGCAAACGCCACAAACTGGCGAGGGGTTATTAAAACAATCTTCTTTGTTTTCTTCAGACATTTCACAGCCGCCGCAGAATGTGCAGGGCGCGAAGGCGAAATTGTGCAGGCGCTCGCGGTAGGCCAGGTATTCTTCATCCAGCCACAGTTCTTCCAGCGAGCGATCATGCACATTGCCGATGATGTGTTTATGGTTGCGGTGGGGTTTGTTGTGCAGGAATGTGTCGTGGGTGTGCATCAAGGGCCAGCAGGGTGCGGCTTCTCCCTGCCAGTTGATGGACATGGTGCCGCTTTCAACAAAATTACACACATCACTCGCGCCGCCCCAGTTGTTTCCGGCAAAATTGACGTTGCATCCGCTGGTAAAGGCATCAAAAAGCGCATCACGGGTCTCAATGGTCAGGTCCATCTTGGGCAGGCTCAGGTTGGGGGTGCTGCCGGCGTTCATGTAAGCGATATCTTTCAGTGAGCGGTCATACAGCCGTTCTTTCTGCATTTCGTGGGTGGCGGGCTGGATGTTGCTGACGGAATAGTGTTTCACGCGCAGCCTGCGGCCCAATCGCAGGATTTTGGGCAGTTCATCAATGTTTCGGGTCATGGCAACAAAGGCGATTCCCAATTCAGGGTGCGGGAAATGCCCGCCTTTACGCATTCCATTGAAGCGATGCAGGTTTTCCATCACGTGTGGGAATTCCGCCCCCAGCCGGACATCTGAGTACGTTTCCGGGGAGGCGCCATCGAGAGATACCCACAAAACATCCAGCCCGCTTTCGATCAGCCTGCGGGCGATTTTTTCGGTCAGCATGGTGGCGTTGGTGATCATTTCTACTTTGACGCCCAGGGTTTTAACTTGCCTGATCCATTCGATTGTGTGTGGGTGGAAAAGCGGTTCGCCGATCCCGCCAAAGTACACGTTGGGGATGGGGTTCATCTTTTTGAGACTCTCAAAGATGGCAGCAAAGGTTTCATCGCTCATTTTGCCGTTCGGCTCATCCCAGGCGTTGCGGAAACAGGTAATACAATCCAGGTTGCAGGAGACGGTTGGTTCGATGTAGATTTTGGTCAGGTGGGTGACTGGCCGGTGCAGGCGCACGAAGTTGGTGCCTTCATCCAGGCGCACCAGCGCACCCGGGTTGAGTCCGTAGCGGCTGGCAACTTCTTTGGGTACGATCAGGTCACCTTGTTCGTTGACCCGCGCCCAGGCGGTGGTTGGTTTGGTTGAAACGACCATTTTTATTCTCCTGACTTAGAACGGCGATGTGTGGGGGTGCGTGGGGTGTGATTCAGGGGCATTGAATGATGCCCTGGGCCCACAGGCAGCCCCCACAAGTGGGGAAAGTATTGCCGAAGCAATCTTCCTGGTTGCCCTGGGCCATTTCGCAGCTGGCGCAATATGTGCATGGGGAAAAATCAAACTGTTCGACCTTGTTGCGAAAAGCTGTGTATTCATCTGATTTCCAGATGGTAGTAAGCGGGGTTTCGTTAATATTCCCTGCCAGGTATTTTTGAACGGAGCGTTTGAGATCAAACAAGTAGCTCTCGTGCGAATGGAGCAATGCCAGGCAGGGGCTGACGCTGCCATCCCATCCAATGGTGGTGGAGCGCTGCTCGATAAATGGGCAGGTGTTTTGTTTTTTGAACCAGCCCCCCGGGCGGGTTGACCAGGCCTGGAGCAGGGCCTCGCGCGTAACCGCGTTCAGGTCAATTTCGGTCATGTTAATGGCCGGATGCCAGGGAGAGGCCTGCCAGTTGATCCTTTCGATCGAACGGTTGTAAAGAACTTCAGCACACATTTCAGGGGTGTAGGGCAAAACATTGGTGATGATGTAGCGTGTGATGCCAATTCGCGAGCTCAGGGCCAGCAGTTTGGGCAATTCGTCAATGTTGCGTTTCATGGCTACAAATGCTGCGCCAATATCGGCATCGCCGCCGTGCAGTTGGCGGTAGAGTTCACGGTAGCGCGAGATATTTTTGAGTATAGCCGGCAGCGACTCGCTCAGGCGAACATCGGCGTAGCTTTCGGATGATGCGCCATCCAGCGAGATCCACAGCGTGTTCAACCCGGCTTCAATCAGTTGGGTGGAAGTTTTTTCATTCAGCAAGATGCCGTTGGTGATCATTTCCACTTTTGACGCAAGTGGCGCCACTTTTTGGATCATCCCCGGAAGGTCAGGGTGGGCCAGTGGCTCGCCAAACCCGCCGAAAAAGATGATCGGTTTGGGGTTCAGCCCGGTCAGGGCTTCCAAAATATGTTGGAAGGTGGTGGGTGACATGCTGCCCAAAGGTTCATCCCAAATATTGCGGATGCAGGTGCGGCAGGCCAGGTTGCAGCGGCTGGTTGGCTCGATGTAGATTTTGCGCAGTTGGGTAAGGGATGGTTTGATCAGGATCCCTTCGGGGGTGACCCGCAGTGTGAGTTCACCGCCCGCTGCAAGTGCGTAATCTTTTGCAACATCGGCAGGCAGGATCACATGGCCCTGGGAATCAAGTTGCACTGGTTGGGAAACAGCAGCAGGGGTGTCCATAGTTTATTTTTGGATATCTGGCAGGGTGAGCAGGATCGTTTCTGGGGTACAGTGCGGGCATTCGCAAGCAGGACCCGGATCCGGGTTGGCGCACAGATCCACGTTCTGAGGGTCGAGGCCGCTCAGGGCAGCGGCATCCCGAACCAGGGATAGGATAGCTTCATCTTTTACGCGATAATAGACATAACGCCCGGCTCGCCGGTCTTGCAAGATTTCAGCTTTGCGCAGTGCCATCAGGTGCTGTGAAATATAGGCCTGCCGCCAGCCCAAAATGGATTCGAGGTGACACACACAGGCTTCTTTGCGTCCAATGGCAATCAGGATAGCGAGCCGGGGGGATGGGCTGATTACTTGTAAGGTATCGGCGATTTTTTCAGAGAGTGGGACGATGTTTATATTCGTATTCATGAATATATTGTACGCGGTATTGGGAATTATGAATATGATAGGTGTCATGATTTGTAAAGAGATTTGTCACCCCTGGATCAATCCGGCCAAAAGAGTGGGCAGGAACCGCCGCTTTGCCTGGTGTTTTCCCCTAGACTCAAACCTTGCCACAAGATATGATTCGTTCATAGAGGAACCCTGCCAATGACTCCTACCCAAACCATACTTAACATCTTCGAACAACTCTCCGCCATCCCGCGTGGCAGCGGCAACGAAGCCGCCATCACCCGCTGGCTGCAAGACTGGGCTGCAAAACATGGCTGCCCATCGCAAGTCGATCAAGCTGGCAACCTGCTGATCCGCGCCCCTGGCACCGCGGGCTACGAAAACGCCCCGGCCATCGTCTTGCAAGGCCACATGGATATGGTTTGCGAGAAAACCCCCGATTCTACCCACGATTTCACCAGGGATTCGATCCGCTTCATCACCGAAGGCGAGTGGCTGTATGCCGACCGCACAACCCTGGGCGCCGATAATGGCATCGCCATTGCCATCGGCCTGGCCTTGATCGAAGACCCATCTGTAGCCCATCCGCCGCTCGAATTGCTCTTCACCGTGGAAGAAGAAGTCGGCCTGGGCGGCGCGGGCCTGCTCAAGCCGGGATTTTTCAGTGGCAAAACCCTGCTCAACCTCGATTCTGAAGATGAAGGCACCTTTATCATTGGCTGTGCGGGCGGCCAAAAAGCCGAAATCTACCTGCCGCTCACCTGGCAGGCTGCGGGCCTGGGCGCAGCCCTGCACCTGCGCGTCAGCGGCCTGCGCGGCGGCCACTCTGGCGTGGATATTCACAAGCATTATGCCAGCGCCAACAAACTGCTCGGGCGCGCCCTGGCCCGCATCCAGCGTGCCAGCCCCATCGCCCTCATGCACATCCACGGCGGAACGGCCCATAATGCCATTGCGCGCGAAGCCGCAGCCAGCTTCTTGTGCGCCAAAGATGGGATTCCTGCCATCGAAAATGCCATGCGGGAACTGGAAAAAACCCTCAACGCTGAATATTCCGCCAGCGAGAGCGGCATCGCCCTGAGGCTCTCCCCCGTTGCCCCGGGTCGGGCAGCCACCTTATCCGATACGGCCAAAGTCATCCACTTGCTCACCGCCATCCCACACGGCGTAGCCGAAATGTCTGCCAGCGTGGAAGGATTCGTTGAAACATCCAACAACCTGGCAAAAATCGAGATCGTGGATGATGCCTTACATATCACCACCAGCCAGCGCAGCACCGTCATGAGCCGCATGGAAGAACTGACCGCTCGCATCGTTGCTATCGGCCTGCTGGCCGGGGCAGAATCGACCAACACCCCGGCCTATCCCGGCTGGGAACCGGATACCAGATCACCCTTGCTTAAACGCAGTGTGGAAACTTACCAGGGCCTGTTTGGAGTAGCCCCCAAAGTACAAATGATCCACGCCGGACTGGAATGCGGAACCATCGGCGCAATTTATGGTGACCTGGATATGATCTCACTCGGCGCGACCATCGAAAACCCGCACTCTCCCACCGAACGCCTGCACATTCCCTCGGTTGGCAAGGTCTGGGATTACCTGGTCGCTTTCTTGCGCAACGCAAAATAAGGCTATTTGGTTACCGTTACCCGCATCACGTGCCGGTTCAGGCCTCCAAATTTATATTTGTAATCTTCGTCGCCGCGCATGAAGTCGAATTCGGTGTGTTTGTGCTCGTTGGCCCATTTCAGCAGGTAGCCGAGCAGTACCCAGCCGGGGCTGAGTTCCATGAAGCGCCGGTCTAGCCCGGAGTTGTAAATCCAGATTTTGCCATCGTAGTCAAAGTTCAGATAGCCACAGGCTTTTTCACCGTCCACTTCCATAAAAGCCAGTTGCAGCCAGCCAGCTTGGAAGGCGGCATGCACCGATTGGCGCATCTGCGAGCGCATCACATCTGTAAGGAAGGCGGCTTTTTCTGGGTCTTGTGCCATGAGTTGTAAGAAGGCCTCCAGCTCGGAATCGAGGCTGGATTCAGCCTCGACGATATACCAGCGCACCTGGCGCCCGCTTTCTTCGGCGCGGCGCATTTTGCGGCGGATTTCGTGGCGTTGTTTTTTGTCGATACTGGCCAGGTAGGTCTCCCAATCCCCGGGCAGGGGGATGCTGGGGGTGGGCTGGTAGATGCTTTCAGCGTAGCCCCAGCCGCGTTTGATGGTTTCGGCTTGCAGGGTTTTTAATGTAGGAGAGTTTTCGGGCAGGTTGTACCAGTCGAGCGCCTCCCAGGCGACAGGGCGGGTTTGTTCCAGCCAGTCGAGCAGTCCACTGATAAAGGCCTGGAGATGCTCGGGGCGGACGATCAAATCCAGGTAATCCGAAATTTCAATGCTGCCCAAAAGCAGCAGCGCGGGCTGCGAAGTACGGTTTTGGGCGAAAAACAGTGGGGCAATGCCGATCAGTTGCCCATCCTGGCGGGCACTGACGATGCACAGTTGGGCATCTTGCGGCCATTCGCCGCCGCCGCGCGTTTGCCACCAGGTTTGCAGGTATTCGTAGCGCAAGAAGGGCGCATGGGTGACACCTTGCGGAACGAGGGCATTCCATTCGTCGGGGGAAATGTTAAAGGTGGTGTGTAGTTGGAATTCCATTTTAGTGTTTTCTCTTGTGGCGATTTTACCAGTATAATGTTAAAGGCCTATATGAACACATTCGACCTTTCAATCTACAGTCTCTACCGTATCAACGGCCAGGAATGGCCGATTTTGCCGGGGTTGCTGGGGCAATCGCCGCCTAAAAAGGCTGCGCGCGGGCGTGAGCAGGATCGCCTGCTGGTGTACCTGACTCTGGCCGGGAATGTGGCTTACTCCACCGCTGATTATGCCCAGATCACTGCCGACCTGGCCTCGCGTTATTACGAAACGCCCGGCTCGGTGACGTTCGCCATAAAGGCATCGGTGGAATGGCTGAATGCGAGCCTGGCCGAGAAAAATATGCGCACCACCGGTCAGGGACAATTCATTATGGGCGCGCTGGTACTGGGGGTTTTGCGCGGTAGTTCGCTCTATTTTGCCCAATCGGGCCCCACACATGTTTTTTGGATGGCCGCCGGGGGTGGGATCAAGCATTTTTATGATGCCCCACTGGCAGGCAAGGGCCTGGGCCTGAGCCAGACTGCCAAAATGTATTTTGCCCAGACCGAACTGGGTGCCAGCGACCGCATGTTAATGTGTGCGGCGCTGCCTCCTAACTGGGAAAAGGCGCTGATGGATGAGCAAAGCCCGGTCAGCGCCGATGTGTTACGCCGTCGCCTGATGGCCGCCACCCAGACCAATGTCAGCGCGGCGCTGCTTTATCTCTCGGAGGGCAGCGGACAGGTCACGCTGATGCGGCAGGGCGGAACCGCCCCGGCAGAGACCGTTGCCGAAACTCCCAAAGCAACTGTTGTAGCAGAAAAGGCTGTGGAGGTTGCGCCTGCACCGCTAGTGGCTGAAAAACCAGTCAGCTTTGAACCCCCCGAATTACCCGAACCTGCCCTGGAAGATACTCCCGCTGAACCAGAAGTGCTTAAAATCCCGCGCGTGGTGCGCCGCCAGGTTCCACCTGAAGAATATTCCCCCGAACCCAAACAACTGATCGCCGCCCCGCGCAACGAAACCGCGCAAAAAATTGGGCGTGGAACGGCCCGGCTGGCCGCCAGGGGCATTCATTCCAGCCGTGAAGCTTTCCAAAAACTGGGACAGGGGTTCAGCCAGTTCATCCCGCGTATGTTGCCCGATGATGAAGGCCCGGCCTCGCGCCGCGCCTCCTGGCCGCTGTTTATCGCCCTACTCATCCCGATCCTGGTGGTGATGGCCGCTTCAACGGTTTATTTCGAATTTGGGCAAGCGGCCCAATACGAAATGTACTACCAGCATGCCGTCAACGCCGGGCTGGAGACAATTGGCGTTCAAAATCCCACCGAACTGCGCGTCAAATGGCAGGCTACGCTTGACTGGCTGGATAAAGCCGAAGATTACCGCATCACCGCAGATTCTACCCGCCTGCGCCAGGATGCCCAGCACCGCCTGGACGTGCTCGACCGCGTCCTGCGCCTGAACTTCCAGCCGGCCTTCACATCCCAACTAAGCAAAAGCCTGCGCGTCACCGAAATGGCCGCATCGGATACCGATATTTATATGCTCAACAACATCGATGGCAGCGTGATGCGCGGCACCCTGAATGGCCTGGCCTACGAATTGCAAGATTTTGACTGCAAACCAGGTGTTTATGATGGCATCATGGTCGGCCAACTGGTGGATATTGTGGCCCTATCACGTTCCAATCCCAGCGGGGCTACCCTGCTCGGTATTGACAGCATTGGTAACCTGCTTTACTGCCAGCCTGGCGAAAAACCCCGTTCGGCTGCGCTGCAAATGCCCGATTTCGGCTGGGGGCGCGTTACCGCCGTCTCGTATGACGCGAACAACTTGTATGTGCTCGACCCATCCAAAAACGCAGTGTGGGTCTACTTCAGCCAGCCTGATATGACCTTCCCCGACAAGCCGCTGCTTTTTTTTGAAGAGCAGATTCCACCGATGGGCGATGTGCTCTCCATGGCCGTCAACGGTGACGACCTGTACCTGCTGCATGCTGACGGGCATCTCACCACCTGCACCCTCAGCCGCATCTCCACCTCGCCCACACGCTGCGTCGAACCGGCCACCTTCATCGACACACGCCCCGGCTTCGAGAGCGGCCAAAAGCTCGCCGATGGTGTCTTCACTCAGGTGGTTTTCACCCCGGCTCCAGACCCCGCCGTAACCCTGCTGGAGCCTTACACCCAGTCGATTTTCCGCTTTTCTGCCCGCGCCCTCGAACTGCAAAGCCAGATCCGCGCCCAGGCAGGCAAAGCGAACCCCTTCCCCGACCGCGAACCCATCACAGCCATGACTTTCAGCCTCAACAAAGTCGTCTTCGTCTTTGTGGGCGGAAACTTATATTTCGCAGTCAACACTCCCTGATTGCGCAGGAGAAAAAACATGGGCAAATCATCTGGAAACCTGATCCAAGCACTGCTAAACCTGCTGGCCTCGCTATTCGGCGGCAGCAAACCTGCCACCCCGCCAGCACCCACCACCCCGCCCCTGCCGCCCAACACGACCACCGAACCAGCAGTGGTCGTTACCCGGCGGGTTATGCTGCTCATTTACGATCCTGTCGTTGACCCGTCCACCGGCCTGAAACTGAGCAAAAAACAAAACTGGTACAGTGTTGAAGAACTGAGCGCCACCTTCATCGCTGATATTCTCGATGCCAGCGGCGGCCTGGCGCGTTACCAGATCATCCAGCGGGTGGAACTGGATGAATTCCCCACCAAAGTTGATGGATTCCGCTACACCGCCCAATCCTACCTGGATGCTTATCACGGCACCGCCCCGGTTCATTCTCCCGATACAATTGATTACGCTCCCCTGCTGCAAAAATTCAACATCCTCCAGCGGGTGGCCACCAACGAAATCGACGAAGTCTGGGCCTTTGGTTTTCCCCACGCCGGCTTTTATGAATCCACCATGGGCGGGTTGGGTGCCTTCTGGTGCAACTCCGAACCGCTCAAAGGCACCGCCAACTGCCCGCGACGATTCATCATCATGGGATTCTCGCTTGAGCGCGGCGTTGGCGAAATGCTGGAAGCCTTCGGACACCGGGCCGAATCCATCATGGAAAAAGTTTATTCCCGTATGCCATCCAATGCCAACATGTGGAAAAAATTCACCCGCTATGACAAAGCTTTCCCCGGGCACGCTGAACTGGGCAACATCCACTACGCTCCCAACAGCAATAGCGATTATGACTGGGCCAACCAGCGCATGGTCGCCAGTCATTGCGACGACTGGAAAAATTACCCCAACTTCCAGGGGATCACCCGGCAGGTCAACTGTATTGAATGGGGCAGCGGCGACATGCGCGCGCATCACCTTTGGTGGCTGAAACACCTCCCCAAAATTGCCGGAACCACCAATGGCATTGCCAACAACTGGTGGCAATACATCACCGATGTCAACTCGGTTTCGGTGTAAACCTTGCAAACACACAAACATGGGCCCGTCTGACTTTTCAGGCGGGCCATTTTATTCACCGAAACGGACATACGTCCGCCGGGACGTAGATGTGGCTCTGCGCGCCGTGATAATCGCTGCCAAGCGGAGTCAAAATCTCGGGGTGTTCGGCGGCATACTGGATGGCCGCGC
Organism: uncultured Anaerolineae bacterium; assembly: GCA_903822545.1. GTDB lineage: Bacteria > Chloroflexota > Anaerolineae > Anaerolineales > Villigracilaceae > CAIJPN01. The sequence continues at coordinate 639 of CAIJPN010000222.1, read as the reverse complement.
CGCAGGCATCATACATCCTGCCGCTGGACTGGTACACATCCCAAAACGCGGAGGCCAGCTCCACGTAGGGGTGGCCGGGACTGCCCGCCGGGAATTTCTCTTGCAGGGTGGCATATTTGACCTGCGCCGCATCCATCTCGCCGAGGTAGGTGTGCAGGATGACCATGCGGTAGTAGGCGTAGGCGGCCAGGCGAGGGTATTCGGTAGGGTCGGGGGCGGGAGGGGTAGGAGTTGGTAAATTTTCAGCGTGAGCCCTTGAAATACCCACATGATATAGATGCATTTCTTTTGACCACCAATTTAATTTATCATCAAAAATTGCATTTTGATAGAAAGCCATAGCCTGACCATATTTTTTTTGAAGTGTTAATCTGTCCCCATCTTGGATTGCCTGAAAACGATATTCTGGCAATGAATATTCGCTTGGCAAATTAGAGTAAGTTCCTCCATTCCATGTAAAAATACGCATTTCATCGCGCCATGGAAATCCTTCGTGAACAATCTATTACCCACATTTTCGAGTGAGTAGGGAAAGCGGTTAGACTTGTGAGCATCCTAAAGAAACCAAGCGAGAAGAGAGAGATGGCAGAGAAACCGCAAACCGCAGAAAACTCGTGGGCCGTTGAAGAATTTGGACAG
>CAIJPN010000221.1 GCA_903822545.1 uncultured Anaerolineae bacterium | reverse complement strand
ACCAAACTTACCGCATTATTTCGCCACTATCCACGTTACAGCAGAAAATTCTCAACCTGCTTGACCTGCCAGACAGCATTTACAACAATCTATCCCTCGATTCTGCAAATCCAACATAAATTTGAGCGAACCATCAGTTATTAGCTGGGCAACGCAACGAGTGGGTTTTTCAGTTGAATGGTATTTTGTGGTGTACGGTGTAATGCCCGGTGTGTTAGTGATTGTGATGACAAGCGTACAACGAGGTGTGGTGCATGGGGTGACTAGCATGACATCAGCTATGGTGTTCGGTGTTACGATAGTTTTGATAGGTGTGATAGGAGGTCTGACGGAATATGCTGTATCGTTGGGGAAATCAATCATGATGTCACAACTGATGTTAGACATAATGTCACAACTACAATCATTTATGGCGATAAGTATAGTACTAGGCCTAATAATAGGTGTGATGGTAGGTGGGGTAGTTGGCGTAGTATTCGGTGTAGCAGAAGGTATGATGATAAGTGGATTGGGAGGTGCAAAGGATGGCGTGGCAGTAGATATCGCGCCTATCGTGGTGCTTGGAGCGGTAATTGGTGTGGTTTCAGGCATACTTGGAGGTGTGGGTTTAGGTGTGTCTGGAGGTGTGGCGTACACTGCGCCAATAAGTGCGATATACGGTGTGACGTCAGGAGTGGCGTTCGGTGTGACGTCAGGAGTGGCGTTCGGTGTGGCGTCAGGAGTGGCGTTCGGTGTGGCGTCAGGAGTGGCGTTCGGTGTGGCGTCAGGCATAGTGAATATGCGGATAATCGATTTCCTGTTAATGCTTGAGCCAAGTTTGCGTATGGGGTGTAAGTCATCAAAAATCTACCCAATCCTCAGTCGTTCCACGTCGGTACCTCTGCCAGGATTACATACCTGGCTACTGGCTGGATTACAAGCTGACCCTCTCACTGGGATTGCTAATGCGAACGAAATCTTGCGTTATTCCATGCAATTTATTCCGGTTATCCAGGCTGTTAATAACTGGCTGGCCTTGCAGCCAGATGTTCAGGTTTACCGGCAGGTGAATTATCTATCGGATGGATGCTATGATTGGAACCTTATTCGTTTCGGCTCAGCCCGGCTCAGTGTGTCAATGTGGAACAGGGCAGTAGATGGTATTTTCTTTTTGCCGAAAAAAAAGAAAGATAAAATTAAACAGCGTTGGCAGGTTTCGTTGCGCGATGATATTCCGCCAAGAGCGGCCTGTGCTGGCTATTGGCTGCTGCATGAAGAAGATGCAGCAACCGCAATGGATGCGTTTGCCAAAAACCGCCACATCCCGCACGGCGAAACGCTCTACCAATCCACCCGCGCACTCGATTTAGGCCGTAACGTAGAAACCCTGGCCTCCATCCTGGTCTGGGAAACCGAAACTGTCTGGCTGAACCACCTGGCCGAAGAACCCCTGCGCCCGCAGGCTATCGCCACCCTGCGCCGCTTGCATGACGTGGCGCGTGAAGCCGGTGTGGCCTCCGCCAGCATCTCCAAACTCAACCGCAACGCCGCCCTGGGGCGTGCCGTGGCCGCCCTGACCGAACTGCTCGACGATCTCGACCAGACCTGCCCCGAACTGGAGCGCCCCATCGTGCGCGAAATTGCTGCAAAATGGCGCGACATCCTGGCGCGTGAAGCCGGCAAGGCCGGGCAGGTTGCCATCACCAAACCGGTCGAGAATCCCTTTGTGGTCGGCAACCCGGTTTCCGGGGCGGTTTTTGTTGGGCGCGAAGAGATTTTCCGCCGCCTGGAAGAGTTGTGGGGCCAATCCAGTGGTCAGGTGGTGCCGTCTGTGGTTTTGTTCGGCCACCGGCGCATGGGCAAATCATCCATCTTGCAGAATCTCGGCGAGCGCCGTTTCGGCCTGCAAACCATCGTGGCCCAGTTCACCATGCAGCGCGCCGGGCGGCTGGGCAGCACCGGCGAACTGCTCGGCATTTTCGCCTCCAAAATGCAGGAATCGCTTGCTTTGCACGGCATTTCCCTGCCCGAACCCGATTTCGACGCCTTTGAGCGCGCGCCCTACATCAGCTTTGATCGTTTCCTGTCGGCTGCTCGCGCCCGGCTCGGCGGCCAGCGGCTCATCCTGACTATCGATGAGTTTGAACTCATCGAAGACGCCATCCAAAAAGGCAAAGTGGATGCCGAACTGCTGGCTTACCTGCGCGGCGTCATCCACAGCGAAACCTGGTTCGTGCTGGCCCTGGCCGGGCTGCACACCATCGAAGAAATGACCGCCGACTACTGGAACCCGCTTTTCTCCAGCGTCACCCCCGTGCGCATCAGTTTCCTTTCGTGGGAATCCACCGCCAACCTGCTCGCCAACCCGCATGATGACTTCCCGCTCGACTTCACCCGCGATGCCATCGACCGCGTTTACGCCCATGTGCGCGGCCAGCCGTACCTGACCCAGTTGATCGGCCACACCCTTGTGCGCCTGTACAACCAGTCCGTCTTTGAGCGGCAAACCCCGCGAGATCCGCGTTTCAACGCTGCCGATGTGGATGAAATTGTTGAAAAAGCAGAATTCTACGAACAAGGCGGATACTACTTCGCCGGGGTTTGGTCGCAAGCCCAAACTGGCCCTGCCGGGCAGACCGCCCTGCTGCGTGCTCTCGCTGCATCGAACACTCCCCTGGCTGAAAGTGACCTGCTCCGCGCCTGTGGCCTTACCCCCGACCCTGGCTGCCCGGCCCTTGAAGTGCTCACCCGCCACGATGTCATCACCCCCGCCGCAACCGGCTACGACTTCACCGTCCCGCTCATGCGCCGCTGGATCAACGAACGCGCCCCTAAAAACGATAGCCCTGCATCGTGAGTGGGGCAGGGAAGTTTCCTGTTGTTATCATCCCTACCCAGGTAGTATAATCGGGCAAATTTATCATCCCTTCCGGGCGATTATCGTGGTAGCAGCGGTACAGCAAACCGCACATCCACCGGATAGCGGATTTTGATAGCCTTCGTCATTACGGTTGCACATTTTGCGCGGATAGTTCGGGTCCGTGAGGTCCCGCGTTCAAATCGCGGCGCCCCGACAAATGGCAACCGGAGACCGCATGGTATTGAGTAATCAGCATCCATGCGGTCTCTGGTTTAAATAACAACCAATCCCCTTCCAACCAACAACTTCATAGAACGCCGATTGCTGGCTTGCCGAAAGCGATAAAAAAATGCCGTGTAGTTATCACTACATTGCGCCGTTTATCGCTGTATTTCATTTCCTACCGGCGTTGAGTAAGGCTGTGGAAGGATTAATGACATCCAAAAAAGTTTTCTCCGTGGTGAAATTCTTTTCACACCAACACCATTCGTCTTGATTAGTGCAGCTTAGTGGAATCCCTCATGCGCCTCACCCTTCGCCAACGCCAGGCCCTCTCCGGTTACGCCTTCATCTCCATTTGGACGGTCGGCATCGCCGTATTCCTGTTCTTCCCGCTCATCCGCAACATCCTGTGGAGCTTCACCGATGCCGCCCTCAACAAAAACATCGACAACCCCAACTTCATCGGCGTTGCCAACTACGTGGAAGCCTTCGTCAGCGACGCGCAGTTTGTCCCGCTGCTGCTGGAAACCCTGCGCAACCTGGCAGTGGATGCGCCCGTCATCCCGCTTTTCTCGCTGGCCGTAGCCATTCTCTCCGAGCAAAAACTGCCGGGACAGGCCGTTTTCTGCGCCATTTTCTTCCTGCCTGTCGTCATCGGCTCGGCAGAAGTGGTCGGGCGGCTGTTCCAAATCCAGGGCAACCAGTTGACCCTTTTCGAAGGCGAACAAATCAACACCTTCCTGAGAATCTTCCTCGGCGCGAACACACCCGCCTTCCTGTTATTCGTCAACCGCATCGTTTTTGTGCTCTGGCGATCGGGCGTCCAGATTATGATTTTCATCGCCGGACTGAAAGGCATCGACCCGGCCCTCTACGAAGCCGCTCAAATGGACGGCGCCTCGGCCTGGGTGCGCTTCTGGAAAGTGACCCTGCCGATGCTTTTCCCGGTGCTCATTCGGCAGGATTATCCGCAAGTTATCATGCTTTCCTGGTTCTATCACGAACGCTGGGCGGAAGAAATGCTCCAACGCATCGTAATTCTCAGATTATGGTGAGATGAGTCCCAGTTTCGTTCCTAACTCTATTACGGTGCGGGTGTTGCCGTTGGCTCCGGCTCAATTGGCAGGTTGGGACACACTGCTTGGTAGGGTAGGGCATCGCCGATGTATTGCATCCATTCGGTACGGGTCAGGTTGCGTGGCATAATGTTGCAGGCATTGGTGATTAAATTTTCCACCTGCCATGCCCAGATACGCACAGTCTTGTCCGCGCCGCCCGAAACCACATACCTTCCATCGGGGCTGAAGGCTACAGACACCACATCGCCATCGTGGATTATGCGGGCAACCTCTTTACCGGTCGTTGTTTCCCAGATGCGCGCTGTGTTATCATAACTCCCCGATATTACATACTGCCCATCCGGGCTGAAAGCGACAGAACTCACCCAGTCATCATGAGTCGTGCGGGCGATTTCTTTGCCTGTCATTGCCTCCCACACACGGGCGGTATTATCATAACTTCCTGAGGCCACATACCGCCCATCCGGGCTGAAAACAACAGGGTTTACCAGATTAGCATGAACCATGCGGGCAACTTCTTTGCCTGTCGATGCCTCCCACACACGGGCGGTGCGATCATAGCTTCCCGAGGCCACATATTTCCCATCCGGGCTGAATGCAACAGAGTACACTACGCCATCATGAGTCATGCGAGCAACTTCTTTGCCTGTTATGGCTTCCCATACGCGGGCGCTGCCTTGGGCACAGCCCCCATTTGCATTAAGTTTGTCGCATCCCCCCGAGACGATATACTGCCCATTCGGACTAAAGGTAACAGCCCTTACTAAACTGCCGTGGGTTATGCGGGCGATTTCTTTGCCTGTCATCGCTTCCCACACCCGGGCGGTCTGGTCAGCACTTACCGAAACTACATATTTCCCACCTGCGCCCGAAGGAAAGTCAGGGCTGAAGGCGACAGCGTATACCTTATCGTCATGAACCATACGGGCAATTTCCGTACCTGTGTTCACATCCCACACGCGGACGGTTTTGTCCCGACTTCCCGAAACCGCATACTTCCCACCTGAGCTGAATACAACAGATGATACCTCGCCATCATAGGTGATGCGGGTAATTTCCTTGCCTGTGCTGGCATCCCACATGCGGGCGGTCTTATCCAGACTTCCCGATGCCACGTATTTTCCACCAGCACCCGAAGCTGTATCAGGGCTAAAAGCCACAAAGTTCACCCCGCCATCATGGGTTATGCGAGTAATTTTGTTGCCTGTGCCTGCCTCCCACACGCGAACGGTCTTATCGGCATTTCCTGAAACTACATATTTCCCATCGGGACTGAAATCTACAGGGAGAAAAAACGTATCGTCGTGGGTCATACGCGCAATTTCTCGCCCTGTGCTTACCTCCCACACACGAGCGGTCTTGTCGTAACATCCCAAAGCTACATATTTTCCATCTGGGCTGAAGGAGATAGATTCCACCCAATTATCATGGGTCATGCGGGCGATTTCCTTGCCGGTCATGGCTTCCCAAATCCGTGCGGTGTTGTCGCGACTTCCCGAGGCTACATAATTCCCATCTGGGCTGAAGGCGACAGCGTATACCCCGGAGTCATGGGTCATGCGGGCGATTTCCTTGCCGGTCATGGCTTCCCAAACACGCGCGGTATCATCGAGGCTTCCAGAGACCACGTATACCCCGCCTGTACCCGAAAGGGTATCCGGGCTGAAGGCGACCAGGCTCACCGTACCATCGTGGGTCATGCGGGCGATCTCTTTGCCGGTCATGGTTTCCCACACGCGGGCGGTCTTGTCAGCACTTCCCGAGACCGCATAATTCCCGTCTGGGCTGAAGGTGACAGACGTCACCGCGCCATCGTGGGTCATGCGGGCAATTTCCTTGCCGGTCATGGTTTCCCACACGCGGGCGGTTTTATCAGCGCTTCCCGAAACCACATAATTCCCGTCTGAGCTGAAGGTGACAACATTTACCGTGCCATCATGGGTCATGCGGGCAATTTCCTTGCCGGTCATGGTTTCCCACACGCGGGCGGTTTTGTCAGCGCTCCCCGAAACCACATAGCTCCCATCGGGGCTAAAGGCGACAGAAGTTACCCCTAAATCATGGGTGATGCGGGCGATTTCTTTGCCTGTCATGGCTTCCCAGACACGCGCAGTACTATCCAGACTTCCCGAAACTACGTATTTCCCACCTGCGCCCGGTAGGATAGCGGGGCTGAATGCAACAGATGTCACTCGATAACCATGGGTCATGCGGGCCACTGACTGCGCTGCGGAATTGTTATTGAGTAAAACCTGGGCAGCTTCACCGGATGGGATCAGGTTTATGGATTGAACCGCCAGCAGGATAGCGGTCATCTGCTTTGAATTTCTATTGGCTATGATGGACTGTGCTTGCGCTGCCAACTGCCGCGCCAAAGCGATGCGCGCTTGTTTTTCTGCGGCGACTTTTTGGGATTCCGCTTCGACATGAGCTGCCACGGCGGTAGCTTTTTGGATTTCGGCCTGGTTGCGCTGGTTCACAGCTTCGGTGCTGGCGGCATGGGCAGTTGCGGCCTGGCTCTGAGCCTCAGCATTGGCTGCCTCGGCACGCCGGGTGGCAGCATTGGCGCTGAACCCGAAGAAGACCGCCACCACCAGCAGCACCAGGGAAGCCGCCAGGCCAGCCAGGATGAACTGCCGCTGGCGGCGGTCTCGCTGTTCGCGTTCGCGCAGTTTGCGGCAGGCAGCGATGAAATCAACTTCGTCAGCCGTCATTTGCAGGGTTTGGGATTCCTTTTCAGCCTGCAACAGCTCCTTGCCGCGCAGCAGCAAGCCATCGGATCGGCCCTGCTGGCTCCACAGCACAGCCTGGCGCTGGAACAGGCTCAGGTTTTGCACAAACCAGGTGGTGTTGTTTTCCCGCACCGGCTTGAGCATGCGATCATGCGAGAGTTCGTACCAGGTTTTGCCAGCCCGTTTCTCGCCGCGGATGATGTGGGCATCTTCCAGCAGCGCAACAACGGCGTTGGGCAGCCCCTCGCTGCTCTCGGCACCCATCAGCGCCTGCCCGCGGATGCCCTCCGGGGTGATCAGTTTACGGTCAAACCACTCGCGGATGCTGCGCTCACCAGCACCGCTCTTTTCCGCCACGTTTTTCACGCTGGTAGCATAGTAATCGGCCAGCGATTGGTTGACATCGCCCACCCCGGCCAGGTCGGTTTCGTCGATTTTTTCATCATCCTGAGCCAGCCCCTGCCACAGGCGGAAACAGACCACCTGCATCTGCACCGGCTCAACGTATGGCCCCAACTGCTCTTCCAGCGAGCCATCTGGCAGCTGCACCTGGATGCGCCGCAGATCATCCACCAGTTTTTGCGCGGCAAGCGTGACAAACTCCACCCCCCTGGTTTTTGCCGGGCGCTGGATGGCCTGCATGGCCCCTTCCACTCCCAGCAGGTCGAGCCGGAAGGTGGCCGCGAAGCGCCCGGGGATCGGGCGCGTGTACGGGGCCAGTGCCCCAAGGTAGTCTTCGCGGACAGCAAACAACGCCCAACGCTGCTTGTTGCGCAGGGCCTCCCCCAGCTGCTCAAAAAATACCAGTTTGCTCTCATGGTCTGCCGCGGCGATGGTCAGCACTTCCTCGAACTGGTCAAAAACCAGCACATCAGACGGGTAGCCACCCTCGCTGCGCGGGCGTTGGCTCAGGTACGCATCCAGCGTGAGTGATGCCAGTTTTGACAATGGCAAACGTCCGGCTTCGGGAAGTCCTTCTTCCAGGGAGAGCAGTACGCTCAATGTGTAGCGATTCAGCCCCGAAACGTGAGCCACTTCGGGGGGGATTTCCTGGTTGACGCGGATAGATGGCAGGATGTTGAATTCATCATTCACCAGCCGGGGCAGCAGCCCGGCCTGGATGAGCGAGCTTTTGCCCGCTCCTGATGGCGAGTGCAGCAAGACGATGCGCTCGGCCACCAGCAATGAAGAGAGTGAACGCAGTTCGCGGTCGCGGCCATAGAACGGCTCTCCGGCCTGGAAGGAACGCGGCCCGACATAGGGATTGGGTCTTGTGTTCATGGTTTACCTCCCGCCTTTTCCCGTGCTAGAACCGGAACTACCTCGCCAAACATTATCCAACTCGATCAAAAACTCCTCGGCGTTACCCCAGAACAGGTCAATGGCGGCGCTTTTGCCGAAATAATCTTCGAGATACTTGCGCGCACCTGCCGGTTCAACGATCCGATCATCGTCAGGCTCCATTTGGGCCGAGATCTGGGCGTAGTTGCCCCGGCGGCTGCCACCCGGCTGTGAGATCAGACTGCGATAGAGGATGCGAAAATCCCAGTTTTCGGCCTGGAAGCCCAGGAACATCAGGCTGGAGTCGCTCAGGGCGCGGCGCACCTGTTCGGGGACGAGCGATTTGTTGCTGGTGACGCCGATCAGGAAGTCAAAGTAGTTGTCTTCGGTCAACACAACCGAGTCGGGTTCGTCCCAGCGCCCGTACAGGTGGAAAACCAGAGGGTTTTGTTCGGTGGGTTCTTCTGTGTAATCTTCCAGCTTGGCTTCAATATATTCATTCCAGGGGCAGAGCAGGGTCACCGGGGTTTTCCCGACTTCGCGCAGGGCATCTTCGAGCAGGGTATCCTGGTTGACGGTGATGTAGAGCGGCAGCGGCAGGTTCGCCAGGATTTTGTAGCCGTCTTGCGGGTTGGCGCTGCGGCGCAGCTGCCCGGCGGCGTTGATGACATCTTCGAGCTTGGAGCGGTTGCTTTGCAGGTTGGCAGGCAGGCTGTCTTTATGGCGGGCTTGCAGGCTGACGCGCAGGTATTCTTCGAGTTCATCGAGCGGGAAACGCGCATCCTGGTTGATGGTGAGATACTGCGCCACCTGCGGGAGCAAATCTTTTTCGTGGATGTCCATCGGGAAACGATATTGCTCGGCCCACTGTTGGGCGATTTCGCGCTGGGAGCCGAGCACCATCTCGGAGAGTCCCGGCCCGACGATGGGGGTGCATCTTCCGCGCTTGACGTTGCGCACCAGCGCCGGGAGTTTTTCCGCGCCTTTGCGCACATCGCCGAAGCCGGGGGTGTACCACAGGCGTCCGCTTTTCAGGCGCATGAACAGCACCGGGATCCAGTAATCCGGGTTTTTGCGCACAAAACCGCGCCCCACCGAGAGCGCGCGGTCGATCTGGCCGTCTTTTTGCAGCGCGGCGAAGAACTCCGGCAGGAAGTCTTCGGCGGTGGCCATCGAGAGATTGTCCTGCATGGCCAGCACTGCCGGAACCCCGGCTTCGGCCAGCCTGGGGCCGATGGCGGTCAGGGCGTCGCCGGTGCCTTTCCCGGCGCTCTGGCACGAGATCAGCACCACCAGGCGCGGGCGGTTTTGCAGTTCGCGGATGCGGGCCACAAAATCCACCCCGGCCACGCGATCCAGTTTGCCTTCTTCATTTTCCATGCACAGCACCGGCTGGCCGTTGGCAACATAGCCGTGGCAGACCAGGTACAGGATGTCGAAGGGTTGGGCTTGCAGCTTTTGCAGGATGCTGTTCAGGGTGGAGCGTTCGCCGCCCTCGGGCAGGTTCACCACCGGGATGTTT
>CAIJPN010000220.1 GCA_903822545.1 uncultured Anaerolineae bacterium | reverse complement strand
GTCCAAATTCTTCAACGGCCCACGAGTTTTCTGCGGTTTGCGGTTTCTCTGCCATCTCTCTCTTCTCGCTTGGTTTCTTTAGGATGCTCACAAGTCTAACCGCTTTCCCTACTCACTCGAAAATGTGGGTAATAGATTGCTGTTACAGAGTTCACAAATTGTGTTTTCGCGCCATCCATATCAGTATATAATCCCGCCATCCCGTTTTTTCTTGGAGTATTTATGAGTGACATCAAACCGACTCGTGGAAAAGGCCTGCTTGAGCCAACCCTGGCCCACCTGCGTGCCCGCCGTGCCAACAGCCTGATCCGCAGCGACCTACGCTCAGGCCGCATTCTCGACATTGGCTGTGGCTCCTATCCCTATTTTCTCTCGCACACCTATTTCGCCGAAAAATTCGCCGTTGACCAGGTCGCACCCAAAACCCAGGGAGACATCCACTGGCATACCCTGGATTTAAACGCCGCGCCAGCCCTGCCATTCGAAGACAAATTTTTCAACGTTGTCACCATGCTGGCCGTCACCGAACATCTCAACCCCGACAGCCTGGTGCTGCTTTTCCGCGATATTTATCGTGTCCTGCGCCCTGGCGGGATACTCATCCTGACCACCCCCGCTTCCTGGTCTGATGGTCTTCTCCACACAATGGCACACATAGGGCTGGTCAGCAAAGAAGAGATCCACGAACATGTTTACGCCTATTCCCTGCCGCTGCTGGGGTGGTACTTCGGCGCAGCTGGTTTCTCCATGACTAAAGTACGCTTCGGCTACTTCGAGTTTGGGCTCAACCTGTGGGGTCTGGCAGAACGCTGACCAGTAAAGCAAATCTATAGATTTGCTTTACGCAGCCGCGCAAATCTCGAATGGATTGGTTTAAGACAAGATATAATCAATTAACAGTAGACTATGGCATTCACAGCAGAAGAACTGGCCGCCCTCTCTCTCGAATTTGAGACCAAAACCCCACAGGAAATCATTCAGTGGGCCATCGAAACCTATTCCCCCAACCTGGCGGTCAGTTCATCCTTCCAGACCCAGAGCGTCCCGCTCCTGCACATGGTATCGCGCATCGACCCCGAAATACTGATTTTCTTCCTCGATACAGGCTACCACTTCTGGGAAACGCTCATGTTCCGCGAACAACTCCAGCGCGAACTCAACCTGCGCGTCCAGAACCTTTATGTCGATGGCATGTGGAGCAACTTCCTGCGCCGTTTTGGCAAAGAACTCTACAAAAGCGACCCAGACCTGTGCTGCTACCTGCGCAAAGTCCAGCCGATGCAAAAAGCGATGAAAAGCGTCAGCGCCTGGATCAGCGGCATCCGCCGCGACCAGACCGAAAATCGCGCCCACGCCTCCATCCTTGAATTGGAACCCAACGGCCTGGTCAAGATCAACCCGCTGCTGAACTGGAGCCGCCAGGACGTTCAGTCATACATGAAAGAATACAACCTGCCTTCGCACCCGCTTTTCGACAGGGGCTACCGCAGCATCGGCTGCAAACCCTGCACCCGCGCCATCCTGGCCGGTGAGAGCGAGCGAGCCGGGCGTTGGGCCGGCAAAGACAAAACCGAATGCGGCCTGCACACCGACATGTTCAAAAAAGAAGGCCCGCCGCCCGGCCTGATGACCAACTTCATGCTATTCAAATCCCCCACCCTGCCCGAAGAGAAAAAAGATGAGTGAAGAAATCACCCGTGAACTATTCAACCACCTGGTCGAACTGGCCGCACTCGAACTGAGCGAAACCGAAGCCGAATACCTGCGCAAACAGCTCAACAACCAGCTCAAAGCCATCCACGAACTCGAGTCCACCCCGCTCGACCCCGATACCCCCATCGCATCGCACGGCGTCCCCTACACCGCAGCCACCACACCTGCCCTGCGCAGCGACACGCTCAACTCACACCCCAACCCGGCCAAACTCCTGGCTGGCGCGCCCGAAGTAGACGAAAACTACATCATCGTCCCCGAAATCCCACACCAAAAACTGAAATAATAACGGAGATGATGAGATAAGGGGACAAAGAAAAAACCGTTTGCCTTTCATCTTCTTATCTTCTTATCCCCGCCGATCCCCTCGAGGTCTTATGCAATTATTCGAACTGACCGCCCTGCAAATTGCCGAATCGATCCGCCAGAAAAAGCTCACCGCCCGCGAAGTCATTGAAGCACACCTTAATCATATTCAAACAGTGGATGGAATCCCAGGAACCGTTGGCGGCGACCCGGCAGCGGAACCCGATAAAATCCACGCTTTCATCACCCTGACAAAAGAATCCGCCCTGGAGCAGGCTGCCGCTATCGATGCAAAAATCGCCGCTGGAGAAGACCCCGGCCCGCTGGCGGGCGTCCCCGTCACCATCAAAGACATCCTGTGCGTGGAAGGAACCCCCTCCACCGCCGCCAGCAAAATCCTGGCAAATTTCGTTGCCCCATATACCGCCACAGCAGTCGAACGCTGGCAAAAGGCCGGGGCCATCGTCCTCGGCAAAGTCAACCTGGACGAATTCACCTACGGCTCATCCAACGAATCATCCGCCTTCCAGCCCGCCCCGCGCAACCCCTGGGACACCTCCCGCGTGCCGGGCGGCTCCTCTGGCGGCTCAGCGGCGGCTGTAGCAGCGTTTGAAGGCCCCATCTCGCTCGGAACCGACACAGCCGGGTCGATCCGCCTGCCAGCGGCCTACTGCGGAGTGGTCGGGCTGAAACCCACCTACGGGCGCGTCTCACGCTACGGGCTGATCGCCTTCGGCTCCTCACTCGATTGCCCCGGCCCGCTGACTCGCACAGTCAGCGATTCCGCCCTGGCGCTGCAAGTGATGGCTGGCGCTGACCCGCACGACTCCACCGCCGCCACCGTCCCCGTGCCCGATTATCTCGCTGAGATAGAAAAAGGCGTGCATGGCCTGAAAATCGGCCTCTCGCCCGATTATTTCCGCATCACCTACTTTGACGCCGCCACCGGTGCGCTCGAAGAACAACCCCTGCCCGCCGAGATCAAACAGGCCGTCTACGACGCCGCCCAAAAACTGGCCGCCCAGGGCGCAGAAATCGTCGAAGACATCCCCATGCCACACACCAAATTTGGCATCCCCGCCTATTTCGTCATCTCGCGTGTCGAGGCCGCCTCCAACTTGCACCGTTACGATGGCGTCAAATACGGCTACCGCACCCCCGACCTGACCGAAGACCTGCGCAGCATGTACCGCAAGAGCCGCGCCCAGGGCTTTGGCCTGCAGCCCAAACTGCGCGTGTTGATGGGCATGTACGTTTCGGCGGCGCAGTACAGCGAGCAATATTACAACCGCGCCCTCAAAATCCGCTCGCTCATCCGGCGCGACTTTGACGAAGCCTTTGCCAAAGTCGATACACTGCTCACACCCTCCACGCCCGGCCCGGCCTTCAAGATCGGCGGCGTCTACGGCGACTCGGTGCTGATGCAGTATGCCGACCAACTGCTCGTCACCGGCAACCATGCCGGGGTTCCGGGCATCTCCATCCCCGCCGGGTTTGACGGTGAAAACCTGCCGATTGGCATCCACTTCTTTGCCGGGGATTTCCGCGAAGACCTGCTCTTCCGCGCCGGTCACGCCTACGAACAGGCTACCAAAAACGAAGCCTGGCGCAGCGCCCGGCCAGCATTGGCCCGCTAGATTTGGAGTCAAACCCCGCAAGCAAACTTGCAGACTCTAAAAGTTGATGACACTATGCCCGAAACCGCCACGCCCCCAACCCAAGCACGCATCCTCGCCGCCATCGGCCATATCTCTGCCCTGGCAATGGGTCTCGGCCTGCCGCTGCCCGTGGCATTCTGGCACGAAAACCGCGAAAAATCGCCCTATGTGGCCTACCACGCGCTGCAATCGCTGGGCTACCAGACGCTTGGCTTCACCATCTGGATGCTGGTTTACCTCCTGGCAATCATCATTTTGCTGCTTCCTGTGATGGTGATTTCAACCAACAGCCCAGAAAACTCCAAAATTGGCGCAATCTTGGGGATTGGGATGGCTGTTTTCTCCCTGGCATTGCTCGGGCTATTTTTCATATACTTCCTGCTGCCCATCATCGCCGCTGTCGCCTGCCTGCTGGGAAAAGACTTTCGCTACCCGATACTCGGCCCGCGCCTGGCAAAATACCTGGACTACGACTTCTCTGACCCCGAAAAAATGCTCAACGACGAACACTCCGAACACTGGGTGGCGGCAATGGGCCATTTTGCCATCATCATCATGATCTGGGGGATGCTCGCACCACTCGTTGCCCTGCTGCTAGACAAACGGCGCTCTCCCTTCCTGAAATTCCAATCCATCCAGGCCCTGATCTACCAGGGCATCGGCACATTGGGCTATTTTGGCTTTATGTTTCTCTATTTTTTCGTTTTTATGGGTATTCTTGCCAGCAGCGGCGGCCAGGTGGAACAGCTTCCCACCCCGGTACTGATCGGATTCGCCTTTTCCATGCTGTGCATCATGGCAATCCTGCTGCTGGTTGGCCCGGCCTACCAGATCTTGGCGCAGTGGGCCGCTTACCGCATCTTGAAGGGTGACAACTACCACTTCCCGCTGGTGGCAAAACTGGCTGGGAAGTGGACACAGTAAACTTGTAGCGCGAGATAACATCTCGCGCTATTTTTCAAGGAGGAATTTATGAAAATCTTGATCGCAACCGACATGGAAGGTGTCACCGGGGTTGTATCCTGGGAGCAGGTCACACCGGGGCATTACGAATATCCCCGTTTCCGCAAACTAATGACACAGGATGTCAATGCCGCTATAGCGGGAGCCTTTGAAGGCGGGGCGACAGACGTGATCGTCGCCGATGGTCACTGGTTCGGAACGAATATCCTGATTGAAGAGCTGGATCCCCGCGCGCGGCTTAATTCCAGCACTTCCGCCCCATTTTCGATGATGCAGGGCATCGATGAAAACATCAACGGCGTCATGTTTGTGGGCTATCATGCCCGGCAGGGTTCACAGAATGCCATTTGCGACCACACCTGGTCGAGCAAAACCGTCGCCGATGTCTGGTTGAATGACATCCAGGTGGGGGAATTTGGCCTGAACGGCGCGCTGGCCGGATATTTCGGCGTGCCGGTCATCATGGTCACAGGTGACCAGACCGCCTGCCTCCAAACCGTTGAACTGCTGGGCAATATGGAAACCGCCATCGTTAAAAATGCCACCGGCAGGCACTCTGCCGAATGCCTGCCACCGCAGGTTTCGGCCAAACTGATCCAGGATGCCGCCCGCCGGGCCACCCAAAAGCTCAAGCGCGGATCGGTGCCCGAGCCGTTTGTGCTGGAAACCCCCATCCTGGTCACAGTTGATTTTATGACATCCGACATGGCCGACCGCGCGGCGCGTATGCCCGGAACCCAGCGCGAAGGCAATCGCGTGCAAATCACCGCACCCGATATGGTCGCCGCTTACATGGCCTTCCGCACCCTGGTGGGAATGGCGCAGCTGTCTTGAGCGAAGTCACACAAAGTATAAATACCAAAACACCGCCCTCATGGAACCCCACCGCAAACTCTGGAACGACCGCCAGGCCGAGCTGCGCCAGCTGCTATCCAAACCCGAACAGCATGAGCAGGCTTTGGCGCTCTTCCTGCAACAGCACGCCGCGCTGCACTCGCGCCACATTTCGCCGGGCGCTGAATGGTCGTACGAAGACGAAATCCTGGATGATTTGAGCGATCCCGGCTGGCGGCGCATCCCGCGCAGCGAGGAACATTCCATCGCCTGGTGCATCTGGCACCTGGCCCGCATCGAAGATGTAACCATGAACATCCTCCTGGCGGGTGGCACGCAGGTGCTCAACGAAAGCTGGCTCAGGCAGGTGAACATCCCGCTGCGCGATACTGGCAACCTGGTGGATGCCGCTGCCCTGGCCGTGCTCAACCATCAGGTAGATGTCGCCGCCTTGCGCGGCTACCGCCAGGCAGTGGGGGAGCGCACCCGTCAGCTTGTCACCCAACTCCGGGCAGGTGATCTAAAACTGAAGGTTGAGCCTGCCCGTCTGGAGCGAATCCTGGCTGAAAAAGCCATTCACCCGGCAGCGCAGGATGTCCTGGCCTATTGGGGCGGGCTGACCATCGCCGGGCTGCTGCTGATGCCTCCCACCCGCCACAATCTCATCCACCTGAACGAAGCTGCCCGCATCAAAGCGCGCAAACCCGAATCTTTCACCAACCCTTGAAAGTTTTTCGCAAAACCTGATGCTCGACCAGCGCCGCCAGCGCCACCCCGGCCGCATACGCCGCAATATCCAGCGGGTCGAAGTTGCCCATGTAGAGCAGCTGCTGCCGGTAGATCAGAACCGTCCAGAAAACCTGCCCAAATTCCATCAGTGTGGGGATAAGGAAAGCCGCCAGCGCCCGCAGTGGCCAGGGCTTCAACCATCTTTCAAACAGGCACAGGAAAAAGTAAAACCCAAACGGCTGGATCAGGTCTTTGGCGTAGCTGACCCACAAGACCCAGCCCAGGCTTTGCGGCTCAAAGATCGTTGCCGGGGAAAAGTCTTCGGAAAACCAGTACAGGCCAAGCGAGACAACCAGCAGCGCGCCGGTTTTTATCACCGATTTTTTCGTCAAAATCGGGAGATTTTGGGTTCCAACATCTCCAGGCATGGGGGTTACAACGTGCGCGTCTGACCGCCATCGATATCGAGCACAGCACCGTGGATGTAGGCATTGGCCGGGGAGGCCAGGAAGGCTACTGCGCGGGCGATTTCTTCCGGGTCGCCAAAGCGGGCGATGCCGGATTCTTGCGCCATCAGGCGGGCGGCGGCGGGTTCATCCAGGCCTTTTTGGGCGGCAAATTTTTGGATGCGGGTGGTCAGGCGGTCGGTGGCGATGCTGCCGGGGTTGATGGCGTTAACGCGCACGCCGTCTTTCACGCCCCGATCGGCCAGGACTTTGGTCAGGTTCATCAGCGCGGCGTTGACCGTGCCGCCGATGGCGAATTCTGCCGAGCCGGTGCGCCCGCCGATGCCGATGATGTTGGTGATGCTGCCGTTCGTTTTTTGGAGATGCGGCCAGGCGGCGCGGCACAGTCTCATTGCGCCGAAAAATTTCAGGGCGAAGCCGTCGGCCCACAGTTCGTCGGGCAGGCTCAGGAAGTCGCCGCGCTGGGTGGCCCCGGCGTTGTTGATGAGCAGATCCAGCCGCCCGAAATGTTCCAGGGCAGCGCTGACAAGCGCCGGGGCGGATTCCGGGTAGCGTAAATCTACAGGGTAGGCGATGCTTTGGGTGGGCAAGCGGCTGGAGAGTGAATCCAGCAAATCCACAGAACGGGCGGCGAGGACGATTTTTACGCCTTCGGCTGACAGGGTTTCGGCGATGGCGCGGCCTATGCCGCGGCTGGCCCCGGTGACGATGGCGATTTTTCCGGCAAGTTTTAAGTCCATAAGTGGCTCCTTGGGGCCAATCTTACGGCAGGATGTGGTAAATGGTCAACTGTGGGCGCAGGGCCGGGTCGCTGGCCTGCCCGCTGTGGAAGCTGAGGGTGTCTGCGGCCTGGTTGCCGTTGCTGGGGTGGGTGAAGGCCAGCCGAATTTGGATTTCGGCGCTCCAACGCAGGCGCGCGAAGGGGTTGAGCAGGGCGTAGTAGCGGCTGCCAATAGGGATGGGCAGGACGATGCCGACGGTTTCATAAGCGGGTGATTGGAAATCGGCGCTTTCGAGGCCGGACTGTGCGCCAAAATTCCCTGGCCGGGTTTCAACCAGCAGCAGGCCGTTGTGCAAGAAGGGGTTGAGGCCGGTCTGTTCTCGCGGGGTGAGTTGCAGGATGCCAAGTTCGTAGCCGGTGGGCGCGGTGGCAGCAGGTTTTTTGAAGGACAGGATGGCGCGGTACTGGCGGTTTTGGCCGTCGTCGCCAACTTTTAGCGCGGTGCTGTCGATTTTCCCGCCGCCGGGACTGTTGGGGGCTGCCTGGAGCACCCAGCCATCTGACGAACCGGAGCTGATCGTGATAGCGCGAACTCGAGGTTGGGGCGGCTGCGTGACGATGATAGACGGGCCGGGCTGGGGCTGGATGGCGATGGTTGCGCTGGGGGTTTTTGTGCCAGCCGGGCGATGCGTGCGGCTGGGAGTGGGTGTGCGGGTTGGGATGAAGATACGGGTTCGGGTGGGCGTTCGCGTGGATGTGGCAGTTTTTGTGTAGGTGGCAGTACGCGTAGGGGTATTGGTCCTGGTAGGTTTGGGGGTGCGCGTGCTCGTCTGGGTGCGCGTTGGGGATGGGGTCTTGGTAAATGTGGGCGTTCTGGTATTCGTTGGAGTTCGGGTGAGCGTGAGAGTCCGGGTAGGGGAAGGGGTTTTGGTGTTCGTGGGTGCGCGGGTTACGGATGGCGTTTTCGTTGGAGAGGGTGTTTTTGTGTTGGTAGGAGTACGCGTTTCGGTGATTGTGGCTGTATTGGATGGGGTTTTGGTGGGCTTTGGTGTTTTGGTATTGGTTGGGGTCTTTGTCAGCGTCGGCGTTTTGGTGGGGGAGGGTGTCCTGGTGCTGGTGGGTGTGCGCGTCTCGGTGACAGTTGGCGTGTCGGATGGCGTTTTGGTGGGGGAGGGTGTCCTGGTGCTGGTGGGTGTGCGCGTCTCAGTGACAGTCGGCGTGTCGGATGGCGTTTTGGTGGGGGAGGGTGTCCTGGTGCTGGTGGGTGTGCGCGTCTCGGTGACAGTTGGCGTGTCGGATGGCGTTTTGGTGGGGGAGGGTGTCCTGGTGCTGGT
>CAIJPN010000219.1 GCA_903822545.1 uncultured Anaerolineae bacterium | reverse complement strand
GTGACCAAACTTACCGCATTATTTCGCCACTATCCACGTTACAGCAGAAAATTCTCAACCTGCTTGACCTGCCAGACAGCATTTACAACAATCTATCCCTCGATTCTGCAAATCCAACATAAATTTGAGCGAACCATCAGATAAAACGTTATATCCTGAAAACCGAAGCGAAAATGGCCGAACTGTTGGTAAAGGAAGAATTATTTGGGGATAACAATCGCTACTACTATAGCTGAAGTCACAGCTACATCCACTGCTAGCCAAACACGTTGATTTGGCGTCATTTTTGACAAATTTGACGCATCCAAGTTTCTTGGTGGTAAGTTACTGTATTCACCAGAATTAGTGATTTGGTCATAAGCATAATCATATCCATGTGCAACAATCGGCATGATAGGTGCAATTGCTAACGTTGCTCGTGCTAAATCATTATTAGAATTTTGCATATTCATAGCAACATAAATCCTTACAGACATCATATAACTTTCCACAAGATTTATGTTTGACCCAGTTAGGGCACCAGGCGAAGCTGGATCAATATATCCCATTGTTTCTCTTAAACTTGCGGTTATGTGGGTAACCTCGGTAGTTATGTCTGGAATTTCTGGGCGAATGCAGAGATTAGCGGTCACAGCACATATATCTGGTTTCAACGTTGCATCACTCTGGTCATTTGCGCCAATACACTCTTCAAAAACGCAATGTTTAGCAGTTCTCTGAAAATTGGCACTACCATAAGGTGATACATATGGATTATCAGGGGTTCTTGGTTTCCCATGGTCGCAATAGTAAGGGTCGTGACATCCAGAAGTCGAAATTGGGTCTTCCTCATCCCTATGCCCTGTGGGATCATTAAAGTTGACAGGTCGATTACTGACGTAAGAGTAGCGATTCCAAGTTTGTGGATTGACGGGGTTGGAAACAATCGTATCCGGCTGGATGAATCGGTTAAGAGAAAATAAGGTTATCTTAAGCACAGACCGCGCAGGTCGTGCTTTTTTTGTTAAAAACCTCCTGCAGGTAGAATCAGGTTCTCTTCGCCGAGACCATTCAACCCAATCAGGAGGTGTTTTCATGTTAACCGAAGCAAAGCAGTTCGTCAATTGGGCCTACCTGCGCAATCCCAGCGCCCGCACTTGGAAGGATTATTCATACGATCTCAAGCTCTTCATGCAGATCGTCGGGGATAAACCGGTTCAGGAGATCTCCATTCGCGATATAGACCGTTTCATCGAAGTTCAATCGGAGCGCGGCGCAAAGCCCAGAACCATCAACCGCCGCGTCAAGACCGTTTCCAGCCTGTTCAGCTTCCTGGCCGCCGAACTGCAGAACCTGGTCAACCCGGTCATCCCAAAGCGCCACCTGCTGCGCACACCCCAGAGACTGCCCCGCCCGGTGCCACAAGTGGACCAGGAGTTGTTCTTCGGCGTCATCAAGGACCCCAGGGACAAGGCCATCTTCACGTTAATGCTGCGCTGCGGCCTGCGGATTGCCGAAGTCGCCGGGTTGAAAATAGAGAACTTGTATCTCAAAGAAGCCAAACCGCGCATGCAAGTCTTTGGCAAAAACGCCAAGGAACGCACCGTCTATCTCTCCAGCCAGGCTCTCACACTCCTGAAAGCCTACCTGGCCGTTCGCCCGGTGGTGGAAGATGGGCATGTCTTCCTCAGCTACCAGCTCAAAGGCCTGTCCACCACCGCCATTCACCAACACTTGGTCAAGTACCGCGACCTGGCCTGCGTCAAACTCACCGCTCACCAGTTCCGCCATTCCTTCGGCTGTAACCTGATCCAGGAACGGGTGCCGCTCATCACCGTTCAGAAACTCATGGGTCACAGCTGGGTTCAGACCACCATGAACTACGTCCAGGTCAACGATCCGGAGGTCGAAGACGATTTCTTCGCCGCGACCCATCGGATGGAAGGCTGGCAGGGATGAAGACCAGCGCCTGCGCCCGTTTCGATATTCATCTCAGCCGTATTCTGCGCGAAACACTTCCCGAAGGCACCACTTTGCCATGCCACACCAGCCAGTGGCCCGCCGAAAATGTCCTGTTACTGGAAGAATTCATTGCCTGGCTGGTGGAAGGCGGAGCCGGTGCGCATGCCACCGAGACCATCTACCTGCCTGCCGCCGGGCTTATCCTGGGCTTGAACCTCAAACCACATGCCAAAATCAACCTGCATGAGGATTTGCAGAAAGCGCTTGTCTTTACCCGCCTGCGCCAGGTGGGACCCAACAAGCTCAAGACCACCGGGTATGGTCTGGAGAAGTTCAAGTGCTTTCTGCGCTTCAAGCGCGGCCTGGGGGACATCGTGCGCATCCGCGATTATGATCTGGATTTGCATGCAAAGGGGTTGCCTGAGTGGCTGGTGAAGGAGCTGCAGCGCTACCACAATATCATGCAAAAGAACTGGCGAGCAGCCACGCTCTATAGCCAGACCTGCAACTTTTGGGACAAGCATCTGCATGTCTGGAAATACCTGTGCTTCGAGCAGGGTGTGCGCCAACTGGCCGACATCAAGCGCAGACAGATCACTGACCTGGTCGCCAAGGATGTGCGCGAGGGCCGGGCTGCCAGCACGATCAATACCCACCTGTTGTTGTGGAAGGGTTTCCTGGCCTTCCTGCGGGCCGAAGGTTATGAAGTGCCGCAGTCGCTGCTGCTGGTGAAAACCATCAAGCAACCCGAGACCCTGCCAAAGTATTTGCCGGATACGGAAATGATCAAGCTGCGCAACCTGGTTGAGCAGGATGTACGCGAAGCCCATTCGCATGGCGAAAAACGCGATGCCCTGCTGCTCAAGGCGGCTTTTTACCTGATGTGGCACGCCGGTCTCAGGCTGGCCGAGACCGAAGAACTGGCGCTCGAAGACCTCGACCTGGCCGGGAAACGCCTCACCGTGCGCAATGGCAAGGGCATGAAGGATAGGACGGTGTACTTAACATCCAAGGCAATCCAGGCTATTCAAGAATATCTTCTGGTGCGCGGGCCGGGTACTACCAGCCACCTGTTGCTCTACAACCATGCGCCGGTGAAGAACCACCTGTTCCGGGATCGTTTGAAGGCATTGGGTGAGCGCGTGGGCTTGCAGGTTTATCCGCACAGGCTCAGGCACAGCGCCGCAACGCAATTACTAAACGCGGGCTGCCGCATCACATCAATTCAGAAGATACTGGGACACAAGCGGCTGGATACTACCCTGCGCTATGCCCGCGCCTATGATGAGACCATCGCGGAGGAGTTTTACACGGCCATGGAACGGGTGGAGCAGCGGCTGGCCATCGAGCCGGTGGATGGGGAAGAGCCGCAGGCAGAAAAGGATGAAGTTGTTAGCGTGCAGGATAAGCAGCAGGTTTTGTCCTGGATCGAGCGTTTGGCCGGAGAGGACATTTCTCACCATGACCGGCAGATAATCGCGGCGAGTCTGAAGCAGGCGCTGTTCAGGGACTTGCAGGGGGTTGGGTTACCGGCTGGGTAAAAAGGGCTTTCTTGCTTGCGTTTTTTTGTACCTTAAAAACTGAATATTTCTCACGCTCCCAGGCTCGGGCGGGAAGGTAGCCCTGCTTCCACAATGGGCAAATTTTGAAAGGACAAAATAAAAACTCAGTTCATGGATGCCCTTGATGCCAGCTTAAGAATATCATCTGCTATTTTCTTGCCGACATAGGCGCCACAGAAAACTGTAATTAATATAGCTTCGAGCGTATAAGTTAAAAATATACTGAAAGTTGCCCGCCCATTAATCAAAATAAAAACTAGCGCGCATAACCCAAGCGAAACCATTAATCCCAATGCTCCGCCTTTAAGAATCGCCATTAACATATTTAATCGGTTTTGTAAGAAATCTTCATACAGGATCATAGAAAGAAACAATCCGGCAAGAATGGAAGGAATTGTTACAAGGCCTAGCCCTACAAATAAACCCAAACCAAGCCTGCTACTACTCCAACCAAATTCTAATACGAAATATATTTCTTGAATTACGATAAAAACAATAATCCCAATTAATGCACTAATAAGACTCGTTGCTGCGCCTTTAATCAATATGTTCTTTTTCATTTCTGTTCCACCTCCATTGAATTACTTTGGTTGATTATTTTTTCTTTCCTTGTAATAGTTGTACCCATATTCTAGCCAATATAATTCATCTTTTCGTGCACTATGGTGGTACATCCATTGGTTCCAACTCTCAGCTTGTGATTTTGCATCATCCAGATCCTGGCCGGAATTGGCGGCATACATGCCTTGAGCAACATAATTTACCCCACTCTGTTGGTAACAGTCATTACCAAAGCAAACGGTTTGATCTGGACGATTTTTCTCACCAAATGTGGGGTTGCCGGTAAAGAAGGGCGTATCATAATCAGCGCGGGCAGGATCCAACGGCGTTCTTATTTTGTTATCAATATCAGTCGCAATTGTTTCTAGTAGATCATCAAATTCTTTGGGATCAATCTGCTCGTGATCCTTAAAATCCTTGGTTTCATGGTTTGAGAAGCACGCTGATAATGTTCCTTCGCAACCAAAAGACTCCGTCGATGCCCTCCTACGATTATCATAATGGAATATTCCCCCTATGATAACCAATCCACCTACAATAATCTCTACAATTCCACCATCAATATGTGGAGAATGACCTGACGGGTCTGTATATTTTAGAGGATTTGAACGGGCATAATCGTATCGGTTATAATCCAAACTGTTATAAGGATCTGGGACGAGAGAATCTGGTGACGAAAACTGCTTAAGATATGATCCGCTATAATACCCACGTACAACACAACCACCCGGAGTACATCCGGGTGGTTCTTTTTTTTAGAGTACCTCCCGGACGTAGAATGAGATTGTCCACCACATTCTGCTCTCCAAGGAGGTACTTCCATGCTATCAGAAGCCAGACAGTTCGTCAATTGGGTGCGCCGAACCAACCCGCAAGCCCACACCTGGAAAGATTACGCCAGCGATCTCAAGTTCTTCGCCGGGTTCACCGGGGACCGCCCGCTTCACGAGATCAGTGTTCATGATGTGGATGCTTTTGTCATCCAGCAGTGCGAGCAGGGTTTCAAGCCCAAGACCGTCAACCGGCGGCTCACCACCATTGCCGCCATGTATGCCTACTTCTCGCCGGACGATGAAAGCCTGGTCTGCCCCGTCTATTATTCCCGGCATCACCTGCGCGAACCCAGGCGTCTGCCTCGCCCGGCGCCCATCGATGACCTGCGCCGCTTTTTCGCCGTGGTCGATGATCCCAGGGACCGGGCCATGTTCTACCTGATGCTCAGGGGTGGTCTCAGGATCGGCGAGGTGGCTGCGCTGCACCTGAACGATCTCCTGCTCAAAGAAGCCACCCCGCGCATTGTCGTCACCGGCAAAGGCTCCCGGCAAAGACCCATCTATCTCACCGAGCAATCCCTGCGGGTATTGCGGGAGTATCTGGATGTTCGGCCTGCTTCCAGGGATGATCACGTCTTCCTGACGTACCAGTTCAAAGGGCTGTCCACCCATGCCATCCAGATGCGCCTGGAACACTACCGCCAGTTGAGCGGTGTGAACTTCACCTGTCACCAGCTGCGCCATTCCTTTGCCACCGACCTGAACGAAGCCGAGATGCCTGTCACCAGCATCCAATCGCTGCTCGGGCACCAGTGGCTCGAAACCACCATGTTGTATGTGCAGGCCAATGACAAGAAAGTGCAGGGCGATTTCCTGGCCGCCAGCCAGAAGCTGGAAGGATGGGCGGCATGAACCCGTACCTGCACAATTATGACCGGCATCTTTCGCGTTCCTGCCGCAAACTGCCCGTCGATGCCCTGCATCCCCTGCCCAGTTTGTGCTGGCCGGAAGAGAACATCACGCTTTACATGAAATATCGCACCTGGCTCTTCGAAGGTGGTGCCGGATACACTTCAGCCAGCAATATTTACATGCCCATTGCCGGGCACATCCTGGGGCTGAACCCCGTGCCCTATCCCCAGTGGGACCTGGCCAAAGACCCTGAAAAGGTGCTGGCCTTTGCCCGCGCCAGGGGCGGCAGCGCTTTTCGCATGCGAATGACCGGTCTTGCGATGAACAAATTCCGCCGTTTCATCCGGCTGGAACTGGGAATGAAAGAGGCCCCCAGATTCAAGCCTTTTGCCACGGAACGCTACATCGCCGGGTTCCCCGACTGGCTGGCCACCGAGCTGGGACGCTATCAGCGCAGCCTGGAGCGTAACTGGCGGCCTACCCGGGTGCAGGCCAACCTGCAAGGTTTTTGGAGCAAACAGGGCAGGATGTGGCGCTTTTTGTGCGAAAAACAGGGGGTGAAAGCGTTCTCCGATTTGAAGCGGGTGCATATTCTGGCATTCATCGATCATTTGCTGGATGAAAAGTACGCCAGCAGCACCGTGAACTGCTACCTGCTCAACCTGCGCGGGTTCCTGGTCTTTCTCCAGCAGGAAGGCTACAGTGTGCCGCAGGCCCTGCTGCGGGTGAAGACGCTCAAAACGCCCGATTCGCTGCCGAAATACCTGAACGACGAGCAGATCATCCGCCTGCGGGATGCGATCCTGGAAAAGGTGTCAGTTGCAACGACGCTGAGCCAGCGCAGGCAGGCGCTGCTCGACCAGGCGGTGTTCTATATCCTGTGGCATGGCGGGTTGAGGCTGGGGGAGGTGGAAGATCTGCGCATGGAAGATCTGGACCTGTCAGGCAGGCGGCTCAGCGTGCGAACGGGCAAGGGTCAGAAGGATAGGACGGTTTATCTCACGAAAGTTTGCATCCAGGCCATTCAGCAATACCTGGCTGTGCGCGGGGCAAACGCCAGCGATCATGTTTTCATATACCACCATGCGCCGCTGAACCGCTCTTTTGTGGGTTCGCGCCTGAAAACGCTGGGCGGGAAAGCCGGGGTGAGCGTGTACGCCCACCAGCTGCGCCATACCTGCGCGACGCAGTTATTGAACGCGGGCTGCCGGATTACCTCCATCCAGAAGATCCTGGGACACAAGAACATCAACACCACCCTGATCTACGCCAAAGCCTACAACCAGACGGTGGCCGATGATTTCTATGCCGCGATGGAGCGGGTGGAAGCGCGGTTGGATCTCCTCCCGGAGAAACCGGACGATGAAAGTGCCGGAGAACAGAAAGATGAGGTTGTTAAGGTGCCTGCCGGAACCTTGCAGAAGTGGGTGGAGTTGCTTTCCTGTCCCGATCTGGCTTTCCAGGAGCGGTTGGGGATCGCCTCCAAGCTTCAGGGGGTGTTGCAAAGCCACGGTGCGCTTCGCGTTCCCGGCTGAGCCGGGAGTCCGCGCGTTATCTTTGTGAATATCTTAAGCAGTGCCGAACCTTAACAATTTAATATTCCCGTTCCGCGAACGTTGTACAATGATTGTGCTCATGGGAGGATAGGGCAACGCAGGAGTGCGACCCAAGCGCCCATGAGAACCGTTGTCGGAGCAGAGGACACCTTGTCTCTGCTCTTTTTCTTCTTTCCCCTGCTCCGACAATGGGCAAATGCGATAAACTCGGTTTTTGGGATGGTTGTGCAAGCGTACATTAGTTGAAAAATATTATCAAACTGTTACATTCTAAACTTGATTCTTTGATGTATAGATTGAGATGTGTCAAGACTCCCACAAAGCCACTGTAATTTTGAAGAAAAGCGCGAATTTTGTGGTGAACATTTTTTTGATTGCTGAAACCGAAAAGATTTGTTGATTTCTTGGAAAATTACTTTTGTCCAAATGCAAATATTGTTGAACCACTAGAAAAATACAATTTTTCTGATGAAGCTGCCATTAACTGATTATCTATCGTAAAAATATTCATATTCACAATAACCAAATCTCCAATACTATCCCCTGTCAGTAAATTAGCAGCCGTTATTTTTCTATGATTGCCATTAAAAATGTAAACCACCTTATTTAGTATTGAAGGAATTTGTCCATATTGGATATTGGAGCACCATCGCAAAGTTCCATCTTGAACTCGCTTTGCGCAAATATATTCAGAATCCATAATGAATACTGTCTCATCAATGACAGTAAACCGTACGATGCCCTTGGTAAAACTCGCAGACTGCCATACTTCTTTATGGTTTCGCAAATCGTAGGCACCCGCCAAGGAATATAGGACACCATCTTTATAAGCCACATAACCTGGCGTTCTTAAATCATCGTTACTCCATAGCGCAATTCCAGTCAGCCAGTCAAAAGAGCGCATGGAATATCCTGGAATATAAACAACATCATTGTCAATGTATGCCTGAATTTCCCCTCTATCTGCTGGTTGTTGCCACAAATATTTTCCCGTATTGGCATCAAAGGCAACAATATATTCACTTACCTGATTAACAAGCACAACTTTTTCAGATGCATCTGTCACCCATTCATTTGTGCGGGGCAACGGTTGTTTCCACATCAACCTTCCGCTCTGCTCGTTTATGGACAACAATAAACCATGGTTGACTAGATACACGGCATTATTATTAAAACATGGCGACTTTGCACTACCTTGCCAAGACAAATCATATTTCCACAAGGTTTCCCCGGTTTTTGCATCCAGGGAATATAGCATACTGCTTGTCTGCACAATAATGTTACCGTGTGGTGACACAGAGATATTTAGAATTCGAGCATTTAGTTTTGCCGTCCAATTTTGCCGAAGAGGAAAATTGGACGGTTGCAATGAGTCTTGTTCCTCAAAAATAAATATTAAACAAAACAGCAACAAGACCATTGCTAAAATAAATAGCCACTGCTTGAAATTTTTGTTCATAGAGAATTACTCCAAAACCTTCGATTGAGTTTCTATGGGTTGGGGATCGCTGGGCCTATTCTGGGGAACCAGGGATTGGCATAAACTGCAACTCGACCTATTGCATTACCCACGCTTAACAACGCCAGATCATCTCCCCCAACGATAGTGTTTTCAGTTGCCCCAGTTGTTGTGCTATAAGTTTCATAATGGTCATATGGTCCTACTATATTGTCAATGGCCGGGCCAGCATATGCTTCTGTGCCTTCAGTCTCAAACCCCGTACCATAAATGGTGCCCATAGATATTGATGCGCTTGCGCCTGCCAGAGATGATGGGTAACTTTGTTCCGAAGCATTGCCTTGTAATGGCGACCAGTGGATGTCTCGGTGCAAACTATATACTTGAAAGCCTCCATATTTATCGAAAACAAGACTGAGGCCTAAATACAGTAATGGAGAAGCGTCTGTACCAGTCGGAGATTTAAAACCAGTCGGCCAACCAGCTACAAAAGAAAACTGAACCTGGAAACCCGCTGGCCCGCTGCAATATGCGAAATTTCCTTGAATACAACGATGTTCATCGGCTTGATGCTCTAATATAGCCAAATGTTGAGCATTTTTGGCAATCTCCATATCTGATGGTGCATCACATTCACTTCGATCTTCCCCACATTCGCTAACCATATGCCCTGATGGATCGTTGTATCGGATAGGATTATTTCGGGCGTAGGCGTATCTGTCCCAGTCCTGGCTGTTATAATTATCCGGGATAATCGTATCCGGGCTGGTCATGTGGGTATTATAGGGGTCATACCAGCGGGCATTGTAAAACATCAGGCCAAAACCAGCGCTGTCCAGGCCGGTGGCGGCATCGTTCATGTAGCTTCGTTGGCCGGTGTAGGTGTACCGGGTGGGCAAGGCCGCGTTATCTTTGGTGTATCGCACCTCGCCCCAGGGCTTGTAGCGGACTTCGGAAACCAGCGCCCCGGTATCATTGATCAGCAGGCTGGTGGAACCCAGGTGGTCGGAGATGAAGTAGTTGAGAGTGATCGTCTGCGGGGTGATGTACCTGCGCATCGCAATCCG
>CAIJPN010000218.1 GCA_903822545.1 uncultured Anaerolineae bacterium | reverse complement strand
TAAACAGCACCGGCACAGCAGCGTCAGGGCGGGAGGCGGTCAGGAGCACGCTGCGGGCTTCGTTCAAGGCCCGATCCACGGTTCCATGCTCCGCCAGGCGCTGGTAGAAGGCCGCGCTGAGCTTGCGGGCGGTTTCCATATCGACGAAATCCTGCATCGCCACCACCGCCGGGACGCCCGCCGTCACCAGTTTAGGGGCCAGGCCGAGGAAGGCATCGGCGGTCGAGCGGGCGGCACTCTGGCAGGCCGCCAGGAAGACCAGGCTGGGGCGCTTCTGCTGGCGGGCCAGCATCCCGATGACGGCTTCATCGTTGACCACCTGGGTCTGGCCGTTCCCGTTTTGCAGGTACAGGGCCGCCTGCCCGCGCCGGGCGCTGAAAGCCCCATGCCCCAGGTAGTGCAGGATGTGGTATCCCTGGCGCAGTTCTTCTTCCAGGCGCTCAAGCGTGATCGGGGCTTCGAGAAAATGGATTTCGGCAGACGCTCCCAGCCCGGAAAAGGCCGCTTCGAGCGTCTGGCGCTCCAGGATGGTATCAAGCGGGGTCAGGTTGTATTGGGATTGGATGTTGGACGGGCTGGAAATGACAGCGAGTACACGGATCGGGCGCTCTTCGGCTGTATTTCCCCAGGGCAGCGCCACGGGCAGGTATCGGGAGAAGGGGGTCTGGGCGGCGGCGGAAAGGGTGACGTTGTCTTCACTGAGCAGTTCCCAGGGGATGCTGTGGAGTTCGGCGGCCCCCGGGTCGATGCGCAGGCGGATGCGGCGCTGGAGGGCGCTGCCGCGCGCCTGGCCCCAGGCATTTTGCAGGGCCGGGTCAGAGAGCAGCATATCGAGCAGCTTTTTCCCGTCCGCGACAGGGTCGCCGCTGGAGACCCAGGGGATGATCTCCCCCGGCAGCTGTCCGCGCTGGAACTCCTGCTGGCCATCCAGGGTGATTTCCACCGGGTAGGCACGCTCCTGGCGGGAAAAGATACGAACTTCGAGATCTGTGAATTCTGGTTTGGTGTTGGATGCCATAGGCCCCATCCTTTTGCTTGCAGCTTTGATTGTGTTTTTGTTCACATTAATTATATAGGTGGATTAAAAAACTATATAGGATTAGCAACAGCAATTTTCGATCTCCGCTCCCGGATGTCAGGGCTGCCCTGTTCCACACCATCACCGATCAGTTCGCCCTGACTACGCATACACCCCGTAACTATCAAAGGATTGGTGACATCTTGCCACCAAGCACACCCAGCAGCACACACCAAACATCAAAATGGGACTTGCCCTGAGCCTCGTTTCTCTTTAATTGCCCCAATCCAAAATCCCAAAAAACTCACACTTAGCAGAACAAATATTCTGCTATAATCGACAAATTGACCCATTTATGTCCAATTATCATCCTGACAAGGATACAAAACCATGCCAAAAATCACCCCCTTCCTGTGGTTCAATGATAATCTTGAAGAAGCCCTGGCATTTTACAGCTCAGTTTTCAAAAACTTAAAAGTATTAAGCGTTTCGCGTTACAGCGCAGGCGCTCCCAGGCCCGCTGGGACGGTGATGACTGCCAGCATTGAAATTGGTACTGGAACCAGCTCACAGCCGGGGGTGAAGAATCACAGTGCGGTTGGCTGAAAGACAAGTTCGGCCTGTCATGGCAGATCGTCCCGGCTGATTTGGGCAAATACATCGGCGGCCCCAGAGCGGAGCGGGCCATGAAGGCCATGCTTGCAATGAAAAAGCTCGATATCGCCGCCCTGCAGCGCATTTACGAAGGAACCACGCCCAATGAATAACACCAACCCCAAAGTTGATTTCTTTTTCAACAAAGCCCAACGATGGCAGTCAGAATTCAAGAAACTGAGATCGGTTATTCTGGATTGCCCGGTGACCGAGGAATTGAAGTGGGGCGTCCCCTGCTACACGGTTGACGGAAAAAACATCATTTTGATGCACGGATTCAAGGAATACTGCGCGGTGATGTTTATTAAGGGCGCGCTTTTGAAGGATACGGAAAGTATTCTCATCGCACAGACCGAGAATGTCCAGTCAGCCCGGCATGTGCGCTTCACCAGCATGGCAGAGATAGAGAAAGTGGAATCCATCTTGAAGGCTTATATCCTCGAAGCCATCGAAGCGGAAAAAGCTGGTCTGAAAGTAGATTTCAAAAAGACGGAGGAATTCAAATTCCCCGAAGAATTTATCTCCAGGCTGGATGAAATCCCCGGTCTGCAAGAGGCCTTCGAGTCCCTGACGCCGGGACGGCAAAGAGCCTACCTGCTTTACTTTTCCGGGGCCAAACAGCCCAAAACCCGGGAGGCGAGAATCGAGAAATATGTAGAAAAGATTCTGGCCGGTAAGGGATTGAATGATTAAACGTTCATTGTGAAAGGAAAAATATGATGAGCAAAATTCGAGTATTGGTAGGCACGCGCAAAGGCGCATTCATCCTGACATCCGATGAAAAGCGCCAGGACTGGCAGGTCAGCGGCCCGCATTTTGCTGGCTGGGAGATTTATCACATCAACGGCTCGCCGGTTAACCCCAATCGGTTATACGCTTCGCAGTCAAGCGGTTGGTTTGGACAGGTCATCCAGCGCTCGGACGATGGCGGGCAAACCTGGAACCCGGTGGACAATAAATTTGTTTACGATGGCATCCCTGGCACGCACCAGTGGTTCGATGGTTCGCAGCGCCCCTGGGAATTCAAGCGGGTCTGGAATCTCCAGCCTTCGCTGACCGACCCCGAGACGGTTTACGCCGGGGTGGAAGATGCTGCGCTATTCAAAAGCGTGGATGGCGGCCAAAGCTGGAGCGAACTGCCCGGGCTGCGGCACACCAAAGGCAACCTGTGGCAGCCCGGTGCCGGCGGGATGTGCCTGCACACCATCATTCCTGACCCTGGCAACCCCCTGCGGATGTTTGTTGCCATCTCAGCGGCAGGCGCCTTCCGCACAGATGACGGCGGCCTGAGCTGGCTGCCGATTAATCGGGGGCTCAACTCTGGTTACGAACTCCCCGACCCGGCTGCCGAAGTTGGACACTGTGTCCACAACCTGGCAATGCACCCCGCCCGCCCCAACATCCTGTTCATGCAAAAACACTGGGACGTAATGCGCAGCGACAACGCCGGGGATGAGTGGCGCGAGGTGAGCGGCAACCTACCCAGCGATTTCGGCTTCCCGATTGCCGTCCATGCGCATGAGCCCGAAACCATTTACGTTGTCCCCATCAAGAGCGACTCGGAACACTACCCGCCCGAAGGTAAACTGCGCGTCTATCGCAGCCGCAGCGGCGGGAATGAATGGGAAGCCCTGACAAATGGCCTGCCACAGGAAAACTGCTACGTCAACGTGCTGCGCCAGGCCATGAGCGTAGACAGGCTCGACTCATGCGGCATCTACTTTGGCACCACCGGCGGGCAGGTTTACGCTTCAACCGATTCCGGCGATAGCTGGAAAGCCATTGTCCACGATTTACCCGCAGTTTTATCGGTGGAAGCCCAAACCCTGCCATGATTCGAGTTGAACTTCCCTATCACCTGCGCCAACTGGCCGTTGTTGGACGTGAAATCCAGCTCGACGTGGATGCTCCCGTGACCCCGCGCGCAATTTTGGATGCAGTGGAGGCCCGCCATCCGATGCTGCGCGGCACCATCCGTGATTACACCACCCGGGAACGACGACCGTTCATCCGTTTTTTTGCCTGCGGGCAGGATTTCTCACTCGAGTCGCCAGATTTCCCGCTGCCGGATGAGGTTGCCTCGGGCCAGGAGTTGTTCCGCATAGTGGGCGCGATGGCGGGTGGGTGAGCTGGTCCGGGAGTGCATCGCACCATGTTTAACGGGATTTTCCCAAGAGAAGAATCCGCCCGTTTGGCGGGTTTCACTGCCTGGTTGGCTGCGATACATCCGTATGCGATGATTTTATGGATACAAATAAAACCAACCTCCCAAAACTTGCCCAACCTGCCGTGCGCGCCCTGACCGGGGCTGGAATCCACTTCCTGGAAGAGTTGACCGGTTACAGGGCGGAAAAATCCGCCAGTTAAACGGGATTGGGCCTAATGCACTGGAAAGCGCATCGTTGCCATTGCGTAAGCGGTTTTGGCTGCCGAAGCAATTTTGCCCGTTTAATGGGAGACTGCGCGAGCGAACGCCCTCACAGCGACATTTCTCGAACATTGGGAAAGCCATGTGTTGATTGATTTATAGCGTTGACGGTTAACCATGTGGGTGATAAAATACAGCCCGCTTTCAAAAAGCACAAGCCCCCATCGTCTAGTGGCCCAGGACGGGGCCCTCTCAAGGCCCAAACAGCGGTTCGAGTCCGCTTGGGGGCAC
>CAIJPN010000217.1 GCA_903822545.1 uncultured Anaerolineae bacterium | reverse complement strand
AGGCGCCAACCTGGGGGTTGCGCCTCGCCTTTTGCTTTTATCTGAAAAACCGATTTACTGCGCCGGGGCTTCTTTTTTCTTGCCCGATTTTAGCAGGATGTAAATGCCCACGCCCAGCGCCACCCCACCGAGGATGAAGCCGCTGAAATCGGAAATAAAATCGCTGATAAGTTCCCACTGGCTGCCGAAGGCATAGCCCAGGCCGCCATAGAGCACCACCCAGGTCAACTCTCCGAGCATGACATAGCTAAAAAATTTCTTGAATCCGTAGCGGCTGCTGCCAGCGATGAGTGTGACCGGGAAGGCGATGGCTGTCAGTAACCAACGGGTGAGGAAGATGGCGATCCCACCGCGCTGGTCAAACAGCTGGCGGGCGCTTTTCCAGGCAGCGGTCTGCCCGAAACGCGATTCGATGCTGGAGCTGGCAAAATAGCCAATGCCATAGAGCGAGGCATCCCCAAAAATCGTGGCGAAATAGCCGAAAAACGGGGTCAGGTACAGGTCGAGCAAATTTTGGCGGATAAATGCGCCAGATGCGATTACGATCAATGTGGCGGGCAGCGGAATTCCAAGCGCGCCGAAATACAACATTCCGCCAACGATGGGTGCGCCGTAGGTGGTGATCCAGCCCAGGGCAAGGGAGGCGATATCGATATTGCTCATGGTTTATCAGGGGCAGGTGGGGGCACGGGGATAGAGACCGGGGCCAGTTCGTTTACCACTTTTTGGACGGTAGCGATCATGGCACTGGGGCCGCCTGTGTAGTTGCTTTCCTCACTCAGAAAGCCGAGTGGTTTGAAGGCATTCCCGTCCATGGGAATGCCAATCGCCTGGAAGAATGTTTCAGGCGGGATGCCGGTGCTGTTGGCGATGTACTGGATGGTCATCCAATCCCTTACTTTTTGCTCGACCAGCCCGGTAACAACCGGGTTGTTGCGATAGGCCATGATCGCATCCGCCACAAGTTTGGTCACGCCTGGGCGGCCATCATCCAGTTTTCCTAATTTCATCTGACCATTCAGGCGCGAAAGCGAGATCATGCTATTTTCTTCTTTGGGTTGGATTTCAAGGGCATCCATCAGGTATTTTTGCGGGACAGCATACGCAACAGAGATGTAGCGGATGCTCATCCACGGGCGCAACAGGTCTGGAGAGGGATTCCCCGCGGCAAAGTCGTGCTGGGAGGCATAATTGACTTCCCGGTAGAAATCCATCAGGCCCTTGCCTTTGGAAATCATCAGCCCCAGGCCGATCAGGATCAAAATCGCGGCGACCAGTTGAATTCGTGAGATCGATTTGAACTTTTCGACAAGCGTTTTCATGGCATCCTTGCTGTTTGGGTCAGCGAAAGCCCAAACGGGAACTGTTTGTATGATAGCACACGAGTTTGAAGAATTTGTGAAGAAAACCCAGGCTCACCAGGTGAACAGCCAAAAACCTGCGCGCCTGGCAAGAATTGGTGTCTTGGCAATCAAAAAAACTCGGGTTACGAGCTGAAAATTTTGCGTGAAGGTATTGCCCGGTATGCTATAATCAAATCATGGCAGATATTCCAGACAAAGTAACCCCCAAATTGAGCAACCAGCCCGCCCCCCCACCCCAGCCTGACCCCGAGGCCGAGCGCGAAAAACGCAAGCTGGTTATCACCTTATCCATTGCGGGTGTGCTAGTATTGCTGTTCATCATCGCCGCCGTTTACCTGCTGATGCAGCAAACCACCCCCACCGACAAAATCCGTGATATTTTCATCATATTCATGGCGCTTGAGTCGCTCATCATCGGCGCGGCGCTGGTTGTGCTCATCGTACAGCTGGCCAGCCTGATCAACCTGCTTAATAACGAAGTCAAGCCCATCCTGGATGCCACCAACGAGACCATCAACACCCTGCGCGGCACAACAGAATTTCTAAGTGAAAACCTGGTCGAGCCAGTCATGAAACTGAACAGTTACCTGGCCGGGCTTCAAAAGCTGCTCGAAATGGTTGGAATGAAGAAAAAATAACCCATTTACCCCATGAAAGGAGAATTTCCCATGTCAGAACGTGATGAATTTGGAGCATTCCTGGTAGGTTTCGTCGTCGGTGGATTAACCGGCGCAGTAGTTGCCCTTTTATTCGCCCCACAGGCCGGAGAAGAAACCCGCGCCGTCATCAAAGAACGCTCAATCGAACTGCGCGATAAGGCCGCTCACGAGGCTGAAGAAGCCTGGAAGCGTGCCGAAGAAGCCGCCAATGAAGCCCGCACCCGCGCCGAAGAAGCCGCCAAAGAAGCCCGCGCCCGCGCCAATGAATTCTCTACCCAGGCTCGCGCCCGTGGCGAAGAAATCACCATCAAGGCCAAAGAACAAGGCCAGAAACTGGTGGAAACCGCTAAAGAAACTGCCAAAAAGGCTACCAGCCGCGGCAAAAAAGCCGAAGCTGAACTGACCGCCCCCGCTGCCGCCGAAGGCTAAAGCCAGTCTTTTCCCAGCCAACACCCCCCACCGCCCTGGCGCTGGGGGATTTTTTTATGAAAACTTTCTTGCGTTTCTTCTTTTACCACTTCTATCACAGCCTGGCCTTCACTTATGACCTGGTAGCCGCAATCGTATCGATTGGGCGCTGGAACGAATGGGTGCGCACTGCCCTGCCGCACGTTCGCGGGCCGCGTGTGCTCGAAATCGGCTTTGGGCCTGGGCACCTGCAGGTGGAATTAAATCGGGGCGGGTTCAACACCCTGGGCATCGATGAAAGCCCGCAGATGATCCGCAAGACCCGGGCGCGGCTCGGGCAGATGTTTCACCGCCCTGCCGCCCTGGCGCGTGGACTGGCGCAGAATCTCCCCTTTGCATCCAGCACGCTCGACAGTGTGGTTGCCACGTTCCCAAGTGAATATATTGTGGATATGCGCACCCTATCAGAAGTTTGGAGGGTGCTCAGGCCGGGTGCCAGGCTGGTTGTGGTGCCAGTGGCCTGGTTTACGGGGCGCAGCCTGGCAGACGCCGCGGCGGCCTGGCTTTTTAAAGTCACCGGCCAGGGGCGCTCTTTAACGGAAGATGCCGAGGCGAGAATACTGGCCCGTTTCAGCGAGGCGGGCTTCAGGGCGGGAATTTCCCGCGCGGAGGTACGCCAGAGTGTGGTGATTGTGGTGGTGGCTGAAAAAAGCCTGTAGAGAAGGTGCAGCGCACTTTCTCCAAAATCTCCTTATTTTGAGGATTTTAGGTAGAATAATATTATGGAAATCCAAATTGCAGT
>CAIJPN010000216.1 GCA_903822545.1 uncultured Anaerolineae bacterium | reverse complement strand
CCTGACCAGCCAGACGGACGCGCGCGGCTGCACACTGGCGCTGGGGTATGACCCCCTGAACCGGCTGACCAGCAAAGACTCCAGCGGCGCGGGCTGTGGAACCCAGGTACACACCAGCTACGGCTACGATGCCGGGACGAACGGCAAAGGCCATCGCACCAGCATGGGTGATGACAGCGGTTCGACCACCTGGACGTATGATGTGCTTGGGCGGATGTCTGCTGAAACGAAAACCATCAACGGCGGCACGACCCCCTACACCACAAGCTGGACATACAACACTGCCGGGCTGCCGCTGACCATGACCTACCCGGATGGTGAAGTGCTGACCTATGAGTATAATGAGCGCATGTTGTTGAATAAAATGAGCGGAGCAAGCGGCTACCTCACCGGCACCACCTACGATGCCGCCGGGCGGCTGACCTCCCGCGCATTGGGCAACGGCCTGACCCAAACCTGGAACTACAACCCCTGGAACACGCAGGGCGGGCGGCTGAAAAGCCTGACCACCGGAACGCTCCAAACCCTGGCCTACCAGTATGACGCAGTGGGCAACATCACCCAAATTGCGGATGCGATTGCCGGAGAAACCCAGTCGTATGGCTATGACGCGCTCGACCGGCTGACTTCGGCAAATGTGGTAAATGGGTCAGCCCCCTACAGCGAAACCTATGGTTATGATGTCAGCACGGGCAATCTCGCATCCAAAGCCGGGGTGAATTACACCTACGATACCACCCACAAACACGCGGTTGCCAGCCTGTCCAATGGAAACAGCTATGGGTATGACCAAAACGGCAATCAAACAACCAGGACGATTGGGACGGACACCTTCAATCTGCTGTATGATGCCGAAAACCGGCTGGTGGAAGTCAAGAAAAACGGGGCGTCGATTGCGCAATTTGTCTATGACGGCGATGGGAAACGGGTAAAAAGCGTGATTAATGGCGAAACAACCCATTTTGTGGGCAGCCACTACGAAAAGATTATCAATGGCTCTGCCACAAAGTATTACCTGGCGGGAACATCCATGATTGCTTTGCGCAAAGATGGCGTATTGAACTTCGTGCTGTCCGACCATTTGGGTTCAACCAGCATCACCACCGATACCAGCGGAAGCCTGGTTTCAGAGTTGCGCTACAAAGCCTGGGGCGAAGTGCGCTATTCGAGCGGAACACAGCAAACGAAACACACTTATACCGGCCAATACAGCAACGTCAGCGACTTTGGGTTGATGTTTTACCAGGCTCGTTGGTATGACAGCTCGCTTGGCAGGTTCACGCAACCAGATAGCATCATTCCAGAACAAACGCAAGGCACGCAAGCGTGGGACAGATTTGGGGGCATGAACAATAATCCTGTCAGGTTTAACGATCCGAGTGGGCATTGCATTGTAGATGGTTGTATAATCGAATTTGCCTTGATAGCTTATTCGCCACTAATTTTGATGCATGCCTTTAATGCTTGGCATAATTTTAATAACCCATCTGCATTCGTAACCCCGTCGATTGCGCCTACGGCAACACTAAACCCTACTGTTTCTGCACTTCAAACTGAACATCCACTAAACTCCTTCGCGCCAGTGCCTACACAGGGGCCAGCATGGGTAGCAGCACCCACTGCAACAGCAACACCATTGCCAACTTCCACCCCTGAGCCATTTGATATAGTCCAAACATCTGAAGATGTGATCAATCTTTTTGGGCCAAGTTTGGATAATGCACCAGATTATAGTGAATTCCTTCCAGGGCCAGTACCGAATCCTTTTTTTACTGGGCCACAGATAATTGATCTTCGAAGCAGTGGTGAATCAATAGAAAACGTTGGAAAAATTCTGTGGGGCGTAAAAGAATTGGGTAAATCCATTTTTAGCTACGATGTAGATACAGGATCGCCAACGCCTTTTTTCCAAACTCCCACACCCACCAATTTCGCAACACCATTCCCAACACCAACTTATATGTGGCCAACACCAACAAGGACACCCACTCCTCAATAAGGATATATAAAAAGGTGAAGCGCATAATAATTCCTTCGCTGCTATTTGCTCCAATCATGTTGGCTGTTATAGCTAATTTCTTGATTCTCTTTCCCATCAATAAAGATGTGTTTTCATCCATTTCTTACTATATGCTTTTCTGTACATATTTGAGCTTAATAACACTCATAGCTTTAGAAACAGAAAATTTGTCATACTATAATATCGATAGGGGCACTTTAGGAGTTGCACTAATTTTTGGGCTATTCAGAATTAGCAGAAAAGGAATGGAAGGTGAGGTATTTTATCAAATCGCAACTTTTGTT
>CAIJPN010000215.1 GCA_903822545.1 uncultured Anaerolineae bacterium | reverse complement strand
TCTCCGTCCACAAGGCCCAGGGATCGGAGTTCCCGGCGGTCGTCCTGCCGGTCGTCACCGGGCACTACCTGATGCTGCAGCGCAACCTGCTCTACACCGCCATCACCCGCGCCAGGAGCCTGTGCGTGCTGGCAGGCAGCCACAAAGCCATCAGCATCGCGGTGAGCAACAACAAGGTGGCAGAACGCTATTCGGCGCTGGAATGGCGGATAGGGAAATAATCTTTCGCCAAAACCACCAACTTTTCCGGGCATGTCAACTGGGGATTCGCGGCAAATCTTACAAGCAGGATTTGCTCAAAAAAACTGATAGGATTTTCAAGCTAAATATGATAAATTAACTCCATAAAACCGAAAGGAGAACTTATGGATTTATCAATTAATGGAAAGTTATACCAGGTTGAAGACAGCCCAAACCGCACCCTGCTGTGGGTGCTGCGCGATGAACTCGGGCTGACCGGGACAAAATTTGGCTGCGGGGTGGGAATTTGCGGTTCGTGCACTATCCAGATCGACGGGGTGGCGACCCGCTCGTGCCTGACCATGCTCTCACAGGTGGAGGGAAAGCAAATCCGCACCTTGGAAGGGCTGGCAACCGAGAACCCAGACGGCAGCCTGCAACTGCATCCTGTGCAGGAGGCTTTTATCGAGCTGCAAGTACACCAATGCGGCTACTGCATGAGCGGTCAGATAATGCAAGCAGCGGCACTGCTGGATGAGAACCCTGCCCCAAGCGAGGAAGAAATCATCGCCGGGATGGACCGAAATTTATGCCGCTGTGGGGCCTATCCGCGCATCCGCAAGGCAGTAGCGCGCGCGGCAGAAATCGCGGCGGGAGGCTGACATGACAGAGACACCCAAACAGAAGCGAAAACTCAGCCGCCGTGATTTCCTCGTTCTGACAGGCGTGGCGGGTGGGTTGTATTTTGGCGTGACGCTCGGTGTGCTGCCGTTTGCGCGCCTGAAACTGGCTGAATATCTCGATGAAGCGGGCGGGCCGCCAATGACCGTTGATGCGGTGCCGCTGGCCTGGTTCGAGATTGGCACCGACAACCTGGTTAAAATCTACATCCCAAAGGTGGAGATGGGCCAGGGTATCCACACCACGCTGGCACAGGCTGCGGCGGATGAACTGGATGTGCCCTGGGAAGATGTCAGCGTGCTGAATGTGGGGACGGGCAAAGGGCTGGATGATCCGGTGGGCACCTCGGCCAGCAACTCCACTTCTTCGCTTTTCCCGGTGTTGCGGCAGGCAGGAGCCACCGTCCGCGAGATGCTGCGTTTTGAAGGCGCGAAATTGTTGGGGCTGGCAGCAGAATCTGTCAGCGCCGAAAATGGTTTCGTAACGGCGACGCAGGATGCGGGGAAGAAAGTGTCTTACGGAGAAATTGTTGGGGCGGTGAAAGAGTGGGTTGTCCCGGAAAAACTGCCAGCGTTGAAAAAATCCACCGATTTTAAATATATCGGCAAGGCCATGCCGCGTGTTGATCTGCTGGATAAGGTGCTGGGTAAAACCCAGTTCGGATTTGATGTGCGCGTGGAAAATATGGCCTACGGGGCGGTGGCGACCCCGCCCAGGCTCGGCGCGATGATTAAAAGTGCCAGCGCGGGCGAGGCGGCGACGATGCCGGGTGTGATTAAAGTGGTGATTGAAGATGATTTTGTGGGTGTGGTGGCCGAACGGCGCGAACAGGCCTGGGCGGCGCTCAGTGCGGTGCAAATCGAATGGAGTGAAGTTAAGGTTTGGGAACAGGCTGAGATCGAGGCGCTGGTGCAGGTTGGCAACGGGCGCGGGGTGACGGTGCAAACCGAAGGCGATGCCGAGGGCCATTTGCGCGGCAGCGTGCTGGAGGCCGAGTATTACACCCCAATGGTTTTCCACGCCCACATGGAGCCACAGAGTGCTGCGGCGGATGTTCGTGCTGAAAGCGCGACGGTTTGGGCTTCGACACAGTCTCCGGTGAGTGTGCGCGGGGCAGTGGCGAAGGCC
The DNA here is from genome assembly GCA_903822545.1 of uncultured Anaerolineae bacterium. Classification (GTDB taxonomy): domain Bacteria; phylum Chloroflexota; class Anaerolineae; order Anaerolineales; family Villigracilaceae; genus CAIJPN01. The sequence goes on along the minus strand of CAIJPN010000215.1, from coordinate 10,795 downwards.
ATCGGGCTGGAGGCCGAACAGGTAACGGCTATCCCAACCTTTTTGGGCGGCGGCTTTGGGCAGAAAATCAACAATATCCCGGCGGTGCAGGCCGCGCGGCTCTCGAAGGCGGCGGGCCAAGCGGTGCATCTGGGCTACCGGCGCACGGAGGATTTCCAGAATGGTTATATCCGCCCGCCTTCGCGCTCGGTTTTGCGGGCTGCGGTCAATAAAAATGGCCTGATCGAGGCTATCGAGCATAAACAGGCCAGTGGGCAGGTGGCGTTCCCGTTTTTCCCGGTTTTTGTCAGCAAGGTGATGGGTGCAGATTTTGGCGCATATCGTGGCGCGCAGATCCGCTATGGTGTGCCGCATAAGCGTGTGGATGCCTGGCTGGCTGATCTGCCGTTCAAGACCGGCTGGTGGCGTGGGCTGGGGATGCTGGCAAACCTGTTCGCGATCGAGTCGTTCATGGATGAGCTGGCTGTTTCGGTGGGGATGGATCCGTTCCTGTTCCGCCTGGCAAACCTGCCGCTCGATGAGCTCGGCGGGCGCATGAAAAAGGTGCTGGAAGCGACCCGCGAGAAATCGGGCTGGGATACACCCGCGCCGGAAGGCCGCGCCCGCGGTATGGCGCTGGCGATGGATGTGGGCACGCTGGTGGGCTGTGTGGCCGAAGTTTCGGTTAAGAATAAAGAAATCCGCGTTCACAAACTGACGGGGGTGGTGGATGCCGGGATGTTCGTCAATCCCAATGGCGCGGCCTCGCAAATGGAAGGCGGCATGAACATGGCGCTCAGTTCGGCACTATTCGAGGAGACACAGGTTAAGAACGGCGCGCTCTCGCCGACCAATTTTGGCGCGTACAAGTTCCTGAACAATTCTGCCAGCCCTGAAATCGTGGTGGAACTGCTCGAAAGCGGCGATGAGCCTTTGGGGATGGGCGAACCGCCCCTCGGCCCGGTGGCCCCGGCGGTGGCAAATGCCGTTTTTGCGCTGACAGGCCAACGGCTGCGGAGGCTGCCGCTGAAGCTGGCGTAATCAAAAAAAGCGGTTGTGCGTGCAAGCAAAAAACTGGCGGCCATCTGGCCTGCCAGTTTTTTGCTTGCAACTATGATGCAAAGTTATTTGCCCTCTTGACAGGCCTTCTTTAGCGGGTGTATAGTCAGCGTGCAAACTGAAGCCCTCGTTAGATGAGGCGGCTGTGTGGTACACAGGCCATTGTCCTGAAACGTCGAAAGACGCCAAAGGGTAGACCAGGTGGGGTCGGCTTAAGGCCCCGCTCAAAGTGGCTGGGAAATATTCCCCTACGACGCACAGTGCCAAAAGACCGACCAGGAGGCGCGGAATTTACGCATACCCTCCTGGCTACCTGCCGGGAGGTTTCTTTTTGCCGCCGCGCGTGACGTTTATCGCCACTTCCAGCGCGTGGTTGACAGGAGGTTTGCGCATGGACGCAGATAGTAAGCAAAGTCCTATCCCCTTATTATTCGCAGACGACATTTGCAGCGTGTGTGCATTTTCCTGTACCCGGTCAAACATCCTGGATTAGCAGCCTGTTTTCTCGTTCCACACCGTTAGAATGCCGCCTTGCACAATGAAGGCGGTTTTTTATTGCCTTCTTACGCCCGAACATTCAGCATCGCATCCATTCCCGATGCAACAGGAGGTAAACATGGCATTCTTGAGTGAAATTTTGGGCCGTACCATCACCGATTTGGACGGCAACTTTATTGGCAAACTGGACGATCTGGTCGCGCGCGAAGTACCAGAATTCCCACATCCCATCATTGATGGGGTTGTCATTATCCACAAGCGCAAACCCATCACCATTCCATACAACATGGTCATGTCGCTCTTTGCTCCGGCCATCCCTTTGAAATGCCACGCCGGTGATCTGCCCATCTACCAGCCAACCGAAAACGATGTTTATCTTTCACGAGATGTGCTGGATAAACAGATCATTGATACAGACGGCGCGCGCGTGGTGCGAGTCAATGACCTGGAGCTGGTGCGCATTAATGGGACGCTATACGTCAGCAATGTAGATGTCGGGCTGATGGGAATCCTGCGACGGGTGGGCCTGGCAGGAGCCACCACCAACTTTGCAAACGCCATTAAGCTGCGCCTGCCCGATAACACCATTTCATGGGACGATGTCGAACTGCTGCGGCATGACCAGTTCATGCGCCTGCGCGTCCCGGCAGCCAGCATCGCTGAACTGCACCCGGCAGATGTGGCAGAAATCATCAGCGACTTGAATCGTCTTGAAACGGGACAAATTCTCGATGCAATGGAAGTCGAGCAGATTGCTGACACCCTCGAGCAGGTGGAAACCGAATTCCAGGTGGAACTGGTCGAAAACATGTCCGATGAAAAAGTGGCGGATGTGCTCGAAGAAATGGAACCTGACGAAGCCGCCGACCTGCTGGCCGAACTACCCGAGGAGCGTTCGCGCCGACTGGTTTCGATGATGGAAAAAGATGAGGCTGAAGATGTGCGCCGCCTGTTGACGTATCCCGAAGATTCGGCGGGCGGTATTATGACCACCGATTTTGCGGTTGTGCCACTGAATGTGACAGCAGCAAACGCCATCAAAATCCTGCGCGAAACCGCCAGTGAGATCGAAACCTTCTTCTATGTGTACGTTACTGACACTGACAACCACCTGGTGGGTGTTTTTTCGCTCACAAACCTGATCTTTGCCGAACCGAACATGCTGGTAATGGACTTCATGGATGATCGTGTCAAAACCGTCAACCCGCTGGATGACCAGGAGGAAGTGGCGCAAGTCATCACCAAGTATGATTTGCTGGCCGTCCCAGTGGTGGATGACAATAACGTGATCCAGGGCATTGTCACCGCAGATGACGCGCTCGATAAGATCATCCCAACCGCCTGGAAAAAGCGCCTGCCGCGCTTCTACCGCTAAACAGGAAGGAGGCTTACCATGGGAGACATTATCATCAAAAAGGATCGTCGCTTCCTTGCCGGGGTTTGGAAAAAAATCTTGTTATTCCTGGCCGTTTTTGGGCCAGCCACCATCACTGCCATGGCCGATAACGATGCCGGCGGCGTAGCAACCTATTCCATCGCTGGGGCCAAACTCGGGTACCCGATCCTGTTCCTGCTGCCAGTCATCACCTTGCTGCTGGCAGTCACCCAGGAGATGGGCATGCGCCTGACCATCATCACCCGTCGGGGCCTGGCGGATTTGATCCGCGAACGTTATGGTGTGCGCGCGGCACTATTTATGTTTGGAGCACTGCTGATTGCCAACATTGGCACCCTCATTACCGAAATCTCTGCCGTAGAAACCACCAGTGAGATGTTTGGCATTCCACCCATCCCGGCAGTTATCGTTATTGTGACAGTTTCGTTCTTATTCGTTACACGCGGTGACTACAAGCTGACCCAAAACATCATGCTGATCGCCTGCCTGTTTTTCCTGGCCTATATTTTCTCAGCCGTCAAAGCCAACCCCGACTGGGGCCTGGCGCTTTCCAACCTGGCCTATCCACACGGAGTGGCGTTTACGCCCGAGTACATGCACAGCTACCTGGTTATTGGCATGGGGGTGCTGGGCACCACCATCACCCCCTGGGGGCAGTTCTTCGTCAGCAGTTTTGCCTATGACAAGAAAATCGAAAAGGGTCACGTCGGTATGTCGCAGCTTGAGACCTATTGGGGAGCCTTCCTGACAGACTTTTTCTCGTTTTTCATGATCGTTGCCACCGCGGCGACATTGTACGTTAACGGCATCGAGCTGACTTCAGGTGAACAGGCCGCCCTGGCGATTAAACCGTTCGCCGGGGAACTGGCTGGCACCTTGTTTGCGCTCGGCATTCTCAACGCCGGGTTCATGGGGCTGGTGGTAGTTTCGCTCTCCACCGCCTATGCCTTTGCCGAGTTTTTTGGCGTCAGTGGCAGCCTGGATGACTCGTTCAAAAAAAGCAAGACTTTCTACATACTTTACATTGTCCAACTACTGGTAGCCATGTTGTTCGTACTGTTTAGCACCGTTAACCTGTTCCAGGTGGCGCTGGTCACGCAGACTATCAACGCGATTGCCCTGCCGCTGGTGTTTTTCTATCTCATCCGCCTGGCCAGCGACAAATCACTGATGGGTGAATTTGCCAATAACAAATTCCAGCACTGGTTCGCGATTGTCTGTACCGTTTTGATTGCGATTGCTTCGGCATTTTCAATTTTCTCGGCGATTTTTGGGTAAACTCCATTAATCAAATCTATAGATTTGCATTAATGCGTGCAATTATCGCCATAATGGGAATGTAATTTCCCAAAAGGATGGTTCGTATGCCCACAACTGCTCCGTACGGAAGTTGGAAATCCCCCATTACCACCGAACTGATGCTCGCGCAGAGCATCGGCATCGGCCAGTTCGCCATCGATGGCGAGACGATTTATTGGAGCGAAAGCCGCCCGCTGGAAGCCGGGCGCAGCACCCTGGTGCGCAAAACTCCCCGCAAAGCGCCCGAAGATTGCGTCCCGGCGGAGTTCAACGTGCGCACGCGCGTGCATGAGTATGGCGGCGGGGCCTTTGCCGTATTCGATGGCGTGATCTATTTCGTCCATTACAAAGACCAGCGGCTTTATCGCCAGAAACCCGGCGGCGCGCCGGAGGTACTGGCCGCCCGCGAGGGCTGCCGCTACGCCGATTTTGCGCTGGATCAAACCCGCAGCCGCCTGATCTGCATTCGCGAAGACCACAGCCAGGGCGGCGAAGCGCTCAACACCGTCGTCGCGGTATCACTCACAGATGGCGCAGAAACCATCCTGGCGGAGGGCTACAATTTCTTTGCCAGCCCGCGCATCCGCCCGGATGGCCGCCAGCTGGCCTGGCTGTGCTGGAATCATCCCAACATGCCCTGGGACGGCAGCGAGTTGTGGCTGGCAGACATCCAGCCAGATGGCAGCCTGTCGAACCGGAAGCAGGTGGCAGGGCGGGTAGATGTCTCCATTTTCCAGCCGGAATTCTCCCCAGGCGGAATCCTGCATTTCGTGTCCGACCAATCCGGCTGGTGGAACCTCCACAAACTGAACGGCGACAAAATCGAGCCAATCTACCCAATGGAAGCCGAATTCGGCCAGCCGCAGTGGGTTTTTGGCATGTGCAGCTATGCTTTTGCTTCGGAAACAGAGATTTTGTGCATTGTGCAGCAGGGCGGGAAAGGGATTTTGGCCCGGCTGGATACCGTTAAACTGACCTTGACGCCGCTCGACCTGCCTTATACCGATTTTTCGGATATCCGCGCCGGGGCTGGTTTCGCCGTTTTGGGGGCCGGGTCGGCGGCTGAACCATACGCGCTGATCAAGCTCGACCTGGCAAGCGGCGCGACCGAGATTTTGCGCCGCAATTTTGAAGTGACCATCGACCCGGGCTATTTCTCGCAGCCCCGGGCGCTGGAATTCCCCACCAACGGCGGTCTGACCTCGCACGGATTTTTCTACCCGCCCGCCAACCGCGATTTTGACGCCCCGGCGGGCGAAAAACCGCCGCTGGTGGTGCTCAGTCACGGCGGCCCGACCGGTTCCACCAGCACCATCCTGCGCTACGGCATCCAATACTGGACCAGCCGGGGTTTTGCGGTTTTTGATGTCGATTATGGCGGCTCCACCGGCTACGGCCGCGCCTATCGCATGCGCCTGAACGGCAACTGGGGCATCGTGGATGTGGACGACTGCGCCAACGGCGCGCTCTGGCTGGCCGAGCAGGGTCTGGTGGACAGGAATCGGCTGGCAATTCGCGGCGGCAGCGCGGGCGGTTACACCACGCTGGCCTGCCTGGTGTTCAGGCCGGGCGTTTTTGGCGCGGGAGCCAGCCATTTTGGCATCAGCGACCTGGAAGCGCTGGCAAAAGATACGCATAAGTTCGAAAGCCGCTACCTGGATAATCTGGTCGGCCCGTACCCGGCCCGCAAGGATATTTACGAGGCGCGCTCGCCCATTCACCACACGCGCCAGCTTGCCACGCCGCTGATCCTGTTCCAGGGCGACGAAGACCCGGTCGTGCCGCCCAACCAGGCCCAGATGATGTTCGATGCCGCCCGCGCGCGCGAAGTGCCGACAGCCTATGTGCTCTTCGCGGGCGAATCGCACGGCTTCCGCAAAGCGGAAAATATCAAACGCTCCATCGAGGGTGAGTTGTATTTTTACTCGAAGATTTTCAAATTCGATCTGGCTGACCCCATCGAGCCGGTGGAAATCGAGAATTTGTAAGACAAATCGTAATTCTTTATAAGACTGCCGTCAAAACGGGCAATCTCCCTCATCCCTGCCCTTCTCCCGAGGGGAGAAGGGTTTTTAATGCAGAGTCCCCTCCCCCTTCAGGGGAGGGCGGAGGGTGAGGGCTGAATTTACAAATTTACCGGTTCCCCGAAGCCCTCGGCGGCAGCGACAATAAATAAACCCAGACCGCCTTCAACTCATCGTCGCTCATAAACTTATACGAACTCCAGGGCATATAAGCCGGGTTGATCTCGCGTCCATGCCGCGTCACGCCTGTGCGCATGATCTTCACAAAACCTTCTTCTTCCCAATAAGGTAGGTAACGCACCGGGCTGGTAGTCAGGTTGGCCGCCGGAGGGTATTCCTCGGGAAAGGCAGGAATCTCCCCGCCAGACATGCCCGGCCCATGGCAGACTTTGCACGACTGCGTCAGATACGCGCCATATTCCGGGGTGATTCCGGCTGGCGGGGCCGCCGGGCGCTGCGCATCGTGCGGGATCATCTCCGCCGGGATGAAAGTCAGTTCCTTTACCAGAGTCATCAACACCCGCCCGGTCAGCGACAGGCTGCTGGGCGGCAGCATATTATCGGCGGGTGGCTGGCTTTGGATGTAGGCAATCACCGCGCCCAAATCATCATCGCTTAAATAATAAAATTCAGTGGAAGGCATGAACAGCAACGGCGTGCCCTCCGGGCGGATTCCGTGACGAATAGCTTTGACCCAGTCTGAATCCTTCTCATACCGCCCTGCCACCCCACCCAGACCATTGGTCAAGTTGGTGGCGTTGACTTCTCCCATCACCGGGTCGGAGAGATAAACCTTCCCTTCCAGTTTCTCCCCGTGACAGGCCTCGCAACCACGAAAGCGGAAAATACGCTGGCCATCTTCGAGCTTTTCGGGGCTGACAGGGATTTGTACATACGCTTCGGGCAGCAGATAAAACCGTCCAAGCCGCACCTGGGTAGAAAAATAAACCCATGCCAGGAAAATGCCCACAAGCGCAACCAGGCCGACGGTGCAGAAAGCAATCCACTTCAAGAAAGTTTTCATCGTAGTTGTCAAGTTAAGCATCAGCCCCGTAAAATTTACGGGGCTGATGAATCTTCAGTGTCGCTCTGGAAACAGAACTTCCTAACTCCAAACTTGGAGTCACCGCAAGTAGAACTTGCGGTGGCTCAGGAAGCAAGCATCCTGACTCCAACTAATTTACTCGCCATCCTGGATCTGCGCAGCGCGCAGGGTGTTGTTCATCAGCATGGCAATCGTCATCGGGCCAACGCCGCCGGGAACGGGGGTGATGAACCCGGCCACTTCTTTGGCTTCTTCGTAATTCACATCGCCAACCAGTTTTTGCAGCGGCTTGCCGGTCTTCTGGCTGATCATCTGCTTGCCATCGGCATCCAGTTTCGGCACGCCGTTGATACCCACATCGATGACCGCGGCACCGGGCTTGAGCCAGTCGCCGCGCACCATTTCAGCGCGACCGATGGCCGCGATGACAATATCGGCCTGGCGCAGCACACCGGGGATATCCTTGGTGCGCGAGTGAACGACGGTAACGGTGGCGTCTTCTTTGATGAGCAGCAGCGCAGCGGGCATGCCGACGATGTTCGAGCGGCCCAGCACCACTGCATTGGCGCCCTTAATCTGCACGCCAGCTTCTTTGAGCAGGTAGATGCAGCCAAAGGGGGTGCATGGCACAAACAGCGGCTCGCGGCCCTTCTGGGCCAGGCGGCCCAGGTTGATGGGCGAGAAGCCATCCACATCTTTTTCGATGCTGATGAGCTGCAAAACGCGCTCTTCGTTCAGGTGCGAGGGCAGCGGAAGTTGCACCAGGATGCCGTGAACTTTGGGGTCAGCGTTCAATTCTTTGATGAGTTTTTCCAGGTCTTCCTGCGAAACATCCGCAGGCAGCGGGTGGTGATAGGAGGTCATGCCCAACTCGGCGCAAGCCTTCTGCTTCATGCCGACATACGCGGCAGAGTCAACACGATCCCCGACCAAAACGGTGGCCAGGCCCGGCTGCGACTTCCCCGCTGCAAGGCGCGCGGCCACAGCGGCTTTGACATTATCCCGAACTTTCTGCCCGATGGCAGTTCCGTCAATGATTTGTGCGGTCATTTCATGCTCCCATATGGAAATGTGAAAAAGTGAACGAGCCCATTATACAACCGGAATTTATGTTCCAATAGTGACAAATGTCAACCGTTTAGGTTATACACAGCCTTCATACACATATTTTCAATTCTCGCCAAGGTAGCGGCGGATAATCTTTGCAAGCACCCGCGCATTCTCGCCTTGCACTATAGAAACATGATTGCCAGGGATATCAATAAGGTCTAAGCCTCCCAAAGCAAATTTTGTCCAGTGCTTCATAGAATTTTTGCGCTCATCAGAGTTATTTTCAGCGCGGAAAACGATGATCTTCCCCGGATAAGGCTGGATTTCTTTTTGAGCATCAGATGAAGATGTTTTTGCTGCCTGCGGCGCAGCAAAGGATTTGAGCAAACGATAGCGCAGGTGGGCAGCCCGAACGATCAATCGAAGCTGATAATATTTGAATGCATCGATGATGCCCAATTGACGGCTTCGCTGCCAGTGTATTTTAAAACGTTCAGCCAGGCTTATTTTTTCCAGCTTCATCTTTTTTTCATCGGCCCCAGGAGGATACGTATCAAGAAGAGCAACAAAACCAATCCTTTGACCCTGCTCAACCAGTCTGCAAGCCGTAGCAAGCGCAACCAGCCCGCCGTTTGAGTGACCAATTAAATAATATGGAACTTTTGGGAATACGCGCTGCACCTGGTTGGCAATTATTTTTGCTGTTTCCTCCACAGAGATCGCACCGCTGGAAAAATTCCATACCCCATACACGGGCTGATCAGGGGCAAAATTTCTCGCCAGGTCGCGCAAGTAAAATATTCCTCCAAGGTTGGCAGGGGTGACAATTAAGAGTGGCGGCTTGTCTCCAGATGGCTGCATCGGCACAATATTCTCTTCTGTGTGGGAATCCAATTGCGCATCCAAAAGAACGGCCATTGCTCGAATAGTATTATTTTGGAACAAACCCGCCAGCGATAACTGAAGGCCTAACTCCTTTTTCACCCGCGCAACCAGCACCGTAGCCAAAATAGAATGGCCACCCAAATCAAAAAAATTATCTGTGACCCCAACCTGTTCCACCCTGAGAATTTCTTGCCAGATTGTTACCAGCTTTTGTTCCAATTCCGTAGAAGGCCGGACGTAAGCCAAATCAGATATATTAACAGGCAATTGCGCGAGAGACTTGCGATCAACTTTGCCAGAAGGAGTTAGTGGAAAATGTTCCAGCTTTTCAAACACCGAGGGGATCATATATTCTGGCAATCGCGATTGCAAAAAAATGCGTAAATCTGGATTTGCCTGGTCTTGTGGAAGCCAAAAAGCGGCCAGTTTGTTGCCAGCGGGATGATCTTGCGCGATGACAACAACATCTTTAACCGCCGGATGCAGTTTCAGCGCCGCTTCAATCTCACCCAATTCAATGCGGAAGCCGCGAATTTTGACCTGGAAATCGTTCCGCCCGTGGAACAAGATATTCCCATCTGGCAGGAGGGAAGCCAGGTCACCGGTACGGTACATACGTTCTCCCGGGAAAAACGGATCCGGCAAGAAGGCCGCGGCAGTCTGCTCGGGGCGGTTTTGATACCCCAAAGCCACGCCCGGCCCGGCGATGTGCAAAATTCCGCGCGCACCGGGCGGAACCGGTTCCAGCGCGGCATCCAGAATGTAGGCGCGGTAATTCATCAGCGGGCGGCCAATCGGCATGAGGGTTTCATCGCCGCGCACCTGGTAAAACGTGGCGTAAATGGTGATCTCGGTCGGACCGTAGCCGTTCCACACTGCGCGTGAGCGTTCGAGCAGTTGCCGGGCCAGGGTCACATCCAGGGCCTCGCCGCCGCACACAATCGACAGGTTTTCCAGACCCGGCCAGCCCGCCGCGAGCAGCATTTTCCAGGTGGCGGGCGTGGCCTGCATCCAGGTGGGGCGCGCATCCGTGATCAGGCTGGCAAGCGCGGATCCATCGCGGGCGGTTTCGGCGGGCGCAATGTGCAGTTTCCCGCCGCACATGAGCGGCAGGTACATCTCAATATTAGAAATGTCAAACGTGATGGTTGTGACCGCCAAAAGCTGGTCGGCAGGCCCAAAGCGTATCTTTTGCTGCGCCGCCGCCATCTGTGTCACCAGGTTTTGATAGGTGATGCCCACGCCTTTGGGAATGCCGGTCGAGCCGGAGGTATATATCAGGTAGACGAGATCATCCGGGGCCGGGGGCAGGTGCGGGATAGAGGGTTTTTCGGCGGCTGGAAGTGAATCCAGCAGCAGCGGGATGACACCCGGCACTGCATTCCGCGCCCAAACCGTTTCCTGGCTGATGATGATCCCGGCGGCTGCATCGTTCACAATCACCTTGATTCTTTCTGGCGGATAGATTGGGTCGAGCGGCACATACGTCGCGCCGATTTGCATGACCGCCAACAAGGCGGCGGGCAACTCGACGCTGCGCTCCAACAGGACGCCGATGCG
>CAIJPN010000214.1 GCA_903822545.1 uncultured Anaerolineae bacterium | reverse complement strand
TCACCGTTTCGATGGGTTTCCCTGTCACCTGTGGCATTTCCGGGGTTTCCGCCGGGACGCTGGCAGCATGGGCGGTCATCTTCGGGCTGGATTCCGTTGTCGCGACCTGACTCGGGGCTGGATCGGGTATTTCGGCTTTGGCAGTCACCGTTTCGATGGGTTTTCCTGTCACCTGTGGCATTGCCGGGGTTTCCACCGGGGCACTGGCAGCCTGGGCGGTCATCTTCGGGCTGGATTCCGTTGTCGCGGCCTGGCGCGGGGCTGGATCGGGTGTTTCGGCTTTGACAGTCACCGTTTCGATGGGTTTTCCTGTCGCCTGTGGCATTTCCGGGGTTTCCGCCGGGACACTGGCAGCCTGGGCGATCATCTTCGGTCTGGATTCCGTTATCGCGGCCTGGCGCGGGGCTGGATCGGGCGTTTTGGCTTTGGCAGTCACCGTTTCGATGGGTTTTCCTGTCGCCTGTGGCATTCCCGGGGTTTCCGCCGGGACGCTGGCGGCCTGGCGCGGGGCTGGATCGGGTGTTTCAGCTTTGGCAATCACCGTTTCGATGGGTTTTCCTGTCACCTGTGGCATTGCCGGGGTTTCCACCGGGACACTGGCGGCCTGGGCAGGTGGTTTTTGCATTTCAACTACCAGCTTTGGGCTGGATTCGGTCTTCGCCGTTGAAGATGCTTTTTTTTCTTTTTTCTTTCCACTCTCCACGCCAACCTGTATTGGATTGGTTGGATTGCTTTCCACTTCAACATTCTGCGCCGGAGCTGCTTCCGGGGCAACCCCAGCTTCGGGTAACGGCGAGACGGCGACAGGGCGGTTTGCCTGGGAGCGGGCGTTGGATGGGGCGATGGTAACTGCCTCGGTAACGGAGGCAGGTTCGGGCAAGATTTCCACAAACTGAACGGGCCTGGTTTGCATGGCAGCGATGGCTGCGGCGATGGTTTCCGGGCTGACTTCCTTCTCTTTTTGCGCCGGTTTTGACAGCGCGCTCAGGATATCGGCAAACGGGGGCGTTTCGAGATCGCGCGCCTGGGTTTTAGAGGCGGCAGGCCGGTTGATTTTTCCGTCCAGTTGGAGTGGGGTAACCATGGTTATTTCGCCAGTGTTTTGAGCAGTAAGAGTTTTTTGGAAACGGCCTGGGTGATGGCCTGGTATTCGATGCCGGTTTCAGACATGTCGAGCATTTCTACATCGACATCGACGTTGTTGCCATCGGCGCGGAAGCTGCCTCCGGCGCGTTGGGTCAGTTGGAATCCGACGTTGTGCGGGGCGGTGTCCAGGTGCTGTTCGTCAGTGAGGGTGAGCGGCAGGTCGCCGCTTTTTTCGGTGATGTGTTTGAGCGTATCGGCAAAGTTGATGGTTTGGGCGGTGTAGCCGGGTGTATCAACGTTGGACAGGTTGCGGCTGATGGCCTGTTGGCGCAAGCTGAGACCGTCGAGAGCCTTTTTTGTGACCAGCGTGGAAATATCGGAGAAAAGTGAGTCGCTCATTTAGCCCTGCCATTCACTGGTGGATGTGGCGCTGGCGGTGTTGTAGTAGCCGAGCACGCGGCTGACGTAGGTTTGCGTTTCCTGGTAGGGCGGGATGCCGTTGTAACGATCCACCGCGCCGGGGCCGGCGTTGTAGGCCGCCACTGCCAGTTGAACGTTACCGTTATAGCGGCTGAGCAGCTGGCTGAGGAACTTTGTGCCGCCATCGATGTTTTGGGCCGGGTCGAGCGGGTTGGTAACGCCCAGGCCGGCAGCGGTGCCGGGCATCAGTTGCATGAGGCCGAGTGCCCCGGCGGAGGAGACGGCATCTGGATTGAAGTTGGATTCGGCTTTGATGATGGATTGCACCAGGCTGGGGCTGACTCCGTACTTTTGGGAGGCCTGGTTGATCAGGCTGGCAAAGTCTCCCGTTACCGGGCTGGAGTCGCTGCTGGAAGATGCACTGCCGCTCTCGAGCTGTCCGAGCAGCTTTTCGAGCATGGTGAACATCAGTTTTTGCATTACAGATTGAACCTGGCCGGTAAAGAATGAACTGTCCATAAATGTTTCCTTTTTTGCCATCACCTTCCGCCCTCCCCTGGCGGGGAGGGGACTTTCCCCCTCTCCCTTTGGGACGTGTGCCCGTTAGGGTAGATGGCCGGGGTGATGAATGTTTACTGCTTCCCAGCGCGAAAGGCGCGGGCGATGTAAATGTCATCCTGCTGGCGGGCTTCGATCTGCACCTGCTCGGCTTCGTAGACTTCGAGCCGTTTGCGCTTCAGGATTTCGAGCGTTTCTTCAGATTGTTTGGCCGTCACCAGTTCGGCGCGTTTGGTTTCAACGGCTTTGGCCAGTTTTTCCAGTTCGCGTGTGACGGTTTCGATCTGCCGGTCGGTTTGCAGGATGTTCTGCCGCAGCAGGTTGATCTCCACCAGGTTAATATCACCGATCTGGGCGGATCCAAGCTTTGTGAGCAGGCTGGCAAGCTGCTCTTTGAGCGCGGCCAGCTTTTCCTGGGTTTCCTGGTAGCGTGAAACAAGCTTGCCAAGTTCGATTTCGAGCAGTTCTACTTTGCCGTGCCGCAAGTCAAGGACGCTTTGCAGTGAGAATTTGGGGGCCATGATGTTGCCTTATCTCTTTGCGATGTTTTTGATGATGTTATTTTGCCAGGGGCATTTTGTTGATGGCTGCCAGCGCATCCACCGTCTGGTGGAAGTTGCTGACATCGGTGCGATCCTGTTGGAGGAAGTTGGTCAGCTGTGGCAGTACCATCAGCGCGGTATCCACTTCCGGGTCAGAGCCTTTGACATAAGCGCCGATATTCACCAGGTCGCGGATTTTTTCGTAAACGGCCATATTCTTGCGCGCAAAAGCCGCCAGCTGCAAATGTTCTTTTGTCACCAGCGCCGGCATGACGCGGCTGACGCTGTTGAGCACATCGATGGCCGGGTAGTGGTTGCGCGCTGCCAGCGCCCGGCTGAGGATGACGTGACCATCCAGGATGCCGCGCACGGCATCGCAGATCGGTTCGTTGAAGTCGTCGCCTTCCACCAGGACGGTGAAAAAACCGGTGATCGAGCCAGTCTCACCTTTCCCGGCGCGTTCCAACAGCCGGGGTAGGATGGCGAAAACCGAGGGGGTGTAACCCTTGCTGGCGGGTGGTTCACCAATCGATAGGCCGATCTCACGCTGGGCCATCGCGTAACGCGTGACTGAGTCCATCATGAACATCACATCCAGGCCGTTATCGCGGAAATATTCGGCGATGGTCATTGCCACCAGCGCGGCCTTCAGGCGCACCAGCGCAGGCTGGTCGGAGGTGGAAACCACGATCACCGAGCGCGCCAGGCCCTCCGGGCCGAGATCGCGTTCCAGGAATTCACGCACCTCGCGCCCGCGCTCACCGATCAGCGCAATCACCGAGATGTCGCTCTCCGAGTTGCGCGCAATCGAGCCAAGCAGCGTGCTTTTGCCCACGCCGCTGCCCGCGAAGATGCCCATACGCTGGCCTTTGCCGCAGGTCAGCAGCCCATCGAGCACGCGCACACCTGTCACCAGCGGCTCGTGGATGGCTTCGCGCTGCAATGGGTGCGGCGGCGACTGGTTGGTGGATGCCCACGCATCCACTTCCAGCGGGCCTTTGCCGTCGATGGGTTCGCCCAGCCCGTTCAGCACCCGCCCCACCAAAGACATGCCCACCGGGGCTTTGAACGCCCGCGAAACCGAGCGCACCGTGCTATCTGGCTGGACACCTTCCATCGTGCCGAGCGGCATCAGCAGCATATTGCTGTTACGGAAACCGATCACCTCCGCCATCAGCGATGATTTTTCGCCGGTCTGAATCTCACAAATCTCTCCGACCTGGCAGTTCAGGCCCATAATTTCCACCGTCAGCCCCACCACCTGCACCACGCGCCCCGAAACCGACAGGGTGTTGGCCTGTGCCAGGGCTGTGCGAAAACGATCAAGGTTGAAGGTCGGAATAGCCATATCTTGCCTGTGTTTTGAAACTGGCCCTCACCCTCCGCCCTCCCCCGAAGGGAGAGGGCCAGGGTGAGGGAATGATTTACTCGCTTGCCTCGCTGGTTTCATCCAGCATCTTCAAAATTGCATCCATCTGGGTCTCCACACGGCCATCGATGACACCCATCTCGCCTTTGATAAAACATCCGCCGCGCTTGATGCGGCCCGATGGAATGACGCGCACCTTCGTGCCAGTGATCAACATCTGGTACTCACTCCACGAGGGGTCAAGGTTCTTGGCATCGCGCGGGTTCAGGAAGATATTCAGGTTGCCCAGGCCCTGCGCATTTTCCATAATACGATTCAGGTTCATCTGGAGCGCGCTGGTATCCAGCTCCACGCCATCGCCGAACATCTTCTGGGCCATCTCTTTCAGCATCCCAATCAAAACCGGCTCGCCCTGCGCGATCAACTCATCCTTCCAGATGCGCACATCATCGTAGACCGTCATCATGGCCCTGAGCGTATCGCGCAGTTCGCTGGAGGCGTTCTCCCAGCCCTGGTTGAATCCATCGCGTTTCTGGTCTTCGATCTCATCCTGGGCCTGGGTAACCAGCTTATCGGCCTCGGCCTGGGCATTTAGCAGGATTTCTTCTGCCTGGAGACGGGCTTCGCTCAAGATCCGGGCAACTTCATCATCGAGATCAATTAACGCTTGCGCCCTGGCTGCGACTGCCGCATCGACAGGCCCCGGTTTTGGCTGGTGGTGGGTTTCACCTGGCGCCGATCCACTTTCAGGGGCGGTTTCCTCGCCAATGGCTGGTCTCGCCTGGGGGTCTTCTGCCGGTGCTTCGGGTTCGATCAAAGCCCATTCAGGGGCACGCATTGCCGGGTTGCGAGATTTCATATCGCCCGGAGTCCAGGTTGTGAAGCTGTGCCCATCATCAGCCCGGTACAGCGCCGAAGGGCGCACCTTCCGCCCCGCCTGGCCCTGGAAAAACTTACGGATCAATTCTTGCTGTTCCGTGTTTAGCGGGGTATCGACGTGCCGGGTCAGTTCCGCCGGGTTCCAGGGCGAAAGTTGACGGTTGGCCGTGACAATGCTAGGAGATGACTTCATACTCATCCCCTCCGCCACCGGCAATGACGATTTCGCCCGATTCTTCCAGTGTGCGGCAGACATCCACGATCTTGCGCTGGGCGGCATACACGTTCTTGGCAAGCTGCGGCCCCAGGATATCGATTTCTTCTTTCAGGTTCTCACGCGCCCGCTCCGAAAGGTTGGCATATACCTTTTCTCGCAGGCGGTCAGGCGCACCTTTGAGCGCCAGTGAGAGGTCGCTCTTGTTCACATCGCGCAATACGCGTTGCATTGTGCGATCATCCAACTTGGCCAGGTCATCAAAGGTGAACATGTTGGATCGAATTTCTTCCACCAGTTTGGGGTTGGTGGCTTCCAGCGCTTCGAAAATGGATTTTTGCACGCCACGATCCACCTGGTTGAGCATTTTGACCAGGAAAGCCACGCCGCCGGTTGCCCGGAAGTCGGCTTCGTTGATGACGCTGGAGAGCTTGCTTTTCAGGCTTTTTTCTACCTGCTGCACCACCTGCGGCGAAACGCGATCCATCGCCGCCAAGCGCAGGGTAACTTCCACCTGGTTTTCTTTGGTCATGCTGGTGAGAATATCTGCTGCCACTTTTGATTCGAGGTATGAGAGCACCAGCGCCACCGTTTGCGGCATTTCTTCCTGGAGCAGCCCGGCCACCTCGATCGGGTTGGCGTTTTTGAGCATTTCGAACGAAGAAAGCTGCTGGTGTACTGAGATGCGTTCGAGGATTTCTGTGCCACGGCGCGGGCCGACGGCGCGGGCCAGGAGCTGGCGGCTGTATTCGATGCCGCCGCGCATCTCTGCCGAGTCAGACATGCTCATTTCATAAGCGTCTAACAGGGCTTCGTGGCGCAGGTCTGGCGAGACTGTGCCAGCTTTGCCCAGCACTACCAGCACCTGCTCAATCTCACCCTCGCTCAGGTATTGGAGTACCCGCGAGGATAGATCGACGCCCAGGCCGAGCAGCAGTGCCGCAGCTTTTTCGAGGCCAGTGCTCATGACTTTTTGCCTTCGTTCAGCCAGATCTGGATGATTTCAGCCACCGAGGCGGGGTTTTCTTCTGCCAGGCGCGAGATGACACGGGCGCGCTGTTCATCTTCGAGCGCGGTCTGTGACTGCGCCTTGGGTGTAATTTGCACGATCACATCTTCGGGTTCAGGCGCGGGCGGTATTTGTGCGCTGGCCGGGGTTGAGGCAGGTTTGGCCGCGGCGGCGGGCAGGGCGGCCGGGCTGGCTGGTTGCGGCAGCGGTGTGCTGGCGGGTGAGCCTGGCAGGGCTGACATTTCAGAGACAGGTTTCATAACAGTGATCCAGGTATCTTTCGAGGCGTTTCTCAGGTTGTTGATCATGCGCAGGGCGATGAACAGCAGGGTCAGAACTACGATGCCCGAACCCACTGCCAGGGCGATCTGCATATAAAGCTCCATTTGTTGCTGGGCAGCCAGTTCAGCAGCCAGCGCATCCAGGGCGGTGGTGTCAAAATCAAAGCTTTGGACAGAAATCTGGTCGCCGCGCGTGGTGTCGATGCCAGCTGCGGCTGTTGCCGCCATGGTGATGACATCCAATTGGGCGGGGTCGGTAATCCCGTCTACCATTACCGAAACTGACAGCCGCCGGACTTTGCCCGGTGCGACAACTTCATGTGATTGCACCTGGCTGATCTCGTAGTTGATGGTTTCTTCGCTGCGCTGGTAGGTGGAACCAGCTGCGCCGGTGGTGGTTGGTACCGGGGTTGGCAGGTTGGAGGCTGCGCCAGGCACGCCACCTGTTACGCCGCCGCTGGTGGAACTCTCGTTGATGATCTGGGAACTGCGCACTGCTATTGGGGTGGGGTCATACAAATTGGATGTGATTTCTTTCTGGTTCCAATCCATTTCCACCGTTGCCTGCACGACCGAGCGGTTCGGGCCAAGAATTTTATCGAGGATGGCCTGTACGCGCTTTTGGATGGTGGTGGAGTAAGCCACTTCTGCGGCGCGCTGGTCGTTGTTGGCAGTATCGGGCTGGCCCTCCACACCCATACCAGAGGCCAGCAGGTTGCCCAGGCTGTCAACTACCACGATATTTTCGGGTTTCAGCCCTTCCACACTGCTGGCTACCAGGTGTGTGATGGCTCGCACCACTTCATCATCGAGTGTGCGGCCAGGGTTAACCTGGATGGTGATGGATGCGGTGCTGGGAGTCTGGTCGGTGGTGAGCAGGCTTTTTTCGGGGGTGACGATGTGGACACGCACAGCCTTGACCGCTTCCAGGCTGCCAATAGTGCGCTGCAATTCACCTTCCACCGCGCGCTGGTAGTTGACCTGCTGCGAGAACTCGGTCATCCCCAAAATGGATGTGCCGCTGAACAACTCGTAACCGACAATGCTGGATTGGGGCAATCCCTCGCGCGCCATCAGCAATCGCACCGTATAAACCTGGTCGCTGGGCACTGCAATGGTTCCGCTGTCTTTTAGCTGGTATGAGATGTTGTTATCATCCAGCTTTTGGACAATTTGCGCGGCGTCGGCTTCACTCAGGCTGGTATAAGCCACAGCGTAGGTGGGCGTGTTGGCCCAATTGACCAGCACCGGGGTCAGGATGGCGGTTGCCAGCAGCAGGGAAACCAGTGTGATCTGGCGCGGCAGGCTTTGCTTTTTCCAAAAGGTCAGGAATTGCTGTTGAAGGGCGGCGAGCATATGTTATCCTGTGATGGTTAGACTTGCATTCGCATGATTTCGCGGTAGGCATCTACCAGCTTGTCTCGAATGCCCAGCGCCACGTTGAAGTTGACGTTGTTTTCTTCCAGGCCAATCATGACCGCGTGCAGGTCAACGCTCTCGCCCTGAGCCATTTTTTGCACCAGCTCATCTGTATTTAGCTGTGATTGGTTCAGGCTATTGAGCATATTTTCAAAAGTCTGGGTAACAGCTTTGGCGTTACCGCTGGCAGTTGGCTTAGGGGTATAGCCAATCGGATTAATTGGGGAGTTGATTGGTGGGATGGCCATAATGATCATCTCCCAATTTCGAGGGCTTTGAGGGCCATACGCTTGACAGCATCCACTGAAGCCAGGTTGGCCTCATAAGATCGGGTGGCCGAGAGCATGTTGGTCATTTCCACCACAATATCCACGTTGGGATATTGGACATAGCCATTGGCATCCGCGTCAGGGTGCGTGGGGTCATATACCTGTGGGCCGGGGTTGGTATCGGTGGTGATCTGGGCCACTTTGACCCCGCCCTGGAGCATACCCAGGTCATTGCGGCGGGCAGCCACAGGCAGGGGCAGGATCAGGTTTTTCTGCTCAGGCATAAAAATAACTTCCTGGCGCTGGTAAGGGCCGCCATTTTCGGTGCGGGTGGTTTGCGCGTTGGCGATGTTGTTGGATATCGTATCCAGACGCAAACGCTGCGCCAGCAAGCCAGATGAACCGATGCGTAGGGATTCCCAGAAACTCATAATTCTGCTCCTTGTTGTTCAGATGGTATCAAACCCGGCAAAAAGGCGCAGTAAAAGCGGTGTGAAGTTAAAATTAATTTTGTGTGAATTAAAAAAATGCAAAGCGTCCTTTCCCTTTACAGAAAGGCGCTTTGCATTTTTCTTTACCTGTTTTGGCTTTTTTTCTTTACCTGGGGCCAGAAGCGCTGCTTCTGGATTTTTCTGCATCTCGAAGTGCGTTGCGCCCGGTGGGCCGCGGCCATCTGCAAGTTCTACTTGCAGACACCAAATGTCTATCTCAAGATATTCCCCAGCGAGGTGGCATAAGCCGGGGTGGTGTTGAGGTTGCTCTGGCGGGCCACAAGCGTTTGCTCGGTGGTGGCCCAGGCATTGCGCAATTCAGTCAGCGTGCCGATGGCGGAGGAATAGTCACCCTTGCGGACACAGTCCAGGCACCACTGGTAAAGCCTGAACAGGCCGGTGGAGACTTCGGGGTAGTTGAAATCCAGGGTATCGCGCAGGGCGCTGATGGTTTTGACGGCTTTGGCAAAATCCTGCTTTTCGCAAGAGCGGATGGCCAGGTCGTAGGTCATGATGACAAGGCGCAGCGGGCTGGCGCTCATTACATCTTGCTGGCGGTACTGTTTCTGGTAAGTTGCCTGGTACATATTGTCTGCTCCTGGGCTAATGTTTTTGTTGTATGTCATCAGTTTCGGATGGATGCGGTTGAACTTTAGTGAAAAGCTGTAAATTCGGCATAAATTTTACAGCTTTTCGGGCCATCCCAACATCATGAGATGTAAGCGCCTGAAATCTCCTGGTTGTGGATGAACATTCCACGTTGGTAGACATGGAATCCAGATGGCGGGGGTCAGGCGGTCAGCTTGAGAATATCGCCCGCCTGGAGCTTGTGCATCTCACTGGCCGGGATGGCGCGCAAGACGCGCCGGGATGCGCGATCCACCACAAAAACAGTCAGCTTGCTGGTCTGTTCGTCGATGCGGAATTGCAGTGACACGTTGGCTTGTAAAACTGCCGAGCCCGGTTCATTCCCCGCTGGGGCGGCAGCTTTCTCGCGTCCAGCTGTTTCGACAGCTCGCCTGGCCCTGGTCGCCATGGACATGGCAAGCTCATCCACCTGGGAGGCTGCCTGGGCTTTGGTGGGTGTGCTGGTTTCAACCATACGCACACTGCTGATCGGGGTGATCGTATTTTCGCTCATTGTTCATCGTCCTTTCTGTTGAACAGCGGCGGGGTAGACAAAACCGGAAGGTGTTTAACCGGATTTGTTGAGAACCGAGCCAATGTCGATGCCAAACATCAGGGCAGTATTGCCCAGTTCCACCAGTTGGGTTTGATATCCCACGTACTGGTTATAAAGGGACTGCTTGCGGGTTTCCAGGAAAGCATTGTATTTGGCGATGCGCTGATCGTATTCCTTGGTCTGGCTGTCGATGGATGTCAATGTGCGGGTGACAAGACCGCTGGAGCCGGTGTAACCCGAGAGTACGGTGTTGATGGTGCTCATACCAGTATCCAGCAGGGCGGTGACATCTGATTTGTTGTTTTTGAGGGCTTCGCTGAATTTGGCGCTATCTAAGGCCAGCTTCATGTCTTTATCAAAACTCAGGCCAATATCTTCAAAATGGGAATAGCTGCCGCTGTTGCTGTGACTGCGCCCCATGCGGTACAACATATCGGTGCGAAAACTGCTAAAAATGGTTTCGCCGCTCAATGCGCCGCGTGTGTAGGTGGTTTTGCCGTTCTCGGTTTTGGATGTAGTGGCGAGCTTGTCGGCCAGGTGGCTGATGGTGGCATTGAATTTGGTCACGAAAGCGTTCATCGTTGCCACCGCTTTATCGGTACCGGCAGAAACGCTCAGGCGGGCGCTTTTGCCCTCGGCATCCCCGGCCAGCGAGAGCGTAATGCCATCCACAATATCGGTCAGGTTGGAATTGCTGGCTTTGGATACGCTCATGCCGTTGACGGTGAATGTGGCGTTCTGGGCAGCCTGTAAAACGGTGTCAAATCCCAGCCCGGCCCCATCGGTATACAGCATGGAATGGTTTTCACCGGTCTGGTTGCTGGTCAGCAACATTTTTCCGGCCACAATCGAGGCGCGGAAATCGCGCCCTTCTGGCTGGCTGGCGGCGTTGATGGAACTGATGATCGTGCGCTGTGTGTCAGATGCGCTGATTTCGATGTAAGAACCCTTGGCAGTGTAGTAAAAACTGGTGCTGTCCAGGCTGCTGCTAGTGCTATCCAACGTCAGGGTCTGGCCGCGCCCGGTATCATACGCCCCGCTGGTCATGGCCTGCCATTCGGATGTGTAGCCGCTTGATCCATCCGTTTTGCGGATGGAAACCGCGTTGCCATCGGCGTTCACCAGGCGGAACTGGCGCACCCCGCCAGAATCCCGCACTTGCAGGCTGTAGCTGCCCGTACCCAACTCGCGCTGGCTGCTGGCTACCGTTGATGTGGCAGCCGCTGTCACGGAGCCGCTGGCGACGAAATCGCTGTATACACCAGAAGCTGTTTCGGTTTGCAGGGCCGCAGTGCCATTTCCTCCCAACCAAAAAGTGCCGCTTTTGCCCAGGGCAATATCCGGGCTGGCCGCGGCGGCTGATGCGCGGCTGTTGGCTTTGGCCAGTTGGGTCACAGAAATATCATAATCCCCGGCGGTGGCGCTCTCGCTGGTGGTTCCCAGCGTCATCACGGTGCTTCCGGCGGTGCCAGGAATGACACTGGCTTTGGAAACCAGGTTCAGCCCGTAGCTTGCCTGCGAACTGATCAACGCCTGTAGCGCGCTTTGCAAGGCATCAAAATTATTTTTAACATCGGTAAAAACACCCTTGCGCACATCCAGGGTATCCCGCTGGGCCTGGACACGCTTGAGCGGGGCGCTTTGGGCTTCGATGGCGGCTTTGATGGCAGTCTGGTAGGTGGTCGCCAGGTTCTTGATTGAGTCATCGACGGATGTGATTGTGCTGGCCATGCTAACCTTCTTTCTTTGGGCGGCCTGCCGGGTCTGGTATGGTCACCCTAATTGCTGGTGTAAAAAGCAGGAACGGGGAGGCGCTGGTGCGCCTCCCCAGTGTGAACGATCCTGTTTACTACCGTACTCGAGCTAAGCAAGTTCATCTTACCGGAAGAGGCTGAGCAGGTTCTGCGGGGCGGTGTTGGCCTG
>CAIJPN010000213.1 GCA_903822545.1 uncultured Anaerolineae bacterium | reverse complement strand
CGGCCCTGCGGCTGGACGGCGTGCCGTGGAAGTATCCGTTTGTGCCGCTCAAGCTGGGCGTTTTCCAGGAATTGCGCGACAACATCCTGAAGGATGATCCCTACCAGGCGCATGGCTGGTTTATCTCGCGCCAGAACCCGGTGCAATCCATCCCCGACCGCAAAAAAACCCTGCAAGCTTTCGCCAAGATGGATTTCATCGCCACGGTGGATGTGATCATGAACGACACCTCCTGGTTTTCGGATGTTGTCTTACCGGAAGCCTCGTACCTGGAACGCTACGACCCGCTGCTCTCCATCGGCGGGAAGGCCTTTATCCGCCAGCCGGTGATCGAGCCGCAGGGGCAGGCTAAATCGGCGCTGTGGATTTTCAAGCAGCTGGGCGAACGCATTGGGCTGGCTGACTTTTTCCAGTATAAGGATGAGGAAGACTATCTCAACCAGCAGCTGGCCCCGCTCGGGATTTCGCTGGAAGAAGTTCGGGCCAGGGGTTACGCGGAATTGCCCGAGGGTGAGTCAGATGTCTACAAATGGAATACGCCCTCCGGGAAGATCGAGCTTAAATCCAGCGCACTCGAAAAGGCCGGTTTTACGGCCATCCCGGCCTGGGAAGAGCCGCCCGCGCCCAAATCTGGCGAGTTTTACCTGTTGACCGGCAAGGACGCCCGCCAGACGCAGTTTGGCACGCAGAATAACCTGCTGCTCAAAAAATACGATGATGAGCCGCGCCTGTGGATGAATGCCAAAAGCGCCGCCGAAAACGGCCTGGCTGACCACGACCTGGTGGAAGTGACCAGCGAAGTCGGCAAAATCAAGGTGCATTTGGAAGCGACCCAGGCCATCCGCCCGGATTGTGTTTACATGACCCCCGGCTATGGCCACCTTTCGATGGGCCTGTCCACCGCTTATGCGCTCGGCTCAAGCGACTCAGACCTGCACGTGACCTACACCGACCCGGTCAGCGGCAGCCAGGCGCTCAGCCAGACCTTTGTGACGGTCAGGAAGGCGTAACCATGACAAAACAATATGCTTATATTTTTGACGCCACCCGCTGCATTGACTGCCGCGCCTGTATGATTGCCTGCTCGGTTGAAAACAACGTGGAAATGGGCGAATCTTACATCTGGCTGGCTGGTGCGGGTGTGATGGGCGAATACCCCAACCTGAAACGCGCCTCCATGCCTTATCACTGTATGCACTGCATCGAACCAGACTGCGCCTCGGCCTGCCCGGTGGGCGCGTGGAATAAACGCGAAGATGGCCCGGTGGTCTACGAGGCCGATAAGTGCATCGGCTGCCGTTATTGCATGAACGCGTGCCCCTTCCAAGTTCCGAACTTTGATTGGAACAAGGGCGTTTTCGAAGGCGCCTTTATCCGAAAGTGTACGATGTGCACCCAGCGGCTCGAAGTGGGACAGGTTCCGGCCTGCGTTCACACCTGCCCGACGGATGCCCTGAAATTTGGCGAGCGCGCCGACCTGATTGCCGAAGCGCATGCTCGCATCGACGCCAACCCCGAACGCTATATTAATCACGTTTACGGCGAGTTCGAGAACGGCGGCACATCCTATCTCATCCTGTCGCATGTTCCGTTCAGTGAACTGGGCCTGCCCGAAATGCCCGAAACGCCCGTCCTGGAAGTCAGCGAAGCAGTGATGGAAGGCACCATCCCGTTTGCGCTGGCCTGGGGCACGGTTTTGACCGGTGTGGCGATTGGCGTCAACCAGATGAACAAGAAAAAAGAAGCCGCCGCCCCTGTTGCAGCGGAGAAGGAAACGGAGGCGAAGTCATGAAACTGCGTATCAACTTCCACCCCGCCCTGCGCTGGCCGCCGATTGTCTGGGTTCTGCTGACGCTGATGGCGATTGGCTTCACTGTTGCAATGGTGCGGTTTGCCCTCGGCATTGGGCCAATCAGCAACCTGAACAATGCCTACGGTTGGGGCTTTTGGATCAGCTTCGACCTGTTCACCGGGGTCGCCATCAGCAGCGGCGGGTTCATCATGGCCGGGTTGGTTTATATCCTCCAAATCAAGGAACTTAAGCCCCTGCTGCGCCCCTCCGTGCTGACAGCCTTCATCGGCTACCTGATGGTTGCCATCGCTTTGCTGGTTGACCTCGGCCACCCGGAGCGCATCTGGTATATGCTGATTTACTGGAACCACACTTCGGTTTTGCTCGAAATCGGTATCTGCGTTATGTCCTACCTGACCGTGCTGGCAATCGAGTTTGCGCCGGTGGTTTTCGAAGGCATGAAATGGGAAAAACCGGCCCATTTCGTTCACAAATTCATCATGCCGTTTGTGATTTTTGGCGTCGTGTTGTCTACCCTGCACCAATCCTCGCTCGGTTCGCTGCTGCTCATCCAGATGACCAAACTTCACCCGCTGTGGTGGACGCCGATCCTGCCAGTCATGTTCTTCACCTCGGCGCTCTCGATTGGCCTGAGCATGATCATTTTCGAGTCATCGCTCAGTTCCCGTTACTTCAAACGCGGCCTGGAAATCCACCTGCTCGAAAAACTGGCCCGCGCCATCCCCTATACCGCTGGGACTTACCTCGTCCTGAAACTGGCTGACCTGGCCTTCGCCGGGGAACTGGGCCTGCTCTTCACCAGTGGAACGATGAGCCTGCTGTTCTGGGCCGAAATCCTGCTGGGCTGTATTGCGCCCATTGTGCTGTTTTCAATGCAAAAAGTGCGCCAGAGCCCCAATGGATTGCTGGCCGGGGCTATCATCACCCTTTTGGGCATGATCCTGAACCGCTTCAACGTTAGTTGGTTTGGCATCGCGCGCCTGAACGACCCCGGCTACGCCCCCAGCCTGGTGGAAATGTCCATCTCGGTGGCGATATTCTCGGCCGGCATCCTGGCCTTTGGGCTGGCAGCCAAATACCTGCCGCTGTTCGATGCCGAAGAGCACACCCATAACGCGGTATCGGCGCCCGCCACTGGCGATTAGTTTTTCGGACGATTAACCACAGACCGTTGACCATGGGATTTATCACTGGTCAACGGTCTTTTTTGTTAGAATTCGCCCATGCACTCTGACCAACCTTCGACTTTTGATTTTCGTCTTTTCCTTGCATCGGGATTGCTGCTCCTGGCAGTTTGCCTGGCCTGGTGGCTGGATTCGCGCCGCCCTGACGCTGTGATGCTGACCCCCAGCCTGAGCGGGCAGCCGGAATATTGTCTCACCTGCCACAGCGACCTGCCCGAAATCAGCGCCTCGCACCCGATTAAGACCTTCGGCTGCGTATCCTGCCACGGCGGGGAGAGACTGTCGCTGGAGGCAGACCTGGCCCACAGTACCATGCGCGGCGGGGCGAACCCATCTGATTTAACGGTAGTCGAGCAGTCATGCGGAGGGGAAAATTGTCACAGCGGCGCAGCTGCCGATGAACGGGATCACATTCAAAGGGTGGAAACCAGCATCCAATCCACCTACGCCGGGGCGATAGCGAATATCCGCTTTACGTTTGGCGCACAGCCCGATTTAACCGCCCGGCTGGGGGTTTCTGGCGTGACGGATGCCAATATCACCACCCCAACCGGCCTCCCCGCGCTGGCGGCTTTTGACCCAACCCTGGATGAAAACCCCGCCATTGGGCAATTTGCCGCTAACTGCCTGACCTGCCACCTGAACGCGACTCCGCGCGCGGGGAAAGCCTACACGCGTTACACTGGCTGCGCTTCCTGTCACTCGTTTGATTCGGGTGCATGGAGCGGAACGAAAAAGCCCATTCACAACCTGTCCACGGCTATCCCTTACAACCAATGCAACACCTGCCACAATCGCGGCAACTATGATTTGCGGACGATGACTTTTGTTGAGCGCCCCGACCAGCCGACCAGCCGGCTGACCGACTACTACCAGCCGATCGCTGAATTTACGCGCTGCGAATATACGCTCGACTGCATCGATTGCCATACCCGCATCGAAGCGATGGGCGATGGCGATTTGCACAGCAGCAAGAAAGAAATCCAGTATATCCAGTGTAAAACCTGCCACGGTACGCTGACAGAACTGCCGCGCACCCAAACCATCACTGACCCGAATGATCTGGCGCTGAAACTGGCTTTCATCAACCCCGTGATGGATTTGAAGATTGGGGATACGATTTTGATAACGGAAACGGGCGAACCGATTTGGAATACGCGTGTTTTGCCGGATGGCACTTATCAGATGGTGGGAAAAGCCACAAAAACGGTATTCAGCTTCCGGGCAGTCAAGGGCAGCGGGTGCACACAGACGGGCGAGAACCAATCGTCAGCGTATTGCCATGAGTGTCATGCTGTCAAACGATAACCGGAGAACTGCCATGGATCTTCAAACCCTGCTCGAAAAATCATCCCGCGACCATGCGCATCTCTGTCCACGCCAGATTTTGGGTGTGCGGCAGGGGCTGGCCGGGCTCAAGGCCCTGGGGTTTGATGCTCCGCCCAGGCACAAACGCCTATTGGTGATTATCGAAACCGATGGCTGTTTTGCCGATGGTTTATCGGCAGCGACGGACTGTACGGTTGGTCATCGCACCTTGCGGGTGGAAGATTATGGAAAAACGGCGGCAGTGTTTGTGGATACTGTCACCGGGCAGGCTGTGCGGGTTGCCCCAGCCCGGGATATTCGTCAAAAGGCTTTCTTGTATGCTCCAACCGAACCGCGCCGTTATTTTGCGCAGATGCAGGCCTATCAGGTGATGCCGGATGATGAGATGTTCACGGTTACACCTGTTTTGCTCAATACGCCTGTTGAGACGATTGTGTCACGCCCCGGTTCGAGGGTTATTTGTGATATGTGTGGCGAGGAGATTATGAATGAGCGCGAAATTCGTCAGAATGGTGATGTGTTGTGCCATTCGTGCGCGTATGGCGGCTATTACCAGTTCCCAAGCCTGGATTCCAACTTGTTCTAGACGCTGGTTGTCGCAAGTTTGATCAAGAGCGCCAGGTTTTGATCAAAATCCTGGCGGTTGGTGTTCGGGCTAAGAAAGCTTGTGGCGCATGTGCGGATTATTAGCTGTATAATTTCACCAGACCACTCTCTGTGGGGACTCTCGTATGCCTGATGATAAACGCCCGCTCAAAGTTTTCCTCTGCCACGCCTCCGCGGATAAGCCCAAGGTGCGCGAACTATACCGCTATCTTACACGGCGCGGCATCCAACCCTGGCTGGATGCAGAAGACCTGCTGCCCGGTCAAAACTGGCAGATGGGACAGCCCATCCTTTCACGGTATAATCCCCTCGCCCTTATCCCCAAACTTAAAAATCGAGTAATCCCATGACCGAAAAAGCCACTTTCCAATCCATCATCATCAAACTGCAAGAATTCTGGGCCGCGCATGGCTGCGTCATCTGGCAGCCCTACTACACCCAGGTCGGCGCGGGGACGATGAACCCGGCCACCTTCCTGCGCGTGCTCGGCCCTGAGCCGTGGAACGTCGCCTATGTCGAACCCTCTGTCCGCCCGGACGATGGGCGCTACGGCGAGAATCCCAACCGCTTGCAGATGCACTACCAGTACCAGGTCATCCTGAAACCGGATCCAGGCAACCCGCAGGAACTCTACCTCGACTCGCTCAAAGCCATCGGCATCGACCCGCGTCAGCACGACATCCGCTTCGTGGAAGACAACTGGGAGCAGCCCGCCATCTCGGCCTGGGGCCTGGGCTGGGAAGTCTGGCTCGACGGGCAGGAAATCACCCAGTTCACCTACTTCCAGCAGGTCGGCGGCATGCCCCTCGACCCGGTGGCGGTTGAAATCACTTACGGCCTTGACCGCATCCTGATTGCGCTCAACGATGCGCCCTCCATCTGGGGCCAGCCCTGGGCTCCTGGTGTCAATTACGGCGACGTGCGCCGTCACGAGGAGTTTGAGCACAGCAAATACTACTACGAAATCGCCGATGTCGAACGCGCCCGCCAGATGTATGAACTCTACGCCGCCGAGTGCAACGCCTGTCTCGAACAGGGTCTCGTGCTCCCGGCGCATGATTACGTGCTGAAATGCTCGCACACCTTCAACATCATGGATGCGCGCGGCGCGGTCGGCCCGACCGAACGCCAGGGTTACTTCCGCCGCATGCGCGAAATGGCCCGCAAAGTAGCCGAAGGCTACCTGGAACAGCGCAAAAACCTGGAATACCCGCTGCTCCAGAATGCAGAAGTCAGAAGGCAGAATGCAAAATCTATTTCCAATTCAGCATTCAGCAATCTGCATTCTTCATTTCTCCTTGAGATCGGCGTCGAAGAACTCCCCGCCAGTGATGTGGATGCAGCCCTGACTCAGCTTCGCGAGCGGACTCCCGGCTGGTTGGATTCTCTCGGGCTGGAACACGGCTCCGTTAAAGTTTTCGCCACCCCGCGCCGCCTCGCCGTTATCGTTGAGTCACTCGCCCCGCGACAGGCCGACCGCGAAGACATGGTCAAAGGCCCACCCGCCGACCGCGCCTTTGACAAGGATGGCATCGCCACCCCCGCCGCGATGGGTTTTGCCAAAAAGAACGGCGTCAACACCGCCGATTTGCAAACCCGCGAAATCGACGGCGGCAAATATGTGGTCGCCGTGGTCAAATCCACTGGCCGCGCCGCGCCGGAAGTGCTGCTCGAAGCCCTGCCCGGCTTTGTGGCGGCGATTAAATTTGACAAGTCGATGAAATGGAACGACAGCGGCATCGCGTTCTCCCGCCCGCTGCGCTGGTTTGTGGCCCTGCTCGGCGAGACAGTTATCCCGTTTGAATATGCTGGAGTGACCGCTGGAAATGTCTCCCGCGGCCTGCGCCCCTACGATTCTCCGTCTCTCGTCATCTCCTCCGCTGACGCATACTTCGACACCATCCGCAGCGCCGGCATCACCCTCGACAGCGCCGAACGCTCCGCCATGATTGTGGAGATGGTCAAAAAAGCCGCCGCGTCTGTGGGCGGAGAAGCCATCATCGAGCCGGGATTGCTGGCCGAAGTCACCAACCTGGTCGAAAAACCGACCGCCCTCCTGGGCGGGTTCAACCCCGAATTTCTCTCGCTCCCGAAGGATGTGCTGATTGGGACGATGAAGAAGCACCAGCGTTATTTCCCCCTCACCCCCGCCCCCTCTCCCGCCGGGAGAGGGGAGTCGAGCGAAGCGAGACGGGGTGAGGGCCTGCTGCCCCACTTTATCGCCATCCGCAACGGCGACGACCTGCACCTGGACATTGTGACTCATGGCAACGAACACGTCCTCGGCGCGCGCTTTGCAGATGCCAACTTCTTCGTCCGCGAGGATATCAAGAAGCCGCTCGAAAGCTACCGCGATGGCCTGAAAACGCTCATCTTCCAGACCAAACTGGGTTCGATGCTCGATAAGGCCGAGCGAATGCTCAAACTTGCTCCCGAACTTGGCCAGATGCTCGGTTTTGACGATGTGGAACTGGGCAACCTGCGCCGCGCCACTTTCCTCGCCAAAGCCGATTTGACCACCCAGATGGTCACGGAAATGACCTCGCTCCAGGGCATCATCGGGCGCGAGTATGCCCTGCGCAACGGCGAAAATGCCGAAGTGGCGCTGGCGATTGGGGAGCAGTACCAGCCCATCCCACAGTCAAGACTTGGGGTGGTGGTGGCACTTTCAGACCGGATCGACTCGCTTGTCGGGTTGTTCGCTGCGGGAGTGATTCCATCGGGCGCGAAAGACCCGTTTGGCCTGCGCCGCGCCGCCATCGGGACGGTTCAGCCGCTCATCGAGCATGATTTGGACTTCGATTTGCGCGCCGCCATCGAAAAATCTGCCGCGACCATGCCGATGCCTGTTTCAGCGGAAGTAAAAGCCCAGGTGCTGGAGTTCCTGACAGGGCGGCTGCGCGTCGTTCTCACCGAAACGGGACTCCGCTATGATGTGGTCGAGGCTGTTTTAACGGCGCAATCCCACAATCCAGCCGCATCCGCCAAAGCGGTGAAAGAACTGGAAGCCTGGGTCAAGCGCCCCGACTGGACGCCGATTTTGGACGGGTATGCGCGCTGTGTGAGAATTATCCGGTCGCAGAAAGTGGAAAGTGGAAAGTGGGAAGTGGAAAGTGGAAAATTTCTGGAAGATGCAGAGCGCGATCTGTACAATGCTTTAAAATCGGTTAATGGTCAACCGTCTTCGGTCGATGAACTGCTTTCCAGCGTGGAAACGCTCGTCCCAGCCATCAATACGTTCTTTGAGAAGGTTTTGGTGATTGCCGATGACCCGGCAGTGAAGCAAAACCGGCTGGCGCTGGTGGGGCAAATCGCCAGTTTGTCTTTCGGGATTGCAGATTTGAGCAAGCTCGAAGGGTTCTAAAAGCAACAGGGCGGCCAGATGGCCGCCCTGTTTTTTTCCTTGTTTTGCCCGGCGCGTTTATTTGAACGCGGCTTTGCTGAAAATGGCGTGCAAGATGGATGGGAAATTGCCTGGAAAAAGCTGCCGGATGGCGTTGACCAGTTTCGCGTCTGTTCCGAGGATGATGCGGTTTTTCTTCTGTCGGATGGCGCGCAAAATCTGGCGGGCGGCAGAATCTGCATCGAGCAGGGCCATGCGCGAGAAGTTCTGGTGGGCCGCATCGCGTTGGGACTCTTCCAAATCGGGGGCGTTGCGGATGATGTTGGTTTTGACGCCGCCCGGATGCACCACCAATACGGATATTTTCGTGCCAACCAGCTCGCTTTGCAGCGTTTCAGACAATCCGCGCACGGCGAATTTGCTCATGGCATAAGGGGCATAACCATACAGCCCAACCAGCCCGGCCAGGCTGGATATGTTAACAAGGCTGGCTTCGGGGCGTGTGCGCAGGTGCGGCAGGAAGGCGCGTGTGCCGTTGTAAACACCCCACATGTTGACAGCGATGACTTTTTCGAAGAATTCATCTGAAATGCCTTCAAACGGGGTTGGCGTCAGGCTGATGCCAGCGTTGTTGACCAGGATGTCCACCTGGTGATGGTGGGCGATGGCTTCCTGGGCAAACTGGCGCATCTGTGCCCGGTCGGTGACATCCACCCGATGCAGGCTGATGCGCCCGAAGGTGTCTCCGGTAAGCTGGCGGGTTTCCTCCAGCCCGTGGATGTTCAGATCACATAATGCCAGGTGTGCTCCGGCTTTGAAGAATTCCAGCGCCAGGGCGCGTCCCAGCCCGGAACCGGCCCCGGTGATCGCTACAATTTTCCCATCGAAAGTTTTCATCGGTTTTCCTTTGGATACGGCGAACGTAAACAAAAAGCGAGGCTTTCACCTCGCTTTTTGTTTATTTGGGTCTAGAGTTGGCTCGAGCGCGTGGAAATTTTTTCCTGCACCCGCGCCATGAACTCGGCGACGGGCATGTTATTCAACTGGAATCCATCGCGCATCCGCAGCGAGACCACACCGGCGGCAGCTTCATTCGGGCCGATGACCAGCATGTACGGCACCTTGAACAACTGCGCGCCACGGATTTTGGCGTTCATGCGTTCTGCGCCAAGATCAGCGCTGACACGGACGCCCGCTTCGCGTAGTTGGGCAGCCAGTTGTGCAGCATAATCGTTCTGCCCATCGGTGATCGGGATAACGCGCACTTGTTCGGGCGCCAGCCAGACCGGGAAGGCCCCGGCGTAGTGCTCAATCAGGAAGCCGATCATGCGTTCGTGCGTGCTGAGCGGCGCGCGGTGGATGCACAGCGGGATTTCTTCCTGCCCGTCTTTGTTGACAAATTTCAGGTCAAAGCGTTCGGGTACGGCAAAATCCACCTGGTTGGTGGCCAGCGTGAACTCGCGGCCAATCGCGCTCCAGATCTGCACATCGATCTTCGGCCCGTAGAAAGCTGCTTCGTCTTCTACTTCTACGAACGGAACGTTGCCATTTGTCATGGCGCGGCGCACCATATCTTCGGTCTTAATCCACAGGCGCTCGTTATCGACATATTTCTTGCCCAGGCCGGCTTTTCCGTGCAGCGACAGGCGCATCACGTACTTTTCGATGCCAAAAAGCTCGAAATATTTCTTATACAGCCCGACCACGCCCATGAACTCGCTCTCGAACTGTTCTTCCGAACAGTAAATATGGGCATCGTTCATCTGCATCGAGCGGACGCGCATCAGGCCAAAGAGCTCGCCTGATTTTTCATAACGATAGCACGTCCCATATTCCGCCAGGCGGATGGGCAGTTCGCGGTATGAGCGCGGGCGCGCACCGAAAATCTTGTGGTGCATCGGGCAGTTCATCGGCTTGACGTAGTACTTCACACCTTCCAATTCCATCGGTGGGTACATGCTCTCGGCATAATACGGCAAGTGGCCGGAGCGCAGGAACAGGTCTTCTTTCGTCAGGTTGGGCGTGCGCACGCGCTGGTAACCAGCGTTGGCTTCCATTTCCTTGGCCAGGTTCTCCAACTCATCCGCGATGATCGTTCCATTTGGCATCCATAGCGGCAGGCCGGGGCCAACTTCATCATCAAAGAAGAAGATTTCCAGCTCTTTGCCCAGCTTGCGATGATCGCGCTTTTTGGCTTCTTCCAGCATCTGGAGATAATTCTTCAGTTCATCGGGTTTTTCCCAGGCCGTGCCGTAGATGCGCGTCAGCATCTTGTTTTTCTCATCACCGCGCCAGTATGCGCCCGCAATTGACATCAGCTTGAAGGCGCTCGGGTTGATTTGTTTCGTGGTATCAACGTGTGGGCCACGGCACAGGTCGGTGAATTTATCGTGCTGGTAGATGGAAATCTCCGGCTTTTCTTTGAGCGGATTGCCGTATTCATCCAAACCGCCTTTTTCCAACCCGTCGATCAATTCCAGCTTATAGGGCTGGTCTTTAAAAACCTGACGGGCTTCATCCGCCGAAATGACTTTTTTCTCGAACTTATGCTGCCCGGCCACGATCTGGCGCATCCGTTTTTCGATTTTTTCCAGGTCTTCGGCAACTACCGGCTGCGAAAATTCGAAGTCGTAGTAAAAGCCGTTTTCCACGGGCGGGCCAATGGTGTATTTGGTATCAGGATAGAATTCAAGAACGGCCTGCGCCATGACATGCGCCGCCGAGTGACGGATACGATATAACAGGGAATCTTCATAACGGTCAGACATTCTTGCTCCTTATATGTGATTCTTGCCATAGAGTGCGTCGCACCGCTCTGAACGGGACTGTTCCAGGCGAAATCCTGTTCCGTTAAACGGGATGTGCCTGAAAGTCTGCTGCGACGCACCCTCCCGTAGCGGGGGTTAAAATAAAAATTCTCGTCCCAAAACGGGGCGAGAATTGATTCACGCGGTTCCACCCGATTTACCCTAAACAAACTTGAAGAGTATCTCTTAGGCCGATAACGGGGCCATTCGTTTCACATACTGACTGATCACTGTCTACTGCACACTGATCACTGTTCTGGTTCACGCTCGCGGGTGGTTTTCAGTGCGTTTGCCGGAGAAAGCTTCCAGTCTGTGGCTTTCTCTCCCTGGCGGCGATATACACTTACTCGTCCCGGTCATTGCGTAGTATAAAGATTTCTCAGTGGGCGGGATAGGACTCGAACCTACGGCCTCTGCTATGTCAAAGCAGTGCTCTAACCAACTGAGCTACCCGCCCAAGCGAGTGCGTATTATAGCCCCGCATCTTGAAATTGGCAAGTTTTTCGGGGCAAATTCCCGGCTCCGTGATAGACTCAATTTAATCTTAACCCCGAAAGGAAACGTAACAATGTCCTCCAAAGTATATTTTGGCACAGCCCGGCAGGCCCGCCTGGAAGCCAGGGAAACCCTGCCCGCCAAGCTCGATTTGATCCTCGACCATCTACACCTGCGCGATCGCGTTAACAAAGAAACTGTCGTCATCAAGATGCACACCGGCAATAATATGGTGTATTCGACCATTCATCCGGTGTTTGTGCGGCGCGTGGTGCAGGCCGTCAAAGATGGCGGCGGCAAGCCGTTTGTGGTGGATGTGAACTGGGACACCGAGGGCGCTGAAAAGCGCGGCTACGCATCGGAAGTGATCGGCTGCCCGGTTTTCCCCGCCGCCGGGCCGGATGAGAAGTATTTTTATGAGCACGAACGGCCTTATAAGAGCATCCAGAAGTGGAAAATCTCCGGGCTGATCCAGGATTCCAGCTTTATGGTGAATTTTGCGCATGTGAAGGGCCACCCAAGCTGCGGGTTTGGCGCGGCTTTCAAAAACCTGGCGCTGGGATGCCTGGCTGGCAATTCACGCGGCGCGATGCACGACGCCATGCACTACGACCCGTACTGGTTCCCCGAAAACTGCCCCGATAAGAGCATCCTGCCGCAAATTGTGGCGGCCTGCCCGCATGACGGTGTGGTGATCGACAAGGACAACCCCGAGAGCCTGCACATGCACTTCGAGCAGTGCAACCAGTGCGGGCGCTGTCTCAAAGTCGCGCCTGAAGGCAGCCTGAAAATCCAGCCAGTCAACTTCCACACCTTCCAGGAAGCCTGCGCCCATGCGGTGGATATTGTCCTTTCGACTTTTGCCCCGGGGAAAGTGGTGCATCTCAACCTCGCCACGCACATGACGCCGGTCTGCGATTGTTTTGGTTTCACATCCATGCCGATCCTGCCGGATGCGGGTGTTTTCGGCTCGGACGATGTGGTTGCGCTGGATAAAGCCACGCTGGATGTCATCTCCAAAACCCGCCTGATCGAAGACAACATCCCCACGACGATGGAAGTCCACACCCGCGAGGGACATCCCTTCCAGTGGCTGCACGGGCCGCTGAAAGACCCGTACAAAGTCACCGAGTTTGGCGAAAAGCTGGGCCTCGGCTCACGCGATTACGAACTGGTGGATGTGATGCCGCTGGAATTCCCGGAGCGATCATCGCTGACATATATTGCGGCCAGGTAGGCCGCCCAAAACAAAACGAGCGCCACTCCTGGCGCTCGTTTTTGATTCTGTGCAATTTATCCGCCCCACGGCATCCCGGAATACACTTCAAAGGCCTTGTCGTGCATCTTCTTGAACAGACGCTCATGGCCTGATTCCCATTTAGCGAGCATTTCCAGGATGTCTTTAGCTTCGCCTTCCGCTTTGGAGGCCGCCATGACGTAAAACTCCGAGAAATCCTTCTCGATGAGATAGGCCATCCGCAGCACAGGCAGATCCGAGACCATCGACTCGGCCACCGTCTGCTGGATGCTCTCGGATTCCGCCCTGTCAGCGAAAAACCCAGCTTTGGGCATTTCCGGCGCTTCGGCTTTGACTCCGGCATTCAGCGCGGCAATCTGGGCGGCGATAAAATCGATGTGTTTCTGCTCTTCTTCAGCAATCGCCTTGAACGCGCTCACCGCCGCCGCGTTTTGCAGTCGTCCGGCATTCTCGGAGAAGAATTTCTTGCCTTCGTATTCACGCTCGAGGGCGTATTCGAGAATTTTGGTAATGTCCATGGTTGTCTCCATCCAGTAGGGGCGGGGTTCCCCCGCCCTAATTGCTTGTCAAATCGGGGCAGGAGAACCCTGCCCCTATGCCATTATTTGACCAACTCAACCTTCACCGCGCACACCTTAAACGACGGGATTTTCGACACCGGATCCAGCGCCGCGATGGTCAACTCATTGGCTGAGGCCTCGGGGAAGTGGAAATTGGCATACACCATTCCCGGCGGGACGCGATCCGTCACCCAGGCTTCGGCCTCGATACTGCCGCGGCGCGAGGTAACGCGCAGGGTCTTGTGACCATTAACGCCGAGCTTCTCCGCATCCATCGGGTTGATCTCCACCAGCGCCTCGCTATACACTTCCATCAAGCCTTTGGCGCGCCGCGTCATCTCGCCGCCGTGCCAGTGATACAGCACCCGGCCAGTGGAGAGAATCATCGGATAATCATCATCGGGCAGTTCCGGCGCGGGAACGTGGTCAATCGGCATGAACTTGCCTTTTCCGCGCGCAAAAGCCTTGGTGTGCAAAATCGGCGTGCCAGGATGCTCAGCGTTCAGCACCGGCCATTGCAGCCGTTCGCCCTTCTCCAGGCGGGCATGGGTCACACCCGCGTAAGACGGCGTCAGGGCGTTGATTTCCGCCATAATATCCGTTGGGGATTTGTATTCCCATTTTGCCCACGGCGCATCCAAATCAATCTTCCTGGTCACTGATGACTGATCACCGATCACTCTCTTCGCAATTTCAGCGGTAATCTGCCAGTCGGGTTTGGACTCACCCAACGGCGCAATCGCCTGCCGGACAAGCTGCACCCGCCGCTCGGTGTTGGAAAAAGTCCCGGTTTTTTCAGCAAAACTGGTTCCGGGGAGCAAAACATCGGCAAAAGCGGCTGTTTCAGTCGGGAAAATATCTTGCAAAACGAGAAAATCAATCGATTCCAGACAATGCCGGATGTGCGCGCTGTCGGGGTCGCTGGTGGCCGGGTCTTCGCCCATGATGTACAGGGCGCGGATTTTATTCTCCAAAATGCCGGGTATCATTTCTGTGACAGTCAGGCCAACCTTGGGTGACAAGCCACTGTTCACTGATGACTGATCACTGTTCACGCCCCACGCCTTGGCAAACTTCGCCCGCACTTCCTCGTTGATCACCGGCTGGTAGGCCGAATACACATTCGGCAGGCCGCCCATATCGCAGGCGCCCTGGACGTTGTTCTGTCCGCGCAGCGGGTTGACGCCACCGCCGGGTTTGCCCATGTTGCCGAGCAGCATTTGCAGGTTCGCCAGCGTCATCACATTCCGCACGCCGACGATGTGCTGGGTAATGCCCATCGCCCACATCACCGCCATCGGCTTTGTGGTGCCCATGATTTCCGCCGCCGCGTAAAGTTGTTCCACCGGCACACCGGTGATTTCGCTGGCCTTTTCGGGCGGGTACTGCATCACGGTGGCCTTGAATTCGTCAAAATTCTCGCAGCGCTCCTCAATAAAGGCCTTATCTTCCCAGCCCTTCTCCAAAATGATATACATCAGCCCGTTCAGCAGGGCAATATCGGTGCCCGGCTTCTGGCGGATGTGCATCATCGCAAAATCAGTCATATCGATGCGGCGCGGGTCGGCCACAATCAACTTTACGCCGCGTTTGCGGATCGCCCGCCGCAGCATCGTCCCGAAAACGGGGTGCTGCTCGCTGGTATTCGATCCGATAATAAAGAGCGCCTGGGCGTTGGCCGCCACATCGTCCATCGAGTTGGACATCGCACCCGAGCCAAAGGAAGTCGCCAGACCGGCGACAGTGCTGGAGTGTCAGAGCCGGGCGCAGTGGTCAATGTTGTTCGTCCCTATGACCTGCCGCGCCAGTTTATTCATCAGGTAATTTTCTTCATTCGTGCATTTTGCGGAGGTAAGGACACCGATCGAGTCCGCCCCGGAGCTGTCTCTCGTTGCCCGGAGTTTATCCGCCGTTATGCTTAACGCCGTTTCCCAGTCGGTTTCGACCCAATCCCAATCGCCGCTCGATGATTCGATATTCGACTTTCGAATATCGCCCTTTGCCTTGCCTTCCAGCAAATACCGCCTCACCCTCGGCTTCAACAGCCTGTCCGGGTGATGAATATAGTCATAACCATACCGTCCCTTCACACACAGCGCCATCCCATTCACCGGCGCATTCGGGTTGGACGAAACCCCGATGACCTTGCCCTTCTTCACCAGCAGGTCAAACTGACAGCCGACGCCGCAGTACGAGCAGGTGGTGGTCACTTTCGTCACCTGGTGCGCCCGCGCCTGGCCGTAATTCATCTTATTGGATAAAGCCCCAGTCGGGCAGTAGGCCACACACTGGCCGCACGATTCGCACCTGGCCTCCAGCATGGTCATCCCCGCCCCGGCGACGATTTGTTCCTCGAACCCGCGCTTCGCCACGCCCCACACATCCCGCACCTGGATTTCGGCGCAGGCCAGCACACAGCGCCTGCACAGGATGCAGCGATTCATATCGACGCGGATAAACGGATTCGGGTCGGCGTTGACGGGGTAACGCGTCCCTTTGCTGCCCCACTCCGGCGCGGAGGCCTGGTATTCGTAGGCCAAATCCTGCAACTCGCACTCGCCGCTCACATCACAGGTGATGCAGTCCTGCGGGTGGTTGGCGAGCATCAGCTCCAGCGAAGTTTTGCGTGATTTGATGGCCTTGGGGCTGTGGGTTTGGATGTCCATGCCCTCCCAAATTGGGGTCACACAGGCCGCCTGCAAAAAGCGCCCGCCCTTGACCTCGACCACGCACATGCGGCAGTTCCCGGTCGGTGACAGGTCTTTGTGATAGCACAGGGTCGGGATATCGAACCCGTGCTTGTGGGCCACGTCCAGAATCGTCTGCCCCGCTTCCGCCTCGATCTTTGTTCCGTTGATGGTGATGTTTACTGGCATATTCTCATCTTTCCCCCCTCTCCCTTGGGGAGAGGGGCAGGGGGTGAGGAAGTTATTCTTGCACAACCAAATCATCCAAAATTGCATTCAGCGTATCGGCCTCTTTGAGCGTTTCGGGCTCCACGTGCGCCCCGGTCAAATCGGTGTGATGCAGGCTGGCGCCGGTGAAATTTGCGCCGATCAGGTAGGCATCGCGCAGGTGTGCGCCGTTCAGGTTGGCATAACGCAAATCGGCGTCCTTGAGATTGACCGCGAACATCTGCGCATCGACCAGGAAGGTTCCGCTCAGGTTGGCCTTGGCCAGGTTGGTGCAGCCCATCTCGATGTCAATATCATCCAGGTTCGGGTCAACCTGACCATTGTGCACAATGCCGAGATGCGCCCGGTTGAGGATTGCGCCGTGTAAATCAGCGCCGAACAACCCGGAGCCGCTCAAGTCTGCATCCGCGAGATTCGCGCCCGCCAGGATGATGCCATCCAGGTGGGCGTTTTTGAGCTTGATCGCACGCAAATCCTCGCCGCTGAAATCCGTGCGGCCAGCGGCAAAGGCGTGCAAAAATTCATGTGCATCCATTGATAACACCGCCGTGGAGCAGGCTAAAAGCCTGTCCTACTTTTCGGCCCGCGCAAACTCCGCGCCGAAATGCGTTAGCGCCGAGTTCATCGGGATGGCGACCGACTGCCCCAGCCCGCAGAATGACGCGGCCTGCATGTTATCGGCCAGGGCGCGCAGTTCGTCCACGTCGCCTTTACGGCCTTCGCCAGCGGCGAGACGGTTCAGGATTTCGAGTGAGCGCCAGGTGCCGACGCGGCAGGGGGTGCATTTGCCGCAGCTTTCAGCGGCGAAAAAAGCCAGTAGTTCGCGTAAAAAGGCTACGGGGCTGGTATTTTGGTCACAGATCAGGAAAGAGCCTGCGCCCATCGAAATAACCTGGGTCCAGCGTTTCTCCATCGCCGCGATATCCCGGGTAACGCCTTTGAGCGGCCCGGAACTGTAGTCGATGTGGCTGTCCATCAGGGCGGGGGGCGCAATCGTCCCGGCCGCGCCGCCGCACAGCGCAAAATTGAAGGATGAGCCGGGCAGCATCCCTCCGCCGAATTCTTCGATAATCTGGCGCAGGGTCAGGCCAAAGGGAGCCTCGAACAGCCCTGGGTTGCGCACCTGCCCCAGCACCATGTAGACTTTCGTGCCGGGGGTTGGGTCGTTGGTCAGGTTGCGCCACCACTCCGCGCCATTTTTGATGATGTGCGGCACGGCGCAGAAACTTTCCACGTTGTTGACCGCAGTCGGCTGGCCGCGGAAACCGGATTGGGGCGGGTAGGGCGGCCGCAGGCGCGGCTCGCCGCGTTTGCCTTCGAGCGACTCGATCAGCGCGGTTTCTTCGCCGCAGATGTAGGCGCCCGCGCCGCGATGCACGTGGATTTTGAACGAAAAACCGCTCCCCAGGATATCCTCGCCCAGGAAACCCTTGGATTCGGCCTGCTCGATGGCTTTTTCCAGCCGCCGGGCCTGGTACTCGTACTCGCCGCGGATGTAAATCCAGGCTTCGCTGGCCCCGGCAGCGTACCCGCCGATGGTGATGCCCTCTAAAAGTTGGTGCGGATTGGTGTCAATCAGCACCCGGTCTTTGAAAATCAGCGGCTCAGATTCATCGGCGTTGACGACGATGTAGCGTGGGGTGCGCTTTTCGGATGCGACAAAACGCCACTTGCGCCCAACCGGGAACCCGGCTCCGCCGCGCCCTTGCAGGCCCGAGGCTTCGACTTCTGCTAAAACGGCGACGGGTTCACGCTGGAGGGCTTTTTTCAACCCGTCATAGACGCCGTGGACAATGGCCGAATCGATGGAATCGGGGTTGATTTTGCCGATGAGCGCCGTCATGACCCGCAATTCGCCCTTGCGCTCGGCGGAGTAATCCGTCGGGACGCCGCGCCAGCCTTCGCACAACTTCCAGGCCTCGTCGGGATGAACCGGCCCGGCCTGTTCGTCCTCCACCAGCACTGCCGGGGCACGGTCACACAGCCCCAGGCACGAAGTTCGCTCGATAGTGACACCTGCATCGTGAGAACAGGCGGTTTTTTCCACCGCTGCGCGCACTTCGGATGCGCGTTTGAGCCAGCAAACCGGCCCATCGCAGACGCGCAGCACTTTTTTGCGTTCCTCCAGCGAAAGCATGGAGTAAAAAGTCGCCATGCCGTAAGCCTGATTAGCCGGGATGTGCAGGGCACGGGCCGCTTCGGTAACGGTAGCCGGGTTCAGCTTGTTCTGCGCGCCCAAGTCTTTGAGCACTTCCAGCGTCGCCTCGCGCGTCCCGCCGTGATGATGGGCCAGTTCCGCGATTTCGGGATCAATTGGTTTGTAGATGATTTTTTTGTTGGTCATGGGGCCTCGGGGGAGGAAATCGGCATAAGCACGGTATCATTTTCATCGTTTTTAAGTCACATTCCAAGTTTCATTCATACCTTATTTTTATGGATGGATGTCACCTTAGCTTTGTGCGTATTTTCACAAAATTATATCAGGAAAGGGAACGGGTATACTTGCCCTGCATGTTGCCCCCGCTAAACGGACTGCCCCTCCCCGCTGCTTTTTACGCCCGCCCCACGCTGGATGTGGCGCGCGAACTGCTGGGTGCGCGCCTGGTGCGGATTTTGCCCGATGGCGAGCAAATCAGCGGGTTCATCAACGAAGCCGAAGCCTACATCGGTGAGACGGATTTGGGCTGCCATGCTAAAGCCGGGAGGACCGCCCGGACGCAGGTGATGTATGGGCCGCCGGGACGGGCGTATGTCTATTTTACGTATGGAATGCACTGGATGTTGAATGCTGTTACAGAGGCCGAAGGGTTCCCAGCGGCGGTGTTGATCCGCTCGGTAGCCCTGGAAACAGGCCACAGGGCGGCCCGCATCCGCCGGGGAAATGTTCCAGAGAAGAATCTGACCAATGGGCCGGGAAAACTGGCAGCGGCCTTCCAAATCAATATTTCCCAAAATAATATCGATCTGACCCAAATCGATTCTGGTCTGTGGATCGAGCCGGGACTTGTGATTTCTGACTCTACCGTGACCCAAACGCCCCGTGTGGGGTTATATTCTGTGCCGGAGCCGTGGAAGTCGATTCCGTGGCGATTTCTTGTAACGCAGGAGTAATCCTGTGCTACACAATGGAGGAAAAATGGGTCTTTTATCTGGTAAAACCGCCCTGGTTTTTGGGCTTGCAAATGAACGTTCGATTGCCTGGGGCATTACGCAGGCCTTCCACCGCGAGGGCGCGACGATTGGTATCAGTTACGCGGGTGAGGCGCTGGAACGGCGCGTGAAGCCGCTGGCCGCGCAGGTGAATGCGGATTTTGTGGAAGAGTGCGATGTCTCGTCTGATGAGCAGATTGCGGCGGTGGCCGAAAAGGCGAAGGCGCGCTTTGGCGAGATTGATATTCTCGTTCATTCGATTGGTTTTGCCAACAAGGATGAGCTGCAGGGCCACTTTTACAACACCAGCCGGGCCGGGTTCCACCTGGCGATGGATATCAGCGTGTATTCGTTTGTGGGGCTGGCGCGCGCTTTCCAGCCGATGATGCGCAAAGGCGGCGCGCTGCTGACGCTGACGTATTACGGCTCGATGAAGGTGGCCCCCAATTACAATATGATGGGCGTGGCCAAGGCCGCGCTGGAGGCTTCCACCCGTTACCTGGCGGCGGATTTTGGCCCGCAGGGTATCCGCGTCAATGCCATTTCAGCCGGGCCGATCCGCACGCTGGCGGCGATGGGCGTGAGCGGCTTCCGCGATATGTATAAGAACTTCGCCGATATGGCTCCCATGCGCGAAAACGTCACCCAGGAAGATTGCGGCAATGCGGCAGTTTACCTGTGCTCTGACTGGGCCGCGCATGTCACCGGTGAAGTGCATTATGTGGATAGTGGCTACAATATCATGGCGGCGCCTGACCCGCGAAAAGAGCAGTAATCTGTTATCAGGTGGCAGATGATAAAATAAGGGCGCGGGCAATCCGCGCTTTTATTTTTCAAAATCATCGAACCACGAAGGCCGCGAAGCGCGCCAAGAAATAAGGCTTTCCTTCGCGTTCTTGGCGCGCTTCGCGGTTCGATAAAAATCGACAATCACAGGCTCAACCCATGTTCAAACGCAACTCTCCCCCACAACAAACCACCACCCCGCCGCCGGTCGTCCAGGCGGTGGAAAGAATCACATCGGTGCTCGGCCCCGGCCTGATCTGGGAAGGCAAAATCGGCGGCGCGGGCGGCGTGCGCATCGAGGGAAACTTTGAGGGCCAAATCGCGCTCAAAGGGATGCTCGTCATCGGCGAAAGCGGGCGCGTCACCTGCGAAAACATCCGCGCCAGCACGGTCATCGTCGCCGGGGCGGTGCGCGGCAACATCACCACCCAAAAGCTCGAAATCCGCGCCTCCGGGCGGGTGTGGGGCGATGTCACCACGGTGGCCTTCGTCACCGAAGAAGGCGCCTTCCTGCGCGGGCAAATCCGCATGGAAGACCACGTTGATCTCGAACTCGGCTCTGAAACCGAGCCGTCCAGCGGGCCCGAACAGCCACTCTCTTGAGCCATGAAATATACTGAACTGAACATCCAAACCCACCGTGAAAATCCCGCCAATGCGCGGACGCCCGGCGCAGCGCTTTTTGTGCGCGCCGGATACATCTCTCACAGCGGGGAATTGCTGGAACTGGGCCGCCGGGCCATCCAGCGCGCCCGCCGCGCTTACGAGGCGCTTGCTGGTACCCATGGCGCATCCTACGATACCGCGCGCAGTTACTTCACCCGGCTCGACCTGGAGCCGTTCTATTCCCGCGAATCGCAAGAAATCTTCCTGCCGCAAGAGACCGGCGAGACCGAGCTGGTAACCTGTGTGGGCTGCGGATACGTCTCCAGCCGGGAGTTGGCCCGCACCCGCAAGACCCCCTGCAGCAGCGAAGCGACCCTCCCCGCTGAAAAGGTTGTGACCCCCGAATGCCCCACGATTGCTGCGCTGGCCGCCTTTATGGGCATTCCACAGGAAAAAACTGCTAAGGCGCTGATGTTCACCCGCCTGAGCGACAGCCAGTTTGTTTTTGTCGTTATTCGCGGCGATATGACCCTGAGTGAAGCCAAACTAAAAAAACACATCGGCGATTTCAGGCTGGCCAGCGAGGCCGAGATCATCGCACATGGCGCAGTGCCCGGCTACGCATCCCCCATCGGCGTGCATGATACGCTTGTGCTTGTGGATGATCTGATTCTGCAATCCCCAAACCTGGTCGCCGGGGCAAATGAACATGGATTCCACCTGAAAAACGTCAACGCGCCCCGTGATTTTACCCCTGATCTGGTGGCTGACCTGACGCTGGCAGCAGTGACTGATCCATGCCCCGAGTGTGGCTATAAACTCGACGGGGGCAACGCCATCCGCCTTTCCACTGGCAGCCAAATCCATTTCGATGCACTGCTGCCCGCCCTGGTCGAACAATTCCACGACGACAAGGGCCTGACTCTGCCGGCCTCCGCCGCGCCTTTTGACGTGTACCTGATGCACGTCCCCGGCAAAACGCTGGATACACTCTCCGCCGCCGAAAAACTCTACCAGCAGATAACAGAATCCGGGCTGGAAGTGCTCTTCGACAACCGCGATGAGCGCGCCGGTGTCAAATTCAACGACGCCGACCTGATCGGCTGCCCGGTGCGCATTACGGTGGGAGAGCGGGCACTCCAAAACGGAATGGTTGAGGTGAAACGGCGCAGCGGGGGGGATGTGGAGTTGGTGGCGATTTCAGAAATCTTGAACCATCTCAAAGCATGAAAAGAGGAAATACGAAAGAAGGAAAATTCTTTCGTATTTCCTCTTTCTTAAAATAAGAGCAAACAATGACCCCAAATTTTATGAAAATCCCCATGTCCTCCCCCGACCTGACCGATGCCGACCGGCAGGCGGTTATCGATGTTATCAATACGCCCATCTTGAGCCTCGGCCCAAAGGTGGTTGAGTTCGAGATGGCTTTTTGCGACTATACCGGCGCGAAACATGCCATCGCTGTCAATTCTGGCACGGCGGGGCTGCACCTGTGCATCCGCGCCGCCGGGATTGGGGCGGGCGACCTGGTGATTACCACGCCGTTTTCGTTTGTCGCATCAACCAATGCGCTGCTGTTCGAGAACGCCATCCCGGTTTTTGTGGATGTTGACCCCAAGACTGGCAACATCGACCCGGAACAGGCGGCTGATGCAGCG
Source organism: uncultured Anaerolineae bacterium (assembly GCA_903822545.1). Classification (GTDB taxonomy): domain Bacteria; phylum Chloroflexota; class Anaerolineae; order Anaerolineales; family Villigracilaceae; genus CAIJPN01. The sequence goes on along the minus strand of CAIJPN010000213.1, from coordinate 42,664 downwards.
CGGAATGTTGAGAAATACCTTCCACGAAAAGTCGATATTCGAAATTCGCATTCCGAATATCCAGTGTCGAATATCGACTGGCATTCCCGCTTGAAAGCCGTTTTACCGGTTGATGTCTTCGGACAACCCGCGAAGTTGGACAAAATCAATGCCATCGCGCAGGAGCACGGGCTGAAAGTCATTGAGGACTCGTGCGAGGCGCTGGGCGCGACTTACCAGGGCAGGCAGGCCGGGCGCTATGGCGATTATGGCGTTTTTGCGTTTTACCCCAATAAGCAGATGACCACCGGCGAGGGCGGCCTCATCATCACCGATGACGATGAGGCGGCGGGGCTGATGCGCGCGCTGCGCAACCAGGGCCGCGCTCCCGGCGATACGTGGCTCTCGCACACGTACCTGGGCTACAACTACCGGCTGGATGAAATGTCGGCGGCGCTGGGGCTGGCGCAGCTGCACAGGCTGGATGATATGCTCCTTAAACGGGAGAAAGTGGCCGGGTGGTACTCCGAGCGGCTGGGCGAAATCCCCCAGATTGAGATTCCGCATATTTCCCCCGAAACCACCCGCATGAGTTGGTTCGTCTACGTGATCCGCCTGCCCCAAAATGTGGATCGCGCGGCCCTGGCAAAGCGCCTGGAAGCGCGCGGCGTGCCCATCCGGCCGTATTTCCTGCCGATTCACCTGCAACCGTACATGGTTGAGCGATTTGGCTACCGCGAGGGCGATTTTCCCGTGACCGAAGACCTGGGGCGGCGCGGTGTGGCGGTGCCGTTCAGCGGCGTGATGATCGAAGAGCAGGTCGATTACGTCTGCGCGGCACTGCGCGAGGAACTGCGCTGATGCAATCCTTCCCGCCCGCACGCCAACGTGGATTTTTCATCCACCTTGCCAGCCTTGTGGCGCTGGCCGGGCTGGCGGCGCTTTCGGGTTTCAGCCTGGCCGGGGCGCGGCTGGATTTGCGCTTCGCCTTTTTTGTGCTGCTGTTGATTGTCTCGGTCGTGCCGCTGCCGCTGCTCGGATACCGGCTATATGCGCTGCTGCGCTCCGATTACCAGCTTGGGCGCGAGACGCTGCGCCTGAGTTGGGGCCTGCGCGTGGAGGAAATCCCGATCAGCAACGTGGAGTGGGTGCGGCCAACCCAGGGGCTGCTGGCGCCGGTATCGCTGCCGCTGTTCTCGCTGCCCGGCGGGATGATGGGCGTGGTGCATCACCCCGACATCGGCGAGGTGGAATTTATGGCGTCGGAAACCAGCACCATGCTGTTCGTAGCCACCGCCCGGCGCGTTTTTGCCATCTCGCCTGCCGACCAGGCCGAATTCCTGCGCGCCTTCCAGCACGCCATCGAAATGGGCAGCCTCGACCAGGCCGCGCCGCAATCGCAATACCCGACATTCATCCTTACCCAGGCCTGGGACATCCCGGCGGTGCGCTTTTTCTGGCTGGCGGGCATCTTCCTGAACGTCGGCCTGCTGGTGTGGGTCAGCGTGCTCGTTCCCAGCCTGCCGCAAGTCACCATCGGCTTCGACGCCGCCGCGCAGCCCATCCCGCCGGTGCCGTCGGTGCAGTTGATTTTGCTGCCCATCCTGAGCGCCGGGTTTTTCGTCAGCGGGCTGGCGGCGGGGCTGTGGGCCTTCCGCCGCGCCGACCTGCGCCCGCTGGCGCACATCGTCTGGGCATCCAGCACACTCACCGCCCTGCTTTTCCTGGCCGGGGTTTACTTCTTGACCGCCTGATATGCAACTTTTCATCGGATTTCTGCTCGCCCTCGTCATCGCCTACGCCGCCTACCGCGCCCATAGCCTCAACCGCTCCGGGGCGCTGGCCGCCGTTGTGGTGGGAACCGTCATCTTTGGCATCGGCGGCTGGCAGTGGGCCATCCTGCTGCTGACGTTTTTCATCACATCCAGCGGCCTGAGCCGCGCCTTCAAAAAGCGCAAAGCCGGGTTGAACGAAAAATATTCCAAAGGCAGCCAGCGCGACGCGGGCCAGGTTTTCGGCAACGGCGGGCTGGCGACACTTTTCGCCGGGCTGCACTACTTCTTCCCGGCTGCGCCCTGGGTCTGGGTGGCCTTCGCCGCCTCGCTGGCCGCCGTCAACGCCGACACCTGGGCCACCGAGTTGGGCGTGCTCAATCCGCACCCACCGCGCCTGATTTCCAACTTCAAAGTGGTGGAAAAGGGAACATCGGGTGGAATCTCGCTGGTGGGGACTCTCGCCTCCCTGGCCGGTTCGGCACTGGTAGGGATTCTCGCCGGGATTTTCGCCCCGGATGGTGCTTCCGTCACAGTGGCGCTGATCGTCACCCTGGCCGGGCTGCTCGGCTCGTTGTTTGACTCGTTCCTCGGGGCCACTGTCCAGGCGATTTATCACTGCCCCACCTGCGACAAAGAAACCGAACGCCATCCCACCCACCTGTGCGGAAGCCCCACCACCCTCAAACGCGGCCTGCCCTGGCTGGATAACGACCTCGTCAACCTGGGCTGCGCCGTTTTCGCGGTGATTGTGGCCCTGGCATTCTGACAAACCCAAACCGGGGCGATTAAGTCAATATTCAGTAACTGAATATTGACTTTTCTGCGAATGCTGGTTATACTAGTCCTGTAAGTCCATAAGAATAGTAGACTTTATAAACAATGCGCCTATCCAAACGTGGTGAATACGGCCTGCGGGCCATGATCATGCTGGCCACCCAGGCCGAAACGGGTGCGCCCATGCCCATGCTGCAAATCAAGGATATGTCACAGCGTGAGAAGATTCCAGCAAAATTCCTGGAACAAATCCTGCTCACGCTGAAAAATGCCGGGATGTTGCACAGCAAAATGGGCGTTGGCGGCGGATATTATCTCTCGCGCGCGCCAGAGCAAATCACGCTCGGGCAAATCGTTCGCGCGCTGGATGGCCCCCTGGCCCCGGTCAACTGCGTCAGCCAGATGGCCTATGAACCCTGCGGCTGCCCGGATGAGGCCACCTGCGGTCTGCGCATGGTGATGGGAGATGTGCGCAACGCAATATCGAATGTTCTTGACCGCACCTCGCTGGCCGAAGTCACCAGCCGGGTGGATGCTGTCAAAACATCAATAAACAAACCCTGAGCGCCAGGAACCGCCTGAAAAGCGGCTTTTTTTTGAGATAAAAGTCTATTACGACTATAGACTTTATCGTATATTGCAGACAAATTGGAGTAAAAAAATGCAAATTAAACCTTTCCATATCCTGCTGGTTCTCTTGACCATTGTTTCGCTCATCCTTTCAGGCTGTGCAAGCAACACAGCCACCCCGCAAGCCGGAAGCGATGCATTGAGCGGAACCATCACCATATCCGGCGCGTTCGCCCTCTACCCGATGGTGACCCGTTGGGCCGAAGAATTCCGAAAACTGCACCCCAATGTCCAGTTTGATATTTCAGCGGGCGGCGCAGGCAAAGGCATGACAGATGCCATCTCAGGCGCGGTAGACATCGGCATGGTTTCGCGCAGCATCAAAGCCGAAGAAGAATCGCAAGGCGCTTATGGGGTAGCCGTTGTCAAAGATGGCGTTTTCCCGGTGGTTAATGCCCAAAACCCCGTGCTGGCCGATATCCTGGCCAAAGGCATCACCCAGGAGATGTTTGTCAAGATTTACATCACCGGCGAGGTAAAAACCTGGGGTGAAGTAGTTGGCAAACCCGAGATCAAAGATGAAATCCATGTTTATACCCGCTCCGATGCAGCAGGTGCCCCTGAAATGTGGGCCAAATTCCTGGGCAAGTTGCAAGAAGACCTGCTGGGGATTGCGGTCAATGGCGACCCTGGCGTGCTGGACGCAGTCATTAAAGATCCATTGGGCATTGGCTACAACAACCTGGGCTATGCCTTTGACCTGGCAAGCGGCAAACCTGTGACTGGCGCAGTTGTCGCGCCGATTGACATCAACGCGGATGGCACTGCTGGCGCGGATGAACTACTCAAAACCATGGCCGACGCCATGAATGCTGTTGCCACCGGCAAATATCCCTCGCCCCCGGCGCGCCCGCTCAACCTGGTAACCAATGGCAAGCCGACAGGTTTGACGCAAGCCTTCATCCTGTGGACGTTGACTGACGGGCAGGAATTCGTAGGCGAGGCCGGTTACGTCACGCTTACCCCAGAGCAACTGACAGAATCGCTGGCAAAGATCAAATAAAACCCCATATTCCCAGGGGGGCATTGCACCAGGCTTTATTCCAAGTCCTGGTGCGATGCGCCCCCTGGCTGAACAACTTTGCAACAGGTTCCGCATGGAAAAACCCATCCCGCTCTTTTCTCCCATTACCCCGGCTGCCGTTTCACGGCGGCGCGCAGATTCGTTCGCCAATCGCGCATTTTTTATGATCACGCTCATCCCTGTTGCGCTGATATTCATCATCACCATTGCGCTATTTTTACGTTTCCTGCCCATCTTGCGGGAACATTCGCTGTGGGAATTGGTCAGCGGCGTTACATGGAAACCCAACAAAGGCGAATTTGGCTTCCTACCTTTCATCGCTGGCACATTTTGGGTCACCGCGTTGGGCGTGGCATTGGCTGTTCCACCTTGCATCCTGACGGCGCTGTATCTCTCAGAATATGCCCGCGCCACCACCCGCACATTGATGAAGCCCCTGCTCGACCTGCTGGCGGCCATCCCCTCGGTGGTGTATGGCGTCTGGGGTATGTTAGCCATTGTCCCGCTGGTGGGAGATGTGCTGCGCCCGATCTTGAACCGGTACCTCGGCTTTATACCGCTTTTTGCCTCGAACCAGCCCACCGGATTCAGCATCCTGGCGGGCGCCATCGTCTTGGCCGTGATGATCGCCCCATTTATCATCGCCATCACCTATGAAGTGCTGGCGACCATCCCCCAGGGATTGCGCCAGGCCTCACTCGGTATCGGTGCAACACAATGGCAAACCATCCGCTATGTGGTGCTGCCACAGGTGCTGCCCGCCATCATCGCCGGGATCGTGCTGGGGGCATCTCGCGCCCTCGGCGAGACACTGGCCGTGCTGATGGTGGTCGGCAATATTCCCCAGATGCCCAACTCCATCTTCGACGCGGGCTATCCGCTCCCTGCGCTGATCGCCAACAACTACGGTGAGATGATGTCCATCCCACTGTATGATGCCGCGTTGCTCGGCGCAGCCTTCATTCTGCTCGTCATCATCCTGTTTTTTAACATTCTTTCAACCATCGTTTTACAGCGGGTGCTGAAATGAAAATGAATCGCTTTCACCGCAGGCACATCACCGAATCCATTGCCAAAGGTGCCATGCTGCTCTCCTTTCTGATCATGGCCGGCAGCCTCGGGCTAATCTTGTGGACCGTACTCTACAAAGGCCTGCCCGCCCTCACCTGGGAAATGATCAGCCAGACCCCCAAAGGCGGCTTTTACCTGGGCAAAGAAGGCGGCATCCTGAACGCCATCATCGGTTCACTCTACCTTGCCAGCGGCGGCACACTTATCGCCCTGGCCCTGTCTTTGCCCATGGCACTTTACCTCGAAACCTACCTGGGGAAATCATCCTGGGGCCGCTGGGTGCGACTCTCGCTCGATGTGCTGTGGGGCATACCATCCATCGTCTACGGGGCCTTTGGCTTCACCCTGATGCTGGCGCTGGGTATGCGCGCCTCCCTGCTCGGCGGGATCATCGTCCTGGCGCTGCTGGAACTGCCCATCATGGTGAGAGCGATGGATGAAGTCATCCGCCGGATGCCAGTGGACCTGGAACACGCTGCCCTGGCGCTGGGTTCCACCAAACTGGAAGTTGCCACCCGCATCGTACTCCGTCAAATGCTGCCTGGAATTGTCACCGCCGTTCTGCTGGCCTTTGGCCGGGGCATTGGGGATGCCGCCTCCGTGCTTTTCACCGCCGGATACACAGACAACATCCCTGGCTCGTTGCTGCGTCCCGCTGCCAGCCTCCCCCTGGCGGTTTTCTTCCAATTGGGCACGCCCTTCCCCGAAGTGCAGGCTCGCGCCTACGCATCCGCCCTGATCTTGACCATCATCGTGCTTGCCATCAGCCTGGGCTCACGCTGGCTGGCGGCCAAAGCCGGGAAATTCACCCTGAAATAAACCTTGCGCCTGCACACCACAAAAGAGAACATTCTTATGAACACTCACATCCAAGTCAACAACCTGAATGCCTGGTATGGCAAACAACCTGCCTTGAAAGAAATCAACATCGAAATCCCCAAAAACCAGATCACCGTCATCATGGGCCCATCTGGCTGTGGAAAAACCACCCTGCTAAAAACGTTCAACCGCTTTCTTGAACTTAACGATGGCGCAAAAATCACCGGAGAAGTGCTGGTGAATGGCCAGGACATTTACCAACCCGACGTGGATGTGACCGAAGTTCGTAAACGGATTGGGTTGTTGGCGCAGCGGCCATATCCATTGCCCATGTCGATCTACGACAACGTCGCCTATGGTATGAACATCCATCGGATGAAGAAAGACAGGCTGGGATATAAAGCCTCGGTAAAGCATTATCTCGAACTCGCCGGGTTGTGGGATGAAGTTCAAAAACGGCTGCACGAACCGGCCACCGGGCTTTCCATCGGGCAGCAGCAGCGTCTGTGCCTGGCGCGCGGGTTAGCTGTTGAGCCAGAAGTCATCCTGGGCGATGAGCCAACCTCGGCGCTTGATCCGATTTCGTCACAGCACATCGAGAAGAAATTGCTTGAGCTGAAAAGCCAGTACACAACTGTGATCGTGACGCACACCCTGCGCCAGGCCAAACGCCTGGCTGACCATGTTATTTTTATGTATATGGGCGAGGTGGTGGAAGCTGGCCCGGCCAGGAATGTTTTTACCAATCCCCAGCAGGAGCGCACACGGCAATATTTGGAAGGATTGTTTTAGGAGACAAACCGCCCCGGTTTTGCCGGGGCGGTTATTTCATTCTTTCATTGCTTCGCGGAAGTCGTAGATGCCATCATGGAAGGCCCATTTCCTGCCGCATTGTGGGCAGTCAAGGTGGGTATCCATATCCCGAAGTGGGTGGGTAGCGCACTCGGGGCATTGAAACCATTCGCGCAGGTTAGACGGTGTGTCGTGGGGTGGGATGTCATCCCGCCTTACTGATGATTTCACAAAAATGCTGGGGGATACCTGCAAAAACGCCCCGGTGGGTTGTAGCCAGCCATCCAGTGTTGCCAACAGCCCGGGCGGGAGATTCCGCTTGAGGAGGCTCACCCGGAAGTGGGAAACACTCAGGGTTTTTGCTATCGAAAAATCCAGGGCGGAGAGCCAGCGACGGATCGACTCGGGGTGGAAGTCAAAGTTTAGGGCGGCAAATTCCACCGGTTCGAGCGAGAAGGGATCCCAATCCTGCTTTTTCAGCCAGTAACGCAAAATGGCTTTGAGATTGAGCTTGTTGGCGAACTCCAGGATGAAGGTTGCGCCGGGAGCCAGGGCGCGGCGTACCTGCCCGAGGGCTTTGGGGGCGTCGGCCATGTGGTGCAGGGTGCGGATCATGGTCGCGCCGTCAAACAGGCCGTCGATGAAGGGTAGTTTGTAAATGTCGGCGGCCACGTAGGTGTAGCGCGGTGAATTGCCCAGGCGCTGGCGGGCCTGTTGGAGCTGGGTGCGTGAGTAGTCGAGCAGGATAATGCGCTCGTAGCCGGTGTAGCGAGGGCTGTTGCGCCCGGCCCCGGCTCCCAGCTCGAGCAGCAGCCGCCCGGATTTTGGCAGGAGCCGTTTAAGGGCAATTTCTTCGGCCTGGTCTTCGTAGGCGCGCCCGCCTTGCTCCCAAAAGGAGGTCTGGTAGTCGGAGCCTTCGTAGTCACATACAGGGGGAGTGGTCATTGTTTTTGAGTTTCCAGTCATCAGTGAGCAATGGTGCTGCATTCTAACATCAAAAAACAGCCGTCAGTGCCTAAAACTGCTGGCTGACGGCTGTTTTCCTGATTACTGATAACTAATTACCGGCCAATGGCGCGATATTTGAAGCCCATATCTTTCATGCGCGCCGGGTCGTAGATGTTGCGGCCATCGTAAATGACTGGGGTGTTGAGCAGGCCTTTGATTTTGTCCAGGTCGAGCTGTTTGAACTCGTTCCACTCGGTCACGACCATGAGCGCATCGCAGCCCTGGGCCATTTCGTAGGGATCGGTGTACATCTGAACGGCGGGCAGGATGCCGCGCGCCACTTCCATCGCCACCGGGTCGTAGCCGCGCACTGAAGCGCCAGCCACATTCAGTTCGTTGGCAATGTCAATCGAGGGGGCGTCGCGCATATCATCGGTGTTGGGTTTGAAGGCCAGCCCCAGCAGGCCAATGGTCTTGCCGCTGAGCGAGCCGCCGATCATCTCGGCAGTGATGCTGACAGCGGTCTTGCGGCGCTCGTAGTTCACATCCATAACCGTGTTCAGGATGCGCGGTTCCAGCCCGGCTTCCTCGGCCATGTAGGCCAGCGCCAGCACATCCTTGGGGAAGCAGGAGCCGCCCCAGCCCAGACCGGCATCCAGGAAATGGCGTCCGATGCGGGCATCGTAGCCCATCCCGGCGGCCACTTCTTTCACATCTGCGCCCAGGGCTTCGCAGATATCGGCGATTTCGTTGATGAACGAGATTTTCGTCGCCAGGAAAGCGTTGGAGGCGTACTTGATCATTTCAGCCGTGCGCAGGTCAGTGATGACGATGGGTGCGCGCAGCGGCAGGTGCAACTGTGCCACTTTGCTGGCGGCATCGCGGTCAAACGAACCGATCACAGTGCGGTGCGGCTGCATAAAATCGCCAATGGCCGAGCCTTCGCGCAGGAACTCAGGGCACGAAACCACTGCGAAATCAATCGGCTTGGGCTGGCTGCGGCGCACAATATCGGCCACCCAGTCGCCGGTGCCAATCGGTACAGTCGATTTGTTAATAATGATCAGTGGCTCGGTCATATTCTCAGCAATCGACTTGGCCGCGGCGGCCACGTACTGCAAATCGGCCTCACCTTTCACACCTGATGGCGTGCCCACCGCGATAAAGGCAAATTCCGAGCCATTTACCGCTTCGGCATAATCGGTGGTAAAGCTCAGGCGGCCAGCCTTCACATTGCGCTTCACCAACTCATCCAGCCCGGGCTCATAGATCGGCATAATGCCTTTCTTCAGGTTTTCAACGCGCTTTTCATTCACATCCAGCGCAACCACTTTATTGCCCAGGTCAGCAAAACACGCGCCGGTTACGATACCGACATAACCAACGCCAATGACACAAATTTGTTTCATATGGAAATCCTCTCTTGAGAAAATTACAACAATGGATATTTCTTAATATACCAGAAAAGGAAGGGTGATTCGTCACCCTGTATTGTGACAAAAATCACAATCTTTTACCAGCCTGGAAGGTTCTTAAACGCGCCCTGCCGCCTGCCACTGCGCCGGGGAGTTAATACGTCCCGAAAATGCGTCCTGCCGCAGCTGCGCTGAAAATGATCAGCACCAGCACTCCCGCTGTCAGGGTTTGAGCGCTGCCTCGTTCATTGACAATTTCAAAGCGTGGATAAGCTCCCTCCATCGTCAGCTTTGGCCCGGCAATCCAGGTGAAAAGCAAACCTCCCAGCAGCCCGCCCAGGTGCCCCCAATTGTCAATTCCCGGAGACATTCCAATTATGAAATTGATTACCGCCACTGAGAGCACATTTTGTAACGCACCGCTGGCTTGTTTGCCAAAAAGCTCGCGGTTCTGGAACAGGAAAACCATCTCGGCGCCGAGCAGGCCAAAGATGGCGGTGGAAGCTCCCAACGAGGGGTTGAGAGAGAATAAAAACGACAGCACGTTGCCCGAAAAGCCACTGACGATGTATAGCGTAACGAAGGTGAACGTGCCAAAGCGGCGTTCCAACCCCTGGCCGATGCGCAGCAGGGCGTACATGTTGAAGCCGATGTGCAGGATCGAACCGTGCAGCAGCATGGGCGTAAAAAATCGCCAGAACTGCCCGTCAATGATCCACTCGTTTACTTTCATCCCCAGCAAGGCTGGAATATCAGATGAAAAGACGATTTCAGAAAGGAATTGCAGGATATAGATTATCCCCGTCACTACCATGATGATGTAGGTTGCTACCGGGGTGGATAAATGTTCGATAATGGTAGGCGCAGGCAGGGCGGCGGGGGGTGGGGTTTCCCCCGGTTGGTAGATTTCACTCACAGCTTCACCTGTCGCGCTTTCACTTTATGATGTTCCGCCGTGATAATGGCGCGGATTGTATCCACTGTTTCATCGAGGTGGAAATCGGGGTTGACCACTACATAATCGAATTGTGAGATGCGCTGGAGTTCTTTGCGGGCGGTGGCAATGCGGATGGCGAGTTCGTCGGCGGTTTCGGTTTTGCGCTCGCGCAGGCGGTTGACCAGCTCGGTTTCGCTGCCTACGGTGATGAAAATCAGCAGCGCCTCGGGGACGAGTTTGCGCACGGTTTCTGCGCCTTGCACATCGATGCGCATGATGACATCTTTGCCACTGGACATGGCCTCGCGCACCTGTTGTTTGGGGATGCCTTTGTAATCGCCATAGACGATGGCGTATTCGATCAGTTCATCTTCTTCGATCATGCGGGCGAATTCTTCCTTCCTGACGAAGAAATAATCCTTGCCGTGCACCTCGCTGATACGGCGCGGGCGGGTGGTGGCCGTCACCACAAAGTGGAACGGCAGTTCGCGCTCTTTCATGCGCTGGATGACGGTGTCTTTCCCCGCGCCAGATGGCCCGGAGATGACGATTAACATCGGTTTGGGATGGATAACATTGAATTCGTGTTCGCTCATAGGTCTATTTTACCGCCAGAAACCGTTACCAAAGCGCCATATTTGCGTTATAAACAGGCTAACTTTCGCACAACGAGGAGAATCTTATGGAATATATTGACTTGCGTTCAGACACCGTCACCAAACCCACCCCGGCCATGCGCGAAGCGATGGCGAAGGCCGAAGTGGGCGACGATGTTTTTGGCGATGACCCAACCATTAACCAATTGCAAGAACTGGCCGCCAGTATGACTGGCAAAGAAGCCGGGTTGTACGTTCCATCGGGCACGATGGGCAACCTGGTTGGCATCCTGGCGCACTGCGGGCGCGGCGATGAGGCCGTTTTGGGCGCGCGGGCGCATACGGTGCTTTATGAAGGCGGCGGGATTTCATATTTGGGTGGAGTCCACTCGCGGCAGGTGATGGAGCAGCCCGATGGTTCACTCAAGCTGGATGATATTGCCGCCATTCTCCGTCCTGATGATATTCACCAGCCGCCGACAAAGCTGGTTTCCATCGAAAACACTCACAATCGCTGCGGCGGCACCTTCCAGACGCCGGAATATATCCGTTCTTTGGCTGATTTTGCCCACGAGCGCGGCCTGGTCGTTCATATGGATGGGGCGCGCGTTTTCAATGCGGCAGCTGCCCAAAAGGTGGATGTTAATCAGTTGACCGGGCCGGTCGATTCGGTCACGTTTTGCCTTTCCAAAGGGCTGTGCGCGCCGGTTGGCTCGGTGCTGTGCGGATCGCAGGTTTTTATCAACCGGGCGCGGCATATCCGCAAGCACCTGGGCGGTGGGATGCGCCAGGCGGGCATCATCGCCGCGGCGGGGATTGTGGCGCTGGAGACGATGACTAAGCGCCTGGTGGAAGATCATGCCCGGGCGCGCACCCTGGCCGAAGGTCTGAGCGAAATCTCTGGCCTGGCGCTGGATGGAATGCCCCCAACCAATATGGTTTTCTTCAACCTGTCGGAATCCATCACCTTGACGGTGGAGCAGATTGAAGAAAAAATGAAAGCACATGGGGTTTTGGTTCACGCCACCGGTGCGCGACGCTTCCGGCTGGTGACGCATTATTGGATCGATGACGCAGCGCTGGAAAAGACGATATCCGCTTTTAAGGAAGTGCTGCGGGGCTAGAGCTTCCCTTCACGGTTTCTTATGGGTTGATGATCTTCTTCCAGTGATTTTCGTTGGGTTCGATCTGGTTGCGCCCGCGTTCTTTGGCAATATACAGGCGCTGATCGGCCACGTCTACCAGTTTATAGACATCCTCGGCTTCCATCGGGAATACAGCTACACCCTGGCTGACGGTGGGGGCCGGGATGTCGCCTTTTGTTGGGTGGGTCATGCGCAGTTCCATCATCGTTTGCTGGATGCGGCGGGATACCAGGGTGGCCTGTTCGCCGTTGGTGTTGGGCAGGCAAATGACAAATTCCTCGCCGCCCCAGCGCCCGACGATATCGGTGGTGTGGATGTATTTGCGGATGGTTTCCACCAGTTGGATCAGCACCAGGTCACCGGTCAGGTGGCCGTAAGTGTCGTTATATTGTTTAAAGTAGTCGATGTCGAGCATGATCAGGCTCATCGTCTCGTTCATCATGCGCGCTTCTTGTGCTTCTTCTTCCATCATGCGAATAAAATTGCCGTGGTTGTATGTTCCGGTCAGGCTATCCAGTTTGGATTGGCGTTCGACTTCGGTGTGGTGGTGGGCGCTATCCAGTGACAGGGCGGCCTGTTGCCCAAGGTGTTCGAGCAGTTCAAAATCGGCGCGGTTAAAAGCATCGGGTTTGTATGACCCGATCCCAATCACGCCGATGATGTGCGGGGCAATCATTGGGACGCCCATCCAGCTGATGTTGTCTTTGTTGTTGCCGGTTACGACGACTTTGACACCTTCCAGGTCGATTTGTTTGCGCAGGTCGGGGATGAAGAGTGAGCGGCGGTGGCGTAAGATCCAGCCGGATAGTGAACCTTCGATGGGTACATCCACGGGCGCAAAATATTCGCCATCGTCATAGAGCAGATCCAGGTGCAAGGTTTCACCGTTGAGCACGCCCACAAAGTAGGTATCGGCATCGAGCGCACTCTGGATGGCGGCATTGAGCAGGCTCATCACCTGTTCTACTTCCAAAGATAGTGTAATTTTGCGGGAAAACTCGTTCAGGGCGGTCAGCCGGTGGACACGTTCTGCGGATGACGTGGTCAGGCGATACAGGGTTTCGGTCATCGCTGCGCTGAAAATGATCATGCTCAGGTGTTCGGCAAAATAGACTTCATCCAAATGCTGGAAGGATAGGTGATACAAAAAATCTGCAAGGAACACAATGCCGATAAAACTCCAGGCGATGCTCCGTCCAAAGGCAATCACCAGTATCATGGCAACGAAGGCAGTGCTGATGTGTAAGATGGCCAGCCAATTTTCAGGGATGATGACCAGGCCAACCCACGTGATGCCAATGGCGATGAGCATCGCCACCCATTTAATCCAGACATTCTGGTTCAACCAACCCTGCCCAACCTGGAAAAGTCCCCCGTATAAAGCAAAAAGCAGCCCAAAAAGCAGCAACCCAAAATTATTGTCAACGCTGTAATCTCCAATACCAAAAATCACGATTACCACTGAGAAAGCCTGCACTGAGATGATGATTGGCTTCAGTAATCGTTGAGATTCCTGGACGGTGAAATACTGTAGCGTGCGGTTCATGGGTCAGGGCTGTAAAACATCGTTAAAAGCACCTTCAAAATACATTTTTTCGAACAGGTGCACAATATCTGCATCGAAATGTTCATTCACCTTTTCTTTCAGGTATTCGATGGCTTCTTCGTTTGTAATTCGTTTGCGGTAGGGGCGAATGCTGGTGAGGGCGTCAAAATTATCGACGATGGAGAAAATACGCGCCATCAGCGGGATTTCTGGGCCTTTAAGCCCAAGCGGGTAGCCGGTTCCATCCCACTTTTCGTGGTGGCAGCGGATGACAGGCAGGGAATCTTTCAGGAAGGGAATTCCATCAACAATGTGTGCGCCAATATCGGGGTGTTGGCGCATAATTTTCCACTCATCATCGGTCAGCTTTCCGGGTTTAAGCAAGATCAGGTCACTGATGCCAATTTTGCCGATGTCATGCAGCAGTGCCCCGCGCTCAAAAATTTGGGATTCTTTCTCGTTCATCCCCATAGCGATACCAATGCGGGTTGAGATCACTGTCACCCGGCGGCTGTGGCCTTCAGTTTCACGGTCGCGCGCATCCAGCGCAGAGGAAAGCGCCCGCAGGGTCTGGTCGTAAGAAATCTCGAGCTGGCGATTGGCAACTTCCAGGGCATCGGCCTGGGCGCGCGTTTCAGCCAGCAGGATGGCGCGCTCCAGCGCAATGGCTGATGTGTTGGCGATAGTCTGGACATTGTTCGAGTAGCCAGGATTTTCCCACTGCATCGTATCCAGCACGATCCACAGGGCACCATACTGGCGGCGCGGGGTTTGGATGGGTACACAAACGTGGGTTTTATCGCTCTCATCGGCCATGGCGAGCATTTGACCAGTATCCAACGATTGCCAGACCAGGGCGAGTGGATGTTGTGCCCCGGCCTGGATGCCATTCTCATCGATGGAAACCTTCACATCGATGTTTTTCCCGTCAGATGAGAGCAGGATGATCCCTGCTGAATCTGTGGTGCCCTTTTTGAAGATGATCTCAGCGATGGCGGCTGCCGCTTCTGAGAGTTTTGCCGATTGAATAACGCGGGTGCTCAAATCATATAGTTGTACAGCGCGATCAAGCATCAGGCGCACTTCTTGCACCAGCCGGGCTGTTTCAATCGCCGTTCCGGCCTGGATGGTAAGCAGCGCAGCCAGGGCCTCGTCATCTTCATCGAAAACGGTGTTTTTCTTCTTCCCAAAAGCCAGAATGCAGCCCACCCGTGAGTGCCGCAGGTGGATGGGCACTGCCAGCAAGCTGCGCAAATCCAGGTTATCCAGAGTCAGATCGGGGAACTGTTTGCGCACATCATTCAGGCGCAGAGTCAAATCTCCGTTGCTGGCCACCTGCACCAGGCTGTCTGGTGAAAAACTATTCTTCAGATCAGCCAGCAGCCGGGGAGCCTGTCCATGGCTGACGATGCGGTCGTAGGCCCCGCCCCCGCGATTGACCAGCGCCACAACAGTAAAACGTGCATCGAGTGTTTTTGCTGCGATGCCAGCCACCGTTTCAATGGCCGATTGCACATCCAGGCGTGAGATCAGGTCGGCCCCGGCCTCAATCAACCCGGTCAGGTGTTGATCATGCGCGTTGCGATGCCAGGATGTTACCAGACGCAACGCCACAGTTTCAAGCGTGCGCACATCACTATCATCGAAGGCATTCAACACTGAATTTGCCACAATGATGACGCCCCTGGCCTGGTTCTGGTAGAGCAAAGGCACGGCAATCTCTGAAAGGTAATCCTGTTCGCGCAGCTGCAAGTGATCGGGATCATTGCGCGTGTCTGAGATGAGCTGGGTCTCCTGGGTGCGCAGTGCCCGTCCCAGCACGCCTTTGCTAATATTCTGGCGGTAGCCTGCCGGAACGGTCCACGCGCCGGGGCCAGATACACCGGCCAGTACCAGTTCTGAGCTTTCTGATTCGTACTGAAAAACTGCCACTACATCACCGCCCAGCTTTTCATAGATCGCATTACAGGTTAACTGCGCCGAAACTGGAACATCATAATTAACTTCCAGTTGGTGATTGAGCTGTCGTAACAGGCTCAATTGGGCACTGCGGTGTTTTTCAGTGACCAGTTTTTCCTGTAACAGGCGTTCGATTTCGTGTTTGCGCTGGATTTGCGGGGCAAGCAACTCGTAAGAAGAGTGGAAGGGCTGCATCATGTTTTCCAGCAAACGCCGGAAAGGATTCCGCGAAGGGGGATGGTTCTCCTGGGGTAATCCTTCGCCTGTCAGCCCCAAAAACATCCCGTTAATCGACAAATTCACTGAAGCGATCACCAAAATAGCCAGCATGGCTGTGATGTTGAAACTGACCAGCACCACCTCTCGGAAAATATGCACCTGTTCAGGTAAGATGCTGGTGTTGGTTTCAAGGATGTAGAGCAACCAGATAACCAGGCCAAATGAAACCGTCTGGCTGGTCAAGATCAGGTGGATAAAGCGCCTGCCGATTTGTTTACCATCATGTAGCACCAGCCTCTCCCAGGGCAAGAAACCGAACAACAACAGGGTAATACACACACCGGTTGAAATTGTCAGGGTGGTTATGCTGGGGGGAATAATATAGAATGCGCCCCACACCAGCCAGGGAATTGCCAGCAAGCGGGCTTTGTTAATCAATTCCGGGCGCACCAGGGCCAGCAGGCCGATCAGCGCACTGAGCAAAAAGGCCACGCCCACCGCAATGGATGTGATTTTTTCGTTCTGGGAGATTTCAAAGGGTGGATTGAGCAGTTCGGGGCTGGCCAAGAGCAGCGATCCGATGATGGTGTTGACCACCGTCAGGGTGACAAACAGCCAGTCCCGGTCGCGCATATTCACCCGGCTCGAGAGGATAAAGCTGATGGTCAGGCTGCCCAGCAGGATCGATTCGGCATGAAGATGATCATACAGGTACATCACCGATAACGTTCCCAGCATCAGGCCGACAATATTTTGCACGATCCAGAAAGCTTTTTCTTCATAAGCCAGCAGTACCGCGGTGGTAGCCAAAATCCCTGCCAGATAAAAAAGGATGGCAAGAATGCTTGCCATCCAGCTTGGAATGTTGATTAGTAAATATGTTTGGGTGTGTGGCGCTAACAGAATACTTTGCGAGGTAAAAATTAAAATATAAGAAGCAATGAATGCGAGAAAATAAGTGGGAGTTCTATTCATAACTATTAGGATAGCATAGGAACAGGTTGTTTACAACCGCAAGCCAGCGTGTAGTACAGTAGACAGGTTGTTCTGATCTTTTAGAATTTCGCATCGATTGTTCCCAGGTATGCCGGCAATTGGATTGCTGGCATACCTGGGAATAGAAATTCCTGAAGAGCCGTTGTCATCAAACAGGAGCCCATCGATTATAATTTCAACGTTAAGATTCCTGCAGGGGTGGCCAGGTTTTTCTTTGGTGCATTGCCTTTTCAGGAATTCCTATTATGAAACTTAAAAGCCACTGGCGGAACAATGATCAATGAACCATATCTGACCCTTGAACAGATCGACGCAGCCGCAGCTTTTCTGCGCTCCCGTATCCGTTTCACGCCCAAAATTGCTCTTGTGCTAGGCTCTGGCCTGGGTGGGCTGGCCGATTCAATCCCCGAAGCTGATATCATCCCATTCGAAGAGATTCCCAACTGGCCGCGCTCCACTGTAGAGGGACACGTGGGGCGGCTGGTGATTGGTATGTTGGAAAACCAACCTGTTATGGTGATGCAGGGGCGCATCCACTTCTATGAAGGTTATTCCATGTCCCAGGTCACCTTCCCTGTGCGGGTGATGAAGCGTCTGGGCGTTGAAATCCTGGTTGTGACCAATGCTGCCGGGGCCATCAACCCGGCTTTTGTCCCCGGTGATCTGATGCTCATCCTTGACCACTTGAACCTGATCGGTATGGGCGGGATGAACGCCCTCTATGGCCCCAACCTGGATGAATTCGGCCCGCGCTTCCCAGATATGAGCCAGGCCTATGATCGCGCCCTGAACGAACTGGCGCGCCGTGCCGCCACCGAAAATGGCATCACCCTGCGCGAAGGCGTCTACGTTGGCCTGAGCGGGCCATCTTTTGAAACCCCGGCCGATTTGCGCTTCCTGCGCCTGGCAGGGGCAGATTCGGTCGGCATGTCCACCGTGCCAGAAGTGACAGTGGCACGTCACAGCGGGATGCGTGTGCTGGGGCTTTCTGGTATCAGCAACAAGGCCAACCTGGATGGTGATACTCCCACTTCTCACGAAGAAGTGCTTGGAGCTGGCCAGGTTATCTTCCCGAAAATTGAAAAAATCTTGCGCAGTGTCATTCGCGCAATGTAGCAGGCCAGCGCGGCATGGATGCCATTTTTCGCTTCCTAATCAAGTACGAGCCATTTATCTATTTTGTGCTTGGTCTGGCAGCGTTGCTTTCGTTCCGATCGGCTTTTTCAGCCTGGGTCGAATGGCGCAAGGCAGTTTTTGGGCTCGAAAAAGAAATGGCCTACGGACGGGTGCGCACAGCGGGTGTGCTCTTTTTGCTGTTCCTGATGCTTGGCCTGAGCGCCTTTTGCATGGTTACGTTCGTTGCCCCATTCCTGCCGGCCCAGTCCCTGCTGTCCACTCCCACTGCCGACTTGTTCTTCACCCCGCTGCCCACCCTGCCCGAAGGCTCCCCACAGCCCACCGGGTTGTTCACACCCGAAGGTACCACCGGCTGCGTGCCCGAACAGATTATCATCACTTCACTCAAGGCCGGGGATCAAATTTCGGGCAAGGTAGTGCTCAAAGGCTCAGTTAATATCCCCAACTTTGGTTTTTATAAATATGAATTCACACCCATGGGCGGCACGACGTGGGTCACCATCCAGGCAGGCAACACCGTCAAAAACAATGAAGAACTGGGCGTCTGGAATGTTTCTGAACTTACCCCGGGCGAGTACCAGCTTCGTTTAATCGCCACCGATAACCAGGGCACGGAATTGCCTCCGTGCGTCATCCCTATTCGTGTCACCACCGGCCAGTAATCCACAACACTATGGCAGAAATCGAAATCCGCAACACCATATCTACCGATCTTGGTCGCCTGATGACCATCGATCACGCCGTTGAAACCGACTACGTCTGGCAGTTGGATCTGCATCGCGATTCTGGGCAGGTGGATGCCAGTTTCCGCGAAGTGCGCCTGCCTCGCACCGTGCGGGTTGTACACCCTCGCACTGCTCGCGAACTGGCTGACACCTGGCACCTGCGCCCAATGCTCAGCGCCATGAATGGGCTGGAAGCCATCGCCTACATTCGTTTCACCGACCTGATCATGCCCCACGCTGTCTGGATCACAGATGTGCTGGTGGCAAAAGACTGGCGCCGCCGGGGCATCGCCCGCAAACTGATCGCTGCCGCCGAAAGCTGGGGTGTTCAGCGCGAACTGCGCCTGGCGGTCATCGAAACCCAATCCAAGAATTACCCCGCTGTGCGCCTGATTCAAAAACTAGGCTATGAATTCTGCGGGTATAATGACCAGTATTACGCCACACGAGACGTGGCTTTATTCTTTTCACGCACAATTTGAACCGAAAGCGATAAGAAACTATCGCTTAATCTGCAAATTTATTGGGTACCTGGAAGGCAGCGATGTTTAGCGGTTGGGATACCAGTTTGCTGGCGGGGATCAAGACTCTAAATCAGATTTTAACAGCAGGGATCGCCATTATGGCTTTTTCCCTGCTGATTTATGCTCTCACATTCAACCTGCGAGACCGTGTTGCGCGCTCGTTCGCGGTCATTATGCTTTCGGTAGTGGTGGTGTTTACATCCGAAGCCATCCAGAGCACAGTAAACACCGTCAACCTGATCGAACTCTTCCTGCGCATCCAGTGGATTGGGATCGCATTCCTGCCCCCGGCCTACCTGCATCTTTCAGATGCCTTACTCGTCACCGCTGGGCGCCCATCGCGTGGACGCCGCCGGTTAGCGGTGCGCGCAATGTACTTTGTCTCGGCTGGTTTTTTGCTGCTGCTCTCCACCGGGCAGCTGCTCGGCCCGATTATATTGTCTGCGCCCCCGGCGCCGCATCTGGCGCGCACGCCCTGGGTATCGATCTTCACCATCTACTATATTGCCATCATGGTTTGGGCCGGGGTCAATTTCCTGCGTGCATTCCAGCGCATGTTAACGCGTTCGGGCCGCCGCCGCATGTTATACCTGATGGCAGGCGCTACCGCTCCGGCATTGGGTTCCTACCCCTACCTGCTCTACGGTTCCACTTTCGCCGCTGGCTTCCCGCTCATCTTTTGGGCAACCGCCACCACGATTAACCTTTTGGTGGGCGGGCTGATTGTGGTGATGGCCTACTCGGTGGCCTTTTTTGGCGTTTCCTGGCCAGACCGGGTGGTTAAAAGCCGCCTTTTCAAGTGGATCCTGCGCGGCCCCGTTACAGCATCCTTCGCGTTGACCGTGATGACCCTTACCCGCCGCGCCGGGGAAATCTTTGGGCTGCCCTACAACGCCGGGGTTCCGGTTGCCACTGTGGCAACCGTCCTGCTGCTGGAGCATACCATCACCATGCTCGCGCCGTTGTGGGAACGCTGGCTCTTCTTCGGCGGTGACCGCAGCGAACTAACCATGCTCCAAAACATCGAAGAGCGCCTGCTCACCCAAAGTGACCTGCGCCAGTTCCTCGAAGCTGTCCTGGCAGCTGTGCGTGATCATATGCAATCACCATCTGCCTTCATCGCCGCCCGCGATGGGGATGACCTCGATCTGCTCATCAACGCCGGGCGCCCGCTGCTTGAAAAAGACGAACTCTCATCCACCATCCAGAAATTTGCTGACGAAACCGATCACGTAGAATTCCTGTGGAATGATTATTGGCTGCTGCCCCTGCGCCAGCGGCGCAATGACCTCGACCTTGACCAGGCCCCACCCCTGCTTGGCATACTGGGCGTTGCCCGTTCATCCGGGCAGATGCTTGAACCCGAACAACGCCAGTCACTCTGGCGGCTGGCCGAACGCGCCGCCTTTGCCCTCGAAGACCGCCAACTCCAGCAGCGTGTTTTCCGTTCACTCGAAGACCTCACTCCCCAGGCCGAACTGCTCCAGCGTATGCGCGCTGTAGGACGTTACGACAGCAAAGCCAGCCTGCTGGCCGAAGAATTCGCCCCCGACCCGGCCATGGCCGAATGGGTACGCGAAGCCCTCAATCACTACTGGGGAGGCCCCAAACTGACCGAATCCCCTCTCATACAGTTGCGCATCGTCCAGGAAACAGCCCGCGAAAACGATGGCAATACTGCCAACGCCCTGCGCAGCATCCTCAAAAAAGCCGTAGAACAGGTCCGACCACAAGGTGACCGTCGTTTCACAACAGAATGGACACTCTACAATATTCTCGACCTGAAATTCATTGAAGGACGAAAAGTCCGCGAAGTTGCCGCGCGCCTGGCCATGTCTGAAGCCGACCTTTACCGTAAACAACGCGTCGCGGTTGAAGCCGTAGCCAAAGCCATCTTTGAGATGGAAAACCAAACCAATCTTGTGGAAAGGGAAGGAGGACTTTAGTTAATGGTAGCACCCAACAAAACTGCCCCCGTAGTAGAAATAGAATACGCCCCCGACGATAGCTGGTGGGAATCGGTACTGGCCGAAGAAGAGCGATTCGTCACACTCCGTCCGCGCCCGGCTGTAGCAGCAAAACCCCAGCCTGAGCCAGAGCCAACCTCGCAGCAGCCCCAACCATCACCGGTCAGCGTAGAAATTCCCGCAGAAACGCCACCGCTGGCCATCAACTGGGAATACGCCATGAGCGTCTACAAACAAGACCAGATCATCGCGCTCATCGTCAGCGGGCACAACCGTGGCGGCCTGCTCGTTGAAGGCGCTGACTTACAAGGCTTCGTACCTTACTCACACCTGGTAGACATGGTGTGCGAGGCCGAACCCCAGCGTGAAAACTTCCTGGCTGCATTTACCGGGCGCGAACTACGGCTCAAAATAATTGAATGTGTTCCCGAAGAAAGCCGCATCGTTTTTAGCGAACGCGCTGCCCGCGCCGATGCCGGACGCCGCACCCAACTCTTCCAATCCATCTTGCCCGGTCACATCGTCCGGGGCGAAGTCACCAACATCACCGACTTTGGCGTCTTTATCGACCTGGGCGGCGTGGAAGGCCTCATTCACATCTCCGAACTCTCCTGGGGGCGCGTTATACACCCTGCCAACATCCTGCAACTTGGTGAAACCGTCGAAGTCCAGGTACTCGAAGTCCTGCCTGAGCGCTGCCGTATTGCCCTGAGTCTCAAACGCCGCCAGCCTAATCCATGGATCACCGTTCAACAACGCTACGCCATTAACGACATCGTCCCCGTCAACATCACCACCGTCGTCACCTTCGGCGTCTTCGCCCGCCTCGAAGAAGGCCTGGAAGGCCTCATCCATGTCTCAGAAATGAACCTGGCCGAAGGCAAACAGGTCAAAGACATCTACCACGAAGGCCAAACCATCACCGCCCGCATCCTGCACATCGACCCGGCGCGCCAGCGACTGGGCCTCAGCCTGAAAGAGCTCTAAATGCAACCCAACCCCCGGTACGAATCCGAACCCCAGGCAGAACTCGTCGATATATACGCGCGTTTCCAACAGCATTATGGCCGATTCATCCTCGATGCCGTCGCCATAGTGCTGATAGCCATCGCCGTTATCTTGTTCCTGGCCCTGTTCGGCTTCACCAACGGGGACCTGCCCACCCCGATAGCCTACACCCTCTGGCGCTGGACTGGCCTTGGAAGCCTGGCCCTGCCCACCACCATCCTCCTGGCCGGATTCAGCATCTTCCGCCGCCGCAACTACCCTGGCGAACAACTACGCTGGGGCCGCATCATCGCCATCGAACTATTCTACTTCTTCAGCCTCGTACTCCTCTCCATCATCGGCGGCACATCCATCGAGCGCGCCGAAGGTGGCTGGGATGGCGGCTACATCGGCTGGGCCATCGCCTACCTGCTCGGGCGGCTCATCGGTGACCTGTGGCGGAATATCATCATTACCCTGGGCGTACTCATCTTCGGGGCCATCGGCTTTGGGCTGATGATCAAAATAGAAAACTTTTTATGGAAAATGGCTGGCGATGAGCCTTTACCCCCGCCGGATGATTTCCAGGCCATCCCTGCGCCTGGTTCCGCCGCACAGGCCGAACAAACCGCCCTGCCGCCTGAACCCGTTACCCAAACAGCTCCGCCCCCCAGGAAGCCGGCCATCCAACTACCGCCGCAGTTCCGCAAAAACTTCAAAGTGGACGAGCAAAAAGATGAAAAACCCGCCGAACCCAAACCACGCGGAACCAACCTGCCGCCGCTCAACCTGCTCTTTGGCGACCAAAACATCCGCCCAGACGAACGCCATATCAACCAGACCGCCGGCCTGATCGAAAAAACCCTATCTGAGTTTGGCATCCCCGCCAAAGTCAGCGGATTCCGCATCGGCCCTACCGTTACCCAATTTGCTGTCCAGCCTGGCTTCATCAAAAAGCCCGGCACCAACGAAGAAGACCCCCAGCAGATGAAAGTCCGTGTGGCCCAGATTGCTGCCCTGCAAAAAGACCTGGCCCTGGCGCTTTCCGCCGAGCGCCTGCGCATCGAAGCCCCCGTTCCCGGGCGTTCCTACGTCGGCATCGAAGTACCCAACGCCCGTACCGCGCTTGTGCGCCTGCGTCCCGTTCTCGAAAGCGACACCTTCCACAAAACCACTGCCCCGCTGGCAGTAGCCCTCGGGCGCGATGTTTCCGGCCAGCCCGTCATCGCAGATTTAGCGCGAATGCCGCACCTGCTCGTTGCCGGGCAGACCGGTTCAGGCAAATCCGTGGCCATCGCCGCGCTGGCAGCCTGCCTCGCCATGAACAACGCTCCTGAAGAAATGCGCATGGTCATGATCGACGCCAAAATGGTTGAACTCCTGCGCTTCAATGGCCTGCCGCACCTGTATGGGAAAGTCGAAACCGATGTCCAGCGCATCCTGGGCGTACTGCGTTGGGTTGTTCTGGAGATGGAGCACCGCTATCGCCTGCTCGAAGGCAGCAAAGTGCGCGATCTCGAGACCTACAATCGCAAAGTCACCTCCCGCAAAGATGGCGCCGGGCTGGCCCTGCCACGCATCGTGGTTTTTATCGACGAATTGGCCGACTTGATGATGTCTGCCCCAGACCAGACTGAGCACAACCTGGTGCGCCTGGCGCAAATGGCGCGCGCCACCGGCATCCATCTTGTTGTGGCCACCCAGCGCCCCAGCACCGATGTCGTCACTGGTCTGATCAAAGCCAACTTCCCGGCGCGGCTGGCCTTTGCCGTGGCATCTGGTATCGACAGCCGTGTTATCCTCGACACTCCGGGCGCAGAAAGCCTGCTCGGGCGCGGCGACCTGCTCTTCCTCAACCCCGAAGTTGGCAGCCCCATCCGCGCCCAGGGCGTGCTCATCACCGACCAGGAGATTGAGCGCATCATCGCCTTCTGGCAAAAAATGTCACCAGCCTCTAATGCCAACCCGCCCTGGGAAAGTCTGCTTAATGAACCCGGCGAAGACAG
Organism: uncultured Anaerolineae bacterium; assembly: GCA_903822545.1. Classification (GTDB taxonomy): domain Bacteria; phylum Chloroflexota; class Anaerolineae; order Anaerolineales; family Villigracilaceae; genus CAIJPN01. Next base: position 18,693 of record CAIJPN010000213.1, on the reverse strand, counting down.
CGATGATGCCCTGGTCAACCAGGCCATCGAGATTGTCCGCCAGGGCGGGCGCGCCAGCGCCTCATTGCTCCAGCGTCGTCTGAAGATTGGTTACCCGCGTGCCGCGCGCCTGCTCGACCAGCTCGAAGAAATGGGCGTAGTAGGCCCATCCCTGGGTGGCGGACGCGACCGCGAAGTTATCCGCGCAGAAGATGGGGATGAAGATGAGTAACCGGCTTTTACAGCCAAAGTAAACCCTGCCTTTTCAGCGAATTTACGACAGAGACATGAAGAGTACGGGGATGCGCTTATAAATCTCCATGATTTCTGCATCTCCACCTGTTTTAATTTAGGAAAAGCCATCAAATCACAACACGAAACTGCAAAAATTAGCCCTGTTCATGCTCCACTGGATTGGTTGCAACCAGAACCTGGGCATTTATCAATTGAAAGGATTTTCTCTCCATGCAGCCAGTAAAGCAAAAAACCAAAACATTTACTGATTTCATGCGCGTGACCTTCAAGGGCCTGCTAGATTTCCTGGGCGGGTTCCTTAATAGGCTCGGCATCACCCCCAATATGATGACCATGTTGGGGTTGGTCGGCAACATCATCGGCGCGTGGTTCCTGGCGCGCGGCGAAATGCTGACCGGCGGGCTGTTCATCCTCATCTGTACCCCCTTTGATGCCTTGGATGGAACCATGGCGCGCTTGCGCGGCGAAGTCAGCGAATTTGGCGCTTTTGTCGATGCTGTCAGCGATCGCTATTCTGAACTATTCATCCTCGGGGGCCTGCTCTACTACTTTTCCCAACAGGGTGATTGGGTTACCGTGACGGCCACCTACGCTGCAGCAGCTGGTTCTGTGCTGGTTTCCTACGTCAAAGCCCGCGCAGATTCCCTTAAGCTGGATGCCAACACCGGCATCCTGACCCGCATGGAACGCTATCTCGTTCTCGCGCCGCTGTTGCTCTTCAACCAGCCTCAAATCGCAATCTGGATTTTGGCTGTACTGGCAAACTTCACAGCTTTGCAAAGAATCTGGAAGGTGCGCCAAGGAGCGCATCAGCCATAATCTAATAACCTATCCTATGCAATTTACCGGAATCCAATTTGACGGCTTTCACTTCATCCTTTTTGGCGCAGAACGTATTGTGCGCTTTTATGGCATCCTGATCATGACTGGCGCAATGGCCGGCGCACTGCTGGCTGCGCGCGAATGCAAACGCCGGGGGATGGCCCCAGATATTATTTGGGACCTGTTGACTTGGTTAATTGTGGGCGGAGTAATTGGCGCGCGTATCTGGCATATCTTCACCCCCCCGCCAACATCCATCGCGCAAGGGTTGACTACCAGCTTTTACCTTACCCACCCCCTCAACGCGCTTGCCGTCTGGAACGGTGGTCTGGGCATTCCCGGCGCGGTGATTGGCGGGTTTATTGCACTGTTCATTTTTGCTCGCCGCGAAGGGCTTCAGATCGCTGCCTGGGTAGATGTCATCGCCCCTGCTCTCGCTTTAGGACAGGCCATTGGACGCTGGGGCAACTACTTCAACCAGGAACTGTACGGCGCGCCCACCACCCTGCCCTGGAAAATCTTCATCGACCCGGCCTACCGTCTGCCCCAGTTTGCAGATATAGAGTATTACCATCCACTCTTCCTCTACGAATCGCTCTGGAACCTGGGGAACATGGCCTTGCTGCTCTGGCTCTCACGCCGCTTTGAAAACCGCCTCAAACCCGGCGATGTACTCCTGGCCTACCTGGTCATCTACCCTGTTGGTCGATTCCTGCTCGATTTCCTGCGCCTGGATGTTTCCATGCTCGGCGGCATCAACGCCAACCAGACTTTTATGGCCATCGTGGCCTTTCTGGCGGTTCTGACACTAGGCTGGCGTCATCGGAACGCCAAGTAAAAACAAAGCGTTACCGTACATCAATGTAAAAACCTGTAGCAGGAGCGATTTGCCCTGCGCGAAATGACATTTCTCCGGATCAAATAGCGTCATTTGACAGGTTTTTACGCAACCTGGAAAGGCACAATTATGATCCAATGCGAAGACCTGACCAAATATTTTGACAGCTTCCGCGCGGTGGAAGGCGTTACCTTGAACGTTGAACCGGGCGAAGTACTTGCTATCCTTGGCCAGAACGGGGCCGGGAAAACCACCACCGTGCGTATGCTGACCTCGATCCTGACCCCCAGCCGGGGTTGGGCGCGCGTGGCGGGCTACGATGTCGTTAAGCAATCGCAGCATGTGCGCGCTTCAGTGGGCGTTCTCACCGAAAGTCACGGCCTGTACATGCGCATGACCGCCATCGAATACTTGAACTTTTTCGGGCAGGCCTATGGGCTGTCGCCTGAGCGCCGCCAACAGCGCATCACCGAATTGCTGGAATATTTTGGGCTGGCTGATGCCGCCAAACGCCGTTCGGGTGAATATTCCAAAGGGATGCGCCAGAAACTGGCCCTGGCACGCGCCCTCATCCACGAACCGCCGGTATTGCTGCTCGACGAGCCAACCTCGGCCATGGACCCTGAAAGCGCCCAACTGGTGCGCACTGAGATCGCGCGCCTGCGTTCTTCGCAGCGTTCGATCATCCTATGCACGCACAACCTGGCCGAAGCTGAGATGCTGGCCGATAAAATCGCCATCATCTATCGCGGGCGAATTTTGCTGGCTGGAACTTTTGAAGAACTGCGCATGAAACTACTCGGCCCAACTGAATACGAGGTGACTGTGGCGGGTGAAACCACACCTCATGGCCTGGATGCCATAGACGGGTTGTCTTTGACCAGTTCGGGGTTGGGATGGGCTCGCTATACGGCGCATCACCCCGAGCAGGTGAATCCAGCGGTCATCCGCGAACTGGTGCGCCAGGAAATGCCGGTTGTCTCGCTGGGAGAAGTTTCGCGCACACTCGAAGTGGTTTACCTGAAAGCGATGAGCCTGGCAGCGGAGGGAAAACTATGATTAAGCATCGTTTTTCGATGATTTGGATGATTGCACGCCGGGAACTGGTGGACCAACTGCGCGACTGGCGTATCCTGGCCCCTATGGGCACGCTGATCCTGTTTTTCCCCTTCCTGATGGGTTTCTTTACACAGGTTTCGGTGGATTTTATCAACCGCTATGGCGCATCGTTGGTGGCTGAACGTTTTGGCCCGTTTATGTTGATGGTGGCCGGGTTTTTCCCGGTGACAATTTCGCTGGTGGTGGCGCTGGAGGCTTTTGTAGGCGAAAAGGAGCGCGGTTCGATGGAACCGCTGCTCAGCAGCCCAACCACCGATGTGGAAATTTATATGGGCAAGCTGCTGGCCGGGACGATTGTGCCGCTGATTGCCGGTTACCTGAGCATTTTTATCTATGTGCTCTTACTTTTCCGGCGCGGCGCGCCTGTTCCTGAAATCGGGCTCATCTTTTTGATCTGTGTCTTGAATGCTGTTCAGGCGGTTCTGATGGTCAGCGCAGCGATTGTGATTTCAACCCAATCCACATCGGTGCGGGCGGCCAACCTGCTGGCCTCGTTCATCATCATCCCCATGGGTGTGTTGATCCAGGGTGAAAGTTACCTGATTTTCTGGGGTTCTGATGATATTTTGTGGTGGGCGGTGGTCGCCGTGGCTATCCTGACGGGGCTGATTATCCGCCTGGGGCTGTCTCACTTCCAGCGCGAAAAGCTGTTGGGACGCGAGATCGACATGCTCGACCTGAAATGGCTGTCGCGGACGTTCTGGAAGAGTTTTAGCGGCACCACCACGTTGCCAGGCATCATCCGTTTTATATTGCGCAGCCGTCCGGCCTGGTTTGCTCCGCAGGTGGCCCCTGCCAGCCTGGGAATGGCGCTTTTTGAAGATTATCAGGGTTTTTTAAACTGGTATCGCATCGAAATCCCTGGCACGATCAGGAAAACGCGCCCTGCCATCATCATAACTGTGCTGGTGGGATTGATAGCCATCTTTAGCACTTACTTTTACGTCGATTATCGCCTGCCCCAGGAAAAAATCGGGCCGCAGAAATTGGGTGAGCTTGCCGTCGAATTTGGCATGGCTGCCCCGGGCGGCGCACCCGTAAGCCAGGGGCTGGAATCGCTCAAAGATCTCATTTCTGCGCCAGCGCTGTTCGTTCACAACAGCCGCACCGCCCTGCTCATCAGCCTGGTGGGTTTCATCTCATTTGGCATGGTCGGCTACCTTTTTTATATTGTCAACATGGCCATCATCGGCGGGCTGTTGGCAGTTTTTAATATGTTGAATATCTCGCCGCTGCTGATATTCGCCGCCGGGATTTTGCCGCACGGCGTCTTTGAACTGACCGCCCTGACGCTGTCCATCTCTACCATGATGTACGCCACCGCGCGGCTGGTGACCCCTGAAGACAACCTCACCATTGGCGAGGTCTTCATCAGCGCCATGGCCGATTGGACCAAGATATTCATTGCTGTATGTCTCCCGCTCTTCCTGGTTGCTGCCCTGATCGAAGCCAACATCACCCCATTAATCCTGATCAAAGCCCTGGGTAACACCAAAATCCTGCCTGATGGCTAAACTTATCATCTTAGGCTCATCCAACGCGATCCCATCGGTTGGTAGCGAGAACACGCACCTCGCCATCCAAACCAAAACGCGCACCATTCTGGTAGATTGTGGTGCGAACCCGGTCGTGCGTCTCGAACAGGCGGGCGTAGACTACGCTACCCTCACCGACATCATCCTGACCCATTTCCACCCCGATCACATCTCCGGCCTGCCACTCCTGCTCATGGATATGTGGCTGGCCGGACGCCGGGAATCGATCAACATCTATGGGCTGGATTTCACCCTCAACCGCGTCACCGCCCTGATTGGGCTGTACGAACTCTCCTCCTGGCCCGATTTCTTCGCCATCAACTACTATCGCGCCCCCCAAACCGACCTGGCCGTGCTGATGAACACCCCCGAAATCCGAGTTCTCTGCTCCCCGGTCAAACACTTCCTGCCGACCATAGGCCTGCGCTTCGAGTTCCCCCCCGAAGATAAAATCGTCGCCTACTCTTGCGACACCGAACCATGCCCACAGCTCATCCCACTTGCCAGTGGCGCAGATATCCTGCTGCACGAATCATCCGGGGATGAAGGCGGGCATTCCTCCTCTGCCCAGGCTGCGGAGGTGGCCCGCCAGGCCGAAGTGGACGCGCTCTACCTGATCCACTATCCCACCGGGAAGTTCTATCGTGAAGGGCTTGTGGAAGAAGCACAAACAAAATTCCCTGGCCCGGTAACCCTTGCCAGGGATTTGATGAGCATCGATCTTTAGCTCGCATCCATTGCGCAGGTGAGACTTGCCGCGCCCGAACCGGGGAATTTTACCAGCCGACAATAAACGGCTCCCACTCCATATTATCTTGCAAATGCCGGCCAAAGATATACACAGCGCTGGCGGGCGGCTCATGCGGCGCGTGCAGCAAAAACATGCGCGCATCTTCCAACCTGCGCCCACCCTTGCGATGATTGCAAGTCTGGCAGGCCGTCACCAGGTTCGTCCAGGTATACGCACCACCCAGGTGGCGTGGTTGAACATGATCAATCGTCAGGTTTGCGCCCTGTTTACCACAATACTGGCAGGTATAATTATCACGCCTGAAAATTTCGCGGCGGGTCAACTTGACGCGGATACGCGGATGCTGGATCATGCTCTCAAGACGGATAACCGATGGGCGCGGGAAAGTCTTTGACACAGTTTGAATTACCCCCCGACCATTGACAACCAGGGCCGCCTTGCCAGCCAGCACCAACCCCACAGCCCGGCGCATATTGCACAGATTCATCGGCTCAAAGTTCGCATTGAGCACCAGGACCAGTTCATCCATAGGTCCTCCACCTTGCCCGCGATTATAGCATAACGAGCGTTGGAGAGAATTGCATGAAAATAATCATATCTGGCGGCACTGGCCTGATCGGCAGTGCCCTCACCAATTCCTTGCTGGCTGATGGTCATACAGTCTGGATACTCACCCGCGCTGCCACCAACGCCCCGGTATTCACCCGTGGAGCGCGCCCTGTTCAGTGGGATGGCCATTCGGCTGACTCCTGGCTGGACATTTTTTCCGATATGGATGCCGTGGTCAACCTGGCAGGTTCCACCATCGGCGCCTGGCCGTGGACTGCCGCCCGAAAACGATCTATCCTCGAAAGCCGGGTAAATGCGGGGCGCGCCATCCTGGCAGCCTGCCAAAAAACATCAAAACGCCCAGGCGTACTCATCCAGGCCTCGGGCATTGGCTACTACGGCCCGCGCGCCGCTGAAACCATCGACGAAAGCGCCCCGGCTGGAAACGACTTCCTGGCGCAGATAGCCACTGCCTGGGAAGCTGCCACCCAACCGGTGGAGACGCTTGGAGTGCGCCGCTGCATCATCCGCACCGCGGTGGTGCTGGCAAAAGACCAGGGCATCCTGCCGCTGATGGAGTTGCCGGTAAAACTCTTCGCCGGTGGCCCGCTTGGTAACGGCAAACAGGGTCTCTCCTGGATTCATATCGATGACCAGGTGGCCGCCATCCGCTTCCTGCTGGAAAATCCCCAGGCGAGCGGCCCATTCAATCTCACATCCCCCAACCCGCTTTCCAATGCTGATTTTATGCGCAGCCTGGCAAAAGTGCTCCAGCGCCCCTACTGGCTGCCCGCCCCAGCCTTTGCCCTGAAAATCGCCCTGGGCGAAATGAGCACCCTGCTGCTCGATGGGCAGTTTGCCACCCCGCACAACCTAACCAGGCTGGGATTTCACTTCAAATATGGAAAAATTGGAGATGCTTTAACGCACCTGCACGGTTAAGCGTCTTTTGCTTATGCTATACTTTTGAACATACCTTACCGTTTTTAACAGTTAAGTTTATTCCTGGTAAAAAATCATGCAAGTTGGAAACGTTCAAAAACTAATTGCCATATTTAGCCACGCTTTTAAAAGCCTTGGCGTCGATGTTTCGTTGGAAAAACTCGAAGACCTGGCCGTTACCATTCATCGCGCCATGACCGTTCAGACACGGCACTTTCATACACTGGCCCACGTTTTCAACTTTGTCGATCCCAGTGATCCCATTCGCAGCCTGGCGGCGCTGTATCATGACATTGTCTATTACCAGGTGGATATGGGTTTTGCCCCCGAGGTCTGGCGAATCATTTCATCCTATGTTGAACAGCGTTATGGGGACTTTTTTATCGCTGAGACCATCCCCAACGATGACCGCATCGCTGCCCTTACGATGGACATTTTCACTATGAAACCGGGGCAAAAATTGTCATCCCTTGAAGCGCTCAACGAGTTCCTCAGCGCCCTGGTGATGAACAAGCAGTTGGGCGATATTCTGCCGGAAAAAGACCTGATGCTGATGACCCTGTGTGTCGAGGCCACCATCCCGTTTCGCGGGACAGACCAAAATGGACGTTCACACTTCGATGCCTTGGAAGATGTTTTGCGCCGGGTAGCCCAAAAGTATGATTTTGCCTTGACGGAAGATGAAATTGTGCGCGCCATCAAAATGGCGGTCAACTTTGCCAATAAAGACATCGAAAACTTTGCCGAAAGTGATCCGGCACGCTTCCTCGATAATACCTGGAAGCTGCTGCCTGAAACCAATGCGGCCCTGCGGCTGCCTGATGTTTACAGCATCGGCATGTATCGCCTGGCCTTGCAGCGCATGGCAGGTTTTTTTAACCGGCTGGAACCCGAGGCTATTTTTCACCAGTACCATGGCACCCCGCCCAACGAAGAGTATCAATACTTTACGCAGATGGCTCGAAAAAACATCGAAATTGCTCGCGAATACCTGAAGATCAAGATACTCAATCATTCCATCCTGGAGGCGCTGGCGCTAGCCACTGGCGGTGATGCGCCGCTCTCGCTGTTCATGGGCGACATTCCGCGCGATGGCACCAACATCAAACGCCTGGAATATTACCTGCCGGAATATGAAAAAAAGCCCTGGGTCGATCAGGATTCGCTCATCTACCAGCTGCTACAATCAGGACGCACCGGTGAAATTTCTTTTGATATGAGAAATTCCCCGCTGACGCTGTTCGTATACTGCAACCTGCCTCCTGATCGACTTGAATATCATAGTGCCCGCTCGAAGCTGATGTTCGAAGGCAAACTCTCACCCCACGATTACTTGATGGAATTTCCCCAGGCGGTCATTGGGCCAATTGCCCGGGCTTGCGCCATCATGGTTTATACGCGTCGAGCCGCGCTGCTCCAGTACGCCGGTGATTCGCAGTCATTGGAAGAGTGACAGAATTACAGCAAACAAAAAGCTGCCAGATTGGTATCCTGGCAGCTTTTTGTTTGCCTGGGTTTGGAGCGGCTTATGGCGCTGGCTGAGCGCAACGAAACCCGCGATTGATGCCTGGCAAGGTCGGCTGGTGCTTGAAACGGGTATACACTTCCATTTGACGCAGTGCATCGCCGTAGGAGCCTCCACGCAGTGAACGATAGTGGCCCAGTTCGGGGCCGGTTGGATTTTCGGTTGGTGATTGGGAATAATAATTTTCTCCGTACCAATCCGCCACCCATTCGCGCACGTTGCCGGCCATGTTAAAAGCCCCATACGGACTGGCCCCCAACGGGTAGCGATTTACTGGCACAGTCTTACCAAGAATATCGTCAAAATTGGCCCGGCTGGTATCTGGCAGCTCATTTCCCCAGGGATAATGGCGGCCATCTGTGCCACGCGCGGCCTTTTCCCATTGCGCCTCGGTGGGCAGGGTGCGCCCGGCCCAGGTGCAATATGCCAGGGCATCCTTCCAGGCTACATATACCACTGGATAATCAGCATAAGCTGGATCAAAGTATTGTTTGTAAACCTGTTTGGATGGCATGCGGCATTTTTTTGCTTCCACGCATAGCGCAAACTGGGCGTTTGACACTTCATATTGATCAATCCAAAATGCGTTCAGTTTAACGGTATGCAACGGTTGGCTGGGCGGGAAGCCAATATCATCAGTGCCCATCTCAAATTCGCCTGCCGGGACGTATACCAGCGGCATACCATCTACTTCGGATATGCGGGTTTGCAGCGGCTTTACCGGTGTCACTCCAAAACCATAAGAGTTCCACTGGGCGCGTAAAAAGGTTGCAGTCAGGATCGCTTGCTTGAAACCGGTTCGCAATCCACCTGTGGCGAAGCCAATACCCAACATTAAGAGAATACCCATCACCAGCGCCAGGATTTTAGGGGAAACGAAACGAGATGATTTTTTCATGATGATTACAGAACCCTTTTATTTGATTCGCTCGGCCACAATTTCGGCCACATCCTTGACTTGCAGCGAGTCATTATCGGCTTTGGATGCGTCCACCATCATCGTCAGGCAGAACGGGCAGCCGACGGCCACCATCTGCGCGCCGGTGGCTTTGGCTTCGACGAAACGGGCTACATTGACCTTTTGCGTGCCCGCTTCTTCTTCCTTCCACATTTGCGCACCGCCTGCGCCGCAGCAGAACGATTTGGCTCCAGTGCGTGGCATTTCGACGGTTACAGCCCCGGTGCTCTGCAAAACGTTACGCGGTTCTCCAGTGATCCCGTTATGCCGTCCGAGATAGCACGGGTCGTGGAACGTTACCGATAACTGGTCACTGCTCATTGATAACTGCACCTTCCCCGCCCCCACCAACTCGTTGATGAACTGCGTGTGATGGATCACCTCGTAGTTGCCGCCAAAGGCCGGGTACTCGTTCTTGATGGTGTGCAGGCAGTGCGGGCAGGTGGTGACGATGCGCATTTGCTTGCCATCCGGGCCGGGAGACCCGGCACCTACTTCGTTCAAAATCTCCACATTGCCCATCGCCAGGCCAAAGAAAATATCCTCGCGCCCGGCGCGGCGGGCTGAGTCACCGGTGCATTGTTCGCTTTTGCCGAGTACCGCATAGCTGACGCCAGCCGCGTTCAGGATTTTGGCAAAAGCCTGGGCAGTTTTCTGGGCGCGGGCATCGGTCGCCGGGGCGCAGCCCACCCACCAGAGAATATCCGGCTCGGGGTTTTGCTCAATCGTCGGGACTTTCATGCCAGCGGCCCACTTCATCCGGTCGCCCTGGTTGACGTTCCATGGGTTCATGTTGCGTTCCATGCCCTTGAAAGCCGTCTCAAGCTGCTTCGGGAAGCTGCTTTCCATCATCGCCAGGTTGCGGCGGATTTCGAGAATGTCGCGCATCGGTTCGTTGCCCACCGGGCAAATATCCACGCACGCGCCGCAAGATGTGCAGGCCCAGACCGCTTCTTCGGGGATCAGTTCCGTCAGCGGTTTATCCGTCCCGCCGCCGTGGTTGAAGTTGTAGCGTTTGTTGATTTCCAGCGCCGCAGGAGACAGAATTTTGCCGGTGTTGTAGGCCGGGCAGACTTCCTGGCAGCGGAAACACATGATGCACGAATAGGCATCCACAATCTGCTCGTAGCCCAGATCGCTGACTTTGGCCGCGCCAAACTGTTCGATTTTTTCATCATCCAGGTTGATGTAGCTGAGCTGACCGATCGATTTTCTTTCGGGTTTGAGCGCAAAGTTGATCGGGGCGAAAAACAGGTGCAGGTGTTTGGAGTAGGGGAAATAGGGCAGGAACGCCACGACGGCTCCTACCGACAGCCAGAAGGCCAGGTGCTCTCCAACAGTTAACACCATCGGATCGACCCCCACCCAGAGCTTGGATACCGTTGAAATGAATGGCTGCCAGCTGTCAGTTTCGCCGTGCTGCGCGAGGAAGAAGGATTCTCCCAGCAGGCGGCTGGTATTGTGGATGAAGATGAACCCGGCCACGATAGCGGAATCACGATTGATGCCGGTGCGCGCTAACGGGTCGAGCAAAGTCGATTGGCGCGTGGTCAAAGTGGCAGGGCGGAGGATAAAGCGGCGAACTGCCATCGCCACGATTCCCACCAAAATCGCTATGTTCAAAATATCAGCCAGCAGCCGGTACACATCCCCAAAAATGCCGGTGTTGTCGAGCAGGCGCCAATCAAAGTAGGCGTAGATCAGGTCGCCAAGGTTGATGAGCAGGAATCCGATGAAGCCCCAGCCGATCAGCCCGTGCAGGAAGCTGGGGATAAGCCGGAAACGAAAAACGGGCTGGAACGTCAGGAATTTGACGATCGCGCCGCCCGCTTTTTTGGCGACTACGTTCCAATCGGGTTTGCCCTGCCCGCTGGCGATGTTTTTCAGGATACGCTGGACGCCTTTCCAGGTGTAATACAGGGAAACAACGACCGCGATGGCAAACAGGATTTTCTCGACAGGTGTGAGCATGGGGCCTCCATCGATAGTGATTTTTTGTGCAGGTGTGATGTTATGAGTCTAGCACAACTTTTGATTATCGCAACTGCCGGAAAACGGTATCTCAGGCGGTTGGCGCATGATCACCTTGCTTGTTTGTGAAGCGGAATAGTACTTCTAGCCTATATTGCGCATGATGTCACAAATCGGGTAGTGTGCAATAATATGTTACACAGAAAGAGGTGTAACATGGAAAAACAACATCAAAACCCACGGGGAATCCACACAAAAACTTCCATTTTCTTGACCATCATGTTGGCGGTGCTGCTCAGCCTGCTGCAAACACAAGTATCGCGCGGCGCAGCGTACACAGTGCAATTCGACCCGACAGTCGCCGGGCTGATTTCACAGGTTGACCAGGGTACTTTGTATACTTATGTCGCCGGTCTGAGTGGCAGCCAGCCTGTCACCATCGGCGGAAGCAGTTACACCTTGAGCACGCGCAACACGGGCTCGGGAACGCCGATCCAAAAAGCCACGCAATATGCTTATGAATACCTGCTGGCGCAGCCGGGGCTGGATTCGGTCAGCTATGACACCTGGGCGGCTGGTGGTTTTTCCAACCGCAACGTAATAGGAACGCTGACCGGCTCCACCCGCCCAGGCGAAATTATTTTGCTGACCGCGCATATTGATAACATGCCAAATGGCAGCCTGGCCCCCGGCGCAGATGACAATGCCAGTGGCTCGGCAGCCCTGATGCTGGCTGCCAAACTGCTCAGCCAGCATACCTTTGAGCGCACCATCCGCTTCGTCTTTTTCACCGGCGAAGAACAGGGTTTGTACGGCAGTGATGATTATGCCAGAACAGCCCGCGCAGCCGGTGAAAATATTGTTGCGGTGGTGAACCTGGATATGCTCGGCTGGGAAAGTGATGGCGACCCGACCATGCGTGTTCATACCCGCCCTGCCAGCACCGGCGCCAAAGACCTGGAGATTGCCAACCTGTTTGTTTCGGTGGTCAACACCTACAACATCAACCTGACCCCTATCGTCACAACCTATGGCATGGCTGACAGCGATCACGGCTCGTTCTGGTCTCAGAGTTACCCGGCGGTGTGCATCATTGAAGATGATGGCGACCTGGTAAGCTGGGGGGATTTCAACCCCAACTACCATACCACTGCTGACACGCTCGCTCGGCTGGATATGCCTTATTTCACCCAAATAGTGGCTGCCACAGTTGGGTCAGTTGCGCACCTGGCTTTTCTCAATGAAGGCGCTACTGCCACTGTAACCGCCATCCCGACCATCACCGACACGCCAGGGCCGCTGCCCGGGGATTTTGCCAAAACCAGCCCGGTGAACAACGCAACCGGACAGCCGCTTGCGCTATCCCTGGCGTGGGAAAACAGCGACACAGCTGCATCCTATGAGTATTGTTATGACACCAGCAATGATAACGCCTGTTCCAGCGGGTGGTTGGATAACGGCGTAGCCACCAGCGCACCCCTGGACGGGTTGCAGCCCGGGGTCAGCTATTACTGGCAGGCACGCGCCGTTAATTCAAATGGAGCTACCTACGCCAACAGCGGAACCTGGTGGAGTTTCCGCACCCAACCGGTATTGGTGACAAAATCTTTCTCGTCCAGTGGAGCGCAGGACGGGTGGCTGCTCGAATCGTCTGAAACCAGCAGCCTGGGTGGGAAATTTGACAGCCTGGCATACACATTCAATGTGGGCGACGATGCCACCAAAAAGCAATATCGCGGTCTGTTATCTTTCAGCACAGGCCCAGGCCTGCCAGATAATGCTGTGATCACCGGGGTCACACTCAAGGTCAGGAAGCAGGTAACCGGAGGAACCGGTGACCCATTTACGCTTTTACAAGGCATGCTGGTGGATATAAAACCGGGCTTTTTTGGAGCTTCATCGGCCCTGGCAGTCAGTGATTTCCAGGCTGTGGCAGGGAAAACACTTGGCCCGTTTAGCCCGACGCTGCTAGACAGCTGGTACAGATTTGACCTGACTGCCGCCAAAGCGTCCATTAACAAATTGGGCAGCAATTCGGGTCTGACGCAGGTGCGCCTGCGGTTCAAGCTGGATGACAATAACAATGGCATTGCCAACTTCATACGGTTTTACAGCGGCAACAGCACCACCATCGCCTACCGCCCCGTGTTATTCGTAGAGTATTATGTGCCATAGTTTCATGGATGCATCCAGGTAAATGTGCGCTTTGCCTGGGTTTTTGGATCAGGCCTGAAAATGAACAAAAAGGAACCCTTCTCCCCGCCAGGAGAGGGGTTCCTGGTAAGGGGGAAAAGCCACAACCTGGTTGCGGATTAACGGGATACAGCCCAAAGCCTGGCGCCACACTACCCGCGCGGGTTGAGACATGTCCCCAGGCTTTTGGTAAAAAAGCTGCGGTTTGTTGTAGAATCAATCTGCGTGGGGCCGCACTCCCTGGCAGAAAAGTTTATCTTTCTGCCCCGTTCGATGAACGCCCGGGAGCAGCAAGCGATCCATCGCCGAAAAAAAACGGCACACTCCGCCCAGGTTTGGAGGTAGGAAATGTCACAGATTGATATGCACGTTTTTAATGAGTTAAAAGACACCGCTGGAGAAGATTTCATCGGTGAGTTAATCGACACGTTTATCGATGATGCGCCCAATATGATCGCGCAGATCCGCACGGGGCTTGAAAAACAGGATGCTGATGTTTTTCGCCGTGCGGCGCACTCGCTTAAATCAAACGCGGCTACCTTCGGCGCAACCGATCTGGCTGCGCTTGCGAGGGAACTCGAAGGCTTCGGGCGTGAAGCAAATTTTGATATCGGGGATCGCCTTGAAAAACTGGAAGTGGTTTTCCAGCAGGTGGCGGGGCAGTTGGGAAACCTGAAACCGTAGGTTGTTGTCATTTTTAACCAGCGCAGTGCTCAGTTCAAAAAAGGATCGTGAGAATGGATACAGCCCCGGTACCGGCAAAGCTATTGGTTGTAGATGACAACAAAGTCAACCGCATCGTACTCACCCGCAGCCTCGAAAAACAGGGGCACGTTGTTGAAACCGCAGAAAATGGCGCAGAGGGCTTGATCAAGCTGCGCGAACAGTCATTTGACCTGATGCTGCTGGACATTGAAATGCCGGTCATGGATGGATTCCAGGTGCTGGAAGCCTGCCTGAAAGATGTGGAACTGCGCCAAATCCCCATCATCATGACCTCTGCTATGGACGAGTTGGATGCGGTGGTTAAATGTGTTGAACTTGGCGCAGAAGATTATCTTTCGAAACCTGTTAACCCGATCTTGTTGCGTGCGCGTGTAAATGCCAGCCTGGAAAAGAAACGCCTGCGTGACCAGCAGAGAAAACTCTTCCGCACCTTTGCCACCAGCGCAGTGGCAGAAGAATTGCTGGCAAAGGGCTTTTCGCTGGGTGGAAAATATGTCGAAGCCTCCGCCATGTTCGCCGATATCCGCAACTTCACCACCATTTCTGAATCGCAAGACCCGGCAGATACGATCGAACTGCTCAATAATTACTACGCCTTGATGTTTGATGCCATCAATAAACATGCTGGTATCGTTAACCTGATCCAGGGTGATGGTTTGATGGCGGTTTTTGGGGCTCCTGTCTGGCGGGAAGATCATCGTGAGCAATCGGTATATGCCGCGCTGCAAATGCAGGAACTGCTACAGGTATTCAACCAGCAGCAGGCCGAACGCAACAAACCGCAAATCCGCATTGGGATTGGGATTGCTTCGGGGCAGGTGATTGCCGGGTATGCCGGGACACAAGATCGGGCCACTTATACCTGTGTGGGCGATACCGTCAACCTGGCAGCGCGGCTGGAAACGCACACAAAAGTGGCTCTGAAACCCATTTTGATTGATGGCAATACATGCCAGGGGCTTTCTTCTGATATTGGGCTGGAACCGCTGGGCGATGTGCTCTTTAAGGGCAAAACCCAGGCTGTTGCGGTGTACGCCGTAACCAGAGGAGAACCGCACAATGGATGAGCCTGCCAGGGATTTCAGCATTTTGCAGCGCGAACTTGACCAGCGCAACGCCGAACTGGCTGTGCTCAACAGCATCCAGCAAGGGCTGGCAGCAGAGCTGGATTTCCAGTCAATTATTGACCTGGTCGGCAACAAAATCCGTGAGATTTTCAACACCGGGGATATTGGCATTCGCTGGTATGACCAGCATCAAAACCTGGTGCATTATTTGTATGAATTTGAGCACGGGCAGCGCATCCAAATCCCATCCGCGCCGCCGCGCAGCAATTCCTGGTTCCAGATGATGAAAACGCGCCGGCCAGTGGTGCTGAATAACCGGGCGCAAATGGCTGAAATTGGCATTAACCTGGCACCGGGTACTGACCAGAGCCTTTCGCTGCTGACTGTGCCGATCATCGGCAACGCCCAGATGATCGGGTCGATCATCCTCGAAAATTATGAACGTGAAAATGCCTACTCAGACGCCGATGTGCGCCTGTTGCAAACCATTGCATCCAGCGTGGGTGTGGCGCTGGAAAATGCGCGCCTGTTCGATGAAACCCAACGCCTGGTAGCCGAGACACAACGCCGCGCCGCCGAGCTGGCAGTGATTAACAGTATCCAGCAAGGGCTGGCTTCGCGGCCAGATTTCCAGGGGGCAATTGACCTGGTGGGCAACAAAGTTCGCGAGATCTTTTCTACGGGAGATGTCGGCATCCGTTGGTATGAACCAGAAACCGGCTTGATGCACTACCCGTATGAGTACGAGCACCACGAACGGCTGGATATCTCCCCCCGAAAAGCGGAAAATTCCAAAATCTGGAAGTCGCTCACCGAAACGCGCCAGCCGCTGGTAGTTAACGAAAACATGGCCGGATATTATGCGCGCATGGGCATGAATTCCCTGCCCGGAACCGACATTTCCAGATCGATGGTGTATGTGCCCATCATCGTAGCTGAGCAGCTGCTGGGCATGATTGGCCTGGAAAACTACGAGCACGAAAATGCTTTCAGCGAGTCGGATGTGCACCTGCTGGAAACCATCGCTGCCAGTGTTGGGGTGGCGCTGCAAAATGCGCGGCTGTTCGATGAGACCACTCGCCGCGCCCGTGAAACTGCCGCATTGAACGAGGTTGGGCGCGATATTTCTGCTACGCTGGATGTGGCTTCTGTGATGGAGAAAATCGCCATCCATGCCTGCGAGCTGCTGCACGCCAATACCAGCGCAATTTTTATCCCCGGCGAAGATGGCAACTATCGCGCCATTGTGGTGGTGGGGGCCATGTCAGAAGAATTAAAAGGCGATGTCATCAAGCCGGGCGAAGGCATCATTGGCACGCTGGCGCAGCAGGCGGCTGCGGAATTTATCAACGACACACTATCTGATCCGCGCGGGGTGCATATCCCTGGGACAGAAATCCAGGCGCACGAACGCTTGCTCGTCGCGCCGCTCCTGACGGGGGAAAAAGTCAGCGGCATGACGGCCGTCTGGCGCACAGGCGGGGCACTATTCACCCGCGCTGATCTCAATTTTCTCAAGGAATTATCACAGCAGGCCGCCATTGCCATGCAAAATGCGCGGCTGTTTGATGAAACCCAACGCCTGTACAAATCCGAGCAACAGCGCGCAGCAGAACTGGCAATTGTCAATAGTGTGCAATCGCGCCTGGATGCATTGTCTGACATCCAGGCCATGTATGACCTGGTGGGTACGAAAATCCGCGAGATTTTTGATGCCCAAACAGTTATGTTGATGATTTATGACAAGGCTGCCAATCTGACGCGCTTCCCGTACATTATCGAAAACGGGGTGCGCCTGCACCAAAGCCCGCTGCCTTTTTCAGCCGAAGAAGGCGGGTTCAGCGGGCAGGTACTCCTGACCCACAAACCCCTGATCGTGAATGAAAACTTCGAAGCCGAGTCGCGCAAATATAATTCTGTGCTGCTGGGAGACGATATCGACCAGGATATCGAGGTCAAATCGGGTATTTTTGTGCCACTGCTGGTGGGTGAAGAAGCCAAAGGGGTGATTTCCCTGCAAAACCTGGAGCGGGAAAACGCCTTCACGAACTCAGATGTGCGTTTGTTGCAAACCCTGGCGAATTCCATGAGCACCGCGCTCGAAAATGCGCGTTTGTTTAACGAAACCCAGCGCTTGCTCAAGGAAACTGAACAGCGTGCCAACGAGCTTGCCATCATCAACGATGTCCAGCAGGGGCTGGCCTCGAAACTCGATACCCAATCTATCTATGATTTGGTCGGGGACAAAATCACCGGGCTGTTCGATGCGCAAACGTTTTTTATCATGAGCTATGACGCTCAAACCGGGCTTGAGTCTTTTCCTTATCTTAGCGAGCGTGGCAAGCGTCAAATGCAGGAACCGCTCTTGCATAACGAAAAGGGATTTTCGCCGTATGTGATGCGCACTCACCAACCTTTGATGATCAACACCAACCTGCGGGAGCGGGCAGCCGAGGTTGGATCAATTGTGCTGGCAGATGGTGAAGTGGCCCAATCTGCGATCTATGTCCCACTGTTAATGGGTGAGACTGTGCGCGGTGTCATTTCCGCCCAAAACATCGACCGCGAAAACGCATTCAGCGAATCGGACGTGCGCATCTTGACCACGATTGCCAACAGCCTGAGTGTTGCGCTCGAAAACGCCTATCTTATTGATGAAACCCAGCGCCTGCTCAACGAAACCGAGCAGCGCGCATCGGAACTGGCGATCATTAACAGCGTGGGCGAAGCCCTTTCGCGCCAGATGGATATCGATACCATGACGCGCATGCTGGGCGACAAAGTCCGCGATATTTTCCAGGCTGAAGTTGCCAGCGTCTTTTTTTATGATCATGAAAAAAGCCTGGTACAGATGGTGTACTGTTATGACCGAGGCTATATTACTTTGCCGGAACCGGTGCCACTGGGCAAGGGCCTGGCATCAAAAGTGATTATTTCGCGCCAACCGCTGGTGCTGGGGACCGCTCAGGAAGCCGATGCGCTTGAAGCCATCAACATCCCCAATGCGGCGGGAGATAACGAATTGGGGCAATCCTGGATGGGCGTACCGATCATCGTTGGCGAGCACACCATCGGCCTGGTGAGTGTGGAAAGTTACAAAAAATACGCTTTCAATGCTTCCAGCGTGCGGCTGCTGGCAACCCTCACCGCCAACATGGGGGTTGCGATTGAAAATGCGCGCCTGTTCGATGAGACACGCCGTTTGCTGCGGGTGACCGAACAACGCGCCGAGGAGCTTGCCATTATCAACAGTGTCCAGGAAGCGCTCGCATCCAAGATCGGCCTGGATGAAGCGGCTGAACTGGTTGGCGAAAAAATAGCCAAAACGTTTAATTCGCAGGAGATGAGCATCCGCATCATTGACCATGAAAAAAACATGGTGCAATTCCCGTATGTGATCGACCATGGCGTGCGGATGCGCGCCGACCCCATGCCGATTGGCGCAGGTTTTACCGGTGAAATT
>CAIJPN010000212.1 GCA_903822545.1 uncultured Anaerolineae bacterium | reverse complement strand
GAATGCCAGGGCATTTGAGCAAACCATCAAAGGCTTGAAAAATGTGCTGGAAACGCGCCTTTACGTGATGACCAACACGACGATGCTGCGCGATAACGTGGCGAGCATCCCCGCCACGCTGGATTTCCTGGCCGATTTGGGCGTGCCGACGGTGGGCCTGAATGCGCTGATTTATTCGGGCAAGGGCGCGAAAGTGGGCACCGGGCTGGCAGAAAGTGAGCTGACACCGTTGCTGGAGCTTGCCCGCCAAAAAACGGACGCGCACGGCCAGCGCCTGATCTGGTATACGCCAACGCAGTATTGCCACTTCGACCCCGTCCAGATGGAGTTGGGGGTGAAGGGTTGCACGGCGGCGCTGTATAACATGTGTATCGAACCCAACGGCGATGTGCTGCCCTGCCAATCGTATTACAAACCGGTGGGCAACATCCTGCGCGATGATTGGGATGCGATTTGGAACCATAAACTCTCGACCAAACTCCGCGAACGCCGCGATCTGCCGCTGAAATGTGAAGGCTGCGCGCTGGTGATGGAGTGTGGGGGAGGCTGTCCGTTGCAGTTTGCCGAAACTCCCAAATCGGGAGATTTCGGACTGAAAGGATAAAAATGGACTGGATCAAAGAATTCCCCGCCGCCATCACCGTTTGTGACTCGGATGGAACCATCCTGGCGATGAATGACCGGGCCGCAAAAACCTTTGAGAAGGATGGCGGCTATGGGCTGGTCGGCAAGAATATGCTGGATTGCCATCCCGCCCACGCCCGCCCCAAAACCGAGCAGTTGCTGGCCGCCAGTCAGAAGAATGTTTACACCATCGAGAAAAACGGCGTCAAGAAGATGATCTACCAGTCACCGTGGTATGAAAACGGCGAATACGCCGGGTTTGTCGAGATGTCGCTCGAAATTCCGGTGGAGATGCCGCATTTTGTTCGTTCTTGAACCTTACAACCGGCGACCCTTTCAGTCCAACCAAAGTGTGATTCAACCTGTTCCATCCACCCCAAAATGCGCTTTTTCGCGCTGGACGGGTTGCCCCCACTGAAATAACTCCATGCAAATCTGCTACCTGATGGCTTTCCCCGACCTGGCATCCGATGACCCGGAACCCGCCGAGCGCATAAAGGGACTGAAAGACGCTCCCTACTTTGAGCCGGTGGACGTGGATGTGCGCATGTTGGGCCAGCAGAGCACGCATGTGGAGGGCGTCACCACCACCGTCATCCGCCAGCGCTTTGATGCGCGGGTGCAGGTGCTGGAATGCCGCTTTGAGCTGCCCGATGCGCTCAGCCAGAACGCCATCCAGCACCGGAAAAACATCGAGCGTGGACTGTGCCAGCTTTTTATCCCGGAAACTTACAGGGCGAATGGCCTGTTTGAGGAGTATGTCATCCTGCTGGTCAGCGAGTCGGTTTCAGCGCCGGATGAGTACATCCAGACCAATGCTCAAAACCTGGCGCGCTTCATCCGCTCACACCGCGAGAGCTTTGACCAGACCGAAATTGACGAGATTCTCTCCAGCCGCGTGCGCTACTCCAGGGAAGACCTGACCCTGGTGGATTGGGAGGGCGCGGTCATCATCACGCCCTCCGGCGATTTCCAGAGCGACATCGAGCTGCTCAAAATTGGCAATTACCAGCTTTTGCGCTACCGGATGCTTGACCAGGCGATTGAAGCCAACCTGCGCCGCATCAACACCGACTTCAAGGCCAAAACCAAAGGCGCGCTGCGCCCCGGCCCCACGCGCAGTTCCATGCGGCGCATCATCAACCTGCGGCTGGAGTTGATGCTCGATTTCGAGCACACCTCCCAAAGCCTGCTGATGATCGGCGACTGGTACACCGCCAAACTCTACGACGCCATCCAGCAGGAGCTTTACCTGCCCGACTGGAAGCAGATCGTGGCCGAAAAACTCGACAATCTCGAAGCCATCGCCGAAACCATCCAGGAGAATTTCTCACTTTCCTGGGCCGGGCTGATGGAAAATGTCCAGCTGGCAGGCTGGATCATCCTGCTAATTGGCTACTTTGTTCTGTTTTACCTGGATTGGATGGCAGCACATTGACGATACTCACCCTGGTATTTTCGCTGTTCGGCCTGTATTTTCTTGCCGTTACCTTCTGGATCGTGTGGAGCATCACCCGCGACCCGCGAAAAACGCTGTCGATCTCGCAAAACCGGCTGAAAGGCGCGGGCATCAGCTTTGAAGAAACCCGCCAGACTGAAAAATACACCATCCGCCACACGGTGGAAGGCGGCATCGAGCGCATCCACTACACCCCCAAGACACAGCGCCACCCCATCCCCATCCTGATGGGACATGGCATGTGGCACGGCGCATGGTGCTGGCAAACCTGGCAGGAGATCCTGGCGGAGGCTGGCTGGGAAAGCCTGGCCTTCAGCCTGCCCGGGCACGGGAAATCCCCCACGCAGCGCCCCATCCGTAGCTGCACGCTCGACTACTACCTGAGTTTCTACCGTGACGAGGTGGAAATGCTGCAAAAAAGCGGCCCAACGCCCATTCTCATGGGTCACAGCATGGGCGGGGCACTCAGCCAGTGGTACCTGCGCTATGTCAGCGATGAATTGCCCGCTGTCGTGCTGGTCGCGCCCTGGGTGGCCGATAGCTCCATGCGTGATGGCACGCTCGGGCTGATCAAAATGGATCCAATCGGCGTGCTGCAAATGTTTTACCGGCTGGACGCATCCAGTTGGGTGCGCAGCCCCTCCCACGCCGCCCAAAAGCTCACCAGCCCCGCCTCCCTGCTCAGTCCCGAGGAACTTTTCTCCCGGCTGGGGCCAGAATCTGCCCTGGTGGTCATGCAGCACAACCCGCCGCTGTGGCGGCCCAAGGGTGACGCCAAATCCCCGCTTCTTATTCTCGCAGGCGAAAAAGATAACGTGGTCAGCATAGATGGCCTGCAACGTGCCGCCCATATTTATAAAAATTCCAGCTTTGAACTCATCCACGACGCCGCCCACAACCTGATGATGGAATCCAACTACCGAGAAACTGCCGCCAAAATCGACGGCTGGCTCTCCGCCCGCATCCGCTCCTGAACCCTGGAGGAACCATGAAAATCTTCAACCGCATCACCAGCCTGTTCACATCTATCAAACCCCTGCCCGAGGGCGTACATCATTTTTCATCGCCGCCCGAAGATGAAATCCCCTACCGGCTGCACCTGCGGCTGCACAGCAACGGTTCCGGCGTACTTATCATCAACGCCAGCACGGTGCTGCATCTCAACGCCACCGCCGCCGAGTATGCCTACCACTTCATCCGCGGCACAAAACCCGAAGATGCCGCCAAAGAGATCGCCCAGCGTTACCGCATCAGCCGCGACCAGGCCCAGGTCGATTACATCGACTTTCGCGAACGGATTGAGACGCTTGTCCACGTCCCCGATCTCGATCCCGTTTCCTTTCTGGATTTTGAGCGAACAGCTCCCAACAGCGCCGATTTATCCGCCCCGCTGCGTCTTGACTGCGCCCTGACCTATCGCCTCCCCCCGGGCGCAGACCCGTTAAACGCCCCTGAAAAGCGTGTCACCCACGAATTGACCAGCGACGAGTGGAAACTGGTGCTGGACAACGCCTGGGCGGCCGGGGTGCCGCACATCATCTTCACTGGCGGAGAAGCTACACTGCGCGACGACCTGCCCGAGCTGATCGCCCACGCTGAAAAGAACGGACAGGTGGCCGGGCTGCTGACCGACGGCCAAAAACTGGCCGACAACGCCTACCTGGAAAAACTCCTGCAAACCGGCCTCGACCACCTGATGATCGTCCTGCCAACCCATGCCGAACCGAACTGGCAATCCATTCAAAACGCCCTGGTCGCCGATATTTTCCTGGCCATTCACATGACCCTGACCCCCGAAAACATCTCCGGCGCACAGGCGCTGATGGACAAACTGCACGAAGCCGGTGTGGAAGCCGTATCGATGAGCGTCACCGACCCGGCGCTGCACGAACAACTCTCGTACCTGCGCGACCACGCCGCCGATATCGGCCTGCGCCTGGTAGCAGACCTGCCGGTGCCCTATTCTGTCGCCAACCCGGTGGCGCTCGAAACCGCTGAAGACGCCGTCCCGGCAGGCGCAGGCAAAGCCTGGCTCTACATCGAACCCGATGGTGATGTCATCCCGGCCCAGGGGTTGGCTGACCAGGTGTTGGGTAACATCCTAAAGGATGCATGGGCGAAGCTCTACCAGTAACCTTTCATTGCCAAATCAGAAAAGCCTTGTTTGGTATTACGGAAGATTCTTTGACAATCTGACGCATGGAACGGCTCGAAGCAATCCGCACCAGGGTTCAGCCGGTTGTCGCTTCTGATACGGAAACGTACAAAAATGACAATTGAATCTGGCCTTGTCCGAAATTTGCGCCAAATGTCTTGACAAATCTCTCGTTTGGGCGGATAATTAGAACAAATGAGCGAAATATTATCCACCACCGGGCGCATTTCTATCCTTTTGGGAAAACAGCAGGCCGAAACCGGCCAGCGCATTTCGCCGCGCAAACTGGCTGAACTGGCGGGCGTGCCCAAAGATTTCATCTATCGCCTCGATGCCGGCACCGCGCGCCATGTTGACCTCGATGCGCTTGCCCGTTTGTGCGTCGCCCTCCACTGCCAGCCGCAAGATTTGCTGGTCTGGGAATCAAATCATGCAGAATCCGTTTGATATTCTCCCGCCTGGCCTGTTTAATGTTTTTAGCAGCATGGGCAATGGCAGCCTGCAACGGCACTACATGGTAATCCTTCTGCGACTGTACGCCCTGGCCGAGTTCAACCGTTTTGGGCTGGCGCGGGAAGTTGTTGTAGATGAAATCGTCCACTATTTGAAGGAATCCAACGCTGAGGGGGAAATCGCCGCCGAAATGGCGATCCAGCCTACGGGTGAGTCTGATTCCGTTTCGATAACGGGTCAAAAATCCGAGCAGGATTACGCATCCTATCTCATCCGCCGCCTGGCTGATTCCGGCTGGATCGAGCGCGAGCAATACGCCGACTACTCTGAAACCATCATCCTGCCCGATTACGCCTTCACCCTGCTCGAAGCCCTGCGCACCATCCAGGAACAAAAACCGCGTGAGTTTACCGGCCAGCTTTACGCCGCCCACCAGTTGATCACATCCGCCAATACCAACAAGGATTTTTCGCCCTCGCTGGCAGTTTCACAGGCCTACGAAAATGTGCGCCAGGTGGTGCGCGGATTGAGCGAACTAAATCAGAACATCCGCCGTTATGTGGAGCGCGCCACCAAACAGACCGAAATCGCCGACCTGTTGCACCTGCAATTTGACGATTACACCCAAACCCTTGGCCCGGCCTACCATGCACTGAAAACGTCTGACCATGTTTCGCGCTACCGCCGCGACATCATCAACCAGCTCCAGGCCTGGCAATTGGATGCCAACTGGCTGACTCAAACGGCTGAATTGCTGGCAACCCAGAGCAAACTCTCCCCGGCCCAGGCCGAAGCCGAAATCAGCCATTCCATGCAATTCATCGCCCACCAACTCGAGGGGCTTGACCCGCTCCTGAACGACATTGACAGCCGCCACGCCCAATACCTGCGCACCTCCCTGCGCCAGGTGCGCTACCAGCTCGGCAGCGCGGATGGCAGTTTCAAAGACAAACTGGTTTCGCTGGCAAAAGGCATTGCCACCCTGCGAGAATCCGGACTGACAGAACTGCCGGATGATGCTCCAGGCCTGGTCGGCGCGCCTGTGGATATCCCCGACAGCCATAGCTTTTACACCCCGCCCCAGCGTCGCACCCCGTTTACCCCGGATACTATCGTTGTCCCGGTCTTAAGCCCGGATGACCTGCTCAATCTGCGGGCCGCCACCATGCAAGACGTGACCCAGGCCTTCTCCCCGGACAAAGTCAATCGCAAGGTCATCGGCTTTTTCAACGGACACAAACGCCTGCCCCTGGCAGAAATCCCAACCGATGTGCGCCACGACCTGCACTGGCTGACGACCATCATCGCCTACGCCCATCATCCTGATGTGGCCTATGGGTTGGAGCGGATGGATGGCGAGCCGGTGGTGGTTGGTGAATACCGGATTGCACCTTTTGACCTTATCCGTCTATAAACCGTGTTGCGCCTGCCTCAGTTTTTTTTGGGTATTCCGTTTCGAGACCCACGCAACACGCACAAGGAACTTATGCCCTTCTCTACCGACACCATCCTCACCGAAATCCCCGAAAAATCGCGCCGCGATGTGCCGCGCGTGGTCAACCGCCTGCTCGGGCAGACTTTCCTTTACCAGGATGTCGAAACCGATAAGGATGATTATTACTTTATCTACCGCCATCGCGCCGTTTTTGAAGGATTGCTCGCTCTGGCTGGTTTCAACCTGCTCCACGACGACTATCATCGCATCTTCCAGGTGGTTTCAGAATATAGCTACACCCGCGCCCGCTATAAACTGGATGAAAGCCTGATGATTCTCGTCTTGCGTAAACTTTACGAGGAAAAGCGCGAACATCTTAGCCTGGCCAGTGACCCGGTGGTGACGATTGGCGAAGTGCGCGAAGAATACCGCACCATCACCGGCAAAGAACGCGATCTTCCGATGGGACAATACGAAGGCCTGTTGCGCCGCCTGCGCGCGCTCGGATTACTCGATACGATTGATGGCCGCAACATTGATGTCAAAGATGTTGATGCCCGTCTGCGCCTGCGCGGATCGGTGCGTATGATCCTCCCCATCCAAACCGCTGACGAGATGGATGCCTGGCTCAAGAAGTATCGTGCGGGCGGGGAGGTTGAGCCGGATTCATCTGGTGATGCTGATTAGGCCGGGTGTTTACATCCGGGCGGGTAATGTGCCAATATAACGGCATCCCACCAAACCCGCCGGGGATACCATTTCATGGCAGGCGTAAATCCCCTGGCTACAGAATAACGCCGGATAAATCCGGCTTGGAACGCAAGCACCATGCCCTATTCACAATTGTTCTACCACATTGTTTGGACAACCAAAAACCGTCAGCCGCTCCTGACCCCCAAAGTGGAACCGGTCATTTACGGATTTTTGCGTAGCAAAGCCATCGGGCTGGAAGCGACCCTCTTTGCTTTGAACGGAACTGCTGACCATGTTCACATGGTTGCATCCATCCCGCCTAAAATTGCGGTGGCGACCTTTATTGGGCAGGTCAAAGGGGTGGCATCCACCAAATTTAACAAATCGGGCCTGGGCGAAACGCCGTTTTTCTGGCAGGAGGAATATGGCGTCTTTTCGTTTGATGGCAAACGCCTGCCCAATTACATTGCCTATGTTGAAAACCAGAAAAAGCACCACGCCGAAAACAACCTCTTGCCCATCCTGGAACGCTCCGATGATGGCATGGTTCAAATGGTGCGCGAATCCCAGGCGCAATATGTGACCCGCACGGATGATTGGTGGCGCGAAATGCAAGCCATCGAAGGCTAGCCGGACTTGTCCGGCGCTGTTTAATAGCCCGGATGTTCACATCCGGGCGTAGCCGAAAAGACGTGAATGCCATATCCATTTACCCGGTTTTCCCTGCCGCGCGTGAAGGCGAAACCTAATTGCCTGGGATGAACGCCGCTCGTTTGCCCGTCCCGGGCGTAGCCGAAAAGACGTGATTGCCATATCCATTTACCCGGTTTCCCTGCCGCGCGTGAAGGCGAAACCTAATTGCCTGGGATGAACGCCGCTCGTTTGCCCGACCTGGGCGTAGCCGAAAAGACGTGAATGCCATATCCATTTACCCGGTTCCCCTGCCGCGCGTGAAGGCGAAACCTAATTGCCTGGGATGAACGCCGCTCGTTTGCCCGTCCCGGGCGTAGCCGAAAAGACGTGAATGCCATAT
>CAIJPN010000211.1 GCA_903822545.1 uncultured Anaerolineae bacterium | reverse complement strand
GGCCAAAACAGCATCCTGTTCGGGCATGACCACGCAAAACTGGCCAAACGCGCCATCGCCGCGATACATGCCTGCTGGCTGGCAGCGCCAAAACTGGTAGCCATAGCCCTGCTCCCAATCCGGGTTCTTGTCTGGCCCGTTGGCGATTTGTTTGGAGGTCGCCGCATCCACCCACGGAACGGGAACCAGCTGACGCCCGTTCCAGTGCCCTTTTTGCAGGTAAAGCTGCCCGAAGCGGGCAATATCTTCAGTTTTGATGTTCAATCCCCATCCACCAAAGTAGAACTTGTCCGTGACCGGGTTGTAATGCTTCAGGAGCGCAACCTGGCAGCGGATCAGGCGTTCCATCCGCTTTATCCAAGTACGCAGAGCAGGCGGTAAACGCCCGGTTCGGGCTGGTAGCCGAGTTTGCGGTTGACCGCCAGCATGGGCGCATTTTGCGAATCGTTGTTGGTGCGGATGTAGCGCATCCCGGCCCGTTTGGCCAGCTGGATGGTCTGGAGCTTGAGCGCCTGGGCCAAGCCGCGCCCGCGATATTCGCGCAAGACACCAGTGAAGGCGTTGTAGGAGTAGCCATGTTCTGCATCGATGGAAATGGCCGAAAGACCAACCCAGCGGTCACCATCGGCGGCCAGGATCTGGGTATCGGCGCGGAACCACGAGGCGTTGAAAACGTTCATCGAAAAGGAGTCAAAATCAGGGAAAGTTTCATCGTTACTGGGGTTATCCAAACCTGACAAACGGTTGACACTATAGAGTTTGCGCTTATTTTCATCGGTGAGACCTGCTTCCGCCAGCGAGAAAAAGCGAAAGTCCCGCACCCGTTCCTGGATGGATGTAAAGCGGGTTTCATCAAAACTGGACAAATCCAGCGTGGATTCAAAACTGTGCTTTTCGATCTGGAAACCGCGTTTTTGGGCAAAGCGCAGGGCTTCCGGGCAGTCTTCGCGCACCTGGCTTTCAAGGTGGCTGGCTCCGTGCTGGCGTGAAACCGCCAGCGCAGCAGCGTACATTTGTGAGCCAAAGCCCTTCTGGCGGTGGCCAGGAGCAACAATCACTTTGACATACCAGTGCCCGGGCTTCATCCAGTCTTCGCGGTCTACATCCCAGTAGCCGATAAGCTGATCGCCATCCAAAGCCAGGGTGGTGAAGCGGATTTCATCCTTGCGCGGTGTCCACCAGTCGCGGATGGTTTCCGGTGTGACCGGTTCGGGGGAAGTGAAAGAATACAGCCGCGCCAGGTCGGCGGCATCGGTATCAAGGTTGAAGGGACGGAAGGTGATCATCTGTGTTTCCAGTCAGCAATAAGGCGGTATCCAATTGGACCATGGAAGCTGCGCACTCCCATAATTTTGCTCGGATGGAAGGTTCCAGCGCCGCGCTCGGCCAATCGACCATTTTGCAGTGGGTATCGAAGTATTTTCCGCTGACGCCTTCCACTTCGGGCGCGGATGCCAGATAGATCGGCCCTAGCCGCGGATTTCCCACCATCGGGGCGGGTCAGCCAGCGGAAGAGCGGGTAGAACAGGCGCATGGGGCCGGGCAGCATCTCGGGGGTGACGCCGCGCGTCATGGCTGTGCTGGCCTGGCCTGGGTAGCAGACGTTGATCGTCACGTTGGAGCCCTGCACTCGCCGGGCAAATTCAAGCATAACGGCCATCATCGCCAGTTTGGTCTGGGAGTAGGAGAACAGCCCATCGAAAGAGCGTTCGGCTTGCAGGTTGTCCAACTCCAGCCGGGCAGGAATATCCCCGCCGGTGAGATTGACCACCCGGGCGGCAGGGCTGGCCCTGAGCAGATCCATCAGCAGGTTGGTGAGCAGGAAGGGGGCGAGAACATTCACCGCAAAGTTGGATTCAATCCCATCTTCGGTGATGACTCGGGCAGGGGCAGCCAGCCCAGCGTTGTTGACGAGCACATCGAGATGGGGAACCAGGTTGGTCAGCTGTTCGGCCAGCACCCAGGCATCTGCCTGGCGGGAGAGATCAGCCAGCAGGAGATCCACTTTTTGGCTGCCGCTGGCCTGGCCGCCACGATGTCGTAGCGATCCTTCTCCTGGATGTCGGCGATATTCTCGGCCAGCGTGTTGGTGTGCAGGATGTTCGGCGCGTCGATGCCGTGCAGGATCATGTTCATGATCCCAATGATATAGGCCAGCGACTTCTTCTCCTTGCCGTAAAACGTCCGCTTTTGCAGGATTTCCATATCGCGGGTCGAAAGGTT
>CAIJPN010000210.1 GCA_903822545.1 uncultured Anaerolineae bacterium | reverse complement strand
ACCTTGATATGTCAAACTGCCTTTTTGCAAGGAGTTCCCTCACCCCGGCCCTCTCCCAAAGGGAGAGGGGGGTAATTCCCTTCCCCCGCCGGGGGAAGGGCCAGGGATGAGGGCGATTGCGCCAAAGGTAGCAACTTGAGTAAATACTTGGCGCGGGATGTTATCCCGCACCTGATGATTTACGGCATACGGTAGGAGCGCAGCAACACTGCGCTCCTACCGTTTTAGCCTGCCGCGCTTTCCAACAGCTTGCCAATATGGTCAAGCATCCGCTGGCCGCGCACGCCGCCATACAAAATACGTGCCGCAACTTCCTTATCCACCTTATCCGGGCCGCCGAGCGCCAAAATAAGTTTTTGGAGAATACCCCGGTCGCACTTTTCCATCAAATCGGTGGAACGGGCAACATCTGGGGCCAGGGCAACCTTTTGATCCCACAGGCGCTCAATGCCGGGTTCTTTCTGGAATTCGAAACAGTAGGTGTGGAAAAGCTGGTGAACCGTCTCGGTAATAAAATGTGCTTCGATCTGGGGCATACTATCGGTGTAGTGGGCGCGAACTTTATCTGAAAGCTGGGTCAGGCTGATACCCGGGTTGGCGCGGCACAATTCATGGAACTTGAAAATGATAGAAGGCCGCTGCTCGGTGGGCGTCATGCGGATTTTCTGCTTGCCCAGAATCTGCAGGTAACTTTCATAAACTGCCTCGGGGCTGGCTGGGGCAGCGGGTTCAGGCTCAGGCTTTGGCTCCGGCACATTTGGCAGCGAGACAGGCTCAGGGGCGATCTGAACCGGCACGGGTTTAGCCGGGGGCGGAGTCTCAACCGGTTTCTTCGGTTTCGGCTCGGGCCTGGTAATCCCCGGCAATTTATCATAATAAAGGAACTTATCGCAGGCATTGACCAGGTATTCGGCGCTGGTGCCGCTGACACCCAACCCAAAAACAATTTTGCCATAAGCACGCAGGCGATGCACCAATTCGGTGAAATCACCATCACCCGAAACCAGCAAAACATGCGTAAAACCGCTCTGCTCGCCAAAAAGCAGTTCCAACGCATCAATGACGATACGAATATCGGCGGCATTTTTACCCCGGCGGCTGTTAACGTGGATCAATTCCACACCCTGGGCCAGCAGTTCGCGCTGGCGGTCGGCAGAAAGCGCCCAATCGGCATAAGCACGGCGCAAAACGACCCGCCCCAACTGGGTAGCCACCTGCAAAACGCGATTCCAATCCACCTGGGCATCGCGCCCCAAAATATCATTAACGCTGATCTCAATGTTGTCATAATCAATGAAAACAGCTACCTGAACGGTATTTTTATCCATTCCTTCTCCCAAAAAACGGCACGGAAAATTCGTACCGCAAAAATTTTACGTTGTGAGTATATAATAACCAGCGAAAGATGGCAACCTTTGGAAAAACCATGAACCACAACCAGCGTTTGGGAAAATTTGGCGAACAAGCCGCGGCAGCCTACCTAAAAAGCAAGGGCTATAGCATTGTGGATGTCAACGTTCGCACACCACACGGGGAAATTGACCTGGTGGCAGCGCTGGCAGGCCTGACCGTTTTTGTAGAAGTAAAAACCCGCTCAACCCGGCAGTTTGGTCATCCAGAAGAGGCCATTACGCCCCGCAAGCTGACCCACATGATCAACGCTGCCAGTTTCTACGCCGCCGAACGCGGGATCGATCACTGGCAGGTGGATGTCATCGCCATCGAAAAAATGCCTGGCAAAATATCGGAAATCACCCACTTTGAAAATGTAGCCTGAAACCAGCCAGCACAGGCTGGCTACACTTATATAATGCTCACCCACGATAGGGATAAAAACCATATCAAGCAGGGATTACGATTTTATCGAAGGCTGTGTTTTTCTGGGTAACAGGCAATGTTCTCCGAAAACATTAAAAAACTTCATGGCTCGATGTCCCCGTAATTTCCTGGATTTCCCAATACGTTTTTCTGGCTGGGCAATTTTGGGTATACCATGCTGATTCTCAGAGAGCCATGAATCACAACGGCGCTGCACAAAAAATCACAGCGCCGTTTTGATGGTCAACCGACTAATCGGCTGTGGCAAACTCTAACTGTGCGTGCTCTTCCTCCACTGCCCGCGAAGCATCCACCCGCAGGCGCAGGCTAAGATTGAATGCAGCCAGCAAAAGCAACGCTTCCAGCCCAAAGACCGAGGCATAAGCCGCAAAGGCCGACCCGCTCAGGGCACGCACCGAATCGACAATCAGGCCGCCAGTGACAGAGCCAAAGGCATGACCAGCCATATTGGCCACTGCCCAAACCCCCAGCAACATCCCTGCACGCAAACGGCTGGTGAAAGATAAGGTGCCGCTCAACATTCCAGCCCCGGCCAACCCCGTGCCCAGGCCCATCACAAACACGGCAGCCTTCAAAAGACTGATATTAACCAACATTCCCGCGGCAATTGGGCCGAGAAAAGCCACTACTGAGAGCAGCATCCCGGCGCGCATGGTTTTGATCCAGCCCAGCCATTTCAATAAGAAAAGCCCGCTGACCAGCATGGCCAGCAAAACCCCAATGCCCCAATACTGTGTCAGGCCGGTGGTTTCTCCAACCGGCATAGCCAGCACCAGCGCTCCAAACGGTTCCAGCAGCACATCCTGCGCCAGTGTGCCAACAAAAGTCAAGGTTACAATGAAGAAAAACAGCCGCACCTGGGGATCAGCCATCACCATGTTGCGGAAGGCTTCGCCAAAAGAAACTTCCCTCGCTTTTTTGGAAGCCTGCGAAGCCAGGGATTTCTCCTCCTGCCCCACAACCCCAAAGCTGGCGAGCACCAAAACAGCCGCCGCCACACCCAGGGCAACCGCCACCAGTGTGGCAGGCTCATAGTTTGCCAGCGACTTTTTGATAAGACCCGCACCCATCACCATGCCAAACATAGTTGCCACTTCATAAAAAGTGGCGGCCCGCGAACGCGCTGCCCCTTCGTAACGATCTGCTACCAGCGCCTGGAAGGTATTATGCGCCAGGTTGCGGCCCAGGCCATACAGCAAGAAGGCCAGCGCAATCGCGGCTGCCATCAGGCCCGAAAAATCGCTGCGTGTGATGATGTTTGAGATCGCCAGGATGCCCATCCCAATCACCAGCGCTCCGAGGATAATATAAGGCTCGCGACGCTTTCCCAAGATCAGAAAGCCATCTGAACGATAGCCGATCCAGACCCGGACGGGAGAAACCATCAACGGGATGGCAAAAAAGATGGCAACCACAGTGGCCGAATAGCCCAGGTCGGCGATCATGATACGGTTAAGTGTGCTGCCAATCAGCACCCCACTCAGGGCATAAGCAATCGGGAAGAATGCCAGCCGTACATTATTCAAAATACGAAGTACCTTGGTCATAGATAAAGCTCCTGTCATTGAAGTAATTTTTGCACAATTTCGCGCCCCTGCTTGATGCAATCAGGAACGGCAATGCCACGATAAGAACTGCCCGCCAGGCCAATGCCCGCTGGCAAGAGCGCTTCCACCTGCGCAACCCGCCCCAGGTGGCCAACATTGGCCTGCGGGAAACCTTTCAGCCAGCGGAAAATAGTGTAATCGAGCGGTTTGGCGTGGATTCCCAGCAGCGCACCCAACTCAGCGCAGACCGCTGCCACCAGCCCGGCATCATCCATTTCAACAACATCCGGCCTGGCGCCGCCCAGGTATACGCGCAGTAACACAAATCCGGGGGCAGCGCGCTGGGGCGTTTTCCGCGAAGTGAAAGTCACCGCGTCGATGGCGCGTTTTTCGCGGCGCGGGATCATCAGGCCATTGACGACTGGCTTTTGTGGCAGGTCACTTTCGCGGAAAACCAGCGAAACTGTGCCGATATGATTATGCTGGATCAAATCCAACTGCGAAGCCGCTTGCGGGGCAGTTTCGCGCAGCAAGCCTGCCGCCTGGGATGCCAGTATTGCCAGGATAATTTTGTCGGCCTGGATGGTATCGCCGTTGGAAAGCATCACGCAGTACCCGGCCCCATCGCGCTGGATGCGGGTGACTTCGGCATTCAGGCGCAAATCGCCCTTGAGTTGGGCAGCCATGGCATCCGTAAGAACCTGCGCACCATGCTTAAAGGTTACAAAACTGGGACGCCCATCTTTGGGGCGCGGGCGGAAGGCCCGTTTGAGCGCAGCCAATACCAGGCTCCCAGATTCAGCTTCCATCTCGCGCATAACCGGTGATGAAACCAGGATGCTCTGGTGGGCCGGGTCAGTATTGTAAATACCGCCCAGCACCGGGCCGATGAATTTCTCCAGGGCTTCGCGGCCCAGGCGGCGTGTGCCAAAAGCGGCCAGGGATTCATCTTCGGTATCACGCCGGGCGGGCTGGAAAGGCTCGGCCAGCAGGCGCAATTTCCCGCGCCAGGTCATCAACGGGGAAGAGAAAAACAGCGCCGGAGACAAAGGAATCGGGTAGGGCCGGCCGCCATCCAAAACATAAATATTCCTGGTTTCGGAACCAGGGTTGACCAATTCATCTGCCAGGCCCAATTCGTGTGCCAGTTCCCAGACCTCGGGTTTGCGCGTGACAAAGGATTCCGGGCCACCATCCACCAGGAATTTGTCACCATTTGAAGCGACCAAGGTGCGCGAGTGGACTTTACCGCCCCAACGCTCGGAGGCTTCAAGCAGTGAGAAAGTTGCCTGGCCGCGTTTTTGGATCTCCCACGCAGCGCTCAGCCCGGCAATTCCCCCACCAATTACAACAATGTGAGTCATACATACTCCTCGGTTCAAAATTACGACCATTGTAATGAATCTCACAAGATGAAGGCCTCAAGTTTTTGTAGGTTTATATAAGTTTTTCTTTAGAGTTCGCCCCAAATATGATGCCCAAACCATTAACCACTCAGCGTGCAGGGAGCCTGCGAGAGCAAAAAAACGCGGGCAAAATGCCGCGTCTTTTTGTTCCTATTTCAAGCTGCATTCTCCCGCAGCCGCACTGATATTTCATCCGGTCAGCGTGCTACAACTGCCCACTCTCACCCCAATTTGCCAGGATTTCCTGGTAAGCCGGGTCAGCGTAACGCGAAAGCGTGAAATCCGAGGCATAAGCGGGCAATTGCGCCCCAGCAATGTGGCGCGCAAGCAAATCGCCCACACCGCAGGCAGACATGACGCCGTAGCCCGAAACCGCCCCGCACAGGAAATATCCGTTGACCGGCGTCGGCCCCACCAGCGGACGGTTTTCGCGGGTTTTGGTGTACCAGCCGCCATCCTGCACCGGTTTGGGCGCGTGACCATAATATTTTTTCAAGCCGGGGATCATACGTCCCAGGCCATGCAGCACAATTTCGGGATAATTTTCATCGAGCGGCAGCGGCAAGACAGGTTCCATGCGATGTTCGGCATACTCCCACAGCATCAGCGCGATGGGGCTGTCCGGGCCGCCATCGGGGCGGGTATGCGCGCCCGATGGAAACGGCTCGAGCATCCAGCGGGTGGAGTCATCTTCAGCCAGGAAAGAGCGCTCGTCATCGCTCCAATCCAGGCTTTGGGGATCGTCCCAAATCGTCAGCGGCAGGTCGCGCCCGATGGTTTTGAGATGATCGCGGAAGGCCACTTTTTGGTGCAATTCAGTGAAAACGGGCAGTTCCAGCCCGGCCATCTGCCCCAGTTTTTTGAAGAAAGGCCCAGCGGCATTGACAAAGATGCGGGTGGAAACAGTCTCAGCGCCGAGGTGGACTCCCGTTATGGAATCATTTTCCACATCCAGGCCGGTGACCGCTGCCTGTTCAAATTTGACCCCGGCCTTTTTGGCCTGCTCGAGCAGGTACATCCCCATCCCAACCGAATCCAGCCAGCCAGCGCGGCGGACGTGCAGCGCCAGGGCGGCGTCTTCCGTCAGGCACGGGAAAAAGCTGCGGATGAGTCGATTTCCAACCAGTAAATCGGCCCCGGTGGGTGAATCTTTGTATCCATCGGGATGCAGCGGCAGGTAGGATGAGTCGGCATCCGTATGAATGCGCAGCGGCCCAGCCCCCAGCGCGGAAATTTTCTCTGCGCGGGCTTTCATCGCATCAAATTTGGCGAGGTTGGCGCTGACGTACAGGTAGCCGCGCCGGTTGAGTTTGAAAACGTTGTTGGATGCGTCCGCCAGGCCCTCCATCAGGTCGATGGAGCGGTTGATCAGCGCCAGCATTTGCGGGTCGGGCCACCAGTTGCGGTAGCACTCGGTGGAGTGACTGGATGTGAGCGAGAGCGGGTCGCGCTCGTCCACGATCAGGATGTCGGTAAGGCCGTGTTGGGTGAGGAAATAGGCGGCGCTGACGCCCGCAAAGCCCGCGCCACAGATGATGATGTTGAATTTTCGGGTCATGGGTTCTCCTAAACAAGAGTAACTGCCTATCCTGTGGTGATTTCTTCCCCCCTGCCGTCTCTCAATGAGAGCTGGGTTTCTGTGTGAGTCTCATACCCCACGATGGAAGGTGGGGGCTATGGGAAGATAAAAAAAGCCGCTCACGCGGCTTAATTTTTGAACGATTGTAATTTTTCTGCCAGCACTTGCCTGGGCGGCTCAACCAGCACGGCCCCATCGGGGAAAACGATGGTCGGCACACTGCGGTAGCCTTTGTTCTGGGTCAAGACAAAATTTTCGCCCAGGGCATCGTGGTCAATATCAATGTCAAGAAAGATGACTTTGTGGTCGGCCAACACTGAACGCGCCCGGCGGCAATCGGGGCACCAACTGACGCCATACAGAATGATTTGCGATGGGTTAAGTGTATACAACTCTGACATTATTCCTCTCGATTAACCAATACCTAATTTTCGGCCCAATTCGTCATTGGCTGGCTCGATCATGATGCTGCCATCAGGAAAAACCATGGTTGGGATGCGCACGCGACGGGTGAGTTTCTCCACAAAGATGAAAGCATCATTATCTTTGCCGATGTCAATATCCAGGTATAGGATTTTGTTCTCGTCGAGGAACTTCTTGGAACGCTTGCAGTCGGGGCACCAGGAGGCGCTGTACATCACAAGCATAGAAGGCCGGGTGTTGTAATAATCAGAATTGACTGACATTGCAGGTTCTCCTGCCAAAATTATACCGTAATTTGAAGGGCAGGAAATGATAAACTATCATCAGTGTGCGCGCAAATGCTGCCAGCGCGGATGGCAAAATCTCCTGGTTTTGCGCACAAGCCGGGAGACTTTTGGCCCAACCCTGGCAGTTTTTGAATGGACACGGTTATCATCCCAACCCTGGAGCCGCCCATGAACGAACTTCCGGTAACATCTGTCCACATCCACGACCCATTCTGGACGCCAAAGCTGGAAACCAACGCCAGCGCTGCCATCTTCCACCAGTGGGAGCAGCTCGAAAAAAGCGGCTGCATCGACAACTTTCGCATTGTGGCCGGGGAAATGGAAGGCTTCCGCGAGGGCTGGTTCTTCGCTGACAGTGACGCCTACAAATGGCTGGACGCCGCCGCGCGCATCTACGCTTTCAGCCGCGATGAAAAGCTCAAGGCGCTGATGGATGAACTCATCCGGCTGGTGGGCAAAGTGCAGATGACGGATGGCTATATCAACACTTATAACCAGTTCCACTTCCCCGGGCAGCGCTGGGTTAACCTGCAAATTGAGCACGAACTGTACTGCCTGGGGCACCTGATCGAGGGCGCGGTATCACACTTCGAGGCTGCGGGGGAAGATTCAGCCTTGAAAATCGCGCAGAAAGCTGCCGATTTGCTGGTAAAAGACTTCCTGGGCAAATCACCCGATAAAACGGAAGGCCACCAGGAGGTAGAAATCGCCCTGATGAAACTGAAGCAGGCTACAGGGCGGGAAGAATATCTCAAGCTGGCGCAGCACTTCATCGAGGCGCGCGGGCGCGTTTTCCCCTATGCCCCGCTCATCTACTTCCAAAACGAAAGCCACGAAAAACGCAAAGCCTTTGTGCGCGCCGAGCGCGACAAATACGCCGCCGCGCACCCCGGCTATGATATGTCCAAAGTCCCGGCAGATAACCCCGCCAAAATGCCGCCCAACATCCGCCAGCGGCGCAACATCAACGCCCTGCAAGGGCTATACAACCAGCAGCACGCCCCCATCCGCCAGCAGACCGTGCCTGTGGGTCATGCCGTGCGCTACGGCTACTTCCAGACCGCCATCACCATGCTGCACCGGCTGGACGGCGACAAAAGCCTGCTCCCGGCGCTGCAAAAATCGTGGGAGCGCATGGTTACGCGCCGCATGTACGTCACCGGCGGGCTGGGCGCGCTGCCAGATATCGAAGGCTTCGGCAACGACTACGAACTCGACCCCGAATACGCCTACAACGAAACCTGCGCCGCGCTCGCCAGCCTGTTCTGGAACTGGGAAATGGCCCTGGCCCTGCGCGAAGCCCGCTACAGCGACCTGTTTGAGTGGCAGCTTTACAACGCCGCCGCCCCCGGCATCAGCGCCAGCGGGCACACCTACCTGTACAACAATCCGCTGGCCGTGCGCAGCGGCATCACCCGCAAAAGCTGGTACTCGGTGCCGTGCTGCCCATCCAACCTTTCGCGGACGTGGGCACACCTGGGCAAATACATCTATTCGGTGGAGGGCGAGGCCCTGTGGATTCACCAATATATCGGCAGTGACGCCACGCCCTGGCCGGATACCACTATCAGGGTGGATTCAAACCTACCCTTCAGTGGTCTCGCCGTTATCAAACTGACTCTCCCCGCTGCAAAAACCTTCAGCCTCAACCTGCGCATCCCATCCTGGTGCAGCGAACCCGGAAAATTCACCGTCAAACTAAACCAAAAACCCCTCGAATTTCCACTTTCTACGCCCCAAAAGCACGAAGCCACCGCCCAGGGCTACGACCCGCGCCCCAGCACTTTCCTGCCCATCACCCGTGAGTGGAATCCGGACGACCAGCTTGAACTGACCTTCGATATGCCCATTAGCCTGAAAAAAGCCCACCCAAACGTCAAAGACCACGCTGGCAAAGTTGCGCTGACGCGCGGGCCGCTGGTTTACTGTCTCGAAAGCGTGGACAACCCCGGCGTGGATATTTTCAGCGTCCGGCTTGAGCCAGCCAGCCTGAGTGCCGAAAAAAGCGACCTGTTTGGCGGCATCATCCTCCTGCGCGGAAAATCCACCAGCGGCGAGCCGCTGACTTTCATCCCCTATCACCTGTGGGCCAATCGCGGCGACTCGCAGATCACAGTGTGGGTCAACCAGGGAGCGGCCTAAAATG
Organism: uncultured Anaerolineae bacterium; assembly: GCA_903822545.1. Lineage (GTDB taxonomy): Bacteria > Chloroflexota > Anaerolineae > Anaerolineales > Villigracilaceae > CAIJPN01. Next base: position 1,472 of record CAIJPN010000210.1, on the reverse strand, counting down.
CAACTGATCAACCCCGAAAACTATCCCAGCGTGCGAGCGCTATTCAAAGAACTGGAAGTTTCTCACGCGCTGGTAGAAGCCCTGTTCGACGGCAACCTGCAGGCCAAAATATTCACCGAACGCGGATCAAACCCACAAACTGGAATGATTGTCTACAAAAGCCGGGTTTTAATCTGCGGAAATGCCAGCCTGCCCGGTTTTGACGAGCGCTTGAAGCAGTTATTCACCGAAACCCTGATCCCGGCACACAAAGCAGCCGGGCAAGATGCTTTCCTATTCTGTTTTTCTGATCCGGCCTGGAAAGCGGTGCTGGAAAACGCATTCAGCGAGTACACCCTTTATCACGGCGAACGGCAGTATTACGAAACGACAGATTTTCAGTCCACGCCCGGCCTGCCGCTGCCCGATGGCTTTTCCCTACGCCTGATCACCCCCGAATTCATGGCCAGCGACATCGCCGGGCTGGATCAAATCCACGAGGAGATGTGCTCAGAGCGCACATCCATCGAAGATTTCCTGGCACACAGCTTTGGGCTTTGCCCGGTTTACGAAAATGAGATTGCTGGCTGGTGCATGTCCGAGTACAACACCGGCAGCCGCTGCGAAATCGGCATAGCGACCGCCGAAAAACACCAGCGCAAAGGCATCGCCACCCTGGCGGCCAAAGCATTCCTGGCCGAATCCCACCGGCGCGGAATCACCCGGGTTGGCTGGGACTGCTGGAAGCGTAACATCGCTTCGGCTGCCAGCGCGCGCAAGGCCGGGCTGGCACTGGTGGAAGAATATCCGGCTGTGGTGATTGTGTTGAGCGCGAAAGAATAACCCCAAAGGAAACCCATCATGCCAGAAATATACGATTTCGTCATTATCGGTTCCGGTTTCGGTGGTTCGGTATCAGCCCTGCGGCTGGCCGAAAAAGGCTATTCGGTGCTGGTGTTGGAAAAAGGCAAACGCTTCACTGAAAAAGATTTCGCCAAAACCAACTGGCAATACTGGAAATACCTGTGGATGCCGGCCATCCGTGGGCACGGAATCCTGCAAATCAGCATTCTCAAGGGCTTGATGGTATTGCACGGAGCCGGGGTCGGTGGTGGCAGCCTGGGCTACGCCAACGTGCTGGAAGTTCCCACCGATGAGACCTTCGCCACCCCGGCCTGGAACACGCCCATCCCATGGGGTGAAACGCTCAAACCGCATTACGCTGCCGCCAGGTCGATGCTGCGCCCCAGCCACAACCCAACCCTGTGGGCCGCCGATATCTTGATGAAACAAATGGCCGAAGAGCGCAATATGGGCCACACCTTCCGCGCAACCGAAGTGGGCGCGTATTTTGGCGAGCCGGGCAAAACCGTCCCCGACCCGTTTTTTGGCGGCGAAGGGCCCGAGCGGGCGGGCTGCAAACAGTGCGGCGGGTGCATGGTCGGCTGCCGCTACAATGCCAAGAATACGCTGCCCAAAAATTACCTGTATTT
>CAIJPN010000209.1 GCA_903822545.1 uncultured Anaerolineae bacterium | reverse complement strand
TGCCACACCCAGAGCCGAGACGCTCCTGCGCGTTTTCAAAAACATTTACCTGACTACCATCCAGATTGCAGGCCAAACGCACCAGCATATTACACCGCTCACCGTTGTTCAGAAGCAAATCCTCGCAATTTGCGATATGCCGATTTCGCTCTACGACTTACTGCCGCACAATCTTCTGAACTCAACTTGAAATGACCGAACGGAAAGTGATAGTAAGTATTGTAGAGCAATGGCGATGGACTGGTCATATTTCATCCTTTGCAAAAGACCCTAAAGGTTTTCATGGCAGCACATAACGATTTTTAACGCAAGTTTTCTCGATAACCGTGCACTTGATTTGCAAGAAAAACCTTTAGAGTCTCTGAGCCAAAAGACTCTTAATCTCATCCATCAGCCCCAAAATCTGCTTCTCCTTGGCGGCAATGCTCTCCGCCAGTTCGGCAGGCGGCAGGTGCTCCAGGTCAGCGGCGCGGCTCGGGTTTTTCACATCCAGGTTCACGCTCAGCAGGTTGCCGTTGGCGTCGTACTGCATCAGGTCAGCCGCCTTCACCTTCCAGGCGCGCCCCTGAGCGGCAGTCGAAGGGTCATCGCGCGCATCCCACCATTCCACCAGCGGCGCAAACTCCTCGAAAGTCATCGGGCGAGTCTTGGTGTAATTCTTCACCCCTTCGGGCAGCACATGCTCATAGAACCAGACATCAGTTGTGGCCAAGTCCTGAGCGGAGCGCAGCGGAGACGAAGGACGATCAAAAAACAGCAAATTCGTCGGGATGCTGGTATACGGCGCAAACACCCCGTTCGGCAGGCGCACAATCGTATGCAGGTTGAAATTCCGCAGCAACTGCTCCTTGATGCGCGCCGAAACCCCATCGCCAAACAGCGTCCCGTTCGGCACCACCACCCCGCAGCGCCCGCCCGGCTTGAGCGAACGCATGATGAACTGCATAAACAACAGCGCCGTCTCGCTGGCGCGGGTGGATTCGGGGAAATTGAGCTGGATTCCCGTCTCCTCCTCGCCCCCAAACGGCGGATTCGTGACGATGACCTCGAACCGGTCTTTCTCCCCGATCTCGTTGAGCGGCTTGCGAAGGGCATTATCCCGGCTGATATTGGGAGTCTCGACCCCGTGAAGGAGCAGGTTCATCGTTCCGAGCAGGAAGGGCAGCGGCTTCTTCTCCACCCCGAACAGGCTCCCGTTTTGCAGCATTCGCTCATCCTCGGCAGTCTTTGCGTGCAATTTCAGGAAATCATACGCCTCGACCAGGAACCCGCCCGTGCCGCAGGCCGGATCCAGGATTCTCTCGCCCAGCTTCGGCTTCACGCGATCCACAATCAGCTTGACCACCGGCCTGGGCGTATAGAACTCGCCGCTGTCGCCCGCCGCGTCGCGCATCTCTTTCAACATCGACTCATACAAATGCGACAGCGTGAAAATCTCATCCCGGCTCTGGAAGTGAATCCCGTTGACCAGGTTTGCCACGTCCCGCAGCAGGTAACCGCTCAACATGCGGTTATAGGTTTCCTTGAACAGCTCCGCGATTTTGAGCTTCTCATCGCTCCCGGTCAGTTCCCGCAGCCCCGGCAGCAGCTCGTTATTAACAAATTTCAGCAGCGCCTCGCCCGTCGTCCCCTTATTCTCATCCGACGCCCAATCCCGCCACCGCAGCCCCTCGGGGATGACCGGCTTATAAGCCTTGCGCGCCACGATGGCATCTTCCTCGCGGCGCAACTCCAGGTCATCATAGCATTTCAGGAACAGGATCCACGACAACTGCGGCAGCCTGTCCAAATCGCCATTCAATCCCGCATCTTTGCGCATAATGTCCCGGGATGATTTGATCAGGGAGGAGAGTTGGGTACGGGTGTTTTGGGTCATATAAATCTTTCCCCCTCTCCCTGCGGGAGAGGGCAAGGGTGAGGGTTAAGCCTTTTTCTCCACATACTGCACCCCCGGCAGCCCCTTAAAGTGCTCATCCTGCGTCCAAAGGGTGGCGTTGTGTTCGCGTGCTACCGCTAAAATAATGCTATCTGCCATTGGCAGCTTCAGTTCCGCCGATAACATCGCCGCACTCATCGCCAGCGGTGCATCCAGATCGACAACATTGCCCTTGACCAGGTCCGCCACGCGGATTTCGGCCATCGCCTGGCCCTGGCTTTGCAGCACCTTTTTGAAAACTTCATAAATGCAAATCACCGGGACAACCAGGTTGCCGGTATCTTCAATGGCGGGAGCAAAGAAAGAAGAATTGTCCCCGTCTACAAAATATTCCAGCCAGCCGGATGTATCCACGACATTCATCATCTTTCCTCGTCCACTTCTTCGCGGTAATTCGATGTATCCATGCCTTTCAGTACACCCCGCGCCGCTTTGATGGGTAGTTCAGGCACCAGCACAATCCGGTTGTCATAGGCCAGCACAATCAATTTCTGCCCGGCTTTCACACCCAGGCTTTCGCGCACCTTTTGCGGAATAACCACCTGGAATTTTGGGGAAACGGTGACAGAATTCATACTGTTCTCCTATCGAACGAATAATCGTAATACGATTATAGCATTTTCCCATGTCATTGCGAGGGCGTTAGCCCGAAGCAATCTCCCAAAGGTCAGTGCGTCCGATTAAACGGGGGACTGCTTCGTCGCCAAGAACGGCTCCTCGCAGTGACACGGAACCCCGGCGCTCACGGTGACATTATTCGTAGAGCGACCTCTGGATTTCATCCACCGCCTGCACCAATTTTCCAGCCCCGCCAAACAGGGCATAAATTTCCGTTGGCGCGCCGTATTCGGCAAAAGGCTGCACGCGCAGCAGGCTTGGCAGATCATCCAACTGGCTGATGCCGTAATCAGCATACTTCTCCAGCAGCGCATCCAAAATCTGGCGCGCCGCTGGGGTAAAGGTGTTCAGGAAGTTGGTTTTCTTCTGACGCAGCTTTTCGGCCCGTTCCCGGCGCGAGACCAGTGGCGCATTGTAGGCCACGTGCAGCAGCAAATCCAGAGCATCGGCTTCTTCATGGTGGGTCACAGCCGCCAGGTGGGCCGGATCAATGCCATGGCGGCGTAACTGCTCGATGATTTCGGCGCGCTGCTCATGCTTGCTCCAGGCTGCCCGCAGGTGCTCGGCGCTCAGGTTCAAGCGGCGCACGTTTTGGGTCACGTAATCGGTGAACTCCATCGTCTTGAGCACGTTGCCATCCGGGTCAAGCTCAAAAGCCTGCTCCCCGGCGATGTACACATCCACACCATCCAGGTAATACTTGCGCGGCAGTTCGCCAACCTGTTGGCGTTCCCCCTCTCCCGCTGGGAGAGGGCCGGGGTGAGGGCTTTCCAGCGTCCCTTCTTCGCTGTCCTGCGTTTCTGTCTCATTGCCGTCATTATCCACCCTGGTTCTTGTCACCCGCACCGGGTCGCCATCGAAGGCTGGATCATAAAACAACTGCGTCGCCCCGACATAATCAATAATCGTGAACCAGAATTTGCCATGCTCTTCCGAAACCCGCGTCCCGCGCCCGATGATCTGCTTAAAATCGGTCATCGAGTTGATCGCCCGGAACAGCACCACATTGCGGCAGGTTGGCGCATCCACGCCGGTGGTGAGCATTTGGGATGTGGTCAAAATCACCGGCGACGGCTTCTCCGGGTCTTGGAAATCATCCAGATGTCCGCGCCCGACTGAACCTTCGTCCGAAACCACCCGCTCAACATAGTGGGTGATATGCAAATCGGCGTTCAGGTTATTCAACGCCTTGCGCAAATCGGCGGCATGTTCCTGGTCGACACAGAAAACGATGGTCTTGTCCATGCGATTGGTGCGCTTCAGGTACTCGGTCAGGTGCTTCGCCACTGTCTCAGTGCGAGTCAGGATCGAAATCAAACGCTCATAATCCTTGGTGCCATACAAACCGGGCGGAATCTCGCGCCCAAACCGATCCAACACTCCGGGGTCAACTTGCAACCCATCCGCATCCACATCCGGGATGACGCGGTATACCCGGTACGGGGCCAGGAACCCGTCTTCGATACCCTGTTTCAGGCTGTAAGTGTAAATCGGTTCGCCAAAATATTCGTAAGTATCGGAGTTGTCCGTGCGTTTAGGCGTAGCGGTCATGCCGAGCTGGGTGGCACCGTCAAAATACTCCAGGATTTTGCGCCAGTTTCCTTCTTCATTGGCAGAGCCGCGATGACACTCATCCACGATGATCAGGTCAAAGAAATCGCGCGGGTACTTCTCATAGAGATTAGGGCCGCCGCCTTTGCCGGTCAGCGCCTGGTAAAGGGCAAAATATACTTCCCGGCTTTTAACCACTTTCCCGCTGATTTTGTGCAGCGCCTGGCCCATTGGGGCAAACGTCCGGTCTTTGGCCTGGTCGATCAGAACATTCCGGTCTGCCAGGAACAGGATGCGCTTCTTGCGCCCGGCCTTCCACAGCCGCCAGGCGATTTGGAAAGCCACAAAGGTTTTTCCTGTGCCGGTTGCCATCGTCAGCAGGATGCGCTTTTGCCCGGCTAACACAGCATTTACCGCCCGGTTGATGGCGATCTGCTGGTAATAGCGCGGTGATTTGCCCCCGGACTGTTCCCAGTAAGCGGTCAACGCATCGGCGGCATCCTGCGGCTGGGGCAGGTTCAGCGTCCCTTGCAGGCGTGCCCACAATTCATCTGGGGTTGGGAAAACATTCAAATCTTGCTCCAACCCGGTGATGTAATCGTGCTCGATGATCTTTTTCCCGTT
>CAIJPN010000208.1 GCA_903822545.1 uncultured Anaerolineae bacterium | reverse complement strand
CAGGTAAATCAGCCCAACCCATCCCCAGCGAAAATGCCCGGCGGCGATGTCGCGAAAGAAATACACTCCGAAAATCGCCGAAAACTGAATAAAGAGGAAAGCGCGCAGCCAGATTTTGAAGCGGCTTTTTTTCATCTCGCCGCGTCCCCAGGCCAAAAGGCTGGGGATCGATTTATCGGCGGGCAGGAAGGGGATTTTTTGTAACAGGTAATTCATCAGAACACCATCAGGGCCATCGCCAGGAGCATGTAGATGGATGCGAATTTGAACAGCCCAAAGTTGAGTTTTTCGGTCGGTCTGAGGACGCTCAGGGCCGCCAGGGCAAAGAGTATAACCGATATCAGCGCCAGCCCGCCAAGGTGGAAAACGGTTACGCCAATTTGCCAGGCGGCGAGGCCCATGGACAGGGCGGCGAAAACGCTCGAAATGGCAATCGTCAGCCGGGTGGCGGGAAAACCATAGGTGGATGCAAAAGTCGGGATACCGGCGGCGCGGTAATCGCTGGAGTATTTCATGCTGTAGGTCAGGATGTGAGTGGGAATCCAGAACAAAATCCCGAGGCAGAGCAACAGCCCAATCGCATCAATCGACCCAACGCCGAGCGCGCGCCCGGCCAGGATGGGCATACCGCCCGAAATCCCGCCCCAGACGATGCTCCAGCAGGTGCGGCGCTTGAGCCAGATGGAGTAAATCACTACATCGAAGAACAGCCCGGCAAAAACGATCAGCCCGTAGAGGGCATCCAGCGCCAGCGCCAGGCCAACCCCTGCCAGTGAGAGCAGCAGCCCCAACCGCAACGCATCGGCGGGAGCGATTTGCCCGGAGCTGAGCGGGCGCTTTTGGGTGCGGAGCATTTTGGAGTCGATATCCCGATCCCACCACATGTTCAGGATGGTGCTGCCCGCAATCGCCAGGAAAAGGCTAATCGCTACCCCGGCCAGCGTACCCAGGTTAAAAACAGGGCAGCGGGCACTCATGTATCCGGCCAGCCCGGTGGCAAGCAGCAAGCCGGTTTGCAGGCTTTTGATGAGCGGCCAGTACAGGCGGATTTTGGCTCTGATGGTGTGCATCGTATCTCCTTAATTGGGGTCCGTAGGTGCGCAGCAATGCTGCGCACCTACGAGACGATTATCTTGCACAGCGAAACCCCACGCCAGGGCTGAAATACGTCGGCGTGGCGTTGTTGCGCACCCAGATGCGCAAATCCATATCGTAGGTGTCTTTTGAGCCGCCACGCAGGAAGCGGTAGTGCATGCCTTCGTACACGTTCCCCGTCCATTGCCAGACGTTCCCGGCCATGTCGTAAAGCCCATAGGGGCTGATATTGCTGGCGGTCTGGAAACTGCCGTACTTTTGGCCATTGTAGAAACCAACGGGGCTGGTACGCGAGCCAAAAGTGGACATCTCCTCGAACGGGTCACGGCTGGCGTAAAAATTCGCCACCTGGCCCGCTATCTCCTCCCCCCAGGGGAAGGGTCGGTCATCCATGGAACCGCGAGCGGCTTTTTCCCACTCCAACTCGGTCGGCAGGCGTCCGTTTTGCGCGCCGCAGTAGGCCCACGCGCCAAACCAGGTAACGTTGGTCATCGGGTGGTTTTCGTAGCCGGGTTGGGGGGCAAATTTCGTCCCATCGAAGCTGAAACGCGAGGCCGGGTCTTCCAGTGGGACAAGGATCCAGTCGCCCGCTGCGATTTTTTCTTCGTGCTTGACACCCCGGAATTCATCGCCGGGATAGTAACCGACGAGAGCTTTTTTACCGTTAAACTGGCCGATTTTGACCCTACCCGCAGCCAGCGCCGCCGTTAAATAATCTGTGTACTGGCTGGTAGTGACATTCGTCACCATCATCTCATAATCGTAGTCGATCAGGGTTTCTTCCGCCTCCTGGCCAGAGAGAAACTCTCCGGCGGGGATTTTTGCCCAGGTTGATGGGTCAATGCCGGTGTCGTAGGTTGGGACGGGGGCGTTCAAGTCTGGGGCGGCGCAGGCAGCCAGCAAAACGGCGAGCAAGCCCAAAGTGAGAAAGATGTGTTTCATTTCACCACCTCCTGAGAAAGCTCCTGCCCCTGTTCCTCCGTCCAGCGTCCCTTTGGCTTGAACAAATCCACCAGACGCCAGACCAGCACCACAGCCAGGAGTACCATCAACATCCCCAGGCCGAAATCCAAGGCCAGCATCAGGCCGTTGACCAGCGGCTGCTGTTCGGCCTCGCTGATGAACAGGCGTTTCATCTCAAAAACCGTCACGGCAGCCAGGGCAATATCCGAAAAAACAATGATGCTCCAACCATAGAGTTGACGGATTTTGCCTTTCAGCCCAAGCATGTCGCCGTAGTAGAACAGGATAATGGTGGCGATGATGGCCGAAAGGGCGTGCCAGTGGCCGGTCAGTTCGATGCGCTCCTCGCGGGCGGGCCAAACGCGGAAGATTTCATCCAGCCGCACCGCCATAAAAATGCCGATGCCGCTGGTGGTGAAGTTCATGAAGAGCATCTGCCAGGTGGGCCCAAATTTGAGCGGGTCGCGCACCAGGGCGGCCAGTTTTTGCCCCAGGCTGGGTTTGGCGAGATGTGCTGTGCCGTCCCGAATAAGTTTGTTCCAGCTCCAGATCAGCAGGAAGAGCGCTGCCAGCATGGAGGGCGTCGCGCCAACGTAGATGATCATGTGCGCAACCGGCTCCAGCGGCGTCACCACGCCCCAAACGCCGAGATTCAGCACGATGGTGCCGAGGATCATCAGCGGCATAGCGATTTTTTGCCAGATACCCTTGAAGTCCAGCCAGCGCCCAATGATGAGCGTCAACATGATGGCGATCAGCGCCAGCATGATATGCAGGTGGCCGATGACCGAGTATTCCATCACCGATTTTTCGGGGTAACGGATGATATTTTCAGCCAGGAAGACTTCGAAGCCGTTGCCGAAGTACGCGCCGGGTACAGCCCCAAAGAGGGCAGAGATGACGGTGGTCACGGCTGTGGCGAAAAAGGCCAGGCGTTCCAGGTTTACGCCTTTGAAGGTGGCGTAGTCGCCCTCACGCCCGGCCCCTCTCCCGGTGCGAGAGGGGAGAAGTTCCCTCCCCCCTCGAGGGAGGGCGGAGGACGAGGGCATTCCGTATTCCTTATCCCAGGGCCAGAGCGCCACGCACAGCAGCACACCCGCGAAGAAAATCAGCGACAGCCCGGTGATATACAACCCGTGAAAAGCCCAGTTGTGCCCAAAGTAGGCGAAACCCAGCCCAAAAATCATCGTCAGGATATAGCCAGCGGTGATGAGCAGGTTGATGACCATCTTGAAGAACGGTTTCATCGGCAGCAGGCTGGTGATTATGTAGGTTTCGATGGCGACAACGGCCATCGCAATGGCATGATACAAGATGACGATACGGCCCTCACGCTCGGCCTGGAGTAAATCCATGCCGAGCGTTTTGACCAGCCAATCGCGCACACCCATCTCGGCCATTGGGCCAGAGAGCATGCCCCAGGTGGCCGTCACCAGGCCAATCATGGCAATCGCCACAAGAATCAAGCCTTTGGTAGAGTTGAACAGGTAGTTGAAGCGAGTTTTGACAAATTGCATGGCTGCGCTCCGCGCCGGTTAGCTGGCGGCGTACCAGTCGGCGAGGGTTTTCCGCATGGGGGGCAGGAGCAGGATGACCAGCAGGATGGTGCTGAGCAGCGGGGCAGGCAGGAACATCGAGAAGCGGTGAACTTCAAAAAAGGCGTTGTGCAACCCGAGTGGATATCCCGCCATCATTGACATGGTCGCGCCGAAAATGCCAACCGGCATAGCCCAGGATTTCTTGCCCAGTACCGCCATCAGGAACACCAGCCAGGCTGCTGCGCCCCACCAACTGACCTGCTGCGACATGACGTACATACCATTCCAGAAGGGGTTATCGTGCGAGGTGGTGTATTTGGAAATCGGCGCTACGCCGTCCATGAAGGTCAGCACATAGGCGATGCCGACAAAAAAGGTGAGTGTGATGATTTTCCAGTTCACGCCCTTGATGAGCAGCATCCCGAACCACAGGATGGCGGCAATGCCGAAGACGATCAGCGTCGGCCCCGGCAGGTGGCTGTCCATGGCAGGCACAGCGGGGAAGAAGCCCACCAGCAGTTGCAGGGAGGCAGCCAGCGTCCCCCAGAACCAGGCCCAGCCCTGCTTATTGATGAAACCGTACAACACTGCGGCCCAAATTCCGCCCGCTGCGATGCCCAGCCAGCCCAGCACGGCATAGACGACGGTGACCGATGTGGCCTCGTCGAATCGCCCGGCGGCGTTTTTGGCGTCGATAACCAGGTTATATTGCCAGGCCATCAGGTAGAAGGTCAGCAGCCCGGCCAGGATGCCCAGGATGGACAGGCCAATTCCAAGTTTGTGGTTGTTTTTCATGTTAATTCTCCTTTTTTATTCCACGCCATGCGCGGATTGATTGTGAAAAAAGAAACAAACCAGTCTGCTCAAGTTTACAGGCTGGTTTGTTTCTTTTATACGACTTTTGTCGTATTCAACTCACAATCGGTGGGCTGCTTCTACCTTTCTAACTCTCCCCCGAATTCCCGGCCCATAACAAAATGCCAATAATGAGTGAAAAACACCAATTTTTGTCGCTGGGCAAAGGCCGAAACCCTAAAACAAAGCGTCGGTTGGGTGCAAACCGTGACATTGTCAAACTACTTACT
>CAIJPN010000207.1 GCA_903822545.1 uncultured Anaerolineae bacterium | reverse complement strand
CATCCATTTGATGGGCTGAGCAAGGTCAACCCGAACGCCGCCGGGATCGACATCGGCGCGGAGGAGATTGTGGTCTGTGTGGCGAGGAACGAGAGCACGCAGATCGTGAAAGGGTTTGGCAACTACACTTCAGACTTGAAAGCGATTGTGGCCTGGCTGAAAAGCTACAACATCAAAACAGTGGCGATGGAAAGCACCGGGGTGTACTGGATACCGCTGTTTGAAGAGCTGGAGCGTGAGGGTTTTGAATGCCTGCTGATCAGTTCACGCTCGCTGCGGCGGGTGCCGGGGCGGAAGAGTGACATCACGGATGCGCAGTGGATCCAGACTCTGCACAATTATGGGCTGCTGGAAGGTTCATTCCGGCCCCAGTCAGACCTGGTGGCGCTGCGGACGCTGCTGCGGCATCGCGCCAAGCTGGTGGCGCATCGCGCCCCACACATTTTGCACATGCAAAAGGCGCTGCTGCAGATGAACATCCAGTTGACGCAGGCGGTGAGCGATGTGACCGGGTTGACCGGGCAAAAGATCATCCGCGCGATCTTGTCCGGGCTGCGAGATCCGCATGAACTGGCCGCGCTGCGCGAGCCTGGCTGCAAAAAGAGCGAAGCGGAGATCGCCGAGGCGCTGACCGGCACGTGGCGGGAAGAGCATCTCTTCATCCTGAAGCAATCGGTGGCGATGTACGATTCCTACAGCACCCAAATCCTGGAGTGTGACGAAGAGATCGAGCGGATGTACGCGCTGACCCGCCCCGATTGGGAGCCGGGCGAACTGGCATCCTTCCGGGCGCGGAAGCGCAACAGCGCCAACCATAGCAAGAACGCGCCATACAACCCGGAGCAGGTTCGCAAGCACCTGAAACGCATCAGCGGGGTGGATATCAGCCTGGTGGATGGCATGGGTGTTTCGCTGGCCCAGACGATTATCCTGGAATGTGGAACAGACATGAGCAAGTTTCCAACCGAGAAGCATTTCTGCTCGTGGTTGGGGCTGGCTCCGAAGCATGAAATCTCGGGGGCAAAGATCCTGAAAAACACTACGGTGAAAACGAAAAGTCGGGCCGGACAGGCGTTTCGGATGGCGGCGCAATCTGTGAAGCGGGCAGACTGTGCCTTTGGGCAATTCTACCGGCGGCTGCGCGCCCGGCTGGGGCCAGCCCAGGCAACGGTGGCCACTGGCCGGATGATTGCTTGTGTGGTGTATCGGATGCTGAAATACCAGGTGGAGTATGATCCGCTGAGTGTGAACGAGTACCAAAAACGCTACGAAGAACAGCAAATCCGCTACATGAAGAAGCGCGCGGCCAAACTCGGCTACGATATGGTGCCTGTCCAGGTGTAACAATCTGACAAGCGCAAAAGAAAAGGCTTACCACGGGTGGGGCAAGCCTCGTTTGGGTTTAACTCCTGGCGGATAAATCCTGCTTTTTGCCGTGTTTTTTGCGCTTGATGCCAGTCTGTCCCCGATTTTGGCCGCAGCCAGTCTGGAATCTGGCTCCAGTTAGCGGGTCTGATGAGGGGGTTTCTAAGAACCATCATATGATCGGCTAACGCCATCATTTTCGCACAAAGAAACCGTCCAGCAAAGAGCGTGATACTCTATAATATTGACAGGCTGAATGGCGAAAGCCCGTACACTGCACTGGAGATGACCTTTTTAGGTCTCCCGATAAGAACTGTGGGATGCGGCGTGACGATTTTTGCATTGGCGGCACTCGGTCGTGAT
>CAIJPN010000206.1 GCA_903822545.1 uncultured Anaerolineae bacterium | reverse complement strand
TGTGCCAAAATTTTCATGCAGACAAAAATGCCTTAAAAACAACGTCAAAATCGTTAAAGAACAGCGGCGTTTTTTGCCGAATACGCAACAAAATGGCAAAAACAATGTTTCATACCTAAATTAAATAACCGAACCGTGCGTATGCCTACAGGTCATCTATCGATTTATGGCAATAATGCTCCCGACATCTTTGACAGTATCTGGAGTTCGCCGATACCTTTTGATTGATGAGGTAACAAATGTTACATAAAACCTTTTTATTTGACTACAAAAAATTTGCACAAACTGCGGTTAAATTAACCCCGTCTATTGAAAAGGGTGATTACCAAGAGCTATTAGCAGAAGCAAACCATATTTTTTCTGCTGTAACGCCAGAAAAATGGATACTTCAGGATATTGGAACAAGTCTTGAAAAATTTTCGCTTGGCGAGATTCGCGACTCTTTTGATGTTGGTTATCTGTTATTAGTGGTTTTGTCAAAATATCTAACTTATGGACAGTTTTCACTAGATCAGTTGGGCGATGTACGAAAGGCCCTATTGCATCTAGGATGGGATGATAAAAGTATTGATTTGCTCATACATGGTGAGCCTACAAATCTACTAATTCAGCCCGATAGCCTTCATATGCCAGTTTATAGACAAAATACTGCCCCATACTATTATTGGATATCGCCATCACAAGCAAATCATTGTGGGTGGCTCAGCTTGGAAAGAATAGAGTCTTTATTAGGACAGCCTTGTTTTTCCATTTCTGAACAAGAAATAGACAGCATTTATAACAATAAGGGCCTGTTTGAATACAAAAAACATGTGCAAAAAGTTTTTTCCGTGCTTTCCGAAGCAAAAACATCCCAAAAAGGGCTATTTATGATCTTGTCGTAATTTTAGTGGCTTACGGCTTAGTTGCGTACAGACTGTTCGTTTTTACGACGGTGCTGTGCTGGTGTATTATTTTTCAAGAAGTACTATTCTCCCAATAAAAAACGAACCAAACCGGAAAGGTTTAGCTCGTCTTTCAAATGGGGGGTAACGTCATTATACCCCGATTGGGGTGTGGTGGGCGCGGCGTTTGAACCGCGCAAGTCGTGTGAAGCTGAGGTCGGCGGGTACGACCCTGAGGGCAAGCCTCGAAGATAAGAATGCCGCCTCAGCGCCACGAGAGGTCTCGAATAAGCAGGTCGCCGTATCAGCGGCGCAACACACACCAGGCTGAGAGTCTTGTGGCTGTCTGAGGTCGCCTCGCTTCACCGGTTGGCTGCCAGGAAGGAGGCTGTCATGTTCTACTGTGGGATTGATGTCGCCAAGCGCAAACACGCCGTAGCCGTGCTGGATGAGCGCGGTCAGGCCAGGAAAGCGGTTTTCGAGACCGAGAACACCCAGGCGGGGATGGATACCCTGCTGGGCGTCTTAAAAGACCTGGGCGGTGAAATTGCCATTGGGTTGGAAGCCACCGGGCACTACTGGCTCTCGCTGTACGATGTTCTGACAAAGCACGGCTACCCGGTGACAGTGATCAACCCGCTGCAAATCGCGGCCTACCGCAAAAGCGGGCTGCGCAAGCTCAAAAACGACCGCACCGACGCCATCTGGATCGCCGATTTCCTGCGCATCGCCAACCTGCCCGCTTCCAGCCGCGACATTCCCTCCATCATGCAGCTGCGCGAACTGACCCGTTTCCGCTTCTGGCTCTCCGAACAGATCGGCGACTGCAAACGCAAACTGCTAACCATCCTCGACCGGGTTTTCCCGGAGTACGAAAAACTCTTTTCGAGTGTTTTCGTCACTTCCTCCCGCGCCCTGCTCCAGGAAGCCGTCTCAGCCCAGGATTTTGCCGAGTTCGACCTGCGCGAATTGACCAATGTGCTTCACAAGGCCAGCCGCAGCCGTTTTGGGGCCGAAAAAGCGCAGCAAATCCAGGAGAAAGCGCGCCAATCCATCGGTGTGGGCTTCCTGGCCGATGCCGCGCGGCTGGAAATGAGCTGCCTATTGGCTCAACTTGAACTGCTGGATGAACAACAGGTCGAACTGGATCAAGCCATCGAGACCTTGATGAATACCATCCCCCAGCACATCACCAGCATTCCAGGCGTTGGACTGCCCACCGGCGCAGCCATCCTGGCCGAGATTGGAGATGTCCACCGCTTTGAAAACGTGGACAAGCTGGTGGCTTTTGCGGGCATAGACGCTTCGGTGCATGAATCCGGGCAGTTCAAAGGGACGCAAATGCACATGAGCAAACGCGGCTCACCCTACCTGCGCCTGGCTATCTGGCAGGCGGCTTCCATGTCGGTCTTGCACAACGAAGAGTTGAAAGCCTATTACCACAAAAAACGCGCCGAAGGCAAAGCGCATGGCGTCGCCATCGGCGCGGTCTGCCGCAAATTGCTGATCCGCATCTATGTCATCATCCAGCAGAACCGCCCCTATGTAGTCCGCGAATTGGCCCCCGCCAACCCTTGACTCCTAATAGCAGGTCTTATCTTTGATGTAGCGCGAAATAGAATTTCGCGCTAATATTTTTTAACCCAAGTTGCTACCTTGATATGTCAAACTGCCTTTTTGCAAGGAGTTCCCTCACCCCGGCCCTCTCCCAAAGGGAGAGGGGGGTAATTCCCTTCCCCCGGCGGGGGAAGGGCCAGGGATGAGGGCGATTGCGCCAAAG
>CAIJPN010000205.1 GCA_903822545.1 uncultured Anaerolineae bacterium | reverse complement strand
TTTCGCTTTTCAATACCCTGACTTCTGGCAAATCTAATGGTATCGTAACTTGTGTTTTGGACATTCTCACCTTTTTTGTGCCAATTCTATCCCGTTTCTCCCCCCAACATCTGGGGGCTCCACGCTAATTCTCAGAGAGCCATTATTATCGCACGTAAATGATGTGCATAAATGGTATCTAAAGGTGTAGTAATGAGTGGTGGTTCGGGAGTGGCGGTGGGGTGAGCAATCGCCCCACCGACCATAATTGGGCGGTGTGTGCCCGCAAGAGCCGACACATTACCCATAGTTTAGTTTATTCATCAACTTACTTCTTTCATCATCCAGATAAGAAATAACATTCGTTAGCGCCGCAAAGTAATCGAAAATTTCACCCAGCGGATGACCAAATGCCTGTTCGATGATATGGCGCACATTTTCATCAAATACGCCACTTAACCAACCGTTGATTTCCGAAAAATCATACCGTAGCTTTGCAATGAGATAACCGAGTCTCGCTTGGCGCGGATCCCCTTGCCAGCCAGCTTGACGCAAACCTTCCAGGTATCCATCGAAAACGATTTGATCAAGTTCATGCACTTTATCCAACCCCACTTCAAAAAAAGCCAGACTGGCGATGACTAAAGGACTGATGTCTGCGCCGATACAGCCAATGCCAACAAAAGCCCAATCAATTGCAACGGTCTGTTTGCGGGAACTCACATTGTTCATCAAAAACATGTTTCGGCGAAACAGATCGAGATGGCATAAGGTCTGAGGAAGTTGATCCATCGCATTTAAATAAACATCGCGTTGATTCCATAATCGAAAAAAAGCGTCACTCCTGTTTCCAGGAAACCAACGCCTTATTAATGGATTATCCAATGAATTATGCAACGGTTCCATTGCCGAGCTACTTAAGGAAATGTAACTACGAATCCAGTTTGAGCTCAACCACGGTTGTTGTGGAAGGGGAGTACCTGTTAGATAAGCGCCGTTGAAGCGTCCAATATCGCAAGCGACTCGCCCATAATCTTCCAGTGTCCACTGTTCGAGGCTGTCGCGGATATCTTCAAGCCACAGCCAGGAAGTGCCATCGCGAAATTCGGTAATATCCAGATGACGTGGCGCGGCAATCCCGCCTGGTAAATCGCTCAAACACCCCGAGTGGTAAGCATCTGCTTCGCGTTTGTAATAACTCCAGTCAGTGATATTTGTATCACTTTCTCCCTTTCCTCCTGGCTTCAATATCTTGAGAATCACTGACCAGTTGGCTAACTCACCTTTTACTCGTCCCTGCCCCGAAAAGCGATAAATGGAACCGCCGCCGATACCGCCGCTGAGTTGGCTGGATGAATAGTCAAGTATTTCTGTGATTTGCTCACTATATGCGCGTTGGACAATCGGTAGCAGGATGTCTAATTTAATCAAAGCGGGATCCGATAGAGATGGTTCGACATTATTTGAAGATTTATCACCCATTCTGTTTTCTCCAGTTCATTTATCTTTTTCTGCCAGCCGCCCAACGGTTTGCATTACTTGCTGGTGGGCGGAACAAGGTTCAGCCAATTTGATGAAATCGGCTCAAAAACATGAACTTTTTTTTACAGGCAGAGAAGCATCTAATATTGTTCCGCCTGATAGATGGCAATAGTATACAGTTTTGTATAAGGAACTACAATTTTAGGAATGTTTTCACAATCAGTTTGATGCCGCCCAACGAGACTGTCGAAAAACCCTTTGGTAAGAAAATGCTCGAAAAATTCTCCCACCGCAGGCCTAAAATTAGCCAAAAATCACCAATGCTTTACTGGAAATGGCGAAAAACGAGCGATTTTTATGGATTTTCTCCCACTTCCGGCGAAGTGGTTTTTGAAAAATAGGTTTTTCGACAGTTTCAACGGTTTGCGTTACCCGCGTGTGGGTGGGCGTGGACAAGGCTTGAGATGTAGAAAAAGCCCAAAGCCAGAAAAATGCTTGTAAAACGCGCAGACTCCCACACGTCGGGTGCACCCACACAAGATGGCGGGCCATCATGTATCCCGAAAGAAACCGTCCAGCAGCGTTGGATGAATAAATTATACTCTGGGAAGGCAGGTCAGGAGGCCGTACAACGCATTGGAGACGCACGGCTACGTGGTGGATGCACCCGAATCCGCCCTATGGTGTTTCTGTACCACTGACACTTTTCCCGCTGCTATTCTGGCTGCCGCCACTTGCGGGGGGCCTACTACGGGCAGTCCGGCATTCCGGTTCCCTGGGTGGAGACACTGCGCCTATACAACAGGACCATTGAGTTGGCGGGATAGTTTATGAAACCATTCAATTTCGCCTGTTGCTCATTTACACATCTTTCCAGGGCAGCATCACGATAAACCGGCAGCCCTTCCCATACGTACTTTCAACGCCAACGCGTCCACCAAGCAGATCCACAATTTTCTTAACGATCACCAGTCCCAGGCCGGTGCCTTCGTATTTGCGCGCCAGGCTTGCATCCAGCTGGCGAAAAGGTTGGAATAAGCGCGGGAAATCCTCTTCTGCGATGCCGATGCCGGTATCCCAAACCACCAGTTTTACCTGCTGTTCGGCAGGGTCGCCCGTGACTTCGATGCCAAATTCTCCGCCATCTGGGGTGAACTTGCTGGCGTTGTTCAATAAATTCCGCAGAACCTGGTGGATTTGACTTTCGTCGGTTTGCAGGCTGATGTTGGGGGGTGTCATGACAAAATGGGTTTGCTGGTTTTTTTGCTTTGCCAGGGACTCAATATTTTCCAAGGCTACCTGGCAGATTGAATTCAACGAGTATCGATGGAGATCCAGGACGATATCACTGCTTTGCAACATGGAATAATTCAAAACATCATTAACCAGCGTCAGCAAGCGCTGCCCGCTCTGTTGAATGATGCCAACCCCCTTGCGTTGTTTTTCGCTCAAAGCGCCATAGTGTGGCATTTGCAAGACTTCAGCCATCCCCAAAATGCCAGACAAAGGAGTGCGCAGTTCGTGGCTCATGGCGGCCATGAATTCATCTCTGGCACGCAAGGCTTTTTTAAGGGACAGGTTGGTTTCAGCCAGTTTTTCTTCAGCCTGCTTTCGTTCGGTGATGTCATAATTTGCGCCAAGCATACGGATGGGTATACCCTGTTCATCCCAAAAAACCTGTCCATCGGCTTTCAGCCAGTGAATCGAGCCATCCGGCCATAGCACGCGGAATTCAGTGTCATAGGCTGACGCGCCGCGCAAAGCGCGTTGGGTAATTTCATCGCCAAGTTGACGGTCATCGGGATGAACACCGTTCAACCAGGCTTCGTAGGCTCTACCGAAATCCTGTAATTTGACGCCGTACAGGGCATACATCTGTTCATCCCAAACCAGTTCGTTCTTTTGAATATTCCAATCCCAAATGCCCATCTTTGCGGCACCCGTGGCTAAATCCAGGCGTTCAATGCTTTGGCTAAGTTCCAGCGTGCGTTCCTGGACGCGCAGTTCCAACTCATCGTGCGCGGCTTGCAGGGCTGCTTTGGCTGCCTTTTGTCCGCCGACATCGTGCATCAGCCCGAAGGCGTAGTGCATAGAACCATCCTTGTTCTGGATGGTATCGGCCCTCTCCCACAACGGGAACATTTCCCCGGCGGCGTTGAAGGCATCCAGTTCCCCTTCCCAGCTTTCCCCGCGCCCCAGGGCCGGGGCGACAATTGTGTCCAGTACATCGATCGATTCCGGCGGGTAAAAATCGCGGTAAGGTGTATTCTGCGCCTGTTCCAGGGTACGGCCAAACAGTTTCTCGTGGGCCGGGTTGATGTAAACCAGCTTCCCATCACGGTCGCTGACGGCAATAGCTTCGCTGGACGCTTCGATGATGGTTTTGAATAACCTTAGCTCTTCTTCGGCCTGTTTATGCTCCGTCACGTCGCTCACGCTGCCAATGCGCGCAATCGCCTGGCCCTGCGCATCATGGAGTACCGTAAACTTATCCAGCAGCCAGCGATATTGACCATCTTTGCGCCTTAACCGATATTCCACTTGATACGCTGCCCCCACAGCTCCAGACAGCGACTCGGCGATCACAGCGTTGATCTGATGCAGATCGTCTGGATGTATAAGCTTCAATACGGCCTGCATCGAGAGATTCTTGAATTCTTCAGGGGTATAGCCCGAGATTCGCTCAAAAACAGGGCTGAGATAATCATATTCGCTGGTTGGCAGGTTGCGTTTGTAGGCGACGTCCAGCGAATTTTCCAATACCTGGCGGAACCGTTCTTCACTTGCGCGCAGGGCTGTTTCAGCCTGTTTGCGCTCAGTAATATCCCGGCCCGAAACCAGCACGCAGTTCGCGCCGGCATACTGGATGATCTGGCAGGAAATCAGCGCCATGCGGATCTGGCCGGAAGGCAGGCGCAGTTCAGCCTCGAAGTTTTCCACCGTTTCACCGCTACGGATGCGGTGCTCGAGCTCTTCCAGTTTTTCCGGTCTGGCCCACAGTTGCAATTCTTTTCCGCTCTGCCAGATGATCTGGTCACGGTTCAGGCCGAGCAAATGGCAAAAAGCCGGGTTGGCTTCCAGGAAAGTTCTATCAGATCCGCGCATGATGAAAACAAAATCATGGATAGAGTTGATCATGCGCGAATATTTGGTTTCACTCTGGAGCAGGGCATCTTCGGCCTGTTTGCGCCGGGTGATATCCTCGACAATGGTGGCAAACTGCCCGGGCTGCGGGCAGAAAATCTGGGTGCGATAGTAGCGCTGGAACGCTGTCGAGAAATATTCCTGCGTAACGGGTTTGCCCGTTTGGGCTACCTTGAAATACGGCTCGAGCTGGCTCAAACCCGTTTGGGGCATCACCTCAAGAATGGTTTTGCCGATCACAGCCTCCGGCCTCAGGCCGATATGCTCTTCATAGGCCGCATTCGCCGCCAGTATGCGGGCATCACAGGCCGTTCCACTGGCATCGGTGATCACCTGGTTTAGCGAAAAACCTTCGCGCATGTTATCAAACAATAGCCGGTAGCGTTCTTCGCTCTCGCGCAGGACAATCTCGGCCTGTTTACGCGCCGTGATGTCACTGAGTGTCACCAATATCCGGGCAGCTTTTCCATTCTTATCGTGGCTGATGGCCTTCTCCCGGCTGGAAAGCCACACCCAGCTGCCATCCCTGGCTTGCAGGCGATATTCCACCGCGTCCTGCTCCACACCGTCAATTGTATTTTGCCAATGGCAACCCACCTTGCCCGCATCATCAGGGTGGACTTTGGAAAAAATCGACCCGGCGGCTTCCAGTTCAGCCCGGGTGTAACCCAGCAGCGTTTCACGGTTCATGTAAACGGTGCGATAGGGAGCCAGGTCGATCACGTAGATCATATCCGGCGAATTTTCAGCCAGCAGGCGATAATTTTCTTCGGATTCCCGTAATTTTTTCTCCGCCTGCACCTGCCCGGAGATGTCGCTGACTACCGCTATGTTGACAATTTTCCCCCCTGAAACATGTCTTCCCAGCGAGACATCCACCTCACGAACCTGGCCGTTTGCCAGCCGGTGGCGGGTCTGCATCTGCGTGATCTCCCCGGCAGCGATTTTTCTCCCCCGCTGACGGGTTTCGTCCGGTGTTAGCGCTGACAGGTCATAAATCGTTTTTGCGGTCAACTCGGCATGGGAATAACCGTAGAATTTATCAGCCGCCGGGTTTGCATCGATAATGGAAGCAGTTTCCGGGTCGATTAGCAGCAGGGGCAGGCCCAGGTTTTCGAACAATCCCCGGTAGTGGGCATTGCTTTCAAAAAGGGCATCTTCAGCGCGAGCCAGCACCGAAACATCTTCAGAGATCATACTGGCTCCCACCACCTCGCCAGCTTCATTCCGTATGGGGATATGCCGCATAGTCAACACAACCCGGTCATGCGCTGGCCCAACGATGCGGGCAGTTTCGGCAAACTGCTCGCCTGCCAGGCAGCGATCCAGGTTGCGTTGGGCAATCTCACGGTCAGCCGGGATGTTGATGTAATCCAGGAAATTTTCCCCCACTGCTACTTTTGCGCCATACTGGGCCAGCATTCTTTGGGTCTGGGCCTGGTTGAAGGCCAGGTAACGATAGTCACGATCCACCGCGAACATGCGGCCAGGGATCGTATCGAGCAAGCTTTGCATTGCGCCAAACTGCGTCTGCGTGGCAGGTTTCATAACAACCTTCCTCTCATGGCTGACCGGGGGCTTTGATGTTAATGCGTATCCAACTCGATCCGTTAAGTGCACCCACACAAGATGGCGGGCCATCATGTATCCCGAAAGAAACCGTCCAGCAGCGTTGGATGAATAAATTATACTCTGGGAAGGCAGGTCAGGAGGCCGTACAACGCATTGGAGACGCACAGAGTTGCAGTCCCGTG
>CAIJPN010000204.1 GCA_903822545.1 uncultured Anaerolineae bacterium | reverse complement strand
GGTGGTCTCGGCCAGCGTCATGAAAGTATCCCAGGCTCGCTTTCCTGCTTCAGTACGCGGGCCGAAGCTGACATCCCGTTTTCGTACCCTGCGTCTGACACCCAATTCTGATGCATTGTTGTGCAATGGCAGTTCTGGATACTCCAACACCAGCAAGAGCGATTGCTTTTTTGCCCTGGTTTTGGCGATTCGCTCGTCCAGGGCTTTGTATCCGGTTTGCGTGGCAAACAGCTCGTCAAAGGCAGTTTCCAGGCGAGTGCGTTCTGCTTGGCTAGGACTTTCTTTGTAGGTCAATAGCTCACGGTAGTAGTCCCAGAAGCGTTTCAAGAAACCATCCCTTTCAGTTCGCTGATCTCATCCCGCAGCAACTGGTTCTCTTCTTGCAGTGCCCGCAGCTGTGTCCACTGCTTCTCCAACAGATTTAGCAATTGCCTTATCTGTTTACGAACCGTTTCGTCTTGAATGGCGCTCAGGTCTATGCCTTCTATCATGATTCAAAGTTTAAACGCTTTTCAGGCTTTTTTCCAACCCAACTTGATGGGAAGATAAAAAAAGAAAGCCTGGTAAGGCTTTCTTTTTTGAAGAACAATGATCTGTTTTACAGACGCCATAAAGTATCCAAACGCTTCCTTCCGGCTTCCATCGCCTGGGCACTCAGGAATTTTTTCATGGATGCCCAAGATGTTTTATCGATCATACGAGGCATTGTAAGTTTTTCAGCATCATCGAAGTAGGCCAATGCGCGGGTTGCGCTGACCGGAAACAATGAGATTTTGGCGTATTTAATTGCTGCAACGGAAAAAATAGATTCCAGGGAGACAAGTTGGAGGATGTAATACAGGTCTACCAGGTCTTTACGGGTACCCCTGTCAATGATGGCGGCCAGTTTCATCGCGCCAATTTCTTCAAGACTCGCCAGGTTGACACCATTCAGGACAATGGGTGGTCGAACCAGAGGGTACAAGTTCAGGCGAAAGAAACTGACCCCGACATTTCTCCATGTGGCAACGAAGGTTGCATCCTGGTCAAACGTGATGTCCAGGGATGGGTCGTCGAAGACTGCCCGCAATGCGGATCGTTCCGCAAAGTTTGCCGCGTCAGCTTTCTCACAAAAAAGGTCAAGGTCGATTGAAATCCTGTGACCGATGTGAAGCGCCAGACCAGTGCCGCCAGCCAGGTAGTAGTGGTTGATGAAATCAATCTTGGAAAGAAGGTTGAAGGCATCCCTGGTGTCTTGGGTAACGGCTTCCCAGTGTGGTCGGAAATCCTTTATCTCCATAATATACCTTTGGGTGTCGGCAGCACGGTGGTTTTGCAATGCCTGACCTGGAGCAGTTTCCGCCAGTAATTGAACGTGACCGGTTTTAGCCAGCGTTCCCCGTGTTCCCTGATGAATAGCCGAATACGCCGGCTCCCATAAAGCTCAAAAAGCCAGCGAAGATCATCCCACGTTCCGAATTCCAGCGTGCGCTGGATGACGATGTTGGCATCGTCTTGTAGACTGAGCGCATCAAAGTCGTACTCCTGAAAGCGAGGTCTGAGCCGGTCTGGAATGCGCATCTGCTGAGTCTTTTCCATACCAACATTATACAGTCAATCCCATTGAGCAGGACGCTATCGGGAACAGGATTTTTGCAAAACCTGGTTTCTTGCCGTTAACACCCTGACGTGAATAATTCCCCGGTTGGTATAATGATTCAGATCATTTGATGATACTGATCCCCCTTTGAAAAGGCGGCCATATGGCAGATGAACGGGAAAAACTCGAAGAAAATATCCGGCAATTGGAGGCGGCCAGAGCCAGTGGCGCGCTGGATGCCAGTGTTGTCGATGCAAGTATCGCGGCGCTGAAAGTGGTAGTTTGCGCCCCATTCTTCTCTCACTGACTCTGGCCTCTGTTGCTCTGAACTCTCCCGAAGGACATCGGGACGATGTGGGGCTCTGAACCACTGGACTCTGATTGTGCAAGTCAAGATGGTTAGTCAAAGTCAAACCAAACCCGCGACATCGTCCCGTATGGGGAAGCGGGTCGCGTTAAAAATTTAGCCACAGGTGACAGTCACTTGCGAAGTGACTGTTACCTTCTCCGCAAAGGATAACCAGTTGCATATCCCAATGGATGGAAGTTCGCGTCGGGGCTAGACGATTTTTTATTCCAGCCAGTTGTGCCCGATTTGTGCAGCCTGGGTTACAAAGTAGGCTTTGACAGCCTGCCAGGTGACTTTTTCCAACAGAAGCGGGTCGCCATCTGCCTCGGCGTTTTCAAAATAGACCAGGCGTTTGACGGTTTGGGCTTCAAAATCGCGCACGTATGGGTATTTTTGCGGGGCCAGCTCGTACAGGCGGCGCAGGGGGATTTTTTGACAGGTGAAGTACAGGTCGTAGAAGTCTTTGCGCATGGCGCGCGCGAGCAGCGCATCGAGCTTCATCAAGGCAATGTCTTCGGGGGAGGCGAGACGCGCCCCGTCGCTTTCTACCAGCGGAGCAACCAGGGAATGGCCGTAGCCGTAAAAGCCGAGGCGGACACCCTGTGCAAGGTAGACCAGGTTTCCCCAGGCTGAATCAGCCAGGGTGGGCTGGAAAGGCGCAAGAGCGTGTTCCAACCGGGCGCGAATGCTGGGGACATCTTCGCTGGGGGTGAAAAAGTCGAGGTCTATCGATTGACGATGCCCAAGATGCAGCGAGAGGGCGGTGCCGCCCGCCAGGTAGAAACGAGAGCCGATTTCGGTTCCGGAGAATTCCACCAAGACCTGGCGCATATCAGCTGAAACGGTATTCCAAAACAGGCCGCTCATACTTCAATCTCCAGGACAATTTTCCAGAAATCGAGATGCGGGTGGGGGAGGCGTTCTTTGCCGTAGCGCTTGATCCAGGCGCGGATTTGTTCACGCGGGTATTGGCTGAACAGCCAGTGTAACTCGACGCGGTTGCCGTATTGCAGGGTGCGTTCGATGATGGTGGCGGAATCGCGCCGCGGGTCGAGACGGCCCAGGTCGTATTCCTGGAAAAAAGGCGCGAGGCTGGACGGGATCGGGGTATCAGGGGAGAGTGCGCTCATGGTTTTAGTATAGCATGGGCAGGCGGGCTGGTTTTGCTTCTCAAGAAAAAATGTTGTGCCCGGTTCCTGGGCGATGTTGGCAGATTTGGACAGCGTGCATGTGGCCGCGATGGCTGATCTCGCCGCATGAAATGAGTGCAAAATGATCACAGCAACCTTCCCCGATTTTGTTGCCACAACTGCCCGCATGTTGCATAATAGTATCAAGACCCTAGCTGGTGGGCGGGAGTATCGATAAGACCACCATCAAGCATGGCGACAACAACCAACTCACACAAAATATCTACAACATTGTCATTTCGCCACCGCAACGGCTACATCAGCGCCTATGGGCTGTACGAGCACATCTATTCCGGCGTCAAAGATGCCGTCGAAAACCTGGGCGAGATACAGGAACCGGAATTGACCGTTCTCAAAGGTGTTGGGCCGTTCCCGGTGGCGCTCTATCGCGGGGCCAGCAGCATGGGCGGTTTCGACGCATCCGAGCTGCTACCAGCCGATACCGCCAGCCGCGAGGTGAAAGTGGAGAGAATCCAGCGTATTTTCAACCTGTACCAGGCCACGTTGATCAGCGATGGCGGCCTGGCACAGGGGAATGGCGCAGTGGCAGTTGGCCAAGGCGGCACCTATATCGGCGGCGATATTGTCGGGCGAGATAAAACAGTAAGTGGCGGCGAACGCAAGATCAGCATCGGAGGAAGCGTCAGCGGCGAGGTGGCCCTGGCTGCGGTTGGCGGGCCAGGCACAGCGATTTCAACCATTGTTCGGAAGGTTGTAGCGAGAACTGCCAGTGAATGTGGCAGGTAAAAAGAGGGATCAATGAGTAACCTGGTAAGGATCATATTTGCAGTATTGCTGATTGGTGCGCTGGTTGGGTGTAATTCTACCGGTGACAATGGGGAAGATCAAAGTTCAAGTTATTGTGCGAGGGGCGTTGTTATTTACGCTTCGCCAGATTACACCATATCTATTTTTATCATTCACGATCTGTCTGGTCTAAAACCGATCCCATATGATGATGTGTGGATGCAGTTATCGGATCATGAGTTTGTGAAACGGGAGGATCTCTTGTGTAAGTAATGGAAGCGGAAGTCCGTTTCCATTACTTTGGACAGGCTGAACGGTTTGGATGAAAATATGCCTACCAAATTGTACAAACGGGTTTAAATATCTTCCAGAACCTGAACGTTTTGCCGTACCACTTGAAACAAATTGTATTTTCCACAAGAATTTGGGGGCGAGATCGCAGACAGCGCCAACACCAGGAGACGGGCAACCAGCCCGGAGTGAATTTCACAACGAGATTGAGTTCGCAGTAAAAATTTGGGGCATATGCGCCCCGCATCAGCCAACACAAGCAAAATCACAAGCAAAGAGCGACCTGAAGCCTGGGTTGCTCTTTGCTTTTTGGCGAGTGCGTCATGGGTTCTCCTAATCCAATTTGTTTCATTCAAAAGGAGATACCGCAATGTCCCCAAATTCTTCCCCTGATAATTCCCCTGTCCTGTTGAAAGTAAAACAGGCGGCTGAACGTTTGTACGTTAGCCGCTCAACCGCCTACAACATGGTCAAATCGGGCGAAATCAAATCTGTTCTCATCCGCCGTATGATCCGCATCCCGGAAACCGCCCTGAACGAATACCTGGCGAATAAACTTGCGGCGGCATCACCCCTGGCAACCACAGAATAATCCTTTGCTGCAATGGCAGCTTGAATAGCACCCTTTTTTGCCGGAAGTGCATTCTCAACGAATTTCGCTTTCGGTGCGCTGAACCTTAATAATCGCATACACAAACTCATATTTTCACGCGGAAATAGCCACGAGAAAACGCAACAACATGGTTGAGACTCTGCTTCTGGTGGAGTTTCAACCATCCAACAAGCATGATTAAGCAACACCGCAAACCTGTTATCCAGAAAAAGGCAAACAGGCTTTTGAGAAACTTCGCTCCCGCAAGAACAATCTTTCTTTTCACATTGGCAACCTCACAACAGTATCACAACTCCACCTGTTCCTGACCGGTGAGCGTGCCAGCGCAGCCGTTACCTCACCCATTTCTGCTATCAACTTTGATGATTTTTCACTCAAACAGTGGCCAGAACTGGGCGTCAAAACCAAGAATCGCAAAAAGGCCACAACCTACCTGCTCAAAATACCGGAATTG
>CAIJPN010000203.1 GCA_903822545.1 uncultured Anaerolineae bacterium | reverse complement strand
TTTGGCGCAATCGCCCTCATCCCTGGCCCTTCCCCCGGCGGGGGAAGGGAATTACCCCCCTCTCCCTTTGGGAGAGGGCCGGGGTGAGGGAACTCCTTGCAAAAAGGCAGTTTGACATATCAAGGTAGCAACTTGGGTTATTTAGGTTAAGTTCCAGATGAGCTAATAGCGTTATCTTAGCGCGCAATCGGGCCTTGCGGGGCCAGCAGCGCGGCGAATTCATACAGGTGCGGCTGGTGGACAAGCGCCAGGACTTCATCAGCAGGCTCGAAGACGGTATCGCCATGCGGGATGATCAATTCGCTATTGCGGATGAGCGCCACGATGGTGCATTCGGTGGGCAAGGACAGGTCGCGCAGCTTTTTGCGGCAGGCCAAAGATGAAGGGTGGACTTTCTCTTCGATAAGGGAGTATTTGCCGCGCCGCAACTTGAGCAGGGTCATCATATCGCCCAGCGACATCTCTTCGGCAACGAGATGCGCCAGGATGTCTGCCTGGTTGAGGGCTACATCCACACCCATTTCTTTAGTAAAGAGCCAGGCATTTTTGGGGTTGTTGATGCGGGCGATCACACGTGGGACGTTGAACTCAAAACGAGCCAGCGAGGTGATCACCAGGTTGGTTTCGTCACTGCCGGTGACGGCGGCCAGTACGTGAGCTTTGGTGATACCGGCCTGTTCCAGGATGGATGGGGCGCTGCCATCTCCTGAAATGATACATTCTGAAGGGATTTCGGCGAATAGTTTTTGTAACAGGGCCGGGCGTTCTTCGATGACACGTACCGTGTGTCTGTTTTCTACGAGCATTTTTGCCAGGTAGGAACCAGTGTTCCCACCGCCAACGATAATAACGTGCATAGGTTAACCCCTCTTTTCCATGCCGAGCATATCTTCCAGGCGGGTCATTGAAGTTGACAGAACTGCCAGGTGCAGGATGTCGCCCTCGTGGAATTCAGTGCCGCCAGATGGGATGAAGGCCCGGTCGTTACGCGTTACGGAGATGACGGTGACTTCGCCTGGGATGGCCAGGTCGCGCACAGTGCGGCGCGCAAGGTTGTAATCGACTTCCACCGCCAGCATGGAGACTTCACCACGCCCAAATTTGTGCAGCACATCCAGGTCGGTGTGCGTGACCATTTCGTAGATCTGCCGGACGCCCAGATCGGTGCTGGAGATGGTCATAAGGCCCAGGCGCTGGTAGATTTCGGCGCGGCGTGGATCATACATGCGGGCGATGACACGTGGCACATGGAAGATGTTGCGAGCGATACGCGCTGCCACTACATTGGCATTATCAGATGAACTGGCAGCGATGAAAGCATCAGCATTTTTGATGCCGGCTTCAAGCAGCACACCCTGGTCAAAGCCCAACCCACTGATAACCTGGCCTTTGAAGGTAGGGCCAAGGCGCATATGACCATCAACATCGCGATGGTCGATCACGGTCACATTGTGATCGTGATTGCTCAGGAGTACGCTGACTTGCGAACCGACCCTGCCACAACCCATAACAATAACTTTCATCTATTTCTCCTTTCAGGCTTGAGACCGGTTGGCGCGTGCATCGCTGCGGCGCGCGAAGGCTTTGCGGATGCTTTCCAGATTATACAGAATGAGCGGGTAGAATGCTAATCCGCCCCAATACAGCCAGGGTAGTTGAACGTGTCCAAATTGGGTTGAGAGAAACCCAAAGTTGGTGATGGCCCAGATGCCCAGGAATTCTACCAGGATGCCAAAAAGCAGGTAGTGGTTGTTGAACCAGCCCAGGGTAGTGTTATGGGCTTTTTCGGTGCGGCTGGCAAAGGCGTTGCCCATTTGCGCCATAACGACCCCGGCATGGTAGATGGTGATCGCCATTGCAGTAACGACTTTGCTGTCGAGTAGAAGTTCGGGGATCAGTGGGAAAGGCGGCGGGGCGAAGGGCAGTTTGAGCAATTCCCAGTTGCCAGAAAGCGCAAAAACGCTGAAAAATCCCAGGAAACACAGTGCAGCTTCAATCATCCCCAGCCAGAGCAGGGAGCGCGCCAGCAGGCCGTTATCGATGAGTTTGGTGCCGCGTTTGCGTGGCGGGCGTTTCATCACTTCGGGTTCGGGTTTTTCCATGCCCAGGGCAAGGGCTGGAAAGATGTCGGTGCCGAGGTCGATTGCCAGGATTTGCCGGACGTTGAGTGCCAGCGGGATGGTGGGAAAGCTGGCGTTGATGATGAAAGGCATGATCTCTGGCACGTTGCTGGAGAAGATGTAGGTGATGAATTTGCGGATGTTATCGTAGATGGCACGACCTTCTTCGATGGCTGAAACGATGGCCCCAAAGTTGTCGTTGGTCAGGATGATGTCGGCGGCTTCCTTGGCAACGTCGGTACCAACAACCCCCATCGCCACCCCAACATCGGCTTTACGCAAGGCCGGGGCATCGTTGACGCCATCTCCGGTGACAGCTACAACCTCGCCAAGGGCCTGGAAGGTGGAAACCAGGCGCATTTTGTGTTCTGGGGCCATGCGCGCAAACAAGACTTCGCCGCTGAGGGCTTTTTGCAGATCGTGGTCGCTCATTTCGTCCACATCTGCGCCGGTGATGATGCGCGGGTTTGGGCCGGTGAGCATGCCCACGCGCCGCGCCAGCGATTCGGCGGTCAGGCCATAGTCACCAGTGATCATGACGATGCGGATGCCGGCTTCGCGGCAGGTTTTGATGGCGGCTTCGACTTCGGGGCGGGGCGGATCCATCATCGCCATCAGGCCAAGGAAAACCAGGTTGCGTTCTACTTTTTCGGCGGTGTAGGCGGCCCCAGGCTGGGGTTCCAGTTCGCGGCGGGCCAATGCCAGGACGCGCAGGGCGCTCCGGGCGTAATCATCATTGGCGGCCAGGATTTCGGCGCGCAGGCTGTTTTCGAGGGGAACGATGGTCTGTTCCATTTGGATGTGGGTACAAAGTTGTAATACTTCGCGGGGTGCGCCCTTGACAAAGGCAAATTCGCGTTCCCTGTCGCGGTGGATGGTGGTCATACGTTTACGCCGGGCATCGAAGGGGATTTCATGCACGCGCGGGTAAATCATATTGGCCGCGACTTCGATTTTCCGGTCGGCCTTGAGGGCGGTTACCTTCAGCGCAGCTTCGGTCTGGTCGCCCAGGCTGCTCCAGGTGGGGTGTTCGGGGGTGGGCGGGTTCAGGCGGGCGTTGTTGCAGCAGCAGGCGGCATCCATCAGGGCCATCAGGTCTTCTTCATAGGGTTGGTTGACCGGGTTGGGGATGAAGTCGCCTTTGGTTTCGTAACCCACACCAGTAACTTTGATACGCTGGCGCGCCACCCAGATTTCGCGCACAGTCATTTGGTTTTGGGTGAGCGTACCACTTTTATCGGTGCAAATGACCGACACGTTGCCAAGCGTCTCGACAATGTTGAGTTTTTTGGCAAGCACGCCCTTTTGTGCCAGGCGTTGAACCGCCGCAGCCAGCGAAAGGGTGAGGGTGGCAGGCAACCCTTCGGGGATGGCCGCGATCATCACACCCAGGGCGAAGAGATACAGATCGGTTCCGGTTCCAGTATCCAGGCCAGAGGTCAGCCCGACAGCAATGACAACCGCCCCCAGCCCAACTGCGATGAAGGTGATGAAGCGCGTCACCTGGCGCAGTTCGGTTTGGAAGGGGCTGGGCTCATCTTCGATCGATTGGGTCAGGCGGGCGATACGGCCAAACTGGGTGAGCATGCCAGTGGCATACACCACCGCGCGGCCTGTCCCTCCGGCGACGGATGTTCCGGCAAATATCAGGTTGGGTTGTTCCAGTTCGCTGATACCGGTCTGGTATGATGCGTCGGCCACTTTGCGAGCGGCAACAGATTCACCGGTTAATGTGGAGTTGTTTGTGCGCAGGCCATATTCTTCGATCACGCGCGCATCGGCAGGGATATTATCGCCTTCGGCCAGGATCAGCACGTCACCAGGGACAACCTCGCGGGCGGGGATGTGCTCTTCTTCGCCATTGCGCATGATGTGGGCATAAGCAGGCAGCACTTGCTGGAGTTTTTCAACAGCCTGTTCAGCGCGGTGTTCGCGCCAGAAGGAGAAAAAAGCGTTGGAGAGAGTCAATATCAAGATAACGCCGCCCAGCACCGAATCTTGGCCAATAAAAGCCAGTATCGCGCCCAGGAGCAGGATCCCGGCCTGGGGGTGCATAAGCGGTTCGATGAATTTTTCCCAAAACGGCGCTTTTTGCTGCTCCGAGAGCAGGTTCAACCCATACAGTGACAGCCTTGACTCAGCTTCGGCTGTGTCCAGACCATCGGGGGTGGTTTCAAGCGCTTTGAGAACATCCTGCGGTCGCAGGCTGAAGATCGGTTCAGTGGGCATAGGGCAAAAGCGGGAGACTTGTCTGGTCTCCCGCTGTGATTTTACTCCTGTTCCTGGTTGTTTTCACCAGGCGCAGATTCTTTGGGCGCACCGCCCACACGCGGTTCGGGCTTTTCGAGGTATTGATCCAGGAAGGTTTCTTCCTCACTGTGTGCCAGTGCGGCTTCAAATTGTCCAGCCGGGATGGGAACAGCCTGTTCTTCAAAACGGGTTGGTTTGAAAATACCAAAGATGCCAAAGAAGCGCGCAATCAGGATTACCAGGCTATAGCGATATTCCTGCATGCGCAGCGATTGCCATTCCACGATGTTGCCCATCGCACCCTGGATGCGCGATTTCTCGCGGATGACACGGTGGATATCTTCGGGATCGCGGTAGCCCGCCGGGGAAAGCAGGATGGCGTGCGCCAGCAAGATCAGGGTGGTAAAAACGATCAGCACCACCCAGCCGCCTTCGTCCCATTTGGTAACGATCTGCCCGACAAAAATAAAGGTAGAAAGGGCTGTGGCGAAAGTCGTTCCAAACAAGCCGATGGTGCGTTCCCGACCAGTAAGGGTCTTTTTTACGTGTTCGCGCAAGGCCAGCCCCATCACGGCGATGGGCATGAACACGCCCACACCATAGTAGGGAACCGCAGCGCTGGTATTGCCACGCACCAGGAATTGAATCAAGATTGAGACGATGGCCGCAGCCGTGACAGGGCGGGTGAAGGTGCCTTTGGGGTTGCGGTATACCACCACTTCGGGCAGTTCCCCAATGGCAACGTTGCGCCAGGTAATGGCTTGCAAATCCTGGAAAGCGGTCATCGATGCAGCGGTCAGCAACCCTACAGCCAAAATCTGGTAAGCCCAGAACAGGATTGTTCCGTAGGGAATGACCCCAAAGCCGATGAAGGCCAGGTTGCCCACCAGGCTGCGGCCTTCGACACCGTCGAAAGCCTGGAAGTAGATGGCGAAATAGGTCAGCATCAACGTGGTGACAGCGCCGTAAAGGAGGAAGGAAGTCTGCACAAAACGGCCTACGCCCGATTTCCCGCTATAAAAATGCCAGATTTTCTCAAGCTGCGGGAAGCGTTTGCGGCCCCAGGTGACGATGGGCGCATCATGGTCGATAACGAATTGGATGCCATTGGACATGGCTTCCAGGCCGGTAAGCGCCACCAACCCCTTCATAGAAGCTGCCAGCATGTGGAACAGGGCCTGCCAGATGGATGGTGCCGGCCCGCCAAGTTTTTCGGATGGCAGCGGGTCAACACCGGTTGCTTTGGCAATGAACAGGCCAATCATCATGGCGACGGTCAACAGCCCGAAGATACTCAGGCCGGTGAAGACCACCTGGGCCGATTCACCTCGCCCGCGAATGGTGATATACCAGGTGACGCCAACCATCGCCGCGCCGATCAGGAAATGCCAGTACCACTCAATGTCGCCCGCCTGTTGGAGCGAGAGCAACTGGTCTACACCGGAGAGCGTGGAAACCACGATGGTAAAAATATAATCTTGCAGCAAAACCACGGCCACGATCAGGCTTAGTGATGGGCCAAGGTAGCGCATGGCCGCAGTAAATGAACCGCCGCCCTCGTTGAAAATTCCCAACGAGTACATATACAAAGCGCCAAAAACCAGGTTGGCAATCCCAATTACAGCCACGGCATAATAGGCCAGGTGCTCCAGGCCATAGGGGTGCAGAGCTTCCATCATCTCGCCAGTGGCGTAAAAGTAAGATGTGTAATAATCCACGCCAAAGAGCGCCAGGGCAGCCAACAGGCCCACCTGGCCCGCACCATGCACATGCGCATCTTCCTGGTTTTCACGCGGGGCAATGCGCCAGGAAACATAGACGATAACGGCCAGGATCAAGATAGGGAATAAAATCATGGGGTACCTGCTCGGAATTTTCTTAAAAGTTAAATACCATTGCGGCCTGCCAGCCCGGAATACTGAATCATTCCGTTATGCAGACCGCAATGATACTTTTTATGAAGGCTGGTAAAAAGCATCCTCGAGCATTTTCAGCTCGGCCAACAAATGTTTGCGTGTGGATGTGTTGAAACGGGTATCTTGCAGGCGTTTGGCGGCCTCTTCACGAGCGGCCCGCACCACAAAAGCCGGAACGAACATGATACGTCCGGCAGGAATTACCTCGAAATTGGTTTCTTCCATGTGCAGCGCCTGGTCGTCATAATAAGGCAGGGTCAACGTCAGCCCGCGATTGAGTGAGCCCGCCCGGGCGCGCTCGTTGATGGTTTTGATGATTTCCTGGGTCTTGTAGCGCGCCAGCGCCCGGCCCTGGTTAATCAGCTGTCCGAGAATCCCATAGCGTTTTTGCTGGTATTCATCATCTGCGATCATGTAAGGAGCCAAGGAGGAAGCCGCATGCAAGATTTCGACATACCTCTGCATCGAAGCCAGGTGCGCCTCGGCTTCTTTGATGCTGCCAACCAGCAGTTTGCCTTTATCATCAAAAGCCACCCATTGCGGCAGGTAAAATCGCCGCGCAGCCGGGACAAATGGCACCTGAAGTGTCCCACGCCCTTCATCTGCCTTGCCTTCTTCAGCAATGGCATCGCTGGCCTGGGTGATGGCCGATTCCGGTTCCATATCTGCAACCGGGATGGTGGGCACATCCTCATCTTCATCTGCCCGGTAGGTGACAGTACGCCCAGCCGGCAGCATATTGTGAACCATGTGCATGGCCGCTGTATAGCGCAACAGCCCGCCACTGGTAGAAATAGCGCGGTCGGGTGATTGCTCCAACTCGTTCAGGCGGTGGCGGATATCGTCCTTCACATCCTTGCGCGAAAAACGATTGCGCATTCCGCCCACTGTTTGCTCACGCGATTCGGGCGGAACCGTCATCGAGGCAGGCTGGTCGATCTTCGGGATTTCTGACACAATCCGGTCGGGCAGGGTAAACCTGGCCTGGGGTCGGTGTTCGATCAGCGCATCGGCAATATTGCGCGCCTGGGCTTCAATAAAACGCTGGACGATGGCTGTCTGGGCGTTGAAAACTGCCTGTTTTTCCTGGAATTCGATGCGCAGGTGACTGGTAGGTGAACTGGTTTCGGTCATGGTGACCATCCTTGTTGTTATTTCCGCTGGGCGGAGGTCTGTCGTTCCGCTCACATCAGGAATTGGTGTTGGGTTGTTGAAGTAATTATATATCATCCCGGCCATGCTCTTACGCACGGCGACAGGGCTTTCTAAGAAAAGGTATTTTGCGCAGGGCTGACACGCGCTACAACTTCAGGAAAAACCCTGCTTTCTCACGGCAAGGAAAACAATTTTACAGAAGAAGCATATGCGAGCATATCAAGAAAGTGTCAAGAAAAAAAATCGTCCTCTGCCCAAACAGAAGACGATTAGATTTTATCCCTTTTTCGTCTCGTTGGGTGCACCACCCAGTTGAGGAGCAGGCTTGGGCAAGCGCCTCCCCAATACTGGCCGGTTGTGTCACGGTTTCGACAGCGTGTTCGAGAGTCACATTCCGGGTCTGGGCAAGCACCAGCCCGACGAACATGACGATGGTCAGCATCAGGAAGACTCCCAGCAGGGCAAAAGCCACCTGGGCCGATTCCCAGCGCCCGCGAATGGTCAGCCAGTAGGTGATTCCCGCCAGGACGGCCAGCAGCACCACCAAATCCTGGAGGTCTTTTACGTAAAAGCTGTATGTCGGAGAAATAAATAGGAAATTAAAGCCGAGGAACGATGCCACTGCCGAGGCAATCCCCGCCTGAAGCCCCCACAGTGAAGCACTGACGCCCACCGGCAGCAGGTAAAACAGCGCGATGGTGGTATTGTTGACCGGGTCGAGGATGCTGAACAAGGCCAGCGCACCACTTACCATTACAGATAGAAGCAGCGCCAGCCCAATTGCGGCTGGCGCTGAAAGTTCGGAGAAATCGCGCCGGGCTTTGCGGATCATGCCTGGGCGAAGGTGTCGATGAGCAGCTTCACGTTGCCGCCCGCCGGGTACAGGATCGGGCAGTCGCAGCCGCGCTTGTTGTATTCTTCCACTTTGGCGCGGGCTTCGGTGGGTGTGCCAGATGCGGTGATTTTATCCACCAGCGCATCGGGGACGAGGTGCTTGGCCTTGTTGATCTGCTCCTTGGTGGCAGGCCAGCCCAAAATCGACTGGATTTCGTGCACCACTTCATCAGATACGCCGCTGGCCTTGGCGATGTGCGGCTGCTGGGCCATGTACTGGCACAAGAGCATTTTGGTGTAATCGTAGGCTTTGTCGTGGTCTTCATCCACCGAGCAGACCACCAGTTGGGGCTTGTCGATGTCTTCCAGCTTGCGCCCGGCCTTTTTTGCGCCTTTTTCGAGCAGTTCCAGCGCCTTGTCGTTGTATTCGGGCGGGACGCAGTAATTCAGCACCGCGCCGTCGGCCACTTCGCCAGTCAATTCCATCATCATATCGCCAGTAGCGCCGATCATGATCGGCACGTTGCGCGGCTCGCGGCGGCCATGCACCACATCCAGTTCGATACCGTTGACATGGATAAACTCACCATCGAAGCTGACGCGCTCCATATTCAGCAGGCGGCGCATGATCAAAACCGTCTCTTTCATGGCGGTCAGCGGCTTTTTGCGGTCGATGCCAACGTTCTTGGCCAGCGGGTCCCACCATGCGCCAATGCCACAGATGATGCGGCCGGGGGCCAGATCATCCAGCGTCAGGTAGGTGGCCGCCAGCAGGCCGATGTTGCGCGTCCAGTTGTTGATAACGCCTGAACCGACCTTCAGCTTCTCGGTCACAGCAGCATAAGCCGCCATTGGCACAATCGCATCGCGCACCAACCGCGATTCGGCCTGCCAAACAGCCTCAAAGCCTTTCTGCTCAGCATAGCGCACATAATCCAGACCGTCACGCAGATCATGAGAATCTTGCAAGTAAAGAGCAACGCGGGACATAATTTTCTCCTTTGAAAAAAATATTGCAGCGTGGAGTATAAAGCAAACCTATAGATTTGCTTTACAAGATTATGAAGTCAGCATCTTAAACCGCTCAAAAGATTGTAAAAGGTTCAGGTCAGCCGGGGTGTCCAAATCCAGCGCCAGGTTGTGGTTGTAAACAATCTCCAGGTTGGCGTTGGCCTTGCGGGCCAGGTCACAGTGCCGCTGGAACGATCCCGGTCCGTATTTATACGGGATAATCCCACCGGGCGAAAGCATCAACGCATTGGTGCCATCCTTGTGCCGGTCTGGTGAAATCACCACGCATGGGCTGCGATCCATACAGCAGAACATCCCGCGCAGATCATCCGGGCTGAGCAGTGGAATATCCGCCGGGATGACCAGCACCCCGCGCCGGGCAAAATTCCGCGCCAGGATCGTCGCCCGGGTCAGCGCCCCGTTCAGGTCGGGGCTGCCATCTTCCAGCACCGTGCGAGCATCAAACTCGCGGGCCACCGCCAGCGCCGCCGGGTCACGGCTCACCACCAGCGTTTGACCAATTTCGGGGATGCGACGCAAAATATCCAGCGTATTTTCCAGGAATAGCCGGTTTAAAATCGCGCGTTCCTGGTCACTCAACACTCCAGCCAGGCGTGATTTGCCCAAGCGCAGGGGTTTCACAGGGACAATCGCCCAAATCGTCATAAAAGGCTCTCAACAAAGTGTAGCACATCTTTCGCCAGCCGCAACCGGTCTTCTGGCGTTTTCATCAGCGTGTCGGTGGAAAAAGGCTGGATGCCAAGCTGGCAAATTTCGCCTGACCATTCGGCATCGACCGAGTCGAGCACAAATCCCGTTAAGATTTCCCGCCCGTAATGCCTGGCCACCGCCAGTGAACTTGGTACTATCCCAAGCTCCCTGAACATCTTCGCCGCCGGGCCTTTCACCGTCTCCCCGCCAATAATCGGGCTGACGGCAACGGCTGCCCTCACCCCCGTCCCCTCCCCCTGCGGGGGAGGGGAGTCTTGTCCCCCTCTCCCTGCGGGAGAGGGGTTAGGGGTGAGGGCGCGTATTACCGTCAGAATCGGGTCAATACTCACCCACGGGTTACTCGGACAAAAAACAATCACATCTGCCGATCTGATAGCTTCCACCACCCCCGGAGCGGGTTGTGCCCTCTCGACCCCGTCAAACCTGAAGCCTTTCACCGTCGGCTGGCATCTCTGGTGGACAAAATACTCCTGGAATGCCAGTTCACCCATCTCGATGGTGTCCACAATCGTCGGCACCGGGTCGTCTGTCATCGGCAAAACTGTGGGTCGGATGCCCCAGCGTAAACAAAAATCGCGGGTGATGGCCGAGAGCGGCTCGCCGGTCTTCAGGCGGCGGGTGCGCTCCAGGTGAGTCGCCAGGTCGCGGTCGCCCATGCGGAACCAATCCTCGCCGCCGAGATTTTTCACATTCTCGAAAACATTCCAGCTTTCATCTTTGCGGCCCCAGCCGGTTTCGGCGTTGGCGAGCCCGGCCAGGGTGTAGCAGACAGTATCCAGATCGGGCGAAATATTCAGCCCCCAATGCACAAAATCATCGCCAGTGTTGACGATGATGGTCAGGTTTTCAGGCGGCAGCAGGCGGGCCAGCCCATCGGCGAGCTTGGCCCCACCCACCCCACCCGCGAGGGCAACGACGGATGGTGGACGGTGGACAGTGGACGGTGGCAGGTTAGTTGGGGTCATCTGTGGAGTAGGATGCAGATTCTTCTCGAAAGCGATGTTCGTCTTTAAGCGAGTTACGTAATGCTTGAAGATGATGCGTTGACGGGCAACAGCCTCTATGCGTGAGCAGATTGCCAGGCCAAGAAAACGGTTTTGTTCAGGATGTGTTTATATTGTCTACCTTCAGACGTATTTCACCACCGCTTCTAACCCCTTGCGCGCGGGGGACTCGGGGATTTTGGCCGGGTAGCCAAGCTGGATCATTGCCAGCGGCTCCCAGTGGTCGGGCAGGCCCAGTTCGTGGCGCACGGTAGCCTGGGCGAACAACGGCGCGCACACCCAGACGCCCGCCAGCCCTTCGGCGTGGGCGGCCAGCAACAGGGTTCCGCCTGCCAGGGTCACATCTTGCACCAGCATGGTGTAATCTGCCATGGCGCGGTCGTTGTCGTCGTACTGGTCGCCTTCGGCCAGGTCGGCGCACAGGATGATGGCGACCGGGGCATCGGTGATGCGCTGGTAGGAGCGTTTGACGCGCGTTTCCACTTCTTCGGGCGAGAAGCCATCGCGGGTCAGGTCGTGGCGGAATTCGTGTCCCATGGCGGCGGCCAGTTTGGCGCGCGTTTCGGGATTTTCAAGCACCACGAAGCGCCAGGGCTGCCGGTTGTGCGCTGACGGGGCAGAGATGCTCGTTTGCAGGATGCGCAGCAGGGTGGATTTTTCCACCGGGCGAGAATCGAAGCGCCGCACCGAGCGCCGGGTGCGGATGAATTGATGCAGGGCGGCTGAATCCAGCTTTTCCATTGGAATGCAAAATATCCCTATTTTGCTTAATGCTCATCGAATCGGGTGGCTTTGATTTTGAAGATAACGCGCTGTTGACCGGCGGGCAGATCCCAGGGTTTGCCGGTGTATTTGATGGAGAGCGTATCCATTTGCTTATCGGCGCCGTCAGTGATGCGCTCGACCACCTGGCCGCGCACCTGGATGTAGCGGTAGGGATCAGCGGGATCGACGATGGCAAGGGCCACTTTGGGGCGGGCTTGCAGGTTGCGATCCTTGATACGCCCAACGGCGGTATTGATAATGATATGCTCATCGTCAGCGTCAAACCAGACGGGGGTGACCTGCGGTGAGCCGTCAGCCATGGTGGTGGCAATGAAAACAAAGGCTTTGGTTTCGGGTTTGAGCAAGTCGGCAAATTTCTCAGGGAAGTTTTTCATGGTTAACTCCGTTTTTGGGTGAACATGGGATTAAATTTACCAAACAAGCATGAGATTCGCGTTAGTTTGGGCCAGGGTTCACCTGAACATATCCTGGTCTTTTGGCCGGAGAAGTTCTTTGAGTGAGCCTTCGCGCAGCGGGTAGGGGAATCCGCGCACGTGGATGGCGGGGGTGCCCTCAGCAGCCTGGCCCATTACCAGGCTGGCAGCGGCGGCCAGCTCATCGGCCACGCCCACGATTGTGATTTGAAGGGTGTACCCGAATAAATCCTGCCAGCCACGTTCGTCGATCAGGCCGGGCAGGCCGCTCAGGCCAATCGCCACGCCGACTGTGCCCAGCCGCCAGGCGCGCCCGTGCGAATCTATGATCATCACGCCCAGTTTTGCGCCGGAGGCGGCTTCGAGGTTGGCGCGGATTTCGGCGGCAGATTGGTCGGGATTTTCGGGGAGCAGCAGCACCCAGTCTTCGCCCTCACCCCCGACCCCTCTCCCAAAGGGAGAGGGGAGAAAGTCCCCTCCCCCTTTGGGGGAGGGCGGAGGGTGAGGGGCCGGTTCAACGTTGGAGTGGTCGATGCCAGCGTTGGCGCAGACGAAGCCCAGGCGATGTTCGACGATGGCGCTGCCGATGCGGGCACGCAGCACTTCGTTGCTCTCGCGCAACAGCAGCTCTGTCAGACGGGGGTCTTTCCCGGTTTGGGCAGCCAGCTCCAGGGCGGCGGGGGAGGGCGCGACGGTGGCGAGGTTTACCAGCCGGTTTTCGGCCTTGCTGACGATTTTTTGCGCCAGCACCAGGATATCGCCATCCTGCAACTGGATTTTTTCAACAGCGAGAGCGTTAAGAAGAATATCCGCCAGGTTGTCGCCCGGGCGGATAAGGGGAATATTGGGGAGGGGGGTGAGTATGAGTGGCGGCATAAGTTCCAGTCCATAAAAATCACTCGCGCCCGCGCCAGTGATTGGCTATGCGGGCGCGAAGGTGTTTCGGCAGCTGGGGGCAATGGATTCGAACCACTACTAATTGATCCAGAGTCAATCGTCCTGCCGTTAGACGAGCCCCCAATAATATTCGAGCGGGCGGTATTTTAACATGCCCGACAGGATAAGGCAAGGGCCGAGTTTTTTATTTTCGGATGGCGCGGCGGGTGTTTTCTTCGATGTCCATCAGGATGAGCAGGCCTTTGCCAACCATTTGCAACACTACGAAAAGCAATGCACCCTGTAACGGCCGGGAAAATGTGTTAAAAACAAAATACATATCCAGCCAGGAATTGCTGGCAATGGCGTTATAGATGGAGTTGCCGCCATCATAAGCAGCCTGGAGCAAATACATCGCCAGGATGGCCCAGGCCAGGATGCGCGACCACTTTTCCAGCCGCAGGACAGAGTCGCGGTCGAAATAAGTTCCATAAAATGTGCTGCGATTGGGGGTTGGTTCAGTCATTTTGCCTCGGTTCGGTTTGTTATAATAAACAGGTTATTTCTTGCGCTGCGCTTGCGCCAGCAATCCATTATTTTGAAATTATACGTGAAAAGGACGTCACTATGGAACCCACTGAAACTCCCACTTCCCGCCTGCCCGCTTTCATCCGCGAGGCCGTGGCCGAAGATTTGAAAAATGGCCGCTACACCTATGTCCGCACCCGACTGCCACCCGAGCCGAACGGCTACCTGCACATCGGGCACGTCAAGGCCTTCCTGATCGATTATTTCACCGCCAAAGAGTTCGGTGGCGAGCTGTATCTCCGTTTTGACGACACAAACCCATCCAAAGAAGGCACCGAGTATGTGGAAGCCATCGAAGATGACGCTTCGTGGCTGGGGATTAAGTGGGCCAAGGTGACTTTCGCTTCTGATTACTTTGACCTGCTCTACGACTGGGCGGTGCGTCTCGTTAAAATGGGGCTGGCCTACGTTGACGATCAGACCCAGGAAGAGATGAGCGCCAGCCGCGGGACGCTGCCCAAGGGTACAAAGTGGAGTGAAACGGAATCTGCCCTGAAGCCGGGCACCGATTCTCCATACCGGAATCGCCCCGTGGAAGAAAGTCTCGACCTGCTGGAACGGATGAAAAACGGCGAGTTCGCCGAGGGCAGCCGTGTGCTGCGCGCCAAAATCGACATGGCCAACCCGAACATCTTGCTGCGCGACCCGGTCATGTACCGCATCATGCACGTTCACCATCACCGCACCGGCGATAAGTGGCACATTTACCCGATGTACGACTGGTCGCACGGGCAGAACGACTCGATGGAAGGGGTGACCCATTCGCTGTGCTCCAACGAATACATCATCCACCGCCCGCTGTATGAGTGGTTTTTGCAAAAGCTGGAGGCTTTTCCCAGCCGCCAGATCGAGTTTTCGCGCCTGAACCTGACTTACGCCATGATGAGCAAGCGCAAGGTGCGCAAACTCGTCGAAACGGGCATTGTCAGCGGCTGGGATGACCCGCGCCTGACAACGCTGCGCGGCCTGCGGCGGCGCGGTGTGCCCGCCGAGGCCATCATCGACTTTGTGACCGGCACCGGCGAAACCAAGAATGATAGCTGGGTCGAAATGGCGCAGTTTGATGCCATCATCCGCGATACGCTCAACAAAATCGCCCTGCGACGCATGGCGGTGCTGAAACCGCTCAAGCTGGTGATCGATAATTACCCGGATGATTTGGTCGAGGAAATGGACGCGGTCAACAACCCGGAAGACCCCTCCGCCGGGACGCGCAAGGTGCCGTTCTCGAGGGTGGTTTACATCGAACAGGATGATTTCCGCGAAGTGCCGCCGCCCAAGTATTTCCGCCTGTTCCCGGGCAATGAAGTGCGCCTGCGCTATGCCTACCTGGTGCGCTGCACCAGCGTGGTGAAGGACGAGGCCGGGAATGTGGTTGAAGTCCACGCCACATATGACCCGGCTACAAAGGGCGGCGACGCCCCAGACGGGCGCAAAGTCAAATCAACGATCCACTGGGTTTCGGCGCAGCATGCCATAAAAGCCGAAGTGCGGTTGTACGACCGGTTGTTTACTGTCGAAAACCCGGATGTGGGCGATGACCTGCAGAGCATCATCAACCCGGCTTCACTGGAAGTGGTGACGGATGCTTTTGTCGAACCAGCGCTGGATAATGTCAAAGCTGGTGAGAAAATCCAGTTTGAGCGCACCGGCTATTTCTGTACCGATCTGGACTCGCAGCCCGGCAAACCTGTCTTCAACCGCACAGTGGGGCTAAGAGACACCTGGGCAAAGATCAACAATCAGTAAGAACTAAACAAAAAAGGTGGCAGTCACTTTAGCGGGTGACTGTCACCTTTTTTGTTTGCAAAGTACGCCAGGCGGCCAGCCGGGTTAAATATCATCCAGGTCTTTCCAACCTGTAAACAGCTCGCCAATCGACTGGCGGGTAGCATTCCGCCAGATGGCTTCGCCAAAGATATGCGCCACGGGTCGAATGGTCAGGTGTGGAGGGGGATTCTTTGGCATGGGCAGGGTGTCGGTGGCAACGATTTCAACAATTTCAGGAAGCTGCCCCAGCCGCTCGAAGGTTTCGCTCGAAAAAGCGCCATGTGTGCAAATAGGAATGATCTCTTTGATACCCAGCCTGGCAAGTTCCTGCGAAACTGCAAAAATTGAGCCACCGGTTGAGATTTCATCGTCGTACACCAGCGCACGCTGGTACTTGCGCACAGCTTCATCCGGCAACCCCC
Organism: uncultured Anaerolineae bacterium; assembly: GCA_903822545.1. Lineage (GTDB taxonomy): Bacteria > Chloroflexota > Anaerolineae > Anaerolineales > Villigracilaceae > CAIJPN01. The sequence goes on along the minus strand of CAIJPN010000203.1, from coordinate 19,175 downwards.
CTACTTTCACTTCAGTGTCTGAAATGCGCTCTTTGCTGGCTGCCAACACCGGCAAGTTGAGCATTTCAGCAAAGCGGGTGGCCGATTTAGCATGGCCAACATCGGGGGAAACTACAACGGTTTGGGACAAATCATATTTGTCATTGTTTTGGAAATAGCGGGCAATATCTTTGCGGGCAGTCAATACATCAGTGGGAACGCTGAAAAAGCCGTGGACTTGCGGCGAGTGCAGGGTCATCGTCATAATATGGGTCGCGCCAGCAGTCTTCAACAGGTCGGCCACCAGGCGGGCGGTGATGGAGATGCGGGGAGCATCTTTTTTGTCAGAGCGGGCGTAGGCAAAATAGGGGATGATGGCGTGAATATTGACCGCCCCGGCGCTGCGGGCAATATCAAGCATCACCAACAGTTCCATCAGGTGCTGGTCAACTGGTTTGCTGACCGTTTGCACAATGTAGACCGTTCGAGAGCGCACGCTGGCCCCTAACTGAACTTCGAGGCAATCATTGCCAAAGCGTCTGAAATGGGTTTTTTCCAGAGGCACACCCAGATCGTCGGCGATGCTTTGCGCCAGGACGGGGTGAGACTGACCGCAAAAAATCCGCACATCCTGCGTATCGAGTTGATGTTCTGCCAGTTTTTTCACGCTCATTTTTGGCCGCTCCCTTGGCCGGTTTAGAGTGATTCGAGCAGTTTGATGGCGTTTTGGACACGCTCCAGAACTTTTTCGCGCCCGATGATTTCCATACTCTCGAAAAGCGGTGGACTGACCTTTTGACCCGTCACCGCCACGCGCAGGATTCCAAAAACCTGGTTGGGCTGCAACCCCGATTCTTCCACATACTGGCGCATGGGCGGCTCTGCCGAGGCATGGGATAGATCGGGGAGTTTGGAGAGAATATCGAGGCTGCGGCGGGCAACTTCGGCAGATTGGGCGGGCGTCAGGTCTTTGGCAATCAGGTCAGCGGCGGCGGGGGAAACTGTCGGCTGGAAGAAAAATCCGCCAAAGGGGATGCTGTCATCCAGCGTGACGAGCCGCTCGCGGATTAAAGGCGTCAGCTTGAGAAGAATCCCTTCGTCTACGCTGTAACCGGCCCTTTCGAAAAAGGGCTTGATGCGCCCCGCCAGTTCTTCTGTGCTCATCAGGCGGATGTGGGTACCGTTAAAGTGGTCAAGCTTGGTAAAGTTGATGGCAGCTGGCGAGGGGTTAAGGTTGTTAATGCTGAAGCGTTCGACCATCTGGTCGAGGGTCATCACATCGTCTTCGGCCACGCCCCAGCCCATCAGCACGATCCAGTTGAGAACGCCTTCGGGGGTGTAGCCGAGGTCTTTTAAGTCCATGACGAAGATGGAGTGGCCATCTTTTATGGCGTCGGCGGCTTCGCGCTTGGACATTTTGCCTTTGCCGCTGGGTTTGAGGAATACCGAAAGATGCATCCAGGTGGGTTCGGGCCAGCCCAGGGCGCGGATAACATTGACATGCACCGGGAAGGTGGAGAGCCACTCGGAGCCACGGATGACGTGGGTGATGCGCATTTCGTAGTCATCGGTCATGGCGGCCAGGTGATAGGTGGGCAGGCCGTCCGATTTGAGCAGGACGGTGTCATCGAGGTCTTTGTTCTGCCAGGTAATTTCGCCGCGCATGACATCTACGGCGCGGGTTTCGCCTTCGGTGGGCATTTTGAAGCGGATGACGTGCTTTTCCCCGGCAGCGACGCGCTTCTTGGCTTCTGAGAGTGGGATGCTGCGGCAGGTGCCATCGTAGCGCGGGTTTTGTTTGTTCTTTTGCTGCTCCTGGCGCACCTGTTCGAGCCGCTCGGCGGTGCAAAAGCAATGGAAGGCGTGCCCGTCTTCAACGAGCTTATCAGCCCATTTCTGGTAGATGGCGCGGCGCTCGGTCTGGCGGTAGGGGCCGGAGGGGCCGCCGATATCGGGGCCTTCATCGTAGTTCAGGCCGAGCCAGTGCAGGCCGTCGATGAGTTCCTGCTCCGCGCCTTCCACGTAACGCTTGCGGTCGGTATCTTCGATGCGCAGGATGAAAGTCCCAGCAGTGCGACGGGCGAGCAGGTAGCAGTAGAGGGCGGTGCGGGCTGAGCCGAGATGCATACGCCCGGTGGGAGATGGGGCAAAGCGGACGCGGACGGGGGGAAGATCAGACAAAGAAGCCTCCAAAAACAGTGGTAAGTGAAAAGTGGAAAGTGGAAAGTATTGGGGATGGTGGCTGTTCTTACCACCCATCGCTTTCCACTTACAACTCAAGTGCCTTATGGCGCATCACAACGCTTTCAACCAGGCCAATGGCGATCAGGTTGGCGACGAGTGAACTGCCACCGTAGCTGACAAATGGCAAGGTGAGACCAGTGGCGGGCATCAGCTTGAGGTTGACGCCAATATTGACGAAGGCCTGGAAGGCAATAAGTGTGGCGACGCCATAGCAGACCAGTGAGCCGTAGGCATCACGCGCATTCCGGGCGGCCCACAGGCAGCGGAAGACTACAAAGGCCACCAGCAGGATAATGATCACCGCGCCGATAAACCCAAGTTCGTGGGCCGTGGTGGAGAAGATAAAGTCGGACCAACGCACTTTCAGGAAGCGCAACTGCACCTGGGAGCCATGTCCATAGCCCTCGCCGAACAGCCCACCAGAGCCGATGGAGATGAGTGCCTGCTGGATATTGTAAATTTCACCATAGCGGGCATTTTCATCGGGGGCGACAAAGTTCAAGATACGCTTGAGCTGGTAATCCTGGATGATTTTCAGTTCCACCAGCGTTGGGAAGGTGATGGCAATTGCCAGGATGCCGCTCACCCCGTAAACGGCGAGGTGTTTCAGCGGCAGTCCGGCCATCCACAGCAGAACGGCCCAAAGCATGACCAGCACAATGGATGTGCTCAGGTTAGGCTGTAGCAACACCCAGACGGTGATCCCCATCATCATCAAAAAGCTCTGGATGGTATAGCGCGGGTTATCCATCTCATGCAGGTGATTGGCAAAATAGTTGCTCATTACCAGGATCATGACAATTTTGGCAAATTCAGAAGGCTGGATGTTGACCAGGGCGGTCTGGAACCAGCGCGCCGAGCCGAACAGGGCTCCACCGATAATATTCAGGGCCACCAGGGCTGTGATGATACCGATATACAACAGGCGGCTGGTAGATGCCCAGGTGCGGTAATCGATGCTGGCAGTTACCAGCAAGACAACCAAACCGATAACGGCAAATATGATCTGGCGATTGACGAGCGGAGTGGTGGTGGTTAATTCAAAATTACCAGCAATGGCAGAACGAATCATTGTAATGCCAATAATGACCAGGATGATGACCGCCCCGAGTAACCAGAAGTCAAAATGACGCCAGAAACCTCCACGCATAGAGTGTGTAATTTACAACTTTATTCCTGCCAGTTGGGCTGCACTCAGCAGGCTCAACTGGCGCGCCTGCGAGTTGCCACTCGCAAGGGAATATCGGCTACCAGACGCTGGGCACGGCCATCGTGCTCCACATCGATATTCACTTTATCGGGGTCGATATCGATGTGTTTCGAGATGGCTGCAATAATGTCGTCTTTCATGGCTTCCAGCACTGCCGGGGTCAGATCGGTGCGATCATGGATCAGCACCAGTTGGAGGCGCTCTTTGGCGCTTTTTGCGCTTTTCTTTTTGCCAACGAGACGATCAAAAAAGTCCATGCTACTTTCTCCCAGCCAGGCGCGCGATGCGATCCCATAGTGAATGTGCTTCAAGGTCAAGGAAGGGTACCTGTTCGCCGTTCAGGCGACGAGCGATATTGCGGAAGGCTTGCCCGGCCCGGCTTTTTGCTTCTATTGCCAGGGGCGCACCCCGGTTAGATGCCACGATAACATTTTCATCTTCAGGAACAATGCCGATCACTTCGATCCGCAACAGGTCATAGACATCATCCACCCCAAGCATATCGCCGCGCTTGACCATGGTTGGGTTCAGGCGATTAACGATCAGCGAGGGTGCGGCTTTTTCTTCAGCTTCGAGCAGCCCAATTACCCGGTCAGCGTCACGCACCGCAGACATCTCAGGGTTGGTGACGATCAAAACTTTATCTGCCGCGGCAATCGAATTGCGGAATCCACGCTCAATGCCAGCCGGAGAATCGATCAAAATCCAATCCATTTCCTGGCGCAATTCATCGCATAAGCGAATCATGTCTGAGGGAGAGACGGCATTTTTATCGCGAGTTTGCGCGGCCGGGATAAGGAACAGTTCGGGCATACGCTTATCGCGGATCATGGCCTGGCGGGTACGGCAGCGGCCTTCCACCACATCCACAATATCGTAGACAATACGATTTTCAAGGCCCATGATCACATCCAGGTTACGCAGGCCGATGTCGCCATCGATGCAAACCACTTTTTTCCCATCCGCTGCCAGCGCGACAGCGATATTGGCCACGGTAGTGGTTTTCCCCACACCGCCTTTTCCAGATGTAATTGTAACTACTTTTCCTGTCATTGGTCTCTCCACGTTATCCAGGCGTCCATGCTTCGGCGTGTAAGCGGCCGTTTTTCATGCGAGCAATTTCGGGCTGAGGCTTTCCCTCGCGGCGCGGGGCAACAGCAATTTCACCCGCGATACGCAGTTGGGTGGGGGAAAGATCAAGGGCACAGACCACTGCATCGGCGTTTCCCTGCGCCCCAGCGTGGACTACCCCGCGCAGCCTGCCCCAAACGATCACGCTGCCCCCGGCAATCACTTCCGCGCCAGGGTTGACATCTCCAAAAATGACAATGTGCCCGGCAAACTCGATGCGTGTGCCGGAGCGCAAGGTTTTGCTAACCCACATGGCAGCTTCATCATCGATGCCACGCGCGGTTTGCATTTCTTGTGGACGGGGTTTGTGCAGGCGAGTGGCTAATCCCAGGTTCTGGGAAGTTGTCTCTGTGGTGGGAGAATTGCTGATCACAGCCCACAGCGTGATACCGTTTTCAGAGAGTTTGTCACGCAGCTCTGAGAGTTCGGCCACATGCAAAACCTGGTTGCCCACATCCAGGGCCAGTCGCGCACCCTGGAAAAACCCCGGCTGTTCTTCGATACGATTCAGCAAGGCTGTACGCACAACCGGCCAGGCAGCATCGGCCAGCGTGACCATTAACCCATCGCGGATACCTTTAATTTGGAGGAGGCCCGAATTGCTCATAAGTTGGTTGTTTGGGTAGTTTGCAGATTATATCAGCGAAATCACTCGCACCCCGCAACGCTGCCGGGGTTGGCGTCCAGCGATTTCAGGCAGAAGTAGGCTTCCATCATCAATCGCACCATCGGCCCGGCCACACTGGCGCCTTCACCGCCATGATAGGCAAAAGCGACCACCGCGATTTCGGGATCATCGTAAGGTGCGTAGGATAATGTCCACGAATGCTGCGGCCAGTTGCCAGATTTGCACTGGTTGGCAGCCTGGGCCACATTGTCGCAGTATTCGGCGGTGCCAGTCTTACCCGCAACTGCAATCGGGAAGGGTTTCGTGAACTGTGGCGGGCTCAGGCCGCCAAAGATTTTGTGTAGCGTACCTTTATCATCCGTGATCGCCAGGCGCATCCCTTCTTGCACACGCTGGATGACCCAATCCTGGATCACTTTTTTATCGCCAACTTCCTCGCAGTAACCAGAATCGCAGGTGTAGTTGGTGATGATTTTGTCTTTGGTCACATCCCATCTTTGGGTGGGGGTGAAGGGAGAGATGCGGCGGCTTGTAGCGCTGGACGGAATCGGGGTGATGCTGCCGTCCTCGTTCAGGTACATGGTTAAGACCTGGCCAGAACTGTCGGTGATCTCGTGGATGATCGTTGGCTTCATCTGCACCCCATCATTTGCGATGGTAGCGGCAGACATCAACACCTGTAAAGGAGTGACCACCACATAGCCCTGGCCTACGCTGGCAATATACGTATCACCAGTAGACCAGTTTTCACCACGATTGATGCGTTTCCAGCGCGGGGTGGGGATCAGCCCATCGGCTTCGCCATCAAGCTCAATTCCAGATAAGGCGCCATATCCCAGGGCGCGCGCATATTCTCCCAGGCGCTCGATCCCCAGGCCATTTTTGATTTCATCCTTGTAACCGCCGCCCAGTTTGTAGAAACATACGTTGCTGGAGTAGGCGATGCAATGGAAGAAATCGAGCGAGCCAAAACCAGCGGGGTTGGCGCCATCTTTATAAGTCCAGTCTACAAATTGCTGTTCGCGCCCCGGGTCGTTGGGTGAAAAAGACTCGGTCAGGGTCAACACACCGGGTGTTTCAATGATCTGGTTCAGGTCAATCACGCCCTCGTTCAGGGCGCCAATGGCAGTGGATAGCTTGAAAACTGAGCCGGGGGGGTATTCATCTGAAACAGCGTGATTAAGCATCGGTTTGCGTGGATCCTGCTCCAACTGTCGATAGTAATAAGCCGGGATGATGCGCGCCAGTCGATTATTTTCATAAGACGGGTAAGACGACATCGCCAGGATTTCGCCAGTTTTGGGGTTCATGGCAATGATGACGCCGCTGGAGATGCGCACACCGCCCGTGCCAGGAAAGAAGTAGTTGTTCCAATAATTAATTTCGCTGGTAAGGATGGCATCCGCTGCTTTTTGCAGGCGCGTATCAATCGTCAGTACCAGGTTGTTGCCAGGGATGGGCGCTACAGGCGGCAGCAGGTTGCGCAGTTCCTGTCCAGCCACATCCACCTCGATAACACGCGTACCGTTGCGTCCAGCTAAAACATCGTTAAAAAAGGCTTCCACGCCCGAATAGCCGACTTTGTCTCGGTTGGCCACAAATCCCAGGCTTTCATACTCCGCCTGGTCGGCAGCAGGAATTGGTCCCAGGAAACCGATCACATCGGATGTGAGTATCCCGGTGGGATAATCGCGCACCGGTTCAATTTCCACGCTGACACCGGGCCAGTCCATCTCTTTTTCGCGCACCACCCGGGCAATTTCATCCGTTACATTGCATTTGATACGCACCGGGCTGTATGGAGCGAGAGAATCACCCAGTTCCACCAGTTGAGCAATACCCGGGCCAGGCACACAGGCCGAAAAGTTTTTGGCATATTCAACATCCCTGAAGCTAACAGGCACATCGATCAACACCGAGAGTTCGCGATAAATACGCTGGATGTCAGATTGGTCATCGGGCAGGGATGCAGGAGTGACAACCACGTTATAAGAAGCAATATTCCGCGCCAGGATGTAGCCATTGCGGTCGTAAATGATGCCGCGCCGGGTCTGGACGCTGATCTGGCGGGTGCGGTTTTCGTCCGCCTGGTCTTTCCAGTTTTTATATTCCAGGATTTGCAGGCTGAACAATTTCCAGGTAATGACAAGCGTTACCAGCAGGAGTGTCACGTAAATGACCAGCGCCCGCCAGGGTTCAAAATTCGCTTTTGGCAACGTTGTGGAACTCATACCATCTCCTCAACAGGGTTTACCCATAAAGCCAGATCACGGATAAAAGCATGTACCGGAAGTGCCAGCAGCAGGTTCAAGAAAATGCTCGGCAAAATGATGTAAGTCAGGGCTTCTTCCAATACCAGGGGGACACCATTAAACCATAACACAAAAAAGGTGAATAATTGCATAAGCATCGTTGCAAAAAAGGTAACGCTTAACAGTGCCAGTACCGGCGTCTGCCAGATCAGCCCCTGCACAAAGCGCGCCAGCGCCACCGCGCCCAGATAACCGATCAGCGGCACGTAAAAAGGCTGCCCACTGGCAAAAGCCACCAGCACCCCACCCAGCAATGCCCAATGCCAGGCCGTCTGCACCTGGGTTTGCAGCGCCCAGGCAATCAAAAACAGCAGCATCAGATCAGCCGTGCCGGAAATGAGTGAAATCCGGCTGACGATTGCCATCTGGATAATGACCACCAGCGTCAGCAGCGGAAAAGCAACCAGGTTTTTCATATCAGGGATTAGGAACGAGGGGGGTAATATCGACCGGCTGGAAATCGGTGATGATAAGCACAATTTTCAACTGCGTAAAATCAACCACCGCTTGTACGCTGGCCTGCTGGAACAGGTCACTATCGCGTTTTCGAATGTTGATCACCTGGCCGATGATCAGGTCTGGAGGAAAACCGCCACCCAAACCGGATGTCAGCAAAACATCACCGGGTTCAACCGTAAAGTTTGGGGGCAGGAAATCCAGGAAAAGATCGCCCGATACCGAACCGACCAGAATGGCCTCACGTTTGGCACTTTCCAGCCGCACATTCACAGCCGAATTGGGGTCGGTGATAAGCTGCACACGCGATGCATCGCTGACAACAGCATCTACGCGGCCCACCAGGCCTTTTTCGGTCACAACTGGCATCCCGCGCAGCACGCCCTGGTTGGAACCTTTATCGATGATGATGTAGTGAAGGAAGGGGCTGGGGTCGCGGCCAATAACAGAAGCCGCTGTGTATGAACTCTGCGGGTTGCTGCGCGAAAATTTTACCAGCGCCGCCAGGGCATCGGTTTCAGCCACTTGTTGCTGGAGTTGGATAACCTGCGCTTGCAGACGCGCAACATCCGCTTCAAGCTGGATGTTGCGCTGTTGCAACGCCAGCACATCACGAGGCACAGTCAAAAAATCCTGGATAGCGCCAAAACGACTGGAAATCCAGGTTTGGGTGCTGACCAGGATGCTGTTAAACCCTTGAGAAGCGAAACCAAGCGAACCACTCAGCGCCAAAGCTAAGATCCCGGCAACCACCAAAAAAAGCACGGTTGTTTGCGCAGAGCGGGAGAAAAAATCTTTCATCTTTTATTAAACTACCAGCGTGCCACCTTGCGGCGGAACGAATTATTTATGGCGGGTGCTGCCACGTTCCAGGCTGACCAGGTAATGGCGCATATGCTCAAAATTATCCAGGATGGCACCGGTGCCGCGCACCACACAGGTCAGCGGGTCTTCGGCCTGCCAGACGCGCAGGTTCAACTCATCAGCCAGCCGGTCGGCCAGGCCCTGGATCAACGCGCCGCCGCCCGCCAGGCAGATGCCAGTATCCATCAGGTCAGCGATCACTTCCGGGGGCACTTCATCCAGCGCATCGCGGATGGTATCCACAATCACCTGTACCGAGCCAGAGAGCGCATCGCGCATTTCAATTGACGAGACTTCAATCGACTCAGGCAGCCCGGTGATCAGGTTGCGTCCGCGCACATCCATCGTTTTTTCCTGCGGCAGCGGGTAGGCCGAACCAATTTTCATCTTGGTCTGCTCTGCCACACCTTCGCCAATCAACAAATTATATTTGTTGCGGATGTACTGCACGATATCCTGATCCAGCTCATCACCTGCCACCCGCAACGAGCGGGAGACGACCACCCCACCCATCGACATGACCGCCACCTCGGTCGTACCGCCGCCAATATCAACCACCATCGACCCTTTGACTTCGTGTACCGGGAGACCAGCCCCCAGCGCCGCCGCCACAGGTTCTTCCACCAGGAAAGCTTCGCGCGCCCCGGCAGACATAGCCGCGTCGTAAACCGCGCGCTTCTCCACTTCCGTCACCCCAGCCGGGATGCCGATGACCACACGCGGGCGCGGCAGCGGAACCACACTCTGCTCATGTACCTGCCCGATGAAGTACGTCAGCATCACCTGGGTAACATCAAACTCTGAGATCACACCATCGCGTACCGGGCGGATCGCCAGGATATTCCCAGCCGTGCGCCCCATCATTTCTTTCGCACGCAGGCCAACCGCCAACGGTTCACGGGTGCGTTTCTCAATCGTGACCCACGAAGGCTCATTAATAACAATACCGCGTCCCTTAACGTACACCAGCGTGTTGGCAGTGCCAAGATCGATGCCGATATCGAGGGAAAACAGTCCAAGCAACCAGTTGATTGGATTGAACGCCAAGGGAAGACTCCTGAAACCTTCGTAAATGAGGTGAGAATCGGAATCATTATACCATGACCAGATTTCCAGAAACTTTGGGGCGTGCGTCTGAAAACATGGCAAATGACACGCCCCCAGTCATGACGCGTATCACTATTTTATTCTGCCAGGCGTGCTATACTATTTTTTGTGAAATAATTCACAAAAATTGAATTCCATTTTACACAAAGGATCACCCATGATAGAAGAAGACCCCCGAATTTTAGAACTACGCAAAATGCGCGCCAGAGCAATCGAAGGCGGTGGCGCAGAGCGGACTGCCCGGCAAAAAGCCAAAGGAAAAATGACCTCGCGCGAGCGCGTAGAGAAGTTGCTCGACCCAGGCACATTTAACGAACTAGAACCCTTCATCACCCACCAGGGCGATGAAATGCACCTGCTCACCGAAACCTACCTGGGCGATGGCGTTATCACCGGCTACGGGCAGATCGATGGCCGCACGGTGTACGTTTACTCACAGGATTTCACCATCTATGGCGGCACACTCTCAGAGATGCAAAGCCATAAAATCTGCCGCGTGATGGATCTGGCAGTGCGCAACGGCGCACCCTTCATCAGCCTGATCGACTCGGGCGGGGCGCGCATTCAGGAAGGCGTGCGCTCGCTGGGTGGTTACGCCGAGATTTTCCGGCGCAACGCCCAATACTCGGGCGTGGTACCACAAATCAGCGTGATGCTCGGCCCATGCGCGGGCGGCGCAGCCTACTCCCCAGCACTCACCGATCTGATCATCATGGTTGAAAAGCAATCCTTCATGTTCCTGACTGGCCCAGAAGTCATCAAAGCTGTCACTGGAGAAGTGATCGATGCCGAATCACTGGGCGGCACCGACATCCACACCGGAGTCAGCGGCGTGGCCCACCTGGCCATGCACAGCGAACAAGAAGCCCTTGCGATGGCGCGCTATTTCTTGTCATACCTGCCATCTAACAACGTGGAAAACCCACCTTACGCAAAAACTGCCGACCCAGCAACGCGCATGGATGAAGAACTCAACCACATCATCCCGCTCGACCCGACATCCCCCTACATCATGCACCAGGTGATCGAGCGCATTGTCGACCAGGGTACCTTCCTCGAACTCCAGCCCAACTGGGCGCGTAACGCCATTATCGGCCTGGCGCGCATTGGCGGGCACAGCGTGGGCATCGTCGGGCAGGAACCTGCCGCCATGGCCGGAGTGATCGACATCGACGCCAGCGACAAAATGACCCGTTTCGTGCGCATGTGCGACTGCTTCAACATCCCCATTGTCACCTTCGTCGATTCGCCCGGCTTCTTGCCCGGCATCGCCCAGGAACACAGCGGCATCATCCGCCACGGCGCAAAACTGCTCTACGCCTATTCCGAGGCGACAGTGCCCAAAGTCTGCATCATCACACGCAAGGCCTACGGCGGCGCATATGTGGTTATGTCGAGCAAATACCTGGGCACCGATGTCACCTACGCCTGGCCAAGCGCCGAAATTGCCGTGCTGGGCGCAGAAGGCGCAGCCAACATCCTGTTCAAACGCCAGATCGAAGCCGCATCCGACCCTGCGGCCGAGCGCAAAAAGCTGGCCGAAGAATACCGCGCCAAATTTAACAACCCCTACTACGCTGCATCGGGCGGGTACGTGGATGACATCATCGAGCCAAAAGAAACGCGCCCCAAAATCATTGCCGCACTTTCAGCCCTACGTGACAAATTCGCGCCCGCCCCGCCGCGCAAACACGGCAACATCCCGGTATAGGAGCCAGCCATGTGGATCGCTGCACAAATCACAATCCTTGGAATGGGGCTGGTCTTTGGGGCAATTATCCTGCTCTGGTGGATGATGGCCGCACTGACAGCCTTAACCGCCGAAAAAGCACAAACACCACTCGAGCCTGAGCCTGCCCCCGCTGCCGATGCAGATTCGGCGCTGAAAATGCGCGCCGCGGCTGTAGCTGTTGCCCTGGCCCTGGCCGAACAGGGCAGCTCCAACATCCACCCTCTGCCCGAACCACCCACATCCATCGTCTCGGCCTGGCAGTTGGGTATGCGCACCCGCCAGATGTACGAGAAAGGCGGCAGGTAGGCCATCACCCTCCGCCCTACCCTGGCGGGCACAAGTCCTCCAAAGGATAGGAGACCCTGACTCCCTTCTCCCTTTGGGAGAAAAGCTGGGGAGGATGGAGAGTTCCGGGCGAGGGTGCGACGCACTGCCGGGCAGAGCATGATGGAAAGTAGAACGTAAGGGCGACCCGCCCTGCGCGAAAAAGCTACTTGTTATGGCAGGATGGGTCGCCCTTGCCATACGAAAAAGGATTTGAATATGAAATACACAGTCAAAATCGATGAAAAAATCTTTGAAGTGGAAATAGAAGATATCAACGCGCGCCCGGTGATCGCGCGGGTGGATGGCGAGGCGTTCGAAGTCAGCCCAATGAGCGGTATCCAGCCGCAGGGCGGAACAGTCAGCCCGGGGTTGGAAATTGCCCCAACAACAGGAAAACTCCCGGCCACCTCACACCCCGTCAACCTGGCATCATCCACCCAACCCCTGACCGCCCCGCTGCCCGGCACCGTTACCGAAGTTTTCGTCAAACCTGGAGAACTGATCGACGCCGGGAACGTGGTGCTGGTAATTGAAGCGATGAAGATGAAAAACAGCATTCGCGCCACGCGCGGCGGCCTGATCGACCAGGTGCTAGTTTCTGCCGGGCAGACGGTGGCACACAAACAGGTACTGATTACGTTCAAGGATGTGCCATGAACCTGGCAGAACTGCTCCCCGAACTATTAAAAGGATTTACGCACTTCACCCTGGGCAATGGCGTAATGATTGCCGCGGCGCTGGTGTTGATTTACCTGGCAGTTTTTAAGGAAATCGAACCAGTGCTGCTGCTGCCGATTGGCTTCGGCTGCCTGCTGGCGAATATCCCACTTTCAGGCATGACTGCCGCTGAGGGCATGATGGGCGTGCTGTATAAGGCTGGCATCGAGACCGAGCTTTTCCCGCTGCTGATTTTTGTGGGCGTGGGCGCGATGATCGATTTCAGCCCGCTGCTGGCGCAGCCGCAGATGGCGCTGTTGGGCGCTGCCGGGCAGTTTGGCATCTTCGGCACGCTGATGCTGGCGATTGCGCTGGGTTTCCCGCTCAACCAGGCCGCTTCGATTGGCGTGATCGGCGCGATTGACGGCCCGACATCCATTTTTGTGGCGACCAAACTGGCCCCCGAGCTGCTGGCCCCGATTGCGGTGGCAGCTTACTCGTACATGAGCCTGATTCCAATCATCCAGCCGCCGCTGATGAAGCTGCTGACCACAAAAAAAGAGCGGCTGATCCGCATGGAATACGCGCCGCGCCCGATCTCGCAAAAGGCGCTGATTTTCTTCCCGGTGGCGCTGATCGTGGTGGTGGGGCTACTCGTGCCTGAGGCAACGCCGCTGATTTCTATGCTGATGCTGGGCAACCTGCTCAAAGTCAGCGGGGTGGTAGACCGCCTGAGCAAGGCCGCCCAAAATGAGATTATCAACATCTCGACGCTGTTCCTGGGGCTGGCCATCGGCTCGACCATGAGCGCGGCATCCTTCTTAAACTGGGACACTGGCAAGATTATGATGCTAGGCCTGCTGGCTTTTGTGCTGGATACAGTGGCCGGGCTGCTGTTCGGCAAGCTGATGTCGTTTGTCAGCGGCGGCAAGATCAACCCGCTGATCGGCGCTTCGGGCATTTCGGCTTTCCCAATGGCCGGACGGCTGGCCGCCAAGACGGCAAACGAGGAAGACCCCGATAACTTTATCCTGATGCACGCCATGGGAGCAAACACTGCCGGTCAGTTGGGCAGTGTTATCGCAGGCGGGGTGCTGCTTTCGGTGGTGAGTAAGATCCTGGGTATAGGTTAAGAAAAAACAGGATACAGAATTGGTGGATGGCGCGGGAAATCACGTATTTTCCACATCATCCACCAATTCGCAAGAACTTTGGATATTGGGTGCAAAATCTTGCTTGACAATCTCCAACACTGCTAGTAAAATCACGCACGCTTAACAAGAAAACATCTACCGCCGAGATAGCTCAGTTGGTAGAGCACGCGACTGAAAATCGCGGTGTCGTCAGTTCGATTCTGTCTCTCGGCACTCTCGGCTAAAAGTTAGTATGGCCGATACGCGGGCGTAGTACAGCGGTAGTACGTCTCCTTGCCAAGGAGAAGGTCGTGGGTTCGAATCCCATCGCCCGCTCTGTAATTTGCTGATTGTGGATTGAAGATTGGACGCAGGCTCAATCAGCAATCCACAATCAGCAAATCGTTTTATATGGCGACGTCGCCAAGTGGCAAGGCAAGGGTCTGCAAAACCCTCATCATGGGTTCAAATCCCATCGTCGCCTCACAAAAGAGCAGAGCAATCTGCTCTTTTTTTATTGATCCAGCAAGCAGGATCAGCCCGGGTTGTCGAATTCGGAACACTGACAGCCCAATAGTTTTTATGCACTGAGGAGGAGCTTCCAGCCTGCCAAACTGGATTGGAAATATCCAACCTGGGCAGTTGCAATAACTTTAAGAAAAATTTGCCCGGTTGATTAATTTGGGTAAACGTGGCAAACTGAAAGAAATATTTTGCCAATTCTTTGGAGAAAATCATGAACGCTGTTCCCCGCATTCGTTTTGCCCACCTGCCAACCCCGATCGAGGCGCTGCCACGCCTTTCTGCTCACCTGGGCGGTCCAAGGCTGCTGATTAAGCGCGATGACCAGACCGGGCTGGCACTGGGCGGCAATAAAACCCGCAAGTTGGAATTCCTGGTGGCGGAAGCGATCGAAGAGGGTGCAGATACGCTCATCACCGCCGGGGCGGCCCAATCCAATCACTGCCGCCAGACTGCGGCTGCGGCGGCCAAAAACGGGCTGGATTGTACCCTGGTGCTGAACGGCCAGCCGCCTGCGCAGCTTTCGGCTAACCTGCTGCTGGATACGCTCTTTGGGGCACAGATCGTGTGGGTGGCCGAGCGCGCTGACCGTGAGCGCGTGCAGATGGAAACTTTTGAGCAGTTGAAGGCGCAGGGCCGCAAACCCTACTTTGTGCCGTATGGCGGCTCCAGCCCGACCGGGGCGATGGGGTATGCCTTTGCGGTGGAAGAGTTCATGAATCAGGGTGTGGATGCCGATTGGATGGTGTTTGGCACATCCAGCGGCGGGACACATGCCGGGCTGGTATTGGGGCAGCGGGTTTTTGGTTACAAGGGTCAGGTTTTAGGCATTAGCATCGATGAATCGGAAGAGTGGCTTAAGGCGCGGGTATCGGAACTGGCATCAGAGGCATCGGAGAAGCTGGGGGCAAGAATCCAGTTTGGGCCGCAGGATGTGCTGGCGAGCGAGGCTTACTGTCAGGCCGGATATGGCGTCTTAACGGAAAACGAGCGCGAGGCGGTAAAGTTGTTCGCAAAATTCGAGGGTGTGCTGCTCGACCCGGTTTATACGGGACGCGCCGCGGGCGGGATGATCGATCTCATCCGCAAGGGCTTTTTCAAAAAAGATGAGACGGTGCTGTTCTGGAATACCGGTGGCCAGCCTGCGCTGTTCGCCGAAAAATACCAGGCACATTTGCTTCCATAAATCCTTGCCATTTCCAGCGGATTATGCTATTTTTAGCCAGGTTTTTCTGGAGAAACCCATTTCATGACTGAAGCCCCCAAAACCGTTGTCGTTGTGGAAGATGAAATCGATGCGGCCGAGATGTTCGGCGAAATGATGCGGGTCAGTGGATTTCGTGTGGTGAAATCTTATTCGAGCGGCCCGGCGATTTCGATTATCACCGAAGAGATGCCCGACCTGGTCATTTTGGATGTGATGATGCCCGATATTTCGGGGCTGGACGTGCTGCGCTACATCCGCAATGACCCGCGGCTGGCGAAAATCCCGGTGATTGTGGTTTCGGCGAAGAGTATGCCCGCCGATATTAAGGTGGGGTTGGATGCCGGGGCTTCGGTGTACCTGACCAAGCCAGTTGGTTTTCTCGACCTGAAACAGGCTGTGGAAAAGGCAATCGGGGGGAAACAGCCCATCCGACCATGAGTCTTTTGCGGGCTTTTATCGCCATTGAGCTTTCGGCAGACATCCGGCAGGCCATTTCGACCCAAAGCGCGGTCATGCAGGCCCGCCTGAAGGGTTGTGTGCGCTGGGTTCCAGCCAGTAATATCCACCTGACGTTGAAATTCCTGGGCGATGTGGCCCCCTCGAACGTGGAAATGCTCAAGCAAAGTTTACAAGCCGAGGCCAGCCAGCATCCTGTTTTTGATTTGAGTGTCAGCGGGCTGGGGGCTTTTCCCAATGCCCGGCATGCGCGTGTGATTTGGGTCGGAATCCAGGCTCCAGCCACCCTGAATCGAATCCAGCATGCCATCGAGAGCGCCTGTGCCAGGCTTGGCTATCCGGCAGAAGAGCGGCCGTTTTCGCCACACCTGACGATTGGCCGTATCCGTGAGCAGGTTTCGACCAGCGAATCGCAGGCTATCCGCACAGTCTTAGAAACAACCCGTGTGGGTGAACTCGGTGCGATGCGCGTGGAAACTGTCCATTTATTTAAAAGTGATTTACAACCCAGCGGAGCAATTTATACCAGCCTGCACAGCGCCCCGCTGACAACCATCCCCTGAAGAGGTGTACCCTGAACGCTTTAGAATTGGCTCATACGATTATCGACGCCCTGGAAGATAAAAAGGGCGAAAATATCTTGCTGCTCGACCTGCAAAAAGTGGCGTCTTTTACCGATTATTTTGTTATCTGCAACGGCACCAGTGATCGGATGCTGGATGCGCTCGCGAAGGGCGTGCTGGAAAAGGCTCGCGAAGTTTACAACATGCGCGGACGCAGTGAAGGCGAAGCATCTGCTGGCTGGCTGGTGGTGGACTTTGGCTCAGTGATCGTGCACCTGTTTGCGCCAGAGCAACGCAAGTATTACAACCTGGAAGAACTGTGGAAAGAAGGCAAGGTTTTGCTGCGCTTGCAGTAAACTGTTCACATGAGAATAAAAAATCCCTGCTATTGGCAGGGATTTTTTATTCTCATGCGAACAATAGAAATGAACATTTTCAGCATCGAACGGCGACCAATGGACTTTTATCGATCAATGCTTCGACTATGTGCATCTATTCAGTGAAAAAAACAGCCGTTCCCGACCGGGCATTCAGGCTATTTTACTTCTCAAAAATCCACTTATCCACGTCGCGGCTCCAGGAGACAATCTCATCTTTCCTGAACCACAGCGCGGCTTCCTTTTCACCGTTTTCGGCGCTATCAGAAGCGTGAGTGATGTTGCGGCCCACTTCCAGGGCAAAATCATGTCGGATGGTACCCGGCGCGGCTTCCCAGGGACGGGTGGCACCCATCGTCTGGCGGATGGCGGCAATTGCGTTAGGGCCTTCCCAAACCATCGCCATCACCGGCGCAGATGTAATGTAGGCAATCAGGCCATCGTAAAAGGGTTTCCCCTTATGGATCGCATAATGTTCTTCGGCCAGTTCTTTGCTGACCGCCAGGAATTTGGCCGCGACAAGGCGCAGACCACGACGCTCCAGCCGGGCAATAACCTCACCCACCAGGCCGCGCTGCACACCATCTGGCTTTACGAGTACGAGAGAATGTTCCACTTTTTCCTCCAGGAATTTTGAAATACCGCGCGATTTTACCATAACAGAAAGGATGGGCCAGCCGTTGAACTGCTGGCCCATCCTGACGTAAGAACGCTTTGCTCCAAGACAAACTTTCGATGCGGGTTAGCGCAACAGGGTTTCAGCTTTTGTGTAAGCGTCCAGCGCTTCTTGCAGGCGGTTGGCGTGCATGAACGCATCGCCAAGGGTTTGCCAGACAGCCACATCCACCGGGTGTTTATAGGTGGCTTCTTGCAACTGGGCGATAACGCTCTCGAGATTGCGTCCTCGTTTGATGATGCGCAGATACTCCGCCATAGCCTTCTGCAAATCGCCTTTTTCAAGCAAGGATTGGGCGTTTTGCGTGGCGGCATCGCGTTCTACCAGCATGCTGGTCTGGCGGATGACCGACCTGGGGGCCTGTTCGGCCTGTGGAGTTTTTACCGGCTCAGGGGCAGATTCCACATCCAGGCCAAATGAGACAGGCTCGGGCTTTTGTACCGTTGGATGTGGTTTTGTCTCAGCCAACGCATCCGGGGCATCGAACCAGTCTGGCACAGCGGGGGTATCGGGTTTTTCTTCGGCAGCGAACCAATCTGGGGCGGCAGGTTCAGCCGGAGCAGCGGGTTTTTCTTCAGCCGCGAACCAGTCTGATGCAACGGCAGGCGCAGCCGGGGCGGGTGTTTCTTCGGCGGCAAACCACGCTGGGGCGGCAGGTTCATCCGAGGCAACAGGTTTTTCTTCAGCCGCGAACCAGTCTGATGCAACGGCAGGCGCAGCCGGGGCGGATGCTTCCACAGGCGGGATCCACTCATCCGCAACCGGGGCCGCCGGGGGCGCGGACTGTTCCTTCAACCAATCAGGCAGGCCTTCATGCTCAACTGGTTCGACGGCGGGAGCCTGCATGGCCTTGACCCAATCGGGTGTCTCGTCTGGCTGGGCGACAATCTGCTCAGCTTCCACCGGGGATGGCCGTTCATCATCGACAGCAGGTTTGGCATCTTCCTGGTCGAGCTGGTGCAACCAGGCTTCGACGTTTTCGACCGGGGCAGCGGGCGGTTGCGCCGGAGCTTCTTCAACGATTTCCGGTTCCCAAACTGTTGCAACTGGCTGGACAGGGGCTTCCAGTTCATCGTCCGAGGCAGTCAACCAATCGGGCAAGGCCTCAGCAGTGGGAGGCATAACTGGTGCAGGTTCCTGCTCCCAGGGCAATTCCAGGGCGGGAGGTTCTGCCGGGGCAACCGGCTGGGATGGCTCAAGGCTGTCCAACCATCCAGGCAGATCCTGCCCGGTAACCGGGGCGGCGGCAGCCACAACATCCGGCTGGGAGCCAACCTTGTTGACCCAGTCCGGTTGGGATTCGGTGCGCTCTTCGGGCCGGGTGATCAGTTCTTCGGCTTTCGCGCCCTGCTTCATCGCCAGCATTTCCAGCCACTTCATGGCATCATCCTGCTCGTTGGAGCTGGTGCCAGGGCCAGAGATCAACGCGGAGAGTTCGCCAACGGGAGCATCATCGTCCGCGGCGGCTTTGCGCGCGGGGGCAGCAGCGGGCGGCGGAGTCTGCGGCGCGGGTGGGGTGACCGGGGCGGCAGCAGCCACGACATCCGGCTGGGAGCCAACCTTGTTGACCCAGTCCGGTTGGGATTCGGTGCGC
>CAIJPN010000202.1 GCA_903822545.1 uncultured Anaerolineae bacterium | reverse complement strand
TTTTGACGATTTTGATGTGGTTTTTAAGACATTTCAGCCTGCGCGAAAATGTTGGCGCAAAATTAACTCAGGATGTCTGATTTTGGCTCAAAAAGCCGTCAAATCTTTAATACTCGGTTTAAAATGGCCGAACCGAAAGTAATAACCTCGATAACCAGTAAAGTGAGCAACAGCCCTTGAGCAAACAAATTGCGCTGGATAGAATCATCGCGCAAAAGCTTGAAAAATCCGCGCCAATTGCGGTTTTCTGGTTTGTACTCCACCGTTCCAAATTTTTCCACGTACCACCGAATTGCTTGGGGAAAGAAGAATACCCAATAGAGCAGCAGCAGATAATCCAACGGGTTCCAGAGCGAGAGTGGGGTTTTGCGTTTGGGGGCCAGGTCGAGCAAGGGAACGGTTGGGGTGGTCATGGATACATTCCTTCGTACAGGTCATGCAAGGCTTTTTGCAGGGCTGCGGGGTGGCCGTTTGCCTGGCGGCAGGAGCTTTCGACCAGCGAGTCGGGCAGGCTGGAGCCTGTGCCATTCAAGCGGAAACGGGTCAGCGCCAGGGCTTCTGGCGGCGTAAAAGGCGGTACCGACAGATGGTTACACAGGCCCGCCAATGGTGAAGTCATGCCGGGGCTGTCTGGGAAAACCTGTCCGAGCGGCGAGCGGCTGGCAATCACCAGCGTCAGGGGCGCGCTGGCGCCATCGGCCAGTCCGCGCAGTTCACTGCGGATGTCGTGCGAGAAGCCCTGCCAGGCCATCTTTTCGATCTCGTCCAGGCATAGGATCACCTGGCGTCCACGCAGGGCTTTTTCAAGTTTGTATCCCCGGCAGAGCGGCACACCCAATTCATCACACAGGTACTCGAAGAACTCATCTTCGCTGCGCACCAACTCCAGGCTGAAATAGGCAAAGTCGCTGGCGGGGCGGTTGAGCAGCTGCGGCCCCATCCGGGTGATGTACCACAGCAGCGACGATTTGCCGATCTGCGAATCGCCCACAATTGAGACGCTCTGGTGCTTGCGCAGCTCGTCCAGCACTTCGCGGGTCAGTGGCTGGCGCACGAAATAACGGGCCGGGTCATCGATGCGCCCGCGATCGCCGAAAGGATTTTCGGGGCGGGCCTGGGGTTTCAGTTCTGGATAAATCTCGGAGAACAGTTCTGCTGGGGTGGCAAAGGTAGTTTCCTGGTTACGACCAAGCTCGGTATGACCTTTGGTGATCATGCCAACTACCGCGCCGCGCGCTTCATCCCAGACCGGGCCGCCGCTGATGCCATGGTTGGCCTGTGGCGATTGCAGTTGCAGCAGGCGGTGTTCGGACAGGTAGCCATCGATGGTGCCGTTGGCGTGAATGCCCTGGATACCGGCAGCGGAAGTGTAGCCAAAGGAACGGAATCCGCTGCCAGGGCGGCAACTTTCGGCGGGAGCCAGCAGCAGCGGGGGAATACCATCCGGTACGGAATCCAGCCGCAGGATGGCTACATCCCCCTTTTTCACATCTCTCCAATATTTTGGTTCAACCAGCGCGTTGATTTTTTCGCTTCGGCCAGTGAATTGCACCTGGATGGTGTCGCCGTCGATGGCACCGGCGGCCACGATAACGTGAGCGCAGGTGACGGCCAGGTCATAGGAGACAAGGAAACCTGTCCCAACAGTTTTTCCGTTGGAATTGAGAATGCGAATGGTGCTGGCTTCGATCGAATGTGGCACAGGAACACTCCCCAGAACAGTATAAGGATAGTGTAGCAAAAAAAATGGTTGTTTGGGTTGGGGATGTTGCACATCACCCCATGTAATTCAATTCCCCTTGGGACAGTCCACCGAGCGCCGGGATGTGGCGTTCCCTGATCGGATGATCTGCTTCGATACAGCTATAGTGCAAAAATAAACGGGCCGGGAAAATCAAATCCCGGCCCGTGGACGGCTGAAAGAGAACGCTGGATGTCAGGGAGCTGCTGTCCCTTAATCCAGCGGCCACTGCGGGCAGGTGGCGCGGTATTCTTCAGTAAAACCGTATTGTTTCCATTCGGCGCGGGTTAAGTTACGACCAGCACGCAGACAGGATTTTTCAATCCAGGATTGCGGGTCAATATCCCATAAAATGATAATCCCGTCCCGGCCAACAGAAGCGAGGGTACTACTAACCGGGCTGAAAGCGATGCCCTCAATAAACCTTGTATGACCCGTGAGCGGCTGACCGATGGACCGTCTGGTGGTAATGTCCCAAAGGATGATGGTTGTGTCCATGCTACCAGAAGCGAGGGTTTTTCCATCCGGGCTAAAAGCGAGGCTGATGACACCGTTGGAATGCTCTTTAAGCGGCGAACTAATGCGACTGTGCTTGGCGATGTCCCACAGGATGATGGTTTTATCGTCACTACCAGAAGCCAGGATTTTGCCATCCGGGCTAAAGGCTACGCTTCGTATCGGGCGTGTTTGCCCGGTTGAAATTGAGAGTGGATTTCGCTTGGCGATATCCCACAGGATGACGGTTCTATCGTAACTTCCGGATGCCAGGGTTTTGCCATCTGGGCTGAAGGCTATGCTAGATACATTAAGAGAATGCCCTGTGAGCGGCTGACCGATGGGTTGGTATGTGGCAACATCCCACAGGATGATGGTCTTATCCCAACTGCCAGAAGCCAGGGTTTTCCCATCCGGGCTAAAAGCGAGGCTTGAGACCGCATCAATATGCCCCAGAAGCGGTCCACCGATAGGTTGGCGCGAGGCCACATCCCACAAGATGATGGTGTTATCCAAACTGCCAGAAGCCAGGGTTTTGCCATCGGGACTAAAGGCGATGCTCATGACAACATCGCTATGCCCTCGAAGCGATTGGCCGATGGGTTGGCGAGTGGTGACATCCCACAGGCTGACGGCCCCATTCCAATCGCCCGTAGCGAGGGTTTTGCCATCCGGGCTGAAGGCGACGCTCTGCAAAAAAGTTGTGTTTTGCCCGAACTGTTGACTGGTGGTTTGCTGGTTGGTTATGTCCCACACGATGATGGCGGTATCTATCCCGCCTGAAGCGATGGTTTTGCCATCCGGGCTAAAGGCGATGCTATAGATGGCGCCTTTATGCCCCATGAGTGGCCGGGCGAAGGCCTGGCGCGTAGCAACATTCCACAGGATGATGGTTTTGTCCCAACTGCCGGAAACGAGGGTTTTACCATCCGGGCTAAAAGCAAGACCATAGACAGCGCCTGTATGCCCTGTGAGCGGTTGACCGATAGGTTGGCGCGAGGCCACATCCCACAGGATGACCGTATTATCCCAACTGCCTGAAGCGAGGGTTTTGCCATCCGGGCTGAAGGCGAGGCTTTGTACTTCATTCCTGTGATTCGCGGCTAGTTGACCGATGGGTCGGCGCGTGGCCACATCCCACAGGATGATGGTTTTATCCCAACTGCCGGAAGCGAGGAGCTGACCATCTGGGCTAAAGGCGAGGCCCATGACAGAAGTTTGATGTCCTTTCAGCGGCTGGTCAATGGCCTGGTGCATAGCAACGTCCCACAAGATGATGGTGGAATCCTCACTGCTTGACGCCAGGGTTTTGCCATCCGGGCTGAAAACCACGCTATTGACATAATTTGTATGTCCAGTCAGCGGTTGACCGATAGGCTTGCGCGTGGCAATCTCCCACAGGATGATGGTGTTATCCCAACTGCCAGAAGCCAGGGTTTTGCTATCCGGGCTGAAAGCAACGCTCGAGACAAAATTTGTATGCCCCCTGAGCGGCTGACCGATGGGCTGGCGCGTGGCAACGTCCCACAGAATGATGGTGTTATCCCAACTGCCAGAAGCCAGGATTTTTCCATCCGGGCTGAAAGCTACACTTGAGACAGGCTCTGTATGTTGCGAAAGAAAGTGGCTGATTTGCGGCTGAGCTTTGGTGACACTCAGCAATGCGCCGCGTGTTTGCGAGTTATCCAGCAAACGAAATGATTCTATCCCAACCAAAAGGGCATCCTGGAAATCCCAGTTAATCAACAATTCTGCCCGGGTTGCCAGTTGCCCGGCAAAGGCGATTTTGGCATTGCTTTCAGCGTTTGCCTGGGCTGTCGCGGCGACATTGGCATTGTTTTCAGCATTCGCTTTGGCCGTCGCGGCGGCATTGGCATTGTTCTCAGCATTTGCCTGGGCAGTTACGGCAGCATTTGCATTGTTTACAGCCAGGGTGCTGGCCGCCTGGGCATTGGCCTCCGATGTTTGGGCCGCAAATGCCTGTTGTTCGGCGCGTTGAGTGGACTGGCTGGCGTTATACCCAAAGAAACTTGCCACGGCGAGTAGTATCACGGAGACAACCAGCGCTCCCGTAATCATCTGACGTTGTCTCAAATCGCGCTGTTCTCGCGCTCGCATTTTGCGGCAGGCATCAAGAAATTCTGTCTCTTCTGTAGATAATTCCAGCGAGCGGGCTTGCTGCTCGGCCTGCAGGAACGCATTCTCTCGTAGCAACAAACCCTCGCTGCGGCCTTGTTGGATCCAGTGCACAGCCTGGCGCTGGAACAAGCTCAGGTTTTTCTCGAACCATTCCACGTTGCTCTTGTTGATCGGTTCGATCAAGCGGTCATGCGAAAGCTCGTACCAGCGCGCCCCGGCGCGCATATCCGCGCGGATGATATGCTGGCCTTCCAGCGCATCCACCACCGCGTTGGGCAGCCCGGCGGTGGTCTCCGGCCCGCGCATCACCAGGCCGCGCGTCTCCATCGGGGTGATCAATTCCTCGCCAAACCAGCGCCGCACGGCATTTTCACTCACTGCCAGGCTTGCGTCTGTGCTTTTGGCCTGCCCAAGTGCGGCTGTGATCGCATCCTGGTAGAAATCTGTCAGGGCGCGGTCGATGTCGCCGTGCTGCTCGACATCCGCCCAATTGATCTCATCATCTTTTTGCTCCGGCAAATTCTCCCACAGGCGGTTGCAGACCACCTGCAACTGCACCGGCTCGATGTACGGCCCGGTGACTTCCACTTCTTCCTCGCCAACACCCGCCGATGATTTCTGCACCTTGATCTGGCGCAGGTTGTCCACCAGCTTTTCGGCCACACCGGGGGCGAAGGCGCAGCCAGCCGCCTGGGCCGGTCTCTTCACCGCCGCCAGCGCGCCGGGAACGCCCAGCAGTTCCATGCGGAAGCGCGCCCGCAGGCGGTGGCCGAAGTGCATCACATACGAGTCAATCGAGGCCAGGTAGTCTTCGCGCATGGCGAAGACCACCCCCAGGTTGGGGTAGGCATCCAGCGCCTGGCGCATC
>CAIJPN010000201.1 GCA_903822545.1 uncultured Anaerolineae bacterium | reverse complement strand
GCGCGTTCGATATACCCATCCACGGTGCGGGCCAGTTGTTCAGGGCGACCCTCATACCATTGTCCGGCAATTGGGGAAGGGCGCAAATCAGTCAGCATAAATGCCTCCATTCTTCATGAGCGGCGCACAGGGTTACTTGGCCTTACTTTGGCTGGTATTTTCCCAGGATAAATTCGGTTGCGCGGAAGGCCATCGGCGGCAGGTGGGAATAGTCGAACCATTCGGCAGCGTCGGCATCATCGGCTGGATTTAGATTCCCGCCCTGGAGCCTGCCACGAAAAAAGATGACAAAATCGGCCCCGCGACTGTGTTCTCTCCCCGTATAGATATCTAAAAGCCCGGTCACATCCACGCTCAGGCCGGTTTCTTCCAGGCATTCGCGCGCGGCGGCGGCAGCGGGGTCTTCGCCAGCGTTGACAAAGCCCGCGGGGAGAGTCCACAGGCCGCGATACGGCTCATTGACGCGTCGCACCAGCAGCACCTGCCCATCGTGCTCGAGCAGCATAGCGGCGGCCACTTTGGGGTCGGCAAAAAATATCCAGTCGCAGGCCGGGCAAACGGGGCGTTCCTGCCCATAGCGGAACTGCTGGCTGATGCCGGTGCCGCATAATGGGCAGAATTTGATCAGTTCGGGGCGCATGAAGGGATTATACCCCTGTTGGATTTTCTCTTTGGTGCGTGGCTTGTGGTTGCGCCCTGTCTGGGTGGTTTCCTGGGGCTTCCAGATTGGTTTTGTGACCAGTAAATCATTGCATCTCAGCGATTTTGCGTTAAGCATCGCCCCGAAATTTTGAGAAGATGCGGTGCATCTGTGTATTGGGTTTGATGGTATATTTTTGGCATCATCATGATGTTTTGGAGGAGCTATGGATCTTGGTTTGAATGGTAAATGCGCCCTGGTGACGGGGGCTTCGCGCGGGTTGGGGCTGGCGACGGCCAAATTGCTGGCGGCAGAAGGCTGCAAGGTGGCTATCAACAGCCGGGATGCGGCAAAACTGGATTTGGCGGCAGCCAGCATCGGGGCGGAAGCCATCCCTGCCGATGTGACGGAACCCGGTGCGGCCCAGAGAATTGTCGATTTAACGGCCCAAAGACTGGGGGGGCTGGATATCCTGATCTGTAATGCCGGTGGCCCGCCGCCCGGCGGGTTTGAGTCGTTCGATGAAGCCACCTGGCAAAAAGCGGTGGATTTGTCGTTTTTGAGCAACGTCTGGCTGATCCGGGCAGCGCTGCCATACCTGCGCAAATCTTCGGCGGCGAGTGTGCTGACGATCACTTCGTATTCGGTCAAGCAGCCGATTGCCAACCTGGTGCTTTCCAACTCCATCCGGGCTGCCACGGTGGGCCTGACAAAGTCGCTGGCGCTGGAATTGGGCGGCGAAGGCATCCGTTTCAATTCAATTTTGCCCGCCTGGACGGAAACAGAGCGTGTGACGCAGCTGATGACGGCGCGCGCGGCCAAAAACGGCACGACGATGGAAGAAGAACTGGCGAAGCAATCGCGCGAGAGTGCGCTGGGGCGTATGGCGCAGCCATCTGAATTTGCGAATGCGGCGGTTTTCCTGGTCAGCCCGGCGGCCAGCTATATCACCGGGGTGATGCTCTCGGTGGATGGCGGTATGTATAAGGGCACGCTGTAGGCGGGGATTCCGAAGTTTCCCGACTTTGGAAAATAAGACTTTAGTCATAGTCGGTATGGAGATGTTTTGATATTCTTGCCCCAAAAGGAGATTTACCCCCATGACTGAAAAAACCTGCTTGAACTGTGGCCGCAACTCTGAGCAAATCCCGCTGTTGAAGCTGGAGTATCGCGGTGAAACGTACCATCTTTGCCCGCAATGCCTGCCAGTGATGATCCACCAGCCGCACAAGCTGGCTGGCAAGCTGCCCGGCGCGGAGAATTTTGAAGCGGCCAATCACCAGCATTAAAGCGTTCCGGTGATCCGGTTCTGCGGTAGTTCCGTTATCGTGTTTGAAAAAACAGGATAACGGAACTACTGTTTAACCGAAAACAGATTAACGAATGGTATCATTGCGGGGCGTTTTTTGTTTGGAACCGATTGGCTGGATGAGACGTTAACCCCCTATGATCATTATCCCGTTCACGAAATTCAAAATCTCGCGGTTAAGCGGGAATGTTTTCCTGATCATCACCTTTTTTTCATTAGATAAGGTGCTGGCTTTTGTGCGCGCCGGGATCATCTCGCGCCAATATCGTGACTCGGTGGAGTTGCTGGATACTTTCAATGCGGCCAACAACCTGCCCGATGCGCTTTTTGCGCTAATCTCGGCAGGGGCGCTGTCGATGGCTTTTATCCCGTTGTTGACGGAATACCTGACCCAAAAAGACCGCTCTGCCGCCTGGGACCTGTTCTCGCGGGTGGCCAACCTGGCGTTTCTGGTAACGGGTGGGATGGCGGTGGTCATCGCCATCTTTGCCCAGCCCATCGCCGACCGGGTGATCGTGCCGGGCTTCCCGCTGGATCAGCGCATCCTGCTGGCTGAGTTGATGCGCCTGAACCTGATTTCCACCATTATTTTCTCCATCAGCGGGCTGGTTTCGGCCAGTTTGCAGGCCAACCAGCATTTCCTTTCACCTGCGCTCGCGCCGATTGCTTACAATGTTGGGCAGATCCTGGGGGCATTGTTCCTGGTTCCGTATTATGGCATCCAGGGATTGGTGTATGGCGTTATCTTGGGTGCGCTTTTCCACCTGTTGATTCAGATTCCGGCGCTGATCAAGTTCGGGTTCCGCTGGACGCCTGCGCTGGAACTGCGTCATACCGGGCTGGTGGAGGCGCTGCGCCTGCTTTGGCCGCGTCTGTTGACAATGGGTGCCATCCAACTGCCGATGATCCTGCGCGACAATTTTGCCTCGCAACTGGGGCAAGAAGGCGCCGTCACCGCGCTGACCAATGGCTGGATGCTGATGCAGGTTCCCGAAACCATCATCGGCACGGCGATTGCCACGGCCATGCTGCCAACCCTGGCCGAGCTGGCCGCCCGCCAGGATTGGGTTGAGTTCCGCGATACGATTGAGCGCGCCCTGCGCGTTCTAATTGTGTTGATGCTCCCGGCTGCGACGGTTATGGCGGCAGGATTGCATCCCTGGGTGCAGGTGGTCTTTGGCTTTGATGAAGCCCAGTCCGTGCTGATCACCTGGACGACCCGCGCTTACCTGCTGACTCTCACCGGTTACGCCATCCAGGAAGTGGCAACGCGCACTTTCTACGCGCGCAAGCTGCCGCTGTATCCGCTGGTGACAGTGGTTTTGCGGGTGGTGCTGTATGCAGTGATCGGGCTTTCGGCGGTGCGCTTTTTCAGGCAAATGGGTGCGCCAGTCATCGCTTTTGCTGATATTGCCCTGTTTGCCGAGTCGCTGGTGCTCTTTTGGCTGCTTATCCGCCAGATCCAGAAGCCGCTGCGGGTGTGGGATGCCATACTTCGCGGGTTGGTGGCAGCCCTGGTTGGCGGCGCAGCAGCTTATGGATTGGCGGTTTTCCTACCCGGGCCAGGATACATCACTGCCCTGGCGGGAATGGTCGCCGGGGCGGTCATCGCCATCGTCATTGTCTGGAAAGATGCCCGGCTCGTATTTCGACTTTAAGGATGGATTATAATAACGCCCATGTCTGAACCAAACCTTGTTGAAACTCAACCATCTGGCGCAAAAAGCGCTAAACCCCGCTTCGGTTTCTGGATCGGGTTGTTAATCGTCATTGCGGTGATTGCGCTTGGCGCTTTTGCCGGGTACCAATCGGGCATCAGTGCGCGCAAATCGCTGGCTGCTACGCAAGTCGCGACTGACTTGAGCGTGCAGTTTGAGTTTGCCGTGCAGGATTTTATGGCCCGTCGTTTTCTTAATGCCAAAGAGCGGCTCGAATATATCGTCAATTACGATCCAGGCTACCCAGGCGCGGTGGAATTGTTAACCAAAGTGCTGGTGGAACTGGCTGTGACGCCCTCCCCAACGCTGACCCCT
This sequence comes from uncultured Anaerolineae bacterium, assembly GCA_903822545.1. GTDB lineage: Bacteria > Chloroflexota > Anaerolineae > Anaerolineales > Villigracilaceae > CAIJPN01. The sequence continues at coordinate 1,392 of CAIJPN010000201.1, read as the reverse complement.
ACTCCCACACTCACCCCCACGCCTGATACGCGTGCCCAGGAAGCGATCTATGCTCAATCCCAGGCGCAATTCGCCGCCGCAGATTGGGATAATCTCCAGTTGACGCTGGATATTCTGCGCCAGAAATATCCCAAATTCCATACCGCCCAGGTAGATGCCATGTATTACGCTGTGTTGCGTAACCGTGGTGTACAGAAAATCCTTGGGATGGGTGCGTATACCCAGACTACCAGCCTGGAGGGCGGTATCTATGACCTGACATTAGCGGAGCGCTTTGGCCCGCTGGATGGTTATGCCGACGGCTTGCGCACCTTCTCTCGCTTATATATCCAGGGCGCATCCTACTGGGATTTGGATTGGCCCCAGGCCAAGGATTATTTTGGACAGGTGTATCGTTACGCTCCCAACTTGCGTGATTCATCCAATTTCACTGCGGCCGAGCGTTATCGTATTGCCCTGCTAAAATATGCCGATATCCTGTATGAAGGCAACAAAAAAGAGCATTGCCAATCCTTGAGTTATTACTTTGAGTCTTTCTCGATTGCCCAGGACCCGGGTTATGCCAGGAAGGTGAATGACCTGAACCTGGAATGTAACCCGCCAACTGCCACGCCCGCGCCTGCCACCGCTACTCCAGAAGTGGCGCCTACCAGCGAAGGCCCCACCGCAATTCCCACTCCGTAGTTCCTGCCAAAAACAAACAGCCTGGGGTTTTCGCCCAGGCTGTTTGTTTTTAACCGAATCTCATAGCTTGATCGGTTTTGCCAGCAGTGTGCCGGTCAGGTCATAGGCCATTGCCCCGCTGATTTTCACCGGAACGATCTCGCCGATTTCGGCTTTGCCCTCGGCGAAGACCAGCCCGTCGATTTCAGGCGCATCGCGGTACGAGCGGCCAATCGTCAAGCCGTTGTCGAAGCCTTCCACCAGCACATCCAGCGTTTTTCCAACGTAAGCCTGGTTCACTTGCAGCGAGATATTCTGCTGCAACTCCATCAGTTCAGCCCAGCGCGATTCTTTCACTTCGGCCGGAACCGGATCGCCGAGCGCTTCGCTGAAGGTACCCGGCTCGAACAAGAATTTGAAGGTGCCTACCCGGTCGAAGCGCATCTCCTCGATGAACTTTTTCAGTGTCTGGAACTCTTCATCTGTTTCACCGGGGTAGCCGACGATAAAGGTGGTGCGGATCGCCAGCCGATTGGGTTTGGTGGCAAAAGCGGCTCGCATTTTATCGAGGGTCTTATAGACCCAGTCGATGTTGGCGGGGCGGCGCATTCGCTGGAGGGTAGCGGTATGGGCATGTTGCAGGGGAATGTCAAGGTACGGTAGCACTTGTCGGCTGGAGGCCATCACGTCAATTAAACGGTCGGTGACATAGCCAGGATAAGCGTACAT
>CAIJPN010000200.1 GCA_903822545.1 uncultured Anaerolineae bacterium | reverse complement strand
TGGCGAGCCGGGCAAAACCGTCCCCGACCCGTTTTTTGGCGGCGAAGGGCCCGAGCGGGCGGGCTGCAAACAGTGCGGCGGGTGCATGGTCGGCTGCCGCTACAATGCCAAGAATACGCTGCCCAAAAATTACCTGTATTTTGCCGAAAAGCTGGGGGCGAAGGTTTTGGCGGAAGTGGAGGTGGTGGATGTGAAGCCCCTCACCCCAACCCCTCTCCCGGCGGGAGAGGGGCTACAAGAAAATCACCCCCCCCGTCCGGCGGGAGAGGGGTTACAAGAAAATCACTCTCCCCGTCCGGCGGGAGAGGGGCAAGGGGCGAGGGAGTTCGAAGTAACTTACCAGCCTTCGACCAGCGCTAACAAACGGCGAACCAGCGTCAGGGCGAGGAATGTTATTTTCTCGGGTGGGGTGATGGGTTCCATCAAACTGCTGCTGAAGCTGCGGGATGAGAAAAAATCCCTTCCGCGGCTTTCCCCGCGGCTGGGAGATGTCGTCCGCACCAACTCGGAGGCGCTTTTGGGCTCGCTGGCGCGCAAAAGTGATATTAATTACTCAGAAGGCGTCTCGATTTCGTCCATTTTCAACGCAGATGCCATCACGCGCATCGAGCCGGTGCGCTACCCCGATGGTTCGTCGCTGATGCGCTACCTGGCCGCCCCGCTGGTCGACGCCGATGTGCCCATCTGGCAGCGGTTGCTGCGTTTCGTGGGCTGGTCGATCACGCATCCACTGGATTTTGCCAGGGCGCTGGCGCTGCCGGGTTGGGCGCACAATACCACCATCATCCTGGTGATGCAGCACGCCGACAACCGCATGCGGCTGCGCTCGGGCCGCTCGGCTTACACGCTCTTCCGGCGTGGGATGGTGGCCGAGAAGGAACCCGGCTACGAGATTGGCGCGATTGTGCCTGGCTCACACGAGTTCACCCGCGAGTTTGCGCGTCGCAGCAATGGCATTGCGCTCGGCTCGATTGGCGAGAACCTGTTGGGGCTGCCGACCACTGCCCACATCCTGGGTGGCGCACCCATAGGCGCGGATGCAAGCGGGGGGCTGGTGGATGAAAACTTCCAGATTCACAATTATCCCGGCCTGTACGTGATCGATGGCTCGATTATGCCCGCCAACCCTGGCGTTAATCCCAGCCTGACCATTGCCGCGCTGGCAGAGTATGCCATGAGCAAAATCCAGCCAAAATAGCGCGGTTTGGTAAAGCGCACCAGGCAACCGACCGGCCCCGGCAAAAGCTATTGGGTAGTTTCCACCAGGCCGGTCAGGTCGTTCATCCATTTTTTAGAGAAGTAGCGCCACAGGCCAAAGATGAGTTTTGTGACTTCTTCGGTCAGGGCCATGGCGTACACAAAATAAACGGGGAAACCAAGCACAAATGCGCCTAACGCAGCCATTGGAACGCCGACAATCCAGATGACGATGCCATCCAGCACCAGGGAAAAGCGTGTGTCGCCGCCTGCGCGCAAGATGCCAACGATGATGGTCATGTTGGAGGCGCGCACCCACATTGCCAGGGCCATGATGATCAATATCTGGTGGGCATCGGCCACTACGTCAGCTGAAACTTTGTACAGGCTGAAAAATATTCCGGCAAACAGGTAAACCAGCAGCCCGGTCAGCAGTGCGCCTAACACCTGGAGGCTGAGTGAACGCCCGGCATAACGATAAGCCTGGTCAAACTCTCCCTTGCCGATCTTGTTGCCGACCATGATGGCGGTGGCGTTGCCGATGCCGATAAAGGCGACAAAGGCGAGCTGGTCAATCGGCTGGACGATGTTGATGGCAGCCAGCGCGGCAGTCCCCAGGCGGGCGTAGATGATGCTGTAGGTGGTGATGCCAAATGACCATAAGATTTCATTGATCATGACCGGCAGCACAGGTTTGAAGACTTTTCCCAGGAATTGCGGGTCGAATTCAGCCAGTTGTTTTAGGGTGGCAGCCGCCGGGTTGGATGGATTCTGGTAGGTGAATGCCAGGAGCAGGATACATTCCAGGGCGCGGGCGAAAAATCCGGCCCAGGCTGCTCCAACAATCCCCATTTTGGGGAAACCAAATGAGCCAAAGATCAGCAGGTAGGCCAGTACGGTGTTGATCACCAGCGATGAAACGCTGACCGCCAGTGGCAGGCGCACATTGCCGGTGGTGCGCATGACCATGGCGTAAGCAAAGGCAACCGCGAAGAAGGGATATGTCCAGCCGAAAATGCGCAGGTATTGGCTGCCAAGCTGGATGACAGCCTGGTCTGTGGTGTAGATGCCGAGGGCAAACTCTGGCGCAAAGACGGCAATGGCCCAAAAGATAAGCGAGCCGGCCAGCCCCATCTTGACGGCAAAACCAAGCACACGGCGCACATTTTCAACATCGCCTTTGCCCCACAGTTGGGCGGTGAACATGGCGGCGCCGCTCATGATGCCAAAAAGTACCAGATTGAGCAGGAAGAAAAGCTGTCCAGCCAGGCCGATGGCGGCTACCGGCAGTTCACCCAACTGCCCAATCATTACGCTGGAAGCCATGTTCAGCGAGGACATGAGCAGGTTTTGCAGGGTGATGGGGATGGCAATCTTTAACAGCAGGTTGAAGTATTCAGGATCGTCGTAAAAATGGCAGATGCGCCGGAAAAGGCTCATTCCATCTCCTCCAGGGTGGTGGCAGGTTGGTTGGCATATAGGCTGAGTTCGACGGCATCGCCTGGCAGGCGCAGACTGTGCTCAAACTTCAGGCCGATGCGCTCCAAAACCCGGATGGAAGGGGCGTTGCCAGGCAGGACAATGGCGACAATGCGCCCCAGGTTAAGCCGGTTTTTGCCATCAGCCAAAATTGCCGAGGCAGCTTCAGTAGCATAGCCTTTTGACCAGAATTCGGGCAGGAAGGCAAAGCCAATATCGATATTTTCCAGCGTGTCGCGCTTGATCAGGCCGCAAATGCCGAGGGGTATTCGGGAATTTTTCAGCGTGACCAACATCAGCCCAAAGCCAAAGCGTTCATAGCTTTTGAGAGGGCCGGCCTGGATGTATCCCTCGGCTTCGAGAAGTGAGTGAACTCCCCGGTCGCCAATGTTGTGCAGGAAGGATGGCTGGTTGAGCAGGTTCAGGATAAAGGGCGCGTCCGCGATATCTAATGGGCGCAGGAGCAGCCGGTCGGTTTGAAGAGTGTCCATAGGCTGGTCATTATAGCTGTATTTCAGGCAGGTTAAAACAGGTAGAATTGAGTCTAAGCTCGAATGCCTGCACACGCAGCAAGCAGGTCAACGGTTACAGGTTTTTTCGCGCTGGTGAGTAATGACAAAAAAGGAGTGTGCGCAATGGAGTTTTCTGAATTGATCGCGGCGCGTTATAGCGTCAGGGCCTATCGGCCAGACCCGGTGGAAGCTGATAAATTGCAGGCCGTGCTGGCAGCCGCGCAGCTGGCGCCGACTGCCGCCAACCGGCAACCTTTTCAACTGGTGGTGATGCACACGGCTGGACGAGAAGCGGAAATCGGGCAAATTTACCGGCGTCCGTGGTTTGTGCAGGCCCCGCTGGTGATCGCTGTTTGTGCGATTTCATCCCAGGCCTGGGTGCGCGAAAGTGACCGATTCAACGCCCGCCTGATCGACGCGGCGATTGTGGCTGATCACCTGATCCTGGCTGCAACCAACCTGGGGCTGGGCACCTGCTGGATCGCCGCTTTTAACGTGGAGGCTGCACGCCGTGTGCTGCGCCTGCCCACCGAAGCTGAACCAGTCATCTTTACGCCGTTGGGCTACCCGGCAGACCAGCCGGGGCCGAAAATCCGCAAAACGGTGGAAGAATTGGTGCGGTATGAGCACTGGTAACACCCCTGGCGCGCCATCGCGCTGAGCAGGTGTGACGATATTTCCATTCTGTGCCAGGCCAAGCCGGTGACATACAAAGCCAATTGGGATGACATTCTTCACTTTTGTAACAACCCCGCTTAATCTACACTGATAAAAATGATTTTACGGAGGATACCCCATGGCCCACACTACCCTAAAATCCGGATACACTGAACTGGTTGAACGCTTGAATCGTTTTCCGCAGGGCGCGCCGCCCTCGGAAACGCTTTATAAAATCCTGAAAATCCTGTTCAGCGAGCGAGAGGCCCAACTGGTGGCACTGCTGCCGATCAGACCTTTTAATGTTGAAACCGCCAGCCAGGTATGGAAAATGTCGCTGGTAGAAACACAAAAAATGTTGGATGAACTCGCCAGCCGCGCCATCCTGGTAGATGTTGAAATCGATGGGAAGACTACCTACACCCTGCCACCGCCCATGGCCGGATTTTTTGAATTTTCGATGATGCGCTTGCGCGGTGACATTGACCAAAAAGTGCTGGGAGAGTTGTTCTATCAGTACTTGAATGTGGAAGAAGACTTCATCCGCGAGTTGTTTGGCACAGGCGAAACCCAACTGGGGCGCGTCTTTGTCCATGAGCCGGTGCTCTCGGCTGAAAATACCCTGCATGTGCTGGATTATGACCGCGCCAGCGAGGTTATCCGCACAGCCACGCATCGCGGCATTGGCGTATGTTATTGCCGCCACAAGATGCTGCACGTTGGCCGCAACTGTGATGCCCCGATGGACATCTGCATGACCTTCAACAGCTCGGCCCAGTCGCTGACCCGCCATGGGTATGCCCGCCCGGTGGATGTCAGCGAGGGGCTGGACTTGCTCCAGCAAGCCTATGAACGCAACCTGGTGCAGTTTGGCGAGAATGCCCGGCAGGGTGTCAACTTTATCTGCAACTGCTGCGGGTGCTGCTGCGAGGCCATGATCGCCGCCCGCAAGTTTGGGATGCTCAACCCGGTACAAACCTCCAACTTCCTGCCGGTGGTGAATGAAAGTGAGTGCAATGGCTGCGGCAAATGCGTCAGCGCCTGCCCGGTGGAGGCCATGACGCTGGTTTCGAGCAATGATCCACACCACCCGAAGATGAAAAAAGCCAAAGTGGATGAAGATATTTGCCTGGGCTGCGGCGTATGCGTGCGCACCTGCGCGCATGATGGACTGAGCCTGCGATCACGCCCCCAGCGCGTGATCACCCCGCTAAACTCGATCCACCGCTCGGTGATGATGTCCATCGAGCGCGGGAGTTTCCAGAACTTGCTGTTTGATAATCGGGTACTGTGGAATCATCGCGCGCTGGCGGCCGTGTTGGGCATTGTGCTGCGCCTGCCGCCGGTCAAACAGGTGATGGCGACCGAACAGGTGAAATCGCGCTACATGGAATACCTGGTCAAGAAGCTGGGGTACGGGTAACACGATTTTTTTGAAATCGTTCCTCACCCAACCAATGCCCGTTTCAGTTATCCACCATCCCCCGTTTTCAAGCCAAAAAATGGGGGGTGGGGCTCATGCGCCAATAACACAGAAAAGTCCACGCAGTAAGGGCCTTGTTGATGTTCTTCTTTGCTATAATCCCAGCAGGAGAACCGCCCATGAGCTACCAGCCCACCCTCGAATCGGTCAAAACCCACCCACTGCCAGACTGGTATCACGATGCCAAGTTTGGCATTTTTATTCACTGGGGGCTATACAGCGTCCCGGCTTTTGCCCCACATGGCAAGGATTTTGCCGAGAAAATGCTCAAAGGCGAATTGGGTTTTGGCGAATCGACCTACGCCGAGTGGTACCAGAACAGCCTGCGCATCCCCGGCAGCCCGGTGAACCAGTATCATGCCAAAACCTACGGGCCAGATTTCCGCTACGAGCAGTTCGCGGCCCGATTTAACGAGCAAACCCAAAAATGGAATCCCGATGCTTGGGCTGAACTGTTTTCCCGGGCCGGGGCGCGTTATGTGGTGCTGGTGACCAAGCATCACGACGGTTTCCTGATGTGGAACAGCCGCCACACCAACCCACACATCCCCAACTGGCAGGCGACGCGCGATATCGCGGGTGAGTTGAGCCAGGCCGTCAGCGCGCGCCAGATGAAAATGGGGTTTTACTACTCCAGCCTGCTGGATTGGAGCTTTACCAAAAACCCCATCACCACGCTGGCCGGGTTGATTGCCAGCAGCCCCACCAGCCGCGCTTACGTTGATTATGTCGAAAAACACTGGCTGGAACTGATCGAACGCTACGACCCGTGGATTTTGTGGAGCGACATCGGCTACCCGCCCGGCTATGACCTGCCCAAGTTGTGGGCGCATTTTTACAACAACAAGCCCGATGGCGTGGTTAATGACCGCTGGATGCAGCTGCCCAAATTCTTTTTCAACCGGTTGGGGCGCTACATCCTGACAAAAATGATGGAGCGCATGCCCAAAGGCGAAACGCCCAAACCCGTCCACTGCGATTTTGTTACGCCAGAGTATGCCACGCTCGATCACATCACCGAGCATAAGTGGGAAACCTGCCGGGGGATTGGCAATTCATTTGGCTACAACCAGTTCGAGGATGCGGAGGATTACCAGAAAGCCGGGGATTTGATCCGGATGCTGGCAGATATCGTCAGCAAGAACGGGAACCTGCTCCTGAACGTTGGCCCGCGCCCGGACGGATCGATCCACCCGGCACAGGTGGATGCGCTAAAGGGGCTGGGTGCCTGGCTGGAAGTGAACGGCGAGGCCATTTACGGCACGCGCCCGTGGATGCGATTCACTGATCCAGACGCCGGAGATGCACAGGTGCGGTATACGGCCAGGGATGGGGCGCTCTATATCATCATCACAAAACTGCCCGAAAACGGGATCCTGCCGTTGCCGGAGGAGGCCGCCGGGGGCAGTTTCACGCTGCTCGAAACGGGAGAACGGCTACAGGGCGGTTCATCCGATGGGAACAGACCGGTTGTTCAGCTTGTGCTGGATGGTCAGGAAAATGCCATCCCGGTGATCAAGATCCAATTTTCCTGAAGGTGTGCAGGATTGGTCTAAATCCTTGCGGTAAGTATTTTTATCTCGGAGGTTGCTTTGGCGAAGAAGGTTTTTGTGAGCGGGTGTTTTGATATGCTGCACAGCGGGCATGTGGAGTTTTTCCGGCAGGCGGCAGGGTATGGCGATTTGTACGTGGCGCTCGGCTCAGATAAGACGATTTTTGACCTGAAAGGGCGCGAGACGGTCAACGATGAACGCGAGCGGATGTTTATGGTTAAGGCGGTTGCGTGGGTGAAGGATGCTTTTATTTCGCGCGGCTCAGGCGTGATGGATTTTGAAGCCGAACTGCGCGAGATGCACCCGGATTATTTCGTGGTCAACGCTGATGGCAATACCCCCGAAAAGCGCGACCTGTGCCGCGAACTGGGCATCGAATACGTGATTTTGGAGCGCAAACCATCCGATGGGCTGGCAGAGCGCTCGACGACGGCCTTGCGCGGACGCGATTACCTGCCCTATCGCATCGACCTGGCCGGGGGCTGGCTCGATCAGCCCTTTGTCTCAAAGTTTTTCCCCGGCCCGGTGGTGACGATTTCGCTGGAGCCGACCATCGAGTTTAATGAGCGCAGCGGCATGGCATCATCTACACGGAGGCACATGCGCGAGTTGTGGGGCGTTAAAATCCCACCGGGAAATTATGAAAAGCTGGCGAAAATCTTGTTCTGTTACGATAACCCGCCCGGCACGAAGGTAATTTCAGGCTCACAGGATTCAATCGGGCTGGTTTTCCCCGGGCTGGCCTATGCCTGGTATGCGGGCGAGTACTGGCCGAAGCGCATCGAACAGCGCCTGGATGAGTCGCTGCTGCGCTTTGTGGAAAATGCGCTCTACCTGGTTCCGCTCGGCCCACGCTACGCAGATTATGATGTGCTCTCAGGCACAGTCATCGACCGCGAGCGCGCCAAAGCCCTGGCCGATGCCGCCGATGGGCACTGGCAGGCCATCCTGGAGCAGGATGTTGCCGCTTTTGGGCGCACCATGCGCGAGGGTTTCGAGGCCCAGGTGGCCATGTTCCCGCACATGATGAATGAGCGGGTCGCCGCGCTGATCGAGGAATACCGGCACCAGGCGCTCGGCTGGAAGCTCTCCGGCGCGGGCGGCGGCGGATATTTGATCCTGGTGTCCGATAAGCCCATCGCGGGCGCGGCGCGGGTACTGGCGCGGCGCGAACACGAGTAAGAACAACAAAACATTCCGCTACAAGGGATGTTTTCACAAAAGGATCAAACCATGTCCAACCCACCCATTTTATTGTGTCTTGTCGATGGCATGCGCCCGGATGCGCTCTTGCAGGCCAATGCGCCCACCATGCAAGCCATGCTGCGCGCGGGTGCATACAGCCTGCGCGCCCGCAGCGTCACCCCGTCTATTACCCTGCCGTGCATCACATCCATCTTCCTTGGTGTGCCGCCCCAAACCCACGAAACCTGCTGGAATCTTTTCAACTCACAAAACTGGAACGCGCCGGGGCTTTTCGATGCGCTGCATGAAACCGGGCGAAAAACAGCCTCGTTTTACAACTGGGAGCAGCTGCGGGATGTCTCGCGCCCGGGCTCGCTCGACATCTCCATCTGCCTCAACAACGCTGAGTCTTTTGACCTGCCCCTGGGAGAAGGCGACTCCATCCTGACGCGCCTGGCCGTTTCGATGCTTGCCAGCCACCCGGTTGATTTTGCCTTCGTCTACCTGGGCTGCACTGATACTGCCGGGCATCGCCACGGCTGGATGTCGCCTGAATACCTGTCCACGCTCGAAAACGCCGATGGCTGCATTGCCAACCTGAAACGCGCCCTGCCCGAAAGCCGCATGATCGTGGTAGCCGATCATGGCGGGCACGAAACCAATCACGGCAGCGCGGAGGATGCCGATATGCTGGTCCCGTTCATCGCGGCGGGCAGCGGCATTAATCCCGGGGAAATTGCAGGCCCCGTCAGCCTGTTGGATATTGCCCCCAGCGTGGCCGCCCTTTTGGGCCTGGAGGCACCATCAGCGTGGGCCGGGCGCAACCTGTTCGCGCAGTAGCAACCGTCTCAATACCGGGTCATTCCACCCAACTGGCAACGTATTCTGTCAGATTCCCCGGCAGTTCGAGGCCGGTTTCAACCATTTTCCAGCCGCCGGGCAGGCCAAGTTCATGGGCAGTCAGTTCAAAGTGGCACATGGCGATACCCATATCCAGGCGTTGGAGATCACACAGGCCGAGAAAGCGTTTGAGCGGGTCTTCGCGGTAGCCAGGGGTGCGCTGCATGAAAAAATGCCAGCCCCCCCGCGCCTGGACAATGCGCCAGGGCTGTTTGTTGGAGGCTGATGGGGCAATCTGCACCATGGCAAGCGGCAGATGAAAATCCCCAGAACGCTCACGCACAAGTGGCACGGAAAAAGTATCAGAAAAGAATAATTCGTTCCAGGGCAACCGCCGCCTGGCATTGGCAATGCGGCTGATAATGCCCTGGCGCTTCTGATCCGGGTTAATAAATTCGCCGATCGCAGTCACCGCTGGGATGGTTTCATCATCGCGCAAGTTCAGGCGCGCAGCAAAGCTGCTTTTGGTAAATGTACCACCCAGCCAGCAAGTGCCCAGGTTTTGGCTGGTAGCAAACAGGATGATGGCTTCCATCAGGTAGCCGTAATCTTCCAGCCCTTTTTCGCTCTCAGCCAGCGCGCCGATTATGAAACCGGTGGCACCGTTGATAAAGCCATAGGTTCCAAGTCCGCGCAGGCTGGAGCGATCTGCGTGGGTGGCGGCAACCAAGCTGTAGCGCGGGCGCGATCCAAACGGGCCGGGCGGCAGTTGGGCTATAAAATCTGCCAGTGCAGCCTGTTTCTCAGCGGCGATAGGCGCTTCGTTGTAGGTGCGGCAGGAAAATCGCTGGCGGATAATATCTTGGGCGGGGGAGTTAAACGTGAGCATGGTGGATATTTCTCTTGTGTAGTAGTAAAAATTATCGCGCCTGGCGATTTTTCAGCCCGTTCCACAGCGCCAGCGCGGCCCCTAACAGGAGCAGCACAAAACTGCCATTGACCAGCGTCCATTTGATGATGGTCAACAGGCTGGCAAGCATATCCACCAGCGGGGTTGTTGCCGGGTAGCGCGCCATCACCAGCGAGGTGGCGATGTTTTCGAGATAATCAAAGCCTGCGCCCAGCACCGGCACAAGGTTGGCAACCTGCCAGGGGCTGGCTGGCCCAAAAGCTTTGCGAAACAACCAGCTGACGCTTGTCACCAGGAAAAAGGCGTATACCAGCGGCCAGATCACATCAAACGTAAAACGCGCCCGAATGTAAGCCTGCCGCCCCTGCGGGCCATACGCCTCGGCCATGCGATACAGATCATTGGCTGAATAAAAGAACGACATATCGGGCGAACCGGCCTGTGCGCCAATTTTGTTGGCCTGGGCCGCCTGGCCGGGCATCACAAAAGCCATGAAAAGTATAAACACAGCCAGCGCAATGAGAGCCATCTGGCCTGTGGAAAAGCGATGCAGCCAGTCAGAAAAATTTTTCATCGTTTTTTCCTTCGTCAAAATACCGTTGGGGATTGTAAAATATTACAGTACAGATTTATCCATTTACAGCATCTCACATCATAAGGAAAACCCACCAAACTTACAAGGGAGAACAGGGCTTTCCTAAAAATTAACCCGATTGAGAAACTTACCATTCACCGTTTAGAAATATTGGAGTCCCCATGCCCCACACATCCTTCGCCACCACCACCCGTGGCCTGAACCGCGACCTGCCGCCCATGCGCCTGTATGAGCGCGCCAAAAAACTCGGCATCTGGAACCCGTCTGAAATCGACCTGACCAAAGACAGGGCCGATTGGGCCGGCATGAGCACCGAGGAGCACGACCTGATCTGGCGGCTGCTGGGGATGTTCGTCTCCGGCGAGGAAGCCGTGACCCTTGACCTGCTTCCGCTCATCAGCGTCATCGCCGCCGAGGGCCGCATCGAAGAAGAAATGTACCTGACCACCTTCCTGTTCGAGGAAGCCAAACACACCGATTTTTTCCGCCGATTTTTGGATGAAGTGGCTGGCGCCCCCGTGGACTTATCCCGTTACCATGCCGATAACTACCACCACATCTTCTACGAAGCCCTACCCGATGCCCTGCTCTCGTTAAAAGATGATTCATCCCCCGCCGCCCAGGTGCGCGCCTCCGTGACCTACAACATGGTGGTGGAGGGCGTCCTGGCCGAAACCGGCTACCATGCCTTTTTCACCATGCTCGAGCGCAACAACCTGATGCCCGGCCTGCGCAAAGGCATTTCCCTGCTCAAACAGGATGAATCGCGCCACATCGCCTATGGCATCTACCTGCTCTCGCGCCTGGTAGCCGAACATCCCGACCTGTGGGACGAACTCCAACTCCAGATGAACTCCCTGCTCCCCAGCGCCATCGGCGTAATTGGCGATGCCTTCGCCGCCTACGAAGTTCCCCCCTTCGGGCTGGTCGAAGAAGATTTCATCAACTACGCCATGGACCAGTTCTCCAAACGCACCGAACGGCTCGAAAAAGCCCGGGGCGCATCGCTGGATGAAATCAACCGCGTCACCAAATCTGTGATTGAGAGCGGCGACGCCTGAAATGAGCACCAAAATCGAACCCTACAGGCAGGCTTTCCTCGCCAGCCTGCCCGCTGATTCTCCCTGCCACAACCGCCCCTACCTCGCCGAAGGCTGGGGCGACAGCCCGGAGATGGCCGACGAACTGGGCGCCTTGATTGCGCGGGGCATCAAAACCGCCACCTGTTCCGCTGTCTGGGAGTGGCAGGCCGAAGGCCAGCCCTGGCCGGAGGTTGGCTTCATCACCATCGTCATCGACGGGCACAGGAACCCGCTGTGCATCGTTGAAACGGTCGAAGTCACTATCAGACCCTACAACCAGGTCGATGCCCAATTCGCGTTCGATGAAGGTGAAGGCGACCGCTCCCTGGCATACTGGCGCGAATCCCACCAGCGCTTCTTCACACGCAGCCTGGCAAAAATCAACAAGACTTTCACCAAAGACATGCCGCTGGTTTGTGAACGATTCAAAAAAATCTACCCGTAACCCATCCAGGAGATACCCATGCCCGATCTCACACCCCTGACCCCCGACCTGCGACAAAAAGCCCAACAACTGCGCGAACAAGCCCAGCAAGCCCAATCTACCCCTGGGCTGGATGGATACGACATCGTTCAGATCATCGATGGTATTGCCCAGCTGCTCAACGGCCCCGCCCCCGACTTTGATAAAATCAGCGAACAGCTCTCCGGCCTGGCCGAAAGCCTCAAAAACGCCATCCCCGACAATATTGACATCGATACCAGTGAAATCATCCAGCCCCTACTGGAAGGCATCGGCGACCTGCTCGGCTCCCTGGGCGATTTTGGCTCATAACCCCCTTGGATTCGAACGCTTCCCGATGTTCGAATTGCGCATCTCGCTTCCAATACCTGGAGACTTTGGACCCCCGTTCACATGACAATCAAAACCCTGAAAACACTCACCACCCGCCGCATCCACCCCAAAGCACGGATCGACACCTGCGAACTGCCAGACGGCCAGGTCATCGAACCCATCATCCTTGAATTCAACGACTGGGCTTGTGTTTTCGCCATCACCGCCCAAAATGAAGTCATCCTCGTCCGCCTGTACCGGCACGGCGTGGGCACAATCATCTGGGAAATCCCCGGCGGCGTAATCGACCCTGGCGAAACCCCGCTCGCAGCCGCCCGCCGCGAACTGATGGAAGAAACCGGCTACGGGGGCGGGGATTTTTTCCAGATGCCACCCATCTCGCCCAACCCCGACAACCACACAAACCGCATGCACATATTCGTCGCCACTGGCGTTGAAAAATGCGGCGAACAATCCACCGAAGATATCGAGCGCATGGAAGTCCACCCCATCCCACTCGATCAAGTCATCCGCATGGCCGGGCGCGGCGAATTTCTCCAGGCCATGCACCTGGCTGCCCTGTTTTTTGCACTGCGCCAGCTTCAACGCATCGAGTAACCATGCCCAACATCATCAATACCATCAAAGCCCTGCGCCAGCTCAACCCAACCGAGATCGAGCTAAATGCGCTATATAAAATGGGGCTAAAAACAGGCTATTTTCGTTTCGAAGAAGAAAGAAAAAAGAAAAAAGAAGCCCAGCTTACATCTTTCATCTTTCTTTTCGAACTTCCAACCCGCGAAACACTTCTCGCCGTGCTCCAGCCCGATGGCCTGAAACAACTCACCGCCGAGGCCGATGAAATCGTCAGCGGCCGCTTCCGCCAGTTCGGCGGCAACCCGCTCGAAATCCAGATCACACCCCCTCCGCCCCTTCATCACTGGACAAATTACGAAACCCGGCCAGCCCTTCAACCTTCGACCTCAGACATAAAACTCACCTGGGAACCCGCCCGCTTTGGCTGGGCCTTCACCTTGGGACGCGCCTACCACATCACCGGCGACGAAAAATATGCGGCCGCCTTCTGGCGCTATTTTGACGAATTCTCAGCCGCCAACCCGCCCTTTTTGGGGCCAAACTGGATGTCGGGACAAGAAGTTGGACTCCGTTTAATGGCCTTCACCTGGGCTGGTCAGGTTTTCGCTTCATCAAGACATTCCACCCCTGGGCTTGTTTCCCGTTTAACCCAATCGATCGCCGCCCACGCAGAACGCATCCCGCCCACCCTGCTCTACGCGCGTTCGCAGAACAACAACCACCTGCTAACCGAATCTGCCGCGCTGTATACGGCTGCGTCAGCCCTGCCCGACCACCCAGATGCCGCCAACTGGCGCAAACTGGGAAAAAAATGGCTGGACTGGTGTTTTGAACATCAAATCGACAAAAATGGCGAATACATCCAGCACTCCAGCAACTACCACCGCCTGATGCTGCAAACCGCACTGTGGGTCTACGCCCTGGCAC
Organism: uncultured Anaerolineae bacterium; assembly: GCA_903822545.1. GTDB lineage: Bacteria > Chloroflexota > Anaerolineae > Anaerolineales > Villigracilaceae > CAIJPN01. The sequence goes on along the minus strand of CAIJPN010000200.1, from coordinate 31,865 downwards.
GCCGTGAGGGCGGCATGACCGAAGTTAAATATGGCAAAGATCGGCCCTCACACATCACCCCACAGGCTCACGAACGGCTGGATGCTGCCACCAAATGGCTGATGGCGCTCACTGACCCCATCAGCGGGCGCGCCGCCAATTTCGGCCCCAACGATGGCGCATACATCTTCCCACTGGCAAATTGCCCGTATGATGATTACCGCCCGGTGCTGCAAGCCGCCTGGATGACATTCTCGGCCAACCGTCCCTTTGAAACCGGCCCCTGGGATGAAATGGCGCACTGGTTTGGCACGCTGCGCCCCGAAAATGAACCAGATTACCGGCTCAAATTTACCGCAATCCTGTCAGAAGGCCGCCGCCTGGTTTACATGCGCAACATCCCGGCCACATCGGCCATTGCTTCGCCCGGCGGGCAATCCTGGGCTTACCTGCGCTCCACAAAATTCACATCCCGCCCCGGCCATGCCGATTTGCTGCATCTCGACCTGTGGTGGCGCGGCCTGAACATCGCCCAGGATGCTGGAACTTATCACTACAATGCCCCACCGCCCTGGGACAACGCCCTGACCCACGCCGCCCACCACAACACCATCACCATCGACGGCGCCGACCAGTTCACTCGCGCCGGGCGATTTCTCTACCTGGATTGGCGTAACGTAAAATCGCACTACAATTTTGCATCTTCCGACCGCTGGAACACCTGGCAGGGCCTCGCCGCATCCCACAACGCCTACGAGCCCCAGTTTGGGGTTAGACACCACCGCCAGGTGAATGTTGACCGCACCGAAACATGGACAATCCATGACAGAATCTCATTCACATCATGGAATGACCGTACCATCCGCCTGCACTGGCTGCTGCCAGACTGGGAATGGAAGCTGGAGAGCAGCGAACAAAGCCTGAAGATTGGATTACACTCCCCGCATGGCTGGATTACCCTAAAAATCGATTTGGATATTTTTGCAAATCCTCCTACCACCACCCTTGTGCGCGCCGGGGAAGTTTTGTGGGGCAATTCGGTAGATTGCCCTACCCGGGGCTGGGTTTCGCCCACCTACGGAGTCAAACTCCCGGCCTTATCACTGGCAGTGGAAGTAAGATCATCCAAATCGGTGGAATTTACCAGCCAATTCATTCTCCCCACCCCCAATGATGACCCATCCCGGCTGGAAGCACTGGCCCAAAAACTGGAACAATTCACCACCCTGATTCAATCCGCCGCCAGCCCCGAAAATTTCCCAATGGAACCAGCTTTCATCCTGCCCATCCTGGCTGAGACCGCGCTAAAAATCCGCCAGGGTAAAATTGAAGCGCTGGAAGAATACCGCTACAAAATAGACAGCTTCGATTGGGACGAGATTTTTGGCAAAGATGGCGAAAAATTGCTGAAAAGCATCGATTCCGACATCTGGCATTTCAGGCTATACTAGCCCCCTATGCACATTTTGCTCATCCACCAGGCTTTTGCCGCGCTTGACGAACCCGGCGGGACGCGCCACCACGAGCTGGCGCGTTTTCTCGTCTCAAAGGGCCACAAAGTTACAGTGATTGCCAGCCCGGTAAGTTACCTGACGGGAACATCCCTCACCCCCAGCCCCTCCCCCGAGGGGGGATGGGAGCGTTCCCATCTCCCATCGGGAGATGGGCTGGGGGTGAAGGAGGGCATGAGGGTAATTCGCCCCTCGGTCTACTCTGCCCACCACAAATCGTTCTTCCACCGGCTGATGGCGTTTTTCTCGTTCATGATTTCATCCTTTTTTGCCGGGTTAAAAGTGCGGGAGGTGGATGTGGTCTGGGGCACGTCGCCGCCGATTTTCCAGGGGGTGACGGCCTGGGCGCTGGCGCGACTTAAAGGGGCGAAGTTCCTGTTCGAGGTGCGCGATCTGTGGCCGGATTTTGCTATCGCGGTGGGGGTGTTGAAAAGCCCGCTGCTGATCAAACTCTCTTTGTGGCTGGAACGCTTTTTGTACCGCCACGCTGATTGGATGATGGTTAACAGCCCGGCGTACGTGAGTCATGTGCGGGGGCGGGGCGCGAAGCGCGTGGAGCTGATTCCAAACGGGGCCGACCCCGGGATGTTTGATCCGCTTGATAACGGTGACCAGTTCAAGGCTGATTTTTCCATCCAAAATAAGTTTGTGGCGCTGTATGCCGGGGCGCACGGGATTTCCAATGACCTGGATGTGGTGCTGGAGGCGGCGCGCCTGCTGGCTGACCAGCCCGAAATTGTGTTTGTGCTGGTGGGTGATGGCAAGGAGAAGGCCAATTTGCAGGCCAGGGCCGCCGAAATGGGGCTGGCGAATGTGCTGTTCCTGCCGCCGGTGCCCAAGAGCGGGATGGCCGGGGTGCTGGCCGGGGCGGATGCCTGTATTGCGATTTTGAAGCCGATCGATGAGTATAAAACCACTTACCCGAACAAGGTTTTTGATTATATGGCTGCTGGCCGTCCTGTGGTGCTTGCCATCGATGGCGTGATCCGCGAGGTGGTGGATGCGGCGGGTTGTGGCATTTTCGCTGCCCCAGGTGATGCCCGCGCCCTGGCTGCTGCCACGCTGAAACTGGCCGCCGACCCCTCCGCTGCCCGGCAGATGGGGCTGGCTGGCCGCCGATCCCTGGAAGAACATTTCAGCCGCGAGTCGCTGGCCGCGAAGCTGGAAAACCTGGTTGGCAACCTGATGGAGTTGTAGGCCTGATCATACGGTTGCAGGGAAAAACCATGATACAAACATTGTGCAAAACAATCTCAAAGATATTTGGGGGTTGATATTCTTCGCGGAATTGCTATTTTGAGGAACGTTTCTTTTACAAGGATGTGCGCTTATGCCAGGAAAAAAGGATAAGGATAACAACGAAGTCACGCAATTAAGGCAAGCATTGCGCCAGCGCGAAGCCGAGCTGGCGATCCTTAACCGCGTACAAATGGGGTTTGTATCCCAATTGGATTTCCAGGCGATTGTCGATATGGTTGGGGATAAAATCCGCGAGGTTTTTGATGCCCAGGGCCTTCAAATTGTCACGTTTGATATGCGCTATAACTTGATCATCCGCCATTATGTGCTGGAAAAAGGCCAGCGATTGCATGTCGGACCTGTTCCCATCTCAATTTTGTGGCAAAGATTCATCGAAAACGGCGAAACTTCAAACCTGGGGAACCTGCCCGAGCTTTTGCGCCGGATTGATCCCGGGTTCCAGCCCCCGGCAGGGGAACTGCCTGTTTCATCACTGACAGTTCCGCTGTGGCATGAAGGGAAAATCCACGGGGCGATCAACCTGTTCAGCATAGACCAGGAAAATGCATTCAGCCAGGCTGATGCGCGCCTTTTAGAAACCCTGTCTGGGGCGATGAGCCTGGCGATTGAAAACGCGCGCCTGTTAGATGAAACCCGCCAGCGTTCCGAAGAATTGCAAATTCTCAACAGCGTCCAGCAAGGACTGGCAGAACGCCTGAAAGTACAGGATATTTTCGACCTGGTGGGTGACAAAATCCGCGATATTTTCAACGCCCAGGTTGTGATGATTTCGCCGTATGACCCGCAAACCAACACGGTGGAGCACCGCTACGCCATCGAGCGCGGTGAACGGGTCTATTCACCTGGCAGCCACCCACCCGGCGGGTTTCGCGCCCGCATCATCCAGACCGGGCAGCCGCTGCTGGTCAACTCCAACGTGGCCCAGCAGGCCGCAAAGTTTGGCCAGCCCACACTGCCCGGGACAATCACACCGAAATCCTGGCTGGGCGTGCCGATGCTGGTCAATGGGAAAGTGACCGGGATTTTAAGCCTGCAAAATGTCGACCAGGAAAACGCTTTCATCGAGTCGGATGTACGGCTGCTGCAAACTTTCGCGGCATCAATGAGCGTGGCGCTCGAAAATGCGCGTCTGTGGGAGCAGGAAGAACTCTATCGCAAGGCGTTGGAACACGAATTTGAGATCGGGCGCAACATCCAGGAGAGTTTCCTGCCCGAAACGCTGCCGCAGCCGCCCGGCTGGGAACTGGCTGCCCGGCTGAAAATGGCGCGCGAAGTAGCCGGGGATTTTTACGATGCTTTTGAACTGCCAGACGGCAAAATCGGCCTGGTCATCGCCGATGTATGCGATAAAGGCCTGGGCGCAGCCCTGTTCATGACGCTGTTCCGCAGCCTGCTGCGCGCCGTTTCCAGCATCGACTTCTTCGAGCATGAACGCGCAGGCGAGACCGCCCCAGCCGCGCGCCTGAAGAACGCCATCTCACTGACCAATGATTATATTGCCGAGACTCACAGCAAAACCGGCATGTTCGCCACCATCTTCTTTGGGATTTTGGATGCGGATACCGGCGTGCTGACTTACATCAACGGCGGACACCTGCCCCCAATGCTGATCAATCACAGCGGCCTGGTACGCACCCTGGCGCTGACCGGCCCGGCCGTTGGCGCACTCCTGAACGCTGAATATACCGTGCAAGAAATCAGGCTGGAACCGGGTGATTTGCTTTTCGCTTACACTGACGGGTTGACCGATACCACCAACCCCAGCGGGGAGTATTTCAGCCAGCATGCGGTCATCCCAATGCTGGTAGGTGCGCAGAATCTCTCGACAGTATTGAAAATGATCCGGGCACAAGTGGAGCACTTTGCCGAAGGTGCCAAACAGTTCGATGATATTACGATGCTGGCACTGCGGCGCAAATCGCAGTAGGCCACCATTGGGCAAATTGGCAGCCTACCCCACAATTGGAAATGCGCCATACTAATTCTCATGCGAAACCATCAGGTTCAACCCCAAAGAATCTTTATTTTTAATGGGTTTGCTATAAAAAGTAGGTATAAAACCCCACCCTGGCATTAATTCTTTGCTATTATATTAAGGGTATGAGATTGCCCAGGCCTTATGCAAGGTTGCATCCTCATGAGCATTTCCATCTCACACCAAAGCCGCGCCTGGAGTATCTAATGTCAAGAAAAAACACCAGCCAACTACAAATCATGCTGGATGCCGCCAACCAACGCATCGCAGAATTAGAACGATCCCAAAAACAGATTGGTTATTATCGGTACTTATACGATAACACCAGCGATGGTTTTGTGCGTGTTTCACTGGATGGGAAATTGCTCGACCGCAATGAAGCTTACCGAAAAATGTTGGGGTATTCGGATGAAGAGCTGGACAAACTGACTTACCAGGACCTGACCCCCGAAAAATGGCACGCCATCGAAATGGAAATCATCCGCACCCAGGTGATGGCGCGTGGATTTTCAGATTTGTATGAAAAGGAATACCGCCGCAAAGATGGCAGCATCTTCCCGATCAACCTGCATGCTTTCTTAGTGCGCGATGAGCACGGCCAACCCGAAAGTATGTGGGCCATTGTGCGCGATATCAGCGAGCACAAACGCGCAGATGCAGATCTGCGCCGCAACGAGGAGCTGTATCGCACCCTGATGGAGGCCACCGATGCCATGATCACGGTGCTGGATTGGAATGGCTATTGCCAATTCGCCAACGAAAAAGCAGCCCGCTACCAATCCAAACCAGCTGCGGCGGTGATAGGCAAAAGCCTGCAGGAACTGCTGCCCAAACCAATCGCCGACCGTTACCTGGGCTGGACACGACAAGTCATCTCCAGCAAACAGGGCCTGACAACCGAAACCACCACCGGGGCCAACTGGTATCGAACCAGTGTTTTACCGGTCCATGATGCCAGTGGCAATGCCACCATGGCCATGATCACAGCCACCGACATTACCGAACTCAAGATCACCCAGAACAACCTGCTCGAATTGAACCGCTCACTGGAACAACATGTGCAGCAGCGTACGGCTGAAGTGCAGGATTTGTATGATAATGCGCCCACCGGCTATCATTCGCTGGATGCCAATGGCAATATTGCCAGGGTGAACCAAACAGAATTGACCTGGCTGGGCTACACCCGCGAGGAAATGCTTGGACAGCCCCTGATCAACTTTATCACCCGCAAAAGCCGGATCACCTTTGCGAGCAATTTTGCCCACTTCAAGCAAACCAGCAGCCTGAAAGATATTGAAATGGAATTCATTCGCAAAGATGGTTCCACCTTCCCGGCACTGGTTAACTCGACTGCGATCTATGATGAACAGGGCAACTTTGTCATGAGCCGCGCCACCATGCTGGATATAACCGAAATCAAGCAAGCTGAGCGTGCCCTTCGCGAAAGTGAGCAGCGTTATCGCAAAACCATTGCCGCAGCTGATGCAATCCCCTACAGCCGAGATTATCTCTCAGACTGCTATACCTTCATAGACGAAGGCATCGAGCGCATTACCGGTTATCGCCCCGAAGAATTAACCCCCGGCCTGTTAAGTAGCATCACAATCGATGGCATCGCACGCGGCGAATTGTCCAATTTAACCCTGAATGAGGCTGCCGAGCAGGTGCGCAACGGGCAGGTCCAACCCCAGATCGTCTGGCGATGTGATTTGCTGATCCGTTGCAAAAATGGCCGGCAGCGCTGGCTGGCCGACACATCGGTGCAGGTGGTGGATGAACAGGGCCGGGCAATTGGGTCGGTTGGCATTCTGCAAGATATTAATGAGCGCAAAGAAATCGAAGAGGCCCTGCGCGCATCCGAAGCGCGCCTGAACTTTATGTTCAGCCACACACCAGCCATGATTTTCACCGCGCGCATGGGTCAACAGTTGCAGCCGACCTTCATCAGCGAAGCGGTTCGTAATATTTTGGGATACGAACCCTGGCAGTTTATCGAAGACCCAGGGCTGTGGATGAGTCAGATACACCCCAACGATCTGGGAGCAAGTGAGCACGCCTTGCAGGAACTGGTAAAAAACGGGTTTGCCACCCTGGAAAATCGCGTCCGGAAGGCTGATGGCGAATATGTTTGGATGTCTTCGGGATTAAACCTGCTTCACGGCAATACTGGCGAGCCATCTGAGATTATCGGCTATTCGGTCAATATTGATGCACAGAAACACGCCCAAATGGCCCTGGGTGAAAGCGAAGCGCAAAATCGACTGCTCTTCGAGGAAGCGCCAGATGCCATCGCACTGATGGAACGCAGCGGCAAATTCTTGCGGGTAAACCGCGCCTATGAGTACCTGACAAAAATCCCAGGCGAGGAAATGGTTGGGAAAACAGATACAGAACTCGGCCTGGTAACCCCAGAAATTAAAGAGAGTTTCCGCGAGGGGTTCAAAAAATCCCTCGAGAACCGCGAAAATTTCTTTTCGGCAGATTATCCAATTAAATGCCGCGACGACATGGTTCGCAATGTGGAGAGCCGCATTTTCGTGATCAAACTCGGACAGAGCGAACAAATCCTGGTGATCACCCGCGATATTTCCACCCGCAAACAGGCCGAAGAAGTATTGCGCCGCGCCAACCTGGAACTGGAGCGCGCCTTGCGCATCAAAGATGAATTCCTGGCCAGCATGAGCCATGAACTGCGCACCCCGCTCACCGGCATTCTGGGGCTTTCGGAAGCGCTGCAATTCAACACCTATGGAGAATTGAACCCACGCCAGCTCAAAGCCCTTTCTCACATCGAAAACAGTGGCCGGCACCTGCTGGAGCTGATCAACGACATCCTCGACATCTCCAAAATCAACGTGGGCAAACTGGCCCTTCAAATTCAACCCTGCTCGATACGTGATACCTGCCAGGCCAGTTTGCAGCTTGTGCAAGGCATGGCCCAAAAGAAACAGCAGCAGATTGAGTTTTCGATGAAGCCAGAATCTGCTTATGTAAATGGAGATATGCGCCGCCTGAAACAGGTTCTGGTCAACCTGCTTAGCAACGCCGTCAAATACAGCCCCGAAAAAAGCAAACTCGGGCTGGAAGTAACAACCGATGAAGCAGCCCGGCTCATCCACCTGACAGTTTGGGATCACGGCATCGGCATTTCCACCGAAGATCTCAAAAAACTCTTCCAGCCGTTTGTCCAATTGGATAGCAGCCTGACCCGCCAACAGGGTGGCACCGGGCTGGGGCTGGCGCTGGTGCAGCGGCTGGTAGACCTGCACGGTGGCAGCATCCAGGTAGAAAGCACGCCCGGGCAGGGCAGCCGCTTCACAGTGGTGCTGGCAACCATCCCGCCTGAAACAAAAAACGCCAGCACGACAACCCTACCGCATAACCAGCGCGCCCTGATTGTGGAAGACAATTACGTGGATGAAGAGCGGCTGAGCCACTACATGAAACAACTCAACATCCAGTCTGCTGTTGCGAGAAGCAACAAAACCATTGAAACCGCCCTCCAGTACCAGCCAGATTTCATTTTACTCGCCATCGATTCCAACGATTGCCCGGAAATCGACACCCTGGCGCAATTGCGCAACAACCTGGAAACCCGTCACATCCCCGTCATCGTAACCTCGCTGGTGCTCGATAGCCACCGCGCAGCAGAAATGGGCGCTTTTGGCTGCATCAACAAACCTTTTACCCTGCCAGACCTGCGCGAAGCCCTGTCACGCGTTCAAAACAAACTGGGATTGCGCGCTCAAACCGAGCAGCCGGCCACAAATTCGGCCTACAAACCCACGGTCATGGTGGTTGATGACAACGAAATCAACATCATCACCGTTTGTGATTTTCTCGAAACCCGCAATTTTCACGTGATATCCTGCCGCAGCGGACAAGATTTTCTCCATCGCGCACCAGGGATCATGCCTGCCATCGTGCTACTCGACATCCAGATGCCCGATATGGACGGTCTGGAAACACTCAAACGCCTGCGCTCTCACCCCAACCATCAACTGGCCAGCGTGCCCGTCATTGCCGTCACCGCCCTGGCCATGCCCGGCGACCGCGAAAGATGCCTGGCCGCCGGAGCAGATGAATACCTGAGCAAACCCATCCACCTGCAAGACCTGGCCAATCACATCGAAAAACACTTATGAAACCAAAATTCATCCCCGGTTTACAACTGTGCGGTGATTTCTACCGCCAGGCCGTGCGCCCACTGCTTCTGGAACACTTCCCCAACCTGGCGCACAGCGCCGCGTTGCTCGGCGAAGGCTCGGAAGTGCTCGGTTTCGATACCGCCATGTCGCGTGATCATCACTGGGGGCCGCGCGTGATGCTCTTCGTGCAGGAAAAAGATTTACCCCAGGCGGCTGCCATCCGCGCCACGCTGGCCCAAAACCTGCCCTACCGTTTTTGTGGATACTCCACCCACTTTTCGGAACCGGATCCCAACGACAACGGCGTCCAGCACCTGCGGGAAATTGATACAGGCCCGATCAACCACCGCGTGACCATCCAATCGCCCCGGCAATTTATATCTGAACAACTGGCTTTTGACCCGGCTGATACACCCTCTCCCGCTGACTGGCTGAGTTTCCCATCCCAAAGACTACAAACCCTCCTGGCTGGCGCCATCTACCACGATGACATCGGCCTGGCTGACCTGCGCGCGCGCTTCGCCTGGTACCCGCGCGATGTGTGGCTGTACCTGCTGGCTGCCGGTTGGGCACGCCTTGCCCAAGAAGAACACCTGATGGGCCGCGCTGGCCTGGTTGGCGACGAAGTCGGTTCAGCCCTGCTCGGTTCACGGCTGGTGCGTGATGTGATGAACCTGTGCTTCTTGATGGAAAAAAAATACACGCCCTACCCCAAATGGTTTGGCAGCGCCTTCAAGCGGCTGGATTGTGGCCCGCAGCTCTACCCCACGCTGAAAAATGCCCTTTCGGCCCGCACCTGGCGCACCCGCCAAAAACATCTCATCCCTGCCTATGAGTTCCTGGCCCGCAAACACAACGCCCTCGGCCTGACCGCCCCCCTGCCAGAACAAACCTGCCTGTTCTGGGGGCGCCCCTTCCAGGTGATCGGCTTTCACGGGTTTTCTGGGGCATTGCTGGCACAAATCACCGACCCGCAGGTCAAAGCCATCGCCGCCCTGCCACTGATTGGCAGCCTCGACCAGTTCAGCGATAACACCGACCTGCTCTCCAACCCATCCTGGCGCGAAAAAATCAGGGAGTTATACCATGCCAGTTAAACGGGCCAAGCTTGGTTGCGTAGCCGATAATTCTCGTTGATCTCAAATCTTTCCTTTTTGCACATGCCCAGAAAGGTTGGTGGTCTGATCTTCAACAAAAGTGGATTCAGTGATCACTGCCGTTGAGTCATCAACCACTTTTAGCCCATCCACGCGCAGCCGCACGCGCTTCCCCAGCCGCAACAGGTCACCATTTTTAAGAAAAACCGGACTGTCGAGTGGTTTTTCGTTTACAAAGGTGCCATAAACCGGCCGCCGGGGCTGGCCATCTTCAAGAGTGATAACTTCGCTAAAAAGCAAATTCCCACCGCGCTCATCGATGACGGCGTGATGGCGCGAAACCGGGCTGTCTTTATGAAAGACGATGTCATTATCAGCTTTGCGCCCCAGGCGTGTGACTGGTTTGGTAATCTCAAAACGCTGGCCGATGGTTTGCGGATTATCGCTGGTCACCACGGTCAACACCCCAAAAACGCCCTGGCTGGTATCTGGCGTTGGCAGTGTATTATCGCTGATGGTGACATCTGGCACGGTGCTTTCGCCGCCGTGAACGGTTTCCTGCCAGAGACGCTCACGCGCGGCATCTTTTTCCTGTTTTTGTTTCCGACGGGTGAGCCAACCGAAAATACCGACCAACAGCACAAATCCAGACCCGGCAGCCAGCCAAACATCCATCGAAACGGCAAAAAAAGATATGGGTGGTAAAGAATTTGCCAATAAACAGGAAAAAGCCTGTATGTGCATGATTACTCCAGCGTTACCCACTTACAAATCCCAAAATTAAAGCACGGCTTTCATGATATTTGTCATTTGACGGATGTTTCAAAAATATTATATACTGAAAATTATACCGTTTTGCGAGGGATGCGATGCCTGACCTGATCGGACAAACACTTGGGCGCTACCTGCTCGTTGAACTGCTTGGCGAGGGTGGCATGGCAGCAGTTTACCGCGCGCGCGATACGCAGTTGCAGCGCGATGTCGCCATCAAAGTTATCCTGCCGCAGCACCAGCATTCTGAGAAGTTCCTCAAACGCTTCGAGCGTGAAGCCCGCTCCATGGCGGGACTCAACCATCCCAACATCATACGCGTACTCGATTACGGCAAACAGGGTGGGGTTATCTACCTCGTACTTGAATACCTGCCTGGCGGCACACTCAAAGACAGGATGCGCCAGCCCATCCCCTGGGGTGAGGCGGCCCGATTGATTATTCCGATCGCGCAGGCGCTGGCCTATATGCACCACCGCGATATTATCCACCGCGATATCAAACCTGCCAACATCCTTTTCGATGAACGCGGTCAGCCCATGCTTTCTGACTTCGGCATTGCCAAAATGCTGGATGATGAATCATCCACCGAACTGACCGGAACCGGCATGGGCGTAGGCACCCCGGCCTATATGGCCCCCGAACAGGGGCTGGGAATCACCGATTTCCGCGTGGATATTTACGCCCTGGGCATGGTTTTCTACGAAATGATCACGGCCCACCGCCCCTATGTAGCCGACACACCCATGAGCATCATGCTCAAAAAGATGAACGAGCCGCTCACCCCGCCTTCGCAGCTGGTGCGCGGGCTGCCGCGCGAAGTGGATGCCACCATCCTGCACGCGCTGGCCAGCGACCCAAACCAGCGCTACCAGAGTATGGAAGCATTTATTAAGGCCTTGCGCAGCCTGGCACCCGAAGAAACTGCCCGGCCGCCTGCCCCGGCCCCCAAACTTCCAATAGCCTGCCTGGGGATTGGCGCAGCCACCATCCTGGCACTGCTCTGCATGTTGGGCGGATTTTTCCTATTGAAAGATGTGCGCTTCCCAGCCTTTTCCCCACCGAGCAGCACACTCGCCCCCACCAGCAGCGCCACCTTCGCCCCCACGCTGACTTTTACACCCGAATCAACCTCCACCCCCAAACCGACCGCCACCAGCGCACCGACCGCCACCAGCGCCCCCGTCTATGTGCGCGAAATCAACCCGGCAGATGGCGCAGGCATGATCCTTATCCCGCAGGGCGATTTCACCATGGGCAGCGATGAGAAAACGGATCCCTATTTTTGGGGCGCAGAAAAACCCATTCACCGCGTTTACCTGAAAGCTTTTTATATCTATGTGACCGAGGTGACCAACGTGATGTACCAGGCCTGTGTGGATGCCAAAGCCTGCCGCCGCCCAGAATTGCCACGCTCGCGCCAGCGCAAAAGCTATTTTGGCAACACCCAGTTCAGCACTTACCCGGTGCTTTACGTCACCTGGCAAGATGCCGCCAATTACTGTAAATGGGCCAAGGCGCGCCTGCCATCCGAAGCCGAATGGGAGAAATCGGCGCGCGGCGAAGATGCGCGCCTGTTCCCCTGGGGCAACAATGGCGATGATGCCATTGGGCGCGCTGCTTTCAGACATGGCGATACCGAGGCCGTGGGCAGCTACCCCGAGGGTGCCAGCCCATACGGTATTTTAGATATGGCCGGCAACGCGCTGGAATGGGTCAACGATAACTACGCCATTGAGTATTACAAACAATCACCACTGGAAAACCCGCTTGGCCCCGATTTTGGCACTCGCAAAGGCATTCGCGGCGGCTCCTGGTCGAGCCTGGTAGATGGATTGCGCACCAGCGCCCGCGCCAGCCTGAAACCGGATGAAGCTGTCGATACGGTTGGTTTCCGTTGCGCGCTCGACGCGCCATAGGAGAACGTTTTTATGGCACTTTATAACCTGATCGGGCGCACCCTGGGGCGTTATCACATTCTCGAACAACTGGGTGAAGGCGGAATGGCAGCGGTCTACCGCGCGCACGATCTGCGCCTGGAGCGCGATGTGGCCGTTAAGATCATCCTGCCGGGCAAAGAACATTCACTGCAATTCTCAAAGCGTTTCGAGCGTGAAGCCAAAGCCCTGGCGCAGCTTAGCCACCCCAACATCGTGCGCGTGCTCGATTATGGCGAACAAGATGAAATCCCCTACCTTGTCATGGAGTACATCCCTGGCGGCACGCTCAAAAATCACATCCGCAACCGCAAACTGGGTTGGAGCGAAACTGTCAGGCTGCTGCTGCCGATTGCCAACGCCCTGGCCTATGCCCACCAGCACAAAATCATTCACCGCGATGTTAAACCTGCCAATATCCTGCTTTCTGATACCGGGCAATTGCTGCTCTCCGATTTTGGCATTGCCAAACTACTGGAGAATGAAGAAACACTCGAACTGACCGGCACCGGTGTAGGCATCGGCACGCCCGAATATATGGCCCCCGAGCAGGGCATGGGCAGCGCTGATGAACGCTCTGATATTTACTCGCTGGGCGTGGTTTTTTATGAAATGGTCACGGGCCGCCGCCCCTATGAAGCCAACACGCCCATGGCTGTGCTCCTGAAAAAAGCCAGGGAACCACTGCCGCGTCCAACACAATATGTGCCTGATTTGCCGGGAAAAGTGGAAACCATCCTGATCAAGTCGCTGGCCTACGACCCGAGCAACCGCTACCCTGATATGCCCGCCCTGGCACTGGCGCTGGAAAACCTGCAAGCTGGCGGCCCCGTGACGGTTTCCCCGCTCGACCAGGCAACTGTGGCAGATAGCCTGCCACTCGTCCCGCCGCCATTGGCTGCCCCGGCGCGCAAGGGATGGCCGCTGGCCTGGATTGTGGGTGGGTTCAGCCTGGTAGCGCTTTGCGCGGTTGGTCTTAGCCTGGCGCTGGCCTGGAAGTTGTTTTCAACACCAGCAGCGGGGATCAGCCCCCAGGCAGGCGCAACTGTCGAACCGGTGGCAACTTTCAGGGCGGATGGAACACCAACTGCCCGGCCAACAGCCACTCGTTCCATCCCCACCGCCCCGCCGACAGAAATTCCTGTTCCCAGCGAATCGAGTGACGGCTGGATTGCCTACCAAACTAACGCACAGGGCAACTACGATCTGTATATGGTTCGCATCAATGGGCTGGATAGCACCCGCCTGACCACCAGCAGCGCTCACGATATGTATCCCAATTGGTCACCAGACGGTACGCAACTGGTTTACCAAACCAACGAGGGCGGCGATTTTGAGCTGGCAGTTCTTGATATCAAAACGCGCAAAACAGGCACCATCACCAGCAATTCATGTGATGATTTTGGCCCGGTATGGTCGCCGGATGGAAGGTGGCTGGTTTTTCACTCTAATTGCGATGGAGAGAAAGACAGCCGGGAAATCTATAAAATCCGGGTAGATGGCAGTGGGCGACAGCAGTTGACCAAGAGCTCGGGGCAGAATAATTGGCACCCAAGCTGGTCGCCAGATGGGCAGATGATTACGTTTTCATCAAACCGCACGGGCAAATATTTCATTTACACCATGCGCGCTGATGGCAGCGCTGTGCAGGAATTGGCGCGCGGTTGCATCTCGTATTACTCCCCCGATGGGAGTATGATATTGTATGGTGTTTATTGTGATGATACAGACGCGCTCTGGTTGATGAATGCAGATGGCAGTAATCCGCACACCATCACCAGTGGGCGTGAATGCAAAAACGCCACCTGGGCTCCTGACAGCAGGCGGATCGTTTTCCAGGAAAGCCCAAACGGCATCAAAGGCCCATTTGGTATCTTTATTATGGACATCTTCAACCCCGGTGATGCCAATTGGAAAACCCTTCTCGATTATCAGCAAGAAGCCGGTGCGCCTGTCTGGCAGCCGTGAGAGGAGTGACCATGAGCAATATGATCGGACAGACTTTTGGACGATATCAAATCACCGGGCAGTTGGGTGAGGGTGGCATGGCGGTTGTCTACAAGGCTTTTGATACCCGCCTGGAAAATGATGTGGCCGTCAAGGTGATCCGCACTGAGAACCTGCCACAGAGTGGGGTGGAAAAGGCGCTGAAGCGTTTTGAGCGCGAGGCCAAGGCCCTGGCAAAATTAACCCATCCGAATATCGTCAAAGTCAGCGATTATGGCGAATATGAAGGCAGTCCGTACCTGGTGATGCCCTACCTGCCCGGAGGAACGCTGAAACAGGTGTTAAACGGCAGGCCGATGCCCTGGCAGGATGCCGCCCAGTTGTTGATTCCCATTGCCCGCGCGCTGGATTATGCCCACCGCCAGAACATGATCCACCGCGATGTCAAACCGTCCAATATCCTGATCACCGAAGATGGCGAGCCCATGTTAACTGACTTCGGCATCGCCAAAATTATCGACGAAGAAGCCACCGTTGACCTGACCGGAACGAGCGCAACAGTTGGCACGCCTGAATATATGGCCCCTGAGCAGGTCATCTCTAAAACAGTCGATCACCGCGCTGATATTTATGCGCTCGGCGTGGTTTTTTATGAAATGATCACCGGGCGCAGGCCATTTGTGGCCGATACCCCTATGGCAGTGCTGTTCAAACATGCCAGCGAGCCGCTGCCCAACCCGCGACAGTTCGTGCCTGACCTGCCCAGCAGCGTGGAAATGGTCTTGTTGCGTGCCCTGGCCAAAAAGCCGGAAGAGCGCTTTGAGCGCATGGAAGAGTTCGCATCCACGCTGGCCCGTCTTATCCGCGAACCGGTAGCGCCAGCGCCGGTCATCCAGCCGCGGAGGGATGACCGCACTGCGGTTGACCTGCCTGCCAGTATCCACCACGAGCCAGCCCGCGTGCAGGAATTCCAAACCATCTTGCCAGAATCGATGCCGCCGCCAAAACCCAAATCGGAATCCAGCCCCGGGCAGGTTCCGCCTTCCCAGTCCATTGCCCGCCCGGTGGCTCCGCCAATTGCCCAAAAAACAGCATCTGGCCCCAAAAAACCATCCGCTAACAGTTTAATTGTCGTTTTCATTGGTCTGACCCTGTTCGGGTTCCTGGCCGCAGGTGTTGCGGGTGTGTTCTTACTATCGAATATTGGAAAGGAAATCCCCACCCGAACACCGGTTACCCTGACCGAGGCCGTTGCCAGCACCGGGGAAACGCAATCCACACCCACCCAGGCTGCCGTAGAACCTGCCGCTCCCCCCACGGCCACATCGCTCCCGGCTCCGAACGGTGCCTGGGTAGATGAAATCCACTTCAGCAGCATCGACCAGGCCGACCAGGCAGCTGCGCAGCTTAAATCTGGTGATATTGATGTATATGCTTACTCAGTCGCCGATCCAGGCATATTCAAAACCATCAGCCAGGATGCCAGCCTGGGTTACTCCAACTCGCTTGGCTCATATACCGAGCTGACTTTCAACCCATCTGGCCCTAAATTTAGCGATGGGCGACTGAATCCATTCAGCAACGCCAAAATCCGCGCGGCGATGAACATGCTGATTGACCGTGATTATATTGCCCAGGAAATCTATGGCGGCCTGGCAAAACCCCGTTACACCGCCGTCAACTCGGCTTTTGTGGATTATGTCCGCTACGTAGATACCATCCGCAGCCTCGAAGTGAATTATGGGTACGATCCCGGTGCGGCCAAACAAATCATCACCGCAGAGATGAAAACAATGGGCGCAAGCGTGGGTTCGAACGGCAAATTCACCTACAACGGTTCGCCAGTGAAGATCATCTTCCTCATTCGCACCGAGGATAACCGCAAAATAATCGGAGATTACGTTGCCAACCAGTTGGAAGATCTTGGTTTCACGGTTGACCGGCAGTACAAAACCCGTTCCGAAGCTTCCCCCATATGGAACCGCTCTGACCCCCAAACAGGCCAATGGCACCTTTACACCGGCGGATGGATCACAACCGCCATCTCGCGCGACGATGGCACCAATTTTGCTTATTTCTACACCCCGTTAGGTGGCGGTTCACCACTCTGGCAGGCTTACAAACCCTCCAGTGCTTTCAAGGATGTCGCTGAAAAGCTGTGGAACAACCAGTTCAACAGCCTGGCTGAACGCGACCAGCTTTTTATCGAAGCCCTCACACTGAGCATGGAAGACTCCTCCCGCCTGTGGCTGATCGACCAGATATCCTTTTCACCCTTCCGCTCAAACATCGCAATCGCCTATGACCTGGCGGGCGGAATCTCTGGGACACAGCTATGGCCGTTCACTGCCCGATTCACAGATCAGATCGGTGGTACGCTCAAAATCGCCCAGCCCGGCATCCTGGTCGAACCATGGAACCCGGTAGCCGGTAGCAACTGGATCTATGACACCATGCCCCGGCGCGCCACCGAAGACTACGGCACAGTTTCTGACCCATACACTGGCCTGGCCTGGCCGCAGCGCATCGAAAAAGCTGAAATTACCGTCTTAAACACTATACCTGTAACCCAAACCCTGGATTGGGTGACCCTGCGCAAAACTGGATCCATTACCGTCCCCAAAGATGCCTGGGTCGATTGGGACGCCCAAAAACAGACTTTCATTACCGTCGGGCAAAAATACCCGCAAGGCCTGACCGCCCTGACCAAACGGGTGGTTACCTATCCCGCCGACCTGTTCACCCGCCAGGAATGGCACGATGGCAGCCCGCTCAGTGTGGCAGATTTTGTGATGGGCATGATCATGACCTTTGACCGCGCCAAACCCGCATCTGCCATCTATGATGAATCATCAGCTTACACGCTTGAATCGTTCATGTCAGTCTTCAAAGGTGTGCGCATTATCTCCACCACTCCACTGATCATCGAAACGTACTCAGATGCTTACAGCCTGGATGCTGAATTAATGGCGACCGACTGGTGGCCGCAATATGGATATGGACAGGCTCCCTGGCACAACATCGCCATCGGTATCAAAGCCGAAACCGCCAAAGACCTGGCCTTTTCCACCGATAAAGCCGCCGACCTGAAAATCGAATGGATGAGCTTTATCAGCGGACCCAGCCTGGCAATCCTGCAAAAAGAACTGACCAGCGCAGCCGCCCAGGGCTACATTCCCTACGCCACCACTCTCGGCAAATACATCACCGCCGCTGACGCTAAAAATCGTTACGCCAACCTGCAAAAATGGTACAACCAGCACGGCCACTTTTGGGTTGGCACCGGCCCCTTCTACCTCGACCGGGTTTACACCACCGAATCCAGCCTGGCGTTCAAGCGCAACACAAATTTTTCTGACAAAGCCGACCGCTGGATGGTTTTCGCCGAGCCGATGATCCCAGAAGTGACCCTCAATGGGCCGGCATCCATCAAAATCGGCAGCCAGGTCGATTTCCAGGTGCAGATCACCTTCAAAGGCCAGCCTTACCCATCAGCAGATATCCAGAATGTAAAATACCTGGTGTTCGACCCATCCCGCCAACTTCTCACCAGCGGCACAGTCATATATAGCAGCGGCGCCTGGAAACTGAGCCTTACTCCCGAGCAAACCAAACGTATGAAATCTGGCGCGTATAAACTTGAAATTGCTGTAGTCTCGTCTCTCGTCACCCTCCCTGCTTTTGGAACATGGGAATTTGTTGTCAAACCTTGAGTTTTACACTACCCATCATCTACCCACTACACTGGAAAATTTTACGGCGACCGCCCTGCGGCTGGTCGCCGTAAAATTTAGATCGAGTTCCCAACTGCGACAACTTCACCCTTCCCCCTGGTATTCCTCCAAAAAACCGATAAACTCTGCCAGCGCCCGCAGCATATCCCGCACCCTGGCCGGGGATGGGACAAAAGCCGGGTTACGCGGCCGGAAAGTTTTATCGCTCGCCAGCCGCCGGATCGGCATCCGCACGGTTGGCTTCATCTCGACCTGCACAGCCCCCAGACCCAACTCCAGGTGCGCAAATGCGGCAATACGATGCCGATATTTAGCCGGAAAACCCTTATGGCCCTGGCGGTCTGCCGCGCCGGGCCACAGATTGCGTTCCAGCGTGCGCACAAACTCATCATACACTGGCTGCGGCAGGTATCTAACCTGCGCCCCCACACCCAGGTCAACCGCCTGGGTTTCGGCCAGGCCAGGATAGTCCAGCCCGGCCCCGTGCAGGTCGAGCACCCATCTCGCGCCGGTTTCGGCTGCCAGCTTGCGCAGCGCCTGTTTATACGGGGAACGCATCTCGTCATGCTCATTCGGGTCAGAATCGCTGGTTAAACGGGTGGTTGCCACGGCGGATGTCCCGCACAACTCCGAGAGCAGCAGCGCCATCCCGGCCGTGTATTCATCCTCAGCGTGCCACTCCTCCTTATCATTTCCCCGGTACGTAACCGCCCCGTGCGGCGCAGACAAAATCACCGCCGAATTGCGGCGCACAACCACAAACGGGCTTTCGCCCGGCCCTGGTGGCTGTGAATAACGTACGCCCGCCTCGATTTCCATCAAACGCTCAATCATATCCTGGGTCATGGTAAGCTTGATTATACAGGCGCAATCATCAAACCTGCCATGCCCCCAAAGGCCAGCCCATGCCCACACTGCTCGAATCATGGAAAACCGCAGCCCGTCAGCTCAAAATCCAGGTGTACGCGCTTTACCTGGCATACCAAGATGCGCGCACACCCTGGTACGCCAGGCTGGTCGCGGTCTGCGTGGTGGCCTACGCCTTCAGCCCAATCGACCTGATCCCCGACTTTATCCCGATTTTGGGCTACCTGGATGACCTGGTACTGCTACCGCTGGGGATAAAACTGGCCCTGATGCTGATCCCGCCCGAAATCATGGAATCAAGCCGGGCGCGGGCCGCCGAACAACTGAAAGATGCCAAACCCGTCGGTTACACCGCCGCGGCCATTATCGTACTGTCCTGGCTGCTGCTAGGGATTTACTTCTACCGGCAGATGCGCCCCTGACAGGCAGGCCCCCAAACAAAAACAGGCCAGATGAGTTTCGCCTCACCCAGCCTGTTTGCAAACCAACCTGCTTACTTTGATAATTTAATCGTCACATCCGTTGGCAAGGCCAGTTTAGCCTCAATCTCAATCGCCTTAATGATGCCCACCGGCACCGGGCAGGCCGCATGAGTGCAATATTTATGTCCCATTTCATGCGTTTTGGGCATGGCGCGTTTGAAAGAGATTTCGCCATACGGGCTGACCTCGGTCAACTCAGCGGCCATACGCTGGATGGCCGCGCACCCGCTCGTAATTTGAACTTTGCAGACTTTCCCATCCATTTTGGTTTCCACTTCGGTAGAAAAACCGCAATTCCCAGCAAAAATCTCAGCCTTTGCCATACCACTTCTCCAAAATTGAAATTTTATACCTTTTGATGATCCATCACCAATAAAGATACAGCCACCTCAGAGCCCAAAACACCCCAAGTTGGGGTACCCTACCCTTTCCGCCCTGGCTGCTTCTTCACCTTCCCTAAATTTTCAGCCACCCGGAACTTCACAATCCGGCCAACCAAATCCAACGGCAGCGGCTCATCGAGCGGGAATTGCACCGAGCCTTTCGCACCCTTATACCTGGCTAACTCATCCTTAAAAGCCTCGATTCCCCTCGGCGCGGGATAAAACCCGATGTGATGCTTGAATGCCGCAAAATGCACCAGATTCCCTTTCAGCGCAAATGTCGGCATCTGGTAGCTGATCTTCTCCTCCGCATCCGGCGCAGCTGCGCGGATGGCTGCCCGCATTTCTTGCAGCTTTTCCTGGATTTCAGCGGGAAAAGTGGCGATATATTCATCCATTGAAGTGAAATCAGGTTTTTCCATAAGTTTCAGCCCGGCAACAGGATCGGGTAGCGGTATCAGTTGGGAGCATCATTGTCAAAATGGAAACAATGCCATTTGCCCTTACGGCACATCTACAACCACGTCCATGCTGGTAGATGTATCGATGGCGGGCATCGCCTGGAAGCCAACAAACAGATAACGCTGGGGGAAGTCAATTTCGGTCTGTCCGAGCACAATATCGTTGACGTAAATTTTGACACGCGACCCGGAGATTTTGAAATCCACTTTGAAGGTGCTGCCCCAGTTTTTATAGGCCGGTGTAACCGAAATTTCCTTCTCGTGCCCGCCGCGCCGGATGGTCAGGACTTTTAGCACAAAACTTTTCCCATCTTCAGAGTGAATGCGCACAGCCAGCGCCGAGTCATTTGGCTCACCCGATGGACTGATGGCAACCAGGAAGCGCAGCGTGCGCAAATCGTTGATCGACACGGTGGCGATGATATCTTCGGTATCCCCCATGGGTTTGCTTAAACCGTAGTAACCGGGCAAACGCTGGGAATCTTTGTAAAAAAGCAACTTGCCGTCTTTTTCAGACATGCCAAAGCGCAGCAGATCGTCAAAACAGGCCGGGGCTTTGCCTTCAGGCAGGGCAACTGTATCAGAAACAGGAGTCCACTCACAGGGCGGAATGGATGTCGCTGTTGGGGTAGAAACTAACTCTTGTGTAGCGGTCGGCTCCAGTGTGGGAACTTCTGTGGGCGGCAGGCTGGCAGTGGCTGTGGCAGCTGATGGAATGTCGGTTGGCGGCAGACTGGTGACAACCAGTGTCGGCGCGGGTGAGGAAAAAGCCCCAATCATACCGAAAAATATGGCAAAAGATATGGCAAAACCCAGCACCCACAGGATTGTTTTTTGGACGATTTGATCATTGTTGTTACGTTCCGACATGGGTAACTCTCCAAAATACAGCGGCGGATATCGCAGACAGGCAAAATTCTTTGCTACCATTACAAGCCTGCCCCTCCATTTCATTCTCAACGTAAATAACCTTGATATACGAAAGTTTACCAGATTGCAAGCATTTTTTGTGAGAGATGCACATTTTGGCAGATTTTGGAGTCTGTGGCGCTGGCAGGTATAATACGCTCCATGCGCCGTTATCTTTACTTCACTGTTTTCCTGGCCGGTATGGGCACACTGGCTGCTGAATTTGGAGCTTCACGCCTGCTGCAAATGCGTTTCAGCAGCATTAACCTGGTATGGGCGGTAATCATTGGGCTAATCCTGATCTGTTTTGCCATCGGGTACGCCGTTGGGGGGCGCTGGGCTGACCGCTCGCCGCACTACCAGACGCTGTATACCATCATGGCCTGGGGTGGGTTCACGCTGGGAATGATCCCATTTGTGGCCCAGCCGGTGCTGCTGGCAGCCGCCAGCGCATCGGATACGCTCAACCTGGGCATCATGGCCGGGACGTTTCTCTCCACGCTGGTGCTGTTCAGCGTGCCGGTGACACTGCTGGCAATGGTCTCACCGTTCGCCATCCGCCTGAGCCTGGATGACCCTGCCCGCGCCGGGAACGTGGCCGGGACGCTTTCAGCCATTTCCACCATTGGCTCGGTACTGGGAGCGTTCCTGCCCAACCTGCTGCTGTTCCCCACCATCGGGGCCAGCCGCAGCATTGTCCTGGTTGGCGCTATCGTCACAGCCACGGCGCTGGTCGGGTTATGGTTAAGTGCTGGGGCCAAAAAAGCCGCAGGCGGGGCGATCATGCTCCTGTTGCTGGCAGCCACCTACAGCTTCGGCAATTTCCACGTCAAAAACACCCCAGGACAGATTTTCGAGACTGAATCGGATTACAACTATATTGAAGTCATCGAAAATAACGGCTACCACTTCTTGCGCCTGAATGATGGGCAGGGCGTCCACTCGGAGTATCACCCGACCGAGTTGTTTTACGCCGGACCGTGGGAGCAGTTCCTGGTGGGGCCGCTCTTCAACCCGCCACCCTTCGCCACATCCGATGTGAAACGCATCGCCATCATCGGGCTGGCCGCCGGGACGACCGCCCGCCAGGCCACAGCGGTCTACGGCGCAGTTCCCATCGATGGCTACGAGATCGACGAGAAAATTGTGGAAGTGGGCCGCCAGTATTTCGGCATGACCATGCCCAATCTCAACGTGCACATCACAGATGGGCGCTGGGGATTGCAGCACAGCCCAGAAAAATACTCGCTGATCGTGGTGGACGCATACAGACCGCCCTACATCCCGGTCAATTTGACCACCCGTGAGTTTTTCCAGATCATATACGAACACCTGGACACAAACGGCGTCCTGTCCATCAACATTGGCCGCACCCCCGGCGACCGCCGCTTGATCGACGACCTGGCCGCCACCATCGGAACGATTTTCCCATCCATCTACGTGATGGACATCCCCAACACCTTCAACTCGATCCTCTACGCCACCCGCCAGCCCACCCGCCCCGAAAATTTATCGGCCAACCTGATCAACCTGCTCGGCGATACATCCACCCACCCGCTGCTACTGGCTGCCGGGCAAGTGACCCTCGTTTCGCTCCAGCCCACCCCCACCACCGGGCGCATCTACACCGATGACTTGGCCCCGGTGGAATGGGTAACCAATGATATGATTTTAAGTTTCATCCTGCGCGGTGGAGTGGAGGATATTCAATAACCCGAAGTCTGCAAGAAGAATTTTCGGATCCCAAAAATTTCGTTACCCGTCAAAATCTGGAGATTTTGACTCCTTTCGGAGAGTGCTTATGCGCAGTTTTTCGGTTTTTTCATGGTTTGTCACCTTCCTGGCCCCATTTGCGATCATCATGCTGGCGGTGCGGATTTTACTCACGCCTGTTTTCCCTGAGATTGAGTATCGTATGCCTGCCTTTCCCAATGACCCGTATGGGTTCACGCTGGAAGACCGGCTGCGCTGGGCCAAACCATCGATCGAGTATCTAACCAATGGCGCGGAAATTTCCTATTTAGGCAACCTGGAATTCGATAACGGAACACCCATCTACAACGAGCGCGAACTTAGCCACATGCACGATGTCAAACTGGTTGTTCAGAGTTTGCTGCGAAACTGGTATTTCGCCCTGGTGGCGCTGATCGGGCTGGGAGTCTGGGCCTGGCGCGGAGGGTGGCTGGCTGACTATCTCAACGGCTGGCGGCGCGGGGGCTGGCTGACGGTCGGGTTGCTGGTTGGAATCGGCCTGTTTGCGGCGATCAGTTTCAGGCAATTCTTTACCTTATTTCACGGCCTGTTCTTTACCGGTGATTCGTGGATTTTCCTTTATTCTGATACACTCATTCGCCTGTTCCCAATCCGTTTTTGGATGGATTGCGTGGCTTATATTGCCGGCTTTTCACTGCTCTGCGGGCTGGCGTTAGGACTGAGGTTGAAAAGATACGCCAATTGAACGTGACCTTTTTGCCCGTTGGCGTGTTCTATCTTTCGTACTCAGGTATAATTCCCAAAGGAGCAGTGTATGGCTGAATTTTTATCGTTGGAAAATCGGGTGGCGCTGGTCACCGGCGGGTCGCGCGGAATTGGCCGCGCAATCGCGCTGGAAATGGCCCGACGCGGAGCGGCAGTGGTCGTCAACTACAATAAATCTCCTGAAGCGGCAGAAACTGTTGTAGCGGAGATTAAAGCCGCAGGCGGGAAAGCTGCCTCGTTCCAGGCAGATGTCTCCAACTCTGCGGCAGCCCAGGCGCTGGTGAAATTCACGATCGAAACCTTCGGCGATCTGCACATCCTGGTTAACAATGCCGGGATCACCAAAGATACAGTCATTATGATGATGTCTGAGGATGACTGGGATGCTGTGCTGGATACCAACCTGAAAAGCACATTTCATTGCTCAAAAGCTGCCGTGAAACACATGATGCGCAAACGCTATGGGCGCATCATCAACATCGCTTCGGTGGCCGGGCAGATGGGCAACCCCGGGCAAACCAACTACTCTGCATCCAAAGCCGGGCAGATTGGTTTTACCAAAGCCCTGGCCCGTGAGATTGCCGCCCGCAACATCACCGTCAACGCCATTGCGCCCGGTTTTGTAGACACCGAAATCTTGGGAGCGGTGCCGCCCCAAACACTGGAAGCTGCGCTCAAGCTCGTGCCACTGGCCCGCAAGGGCAAACCCGAAGAAATCGCCTTCGCCGCTTGTTTCCTCGCATCTGACCAGGCCGCCTACATCACCGGGCAGGCCCTGGGCGTGGATGGTGGCATGGCTATGATGTAACAGGAGAACACTATGACCGACAAACCCACCCCCGGTAAGACCACTATCGCCCCCGATGTGCTGTTGACGATCGCCAAAATGGCGGCTGTCGGCGTAGAGGGCGTCAGCCGCCTGGCCCAAATCCCCGGCGGATTTGACCGCCTGTTCCGTCGGGGTGCCCATGATGGCATCCAGATGACAGTCGAAGATGATGCCGTTTACATCGATCTGTATATTGTGCTAAAAAGCGACGTTAACGTGCGCGCCACCAGCCGCAACATCCAACAGCAGGTGGCGCGGGCCGTCTCCGAAATGGTAGGCATGGAAGTAGGTCATGTCAACATCCATATCGAAGATATTGATTACGCAGAGGACAAGGCATAACTTTCTATGAAGCTCCGCACCAGGGCGCGTGCCCTCGCCCTGCAAGTACTTTACGAAGTAGATATGACCGGACACCTTCCAGGCGAGGTTTTTACCCAACGCCTGCAAGATTACCAGGATGAGAATGAACCCGCTCTCAGCCCGGAACTGACCGAGTTTGCCCGGCAAATTATCGCTGGCGTTATCCCCATCGCCGAAAAAATGGATACCCTGATTGCAGAATATGCGCCAGAATGGCCCTTCGACCAGTTGGCTGCCATAGACCGCAATATTTTGCGTATGGCTTGCTGGGAATTTGCCGTGGCCTGTGTCACACCAACCAAAGTTGCCATTAACGAGGCGGTGGAACTGGCAAAAACCTTTGGCTCTGACAACGCCCCGCGCTTTATCAACGGTGTGCTGGGCAGCCTGGCTGACCACGAAGAAGCTTTAACCCGTATTTTCACTCAAAAGACATAATTTACTGGAACCCTGATGGAAGTCCTTGGCATTGGCCTCCCCGAACTACTTTTTATTGTCCTGCTCGTGTTGGTGCTCATCAACCCCGCAGATATGCGCACCACCGGAAAAACCCTTGGGCGCTGGATGAACCGCTTTATCCACTCACCCATGTGGAAAGCCATGCAAGACATCCAAAAGCTGCCCACCCAGATGATGCGCGAAGCCAACCTGGAAGACCTGAAAAATGAGTTGGGCGGGAAGCCCAGGATCAGCCCGCCACGCAATTACAACCTGCCTGCACAAAAAGCCCCGGGCGCTACTCCAGGAGCAGCGCCAGTGAATGTAGAAGCCCAGGGATATTCCCAAAATATCACCATTGATACCCCAGAAAAGGATGCCAAAACCGGGGAGTGATGAAAAAAACGCTCGTCAAGATCCTGCTCGCTCCCATCAGGCTGATCTGGTTCATGATCAGCCCGATTTTTCGTTTCCTGGGATGGCTTTTACGCCCGGTGGGACAAAAAATCGGTCACAGCCGCATTTACCGCTTTGTGATTGATTTTCCAAAAGCTGTTTATCACTTCATGACCGATGAAGTCGTTGACCGGCCAATTGCCGATGCGTTAAGTGATGCAATCGATGAACCCGATGCGCTCGTGGAACATCTGAAAGCGGTTCGCGGCCATGTTCTGCGTTCACTGGTCGCAATCGCCATCACAGTGGGGTTTTCATTTCTTTTTACCGAACAATTTGTGGCTTTCCTGGCCCAACCAGTGGGCGGGCTGCAAAACCTGCAAGCCATCGAGGTGACCGAATCCATCTCGGTGTTCATGCGGGTGGCGCTGCTCTCTGGGGTTGCGATGGCCTCACCCTGGCTGGCCTTCGAGGTCTGGTTCTTCCTGGCATCGGGCCTGATGCCACGCACCCGCCAGTTTGGATTGCTGGCAATTCCGCTGGCGATTATTTTCTTCGTAGGAGGCATGGCCTTCGCTTATTTTGCCATGCTGCCCACCGCCCTGCCGTTTTTGCTCGATTTCCTGGGAATTGCTGTTAAGCTGCGGCCTGATTCTTACTTCAGCTTTGTCACCGGCATCATGTTTTGGATTGGAGTGGCCTTCGAATTCCCCCTGGTGATTTTTGCCCTTTCGGCCATTGGGCTGGTCAAACCAGGCCTGCTGCTCAAATACTGGCGCATCGCTGTGATTATCATCGCTGTGCTGTCGGCGGCGATTACCCCAACAGTGGACCCGGTCAACATGGCGCTGGTCATGGGCCCAATGGTGGCGCTGTACTTCCTGAGCATCTTGTTTGGATGGGTAGCACAATTGGGACGAGAGAAAAAACCCGCAGACACGCAACCCCCGGGTTAAACCGGCTAAAGCTGCCGCGTAGAAAGCAACCTTCCAGCCAGGGTTGCTTTTTTGTTCGGTAGCCACGCCCGGTGGCGGGTAAAAGATCAAAATTCGCAGAGAGCCTGTCAAATCCAGATTGGAATACTCTATAATGGTGTAGACTCTATTCGACAACCCACGCCGAGGGTCAATTTGCCAGAATTACCTTCTCAATAACAGGAGGAAAAACTATGAAACACTCATTCCATTTTTATCGCCAGGTGCTTGCCGCGCTGATGCTGGCGCTGGTAACAATGTCTTGCACCTGGTCACTAATCGACATCAACCAGTTTATGCCCACCCCGGCGCCTGACGGCGGAGGTAGTTCAGCTACGGCCACGCCGGTGCCCCTGGCCGAAGTCAACATCAACCTGGCGCTGCCTGTCCCGCTTGCGCCTGGAGAATCGCTCTACCTGGCGCTGCTCGATGAAGTGACAGGGTTGGGGCTGAACCCGCTGGCATACCAGATGCAGCCCGTTGATGCGCAAAAATACACCGTCAAACTACCCATCCCGGTTGGGTCGATCCTGAAATATCGATACATCCGCCAGGCTGGGGCCGCCATTCAGGAATATACCGGGCAGGGAATGCCGGTGCGCTACCGGGTGGCCTACATCGCCGGGCCAGCCAGCATCGATGACATTTTGACCACCTGGGGAACCCAGGGATTCAGCGGGCCAAGCGGTTCTATCAATGGGGTGGTCAGCAACCAGCAAAACAACCAGCCCATTCCAAACATCATGGTTTCGGCAGGCGGACTCTCCACCCTGACCGACTCGCTCGGGCAATTCGTGCTTAACGGCCTGCCGCCTGGCACACACAACCTGACCGCTTTTGCGCTGGATGGCAGTTTCCAACCCTTCCAGCAGGGCGCAGCCATCGCCCCGGGGCTGACCACCGGAGCCCCCATCACGCTCCAACCCGCGCCGATGGTGCAGGTGACATTCAAAGTCAGCCTGCCTGCCGATACTGTCAAAGGTGCGCCCGTGCGCCTGGCCGGGAACCTGCTCCAGCTTGGCAACACTTTCGCAGATTTGAATGGCGGCATCAACACCGTCAGCAGCCGAATGCCCACCCTGGCTGGCAACGATGCCACCAGCCAGAGCATCACGCTCAAATTGCCCGCCGGGGCCGATATCCGCTATAAATACACCCTGGGTGATGGCTTCTGGAATGCCGAACATGATTCACAGGGTAAATTTGTGGTGCGCCAGCTGGTAGTGCCTGCCCAGGATACCGTCATCAGCGATGTGGTTGCAAGCTGGCAATCCGGCCCATCGGCCCCGATCTTGTTCGAGGTGCAGGTGCCGGCCAACACCCCAACTGGTGATACGGTTTCGATCCAGTTCAACCCCTACGCCTGGACAGAACCCATCCCCATGTGGCCGTTGGGCAACAACACCTGGGTCTACAAACTCTTTGGCCCGCTCGATATGGTCAACGCCTTCAGCTACCGTTACTGCCGCAACGATCAATGCGGCAGCACCGATGACATCGCCACCATCAACGCCGGGCGCTCTGTCAGCACCTCGCTGACCGCGCAGAACATCAAAGACACCGTCAGCGGCTGGAGCTGGTGGCCAGACGGTGAAAGCTCCACCATTGTCACAGTTCCGGTCAACCCCCGGCCCGCCGGGTTCTGGTCAGGGATTGAATTCCAGCCCAGTTATCACCCCAACTGGCAAGCCCAAATGCCCTTCGCAGCCCAAAACGTACAGGGAGTGGGGGCCAACATGCTGGTCATCAGCCCCACCTGGAGCGCCAGCCTGCCTAACCCTGGCCTGCTGGTTTTTGCCCCAACCCCCGGCAGCGACCCACTATGGGCTGACAACGTTCAAATTGTGCAATATGCGCGCTCCTACGCCCTGAATGTGGCCGTTTACGCTGTGCCACGCCTGCGGCCATCCACACCCGATTTCTGGCTGAACGCCGCGCGCAGCCCTGAATGGTGGAACACCTGGTTTGAACGCTATCGCGCGTTCGCCATCTACCACGCCGACCTGGCAACACAATCTGGCGCGCAAGCCCTGATCTTGGGCGGCGAAACTGTGCTCCCAGCCCTGCCCGGCGGAACGCTGGTCAACGGTGCGCCATCCAACGTACCTTCAGATGCGGATGCGCGCTGGCGCGGCATTATTGCGGATGTGCGCGGACGCTTCAAAGGGCAGCTGCTGTGGGCCATTCCCTACGAATCCGCCCTGCCGCCTGCTCCCGCCTTCATAGACCAATTCAACGCTGTCTATTTACTCTGGAGCGCACCCCTGGCCCCCGGTGGCAACACGAATGTGGATGCCATGTCTGCCGAAGCTGGCCGCCGCATGGATAATGACCTGCTGCCCTACCTGGCCAAAATCGGCAGGAATGTGGTGATCGCGGTCAACTACCCCTCCGCCAGTGGGGCGGCGACTGGCTGTGTGCCCAGTGGCGCAGGCGGCTGCCTGGATTGGAACGCCCTCTCACGCCCCTACGCAGACCTACCAGCAGTGACTCTCGACCTGCGCACCCAATCTGACTTGTACCAGGCCATGTTCCAGGCCATCAACGCCCGCAGCTGGATCAGCGGCTTTGTGAGCCGGGGCTACTACCCACCCGCCGCGCTGATGGACAAATCATCCTCCATTCGCGGCAAACTGGCCGCCGACTTGCTCTGGTACTGGCTGCCAAGAATGAGTGGTGCCACAAAATAAAAAGTAGGGCGGGATGCTATCCCGCCCTTTTATTGCCTGGAAAATCAGTAGCGCGGGATGTTATCCCGCGCTACTGGTTAGAAGAATGTTCCCGCGCTGACGAAAATCTCGCGCAGGCCTTGTTTTTCCTGGATATTATCGATATAGACGCCATTACGTCCGCGCGAGGAGTGGATCATATCCCAGCCTCCCAGGCTGATGCCCACGTGGGTGATGCCCCGGCTGGAGGCATTCTCAGCAAAAAAAACTACATCGCCGGGCTGGCAGTCTTCGGGAGCCTTGATCGGGCGGGCGGCGCTGTGCTGCATATCGGCATCGCGCGGGATGGGAATGCCAGACAGGGCATGCACGTAACGCGCAAAACCCGAACAGTCGATGCCGTTACCGGTGCAGCCACCCCACAGGTAAGGCACACCCATCATCCGTTTGGCGTCATGCACCATGGTTTCGCGGCGCTCGGCCTCGGTAGCGGGCAGGTTGGCCAGGGCGCGCAGGGATGATACTGGCAGCCAGCCGGTAAGATTGGCGGCCACGTGTGCCCATGCGCCGCGCGTTTCGAGCACGGCAACGCCCGTCCCAGAGAGAAGCCGGCTCAGGATGGCCGAAGAATAATCGTTAGGAGCATCGCGCAGCTCGATAGATGGGACAATGACCAGGTGTGTAGCGGCAGCCAGGGGCTGGTCGCTCAGGTAGGGGCGGTAGGCCCAACCCAGGTAGCCATCGTTCTGGCGGGTGAAGACCCAGCGGCCTTCTTCGGCCAGGATTTCCAACTCGGTGCCAAAAACCAGTTCGCTGGAGAGGGCCTTGGAAAAGCCCGGGGTGTCGTACAGGCCGGTTAAATTGGTCCCAACACGCAGGTGGCGGTTGCCCGGACGGCGCAAAAC
Source organism: uncultured Anaerolineae bacterium (assembly GCA_903822545.1). GTDB lineage: Bacteria > Chloroflexota > Anaerolineae > Anaerolineales > Villigracilaceae > CAIJPN01. Next base: position 1,352 of record CAIJPN010000200.1, on the reverse strand, counting down.
CTGGATCGAAGCGGTATCCACAGCCAGGGCGGGAAGTTCCGCCAGGGCCCCGCCCAGGGCCTCGAAGCCTGCCTGGTCGAGCACGCGGCCAGTCAGGGTGAGGGAATCTCCATCCAATTTTTCAATATGAACATCAAAAAGATGGGTGCGGGTATCGTGGTGAGACGATTTTAAAGCTTCGAGCAGGGTCTCAATGGTTTGGCGCATTGATCAGGTTCCTTTGACGCAATTTTACATCAGTTGGATATAATTCTGCCAGTTCCTATATTACAGGAGTAGATTATGGCTTTTGTTGAGATCAACGGTGCGCAGATTTTTTATGAAGTGTATGGGGAAAAGCGGGACAAGTGCCCGATTTTGCTGATCCACGGCTCGACCATTACCGGAAAAATCGACTGGGGTGAAAAAATCGCCCTGGCGCTGGCCCAGTGTGCCCAGGTGTTTGTGCCCGACTGCCGTGGACACGGCCAAAGCACCAACCCGCAGGGCGGATACAGTTTTAAGCAGCTGGCTGATGACGCTGCGGCATTTATCCGCGCGATGGGCTATGCGCGCATGCACGTTATCGGCCATTCGAACGGCGGGAATGTGGCCCTGCTGACGCTGATGGAGCACCCGGAAGTGGTGCAGACCTGTATCCCACAGGCCGCCAACGCCTATGTAACACGTTACCTGGTGGAACGGGAACCCAAGGTGCTCGACCCCGATTATTACCAGGCCAGGCATCCCGAAGCGGTGAACGAGATGATCGCCGCGCACGGCCCAACGCACGGGCAGGAGTACTGGAGGGAGTTGCTCTGGCTGACGATGAAGGAGATCATTTCTGAGCCAAATTATTCCCCGGCAGAACTGCGCCGTGTAACGCGCCCGACGCTGGTCATCATGGGTGCGCAGGACGCGGTGAATGCATTTGACCGTCACGCGCAGTACATGGCCGAGAACATCCCCAACGCCGAGTTGTGGATCCCCGAAGGCATTGGCCATAACGTTCACACCGATATCCCCGAGCAATGGCTGGAGAAGGTGCAAGACTTTATGGCCCGGCGTGGAAGAGAATGAGAAGAAACCCCTATGAAACTGAGCATTGAACCGATCACCCTGAACCTGCGCACTACCTTCCGAATTGCCCACGGCGCCGATGACCAGCGTTATAACGTGCTGGTGCACCTGGATGAGGGCGTGGGCGAGGCCCCGGCGGTGACCTATTACGACGAAACGCAGGAAAAAATCATCGCCTATCTCAAAACCGTCCCTGACCTGGGCGACGACATCTTTGATATTGATGCCGTGCTGGCCAAACTGCCACCGGGCTCGAAAGCCGGGCGCGCCGCCATCGACATTGCCCTGCATGA
>CAIJPN010000199.1 GCA_903822545.1 uncultured Anaerolineae bacterium | reverse complement strand
CGTTTTTCGTGACACAGGGCTTGCAAATATTCCTGCGCCAGCCCACGCGCGTGATGATTGATATTCCAGGCGCGTTGTAAACACGCCAGCGCTTTCGCATGGTTGTTTTCCAGCCCCGCCAACACCGCCAGGTTGCGCCAGGCCCATGCCGAGGGTCTCGAAACCAGCGAAGCCTGCCAGGCGGCTTTGGCTTTTTCTGGTTGAAAGTTCTCAAGATACATGACACCCAGGTGTAACCATCCATACCAGTTGGGCGCGGTGTTCAGGCTGGCTTCCAGCAAGTCGCGCCACTCGGCCTGCACCATCCATTCGCCCGGCGATTCAAGGGTCGGTTGTTCGGGCAATTCGCCTTCGCGCAACAACTTCAGCCATTTCTTTTGTTCATTTCGCATGGTCTCTTTGGGGAAGACAAACGACGGGGGAACGGGCGGTTCATCGCGCCCGCTGCGACGCTCCAACTCCAACGCGCCCCAGCCGGAACCCGGATGCAAAATTTCGGTGGATGGAAGGTTCGCCCGCTCACTGTACAGCGCATCCAGTTGACTCAAACCCGGCGCGTCAATCCTGGACTTCAAGCCTGAGTCCACGCTGCGCCAGGCAGTTTCCCAATCTGACGAATGCACCCGCTCCGCGTCGCCCTGGTAAAAGCCGAAGATTTGAGTCCAGTGCCAATCGGCGTGGGCGGGCATATTGAGTCCGTGCAATTGGGAAGGCGCCAACCCCGCCTGAATCTCCAGGTAGGGTTTGCCGCCGGGGGAAAGAAACTCCTGCCAGTGCTGCCCGCCCTGGTGCCTGCCCCAGCAAAATAATTTCCGGTACCGCAGGAAGGGCGTGGATGCTTCGATAAACCCGGAGCCGTCCTTACCCAACGCGGCTTCCCAGGGCAGGTCAGCGCTGTCGGGTTGGAGAAAGAATTCGCTGGCAGAATCAGCATGAAGGGAGTAGGATGCGTCCTTCCCGTCAAAAGTGGGCAGGTGGGGCATGTCGGCGAAACCAAAGTCGAAACCGCGCCCGCTCAGATCGGTATAAATAGCCTGGTTGGTGGGTGCAAGCACACGCACATCCTGGCCTTCATCCACAGCGATGTTCGTCCACCAGTACATGGATGTATCGTGGTCGCTGGGATTGGCAACGCGGGTGTGGGCAATCAGCCACGGCGAGCTGGGTGGGAGATAGAAATCAATCTGCCAGAACAGTTTTTTGCAGCGCTCGAATTCGTAGAGACGCAGGGCGGGTTCGCCGTTGCTGCCGGTGATGGCGGCGGCAAACAGGGGGGAGCAGGTTGAAAAAGTATGGCCGAGCTGCCCGATGTTCCATTCGATGCCGCCGGAGAACCAGGCATTGCGAATGGCGAGGTTGGCGGGTTGAAAAACGGGATTGCGGTTGAGCAGTTCGCGGCCAAGCGGTTTGTGCAAGAGCGAGATTAACCGCCCGCCAAGTTCGGGCAGGAATGTGGCTTTGAGAATTTCATTTCCCAGCCTTACGCCGGGCATGAGCAGGGGTTCGAGGGTGAGTGTGGTCATATCGTATTAAACCCCACAGGCAAACGCATAATCATCCAGCACATCTGAAACGCAGGCGATTAATAACTCCCGCGGGTGGTTTCTTAATGTGCCGGTTCTAACCTGTTCATATTGCTGGGGCAAATACTGGCTTAATAACGCCAACGGTAAGGGCTTCTCGCCCAGGTTCTTCATCAGTTGCTCAAAGGCTCGCTGTGTTTCGGGCGTATTCCAGTAATAGCGGATTCGGTCGCTGAAGCTGAACGAGCGCGCAAACTTTTGGGCTTGGGCATCACCAGCATAGTGTTTTTTCCAGTGCACCGGGTTGGTCAGCATGGCTACTTCCAGCGTCTCACGAATGCGGCTGGGGGTTTCGCACAGGGCAGCCTCGATCTCAGCCAGGGCAAAGACCGCTTCACGGAAGGCAAAGGTCAGCCAGGGGCCAACCTTCAGGATGGCAAAATGATCCTCGACCAGGGCGCGCAGGGCAGCGCGGGTCTGGTAATCGGTGGAGTGCGCTTCGTAAACCAGGCCGGGGACAGGTTCGATAAATTCCTTCAGGCCAGAAGCGGCGCGCCGATCGTACTCGTGGACCGTTTCATCGCCAAATTCAACGCCCGGTTGGACGACCAGGGCAATCACGCGCTCCCAGGCCGATTCCAGCCCGAGGGCGCAGAAAGCCTGGCGGGTCAGGTTAATTGTTCGGGCGGCATCCGCCGGGTTGCTGACGGTCAGGTGCGTCTCACCCGCTTTGGCACCCCCGGCCGGGGGAACTTCGCTGCCGATAACGTAACGAAGTGCGGGGTGCGAGGTGCGGAGTGCGGATTCGGCCACCTGGGCCAGTTCAGCGGCGCGTTGGGCAACCAGCTCAACCGGGAAATCGCGGTCATCGGCGCAGGGCATCGAGCAATCCAGGTGGATTTTGGTGAACCCGGCCTGGACGTAATCGCGCACCAGGGTTTTGGCCTTCTCCATCGCCGCCTGGGACGGTTCGTTAGCCCAGACCAGCGGCCCGAGATGGTCGCCGCCCAAAATCAGGCTTCGCTGCGAGCGCTCAGCCGAGCAGTTTTGGCGGGGAAAACCGACCCGCTCGGCAATTTCGCCCACATAGCGCACAAAATCCACCGGGGTCAGGCCGGTATAGCCACCAAACTGGTTGACCTGGTTGCAGGTGGCCTCGATCAGCACGGGGGTGTTGCGCGCCAGGCCATGCCGCAGGGCCGCTTCAAGCACGAGGGGATGCGCCGAACAAACCGAAGTCACGCCACGCGGCTGGCCGAACTTTTGGGCAGAGAGAATGTAATCAAGATAATTCACGCAGCACCTCATCGAGCGTGGCCTGGGCGGTCGTACCGCCCGCCGCCTGCGTGGAAAGCGCGCCACAGACCGCAGCCGCGCGCAGGGTCTTTTCCAGTGGCCAGCCTTGCAAATAGCCATAGATAAATCCGGCATCGAAACTATCGCCTGCGCCAACGGTATCAATCACATTTACGGGAATCGAATCCGCCCTGACCTTTTGGCATTTGCTGACCCCAAGCGCGCCCTGCGCCCCGAGCTTAATCGCCAGCGTCTCGACCCGCCCCGCCAGCCTGTCTGCCGCTAAATCGGCGTTTTCCTCCCTGGTGAGGGAGCAGGCTTCGGCCTCGTTGGGTAGGAAGACATTGGTGACAGCCAGCAGTTCATCAAAGCCGCGCCATTCTTCAGATGGGTCGTAGTTGGTATCGAGCGAAGTGCTCAAGCCCAGGGAACGGGCGCGCTCAAAGAGCCGGGGCAGCCCGGGCCGCAGGGCATCCTGCAAAAAATAGGAGGCGACGTGCAGGTGGCGGGCTTGGCGGAGCAGCCCATCAGGATGAAACGATGACCCAGGTGATAACGAACATGGTGAAAAAAGACCAGAGTCCGAGGATCAGGTAAGCCGGGATTTGCCTGAGAAGTTTGCGGTGACGCGGCTGGATGAAGTTGCCAGACTTGTGGGGCTTGGAGAGAAGGGTGGTCATGGGTTTTCTCCTAATATTGCAGGGATTCGCGCTTCATCAGGCGGCGCACAACGATACTGACTGCAACAATCAGCAGGAGCATCATCACGCCAATGGCAGTGGCGTAGCCCAACTGGTAGATGGGCTGGCGTTTTCCAAACCCCATAATGTATAGATAAACGCCCCAATTGGGCGGCTTCGTAAAACTCGAGGGGGATACCATCCATCCCGGCCAGGATGAGAACCACAAAATAGCCCACGTTAATCCACACGATGGCAATTAACATCGACCAGAAAACATGCTCGGGCGACATCCACAGGAATTTTGTGCCAGCTTCCCAGCCAATGAGCTTGAAAAAATTGGGCAGGATGCCGCTGCGCGGGCTGTATATCGCAAAAGCCCATAGGGTGGTCAGGGCGATCGTCGCAATGACATTGGGCATGAAAATCAGGGCGCGAAAAACCTTCTTGCCCTTGATGCCCGAATTGAGCAGGACAGCCAGCAGAAAGGCCAGGGAGAAGGTGAAAAAACCGCCAACGAAAATGATTTTTAGTGTGTTCCCAAAACTGCGCCAAAAAACGGGATCTTCTGTCAACAGCCGGATGAAATTACCCGCGCCGACAAAAGTCATGGTATCCGAAAACCCTGACCAGTCAAAAGCGCTGTAATAAAAAGCCCAGGCGGCTGGCACCAAAAACAAGGCCAGGTAAAACAAGCTGGCAGGCAGCAGGAACAAAATAACCATGCTGGTTCGCGGTTTCATCGGCGTACTCCTGAAAAACGGATTGACTATCAAAGAATAGCGTGGAGGACGGGTCAGTTCCCGTCCTCCACGTCTGAACAACTACTTCCAGAAAGTCGCAGTGTCAGCGGCCAACTTCTCAACGAACTGTTCGGGGGTAACATTGCCAACGAACATATCATTGAACGGATCGCGGATCACCTTTACCCACAGCTCGGCATTCGCGCCCTGCAGGCCATCGCCTTCGCCAAAGACCACCGTGGCGGTTTCAGCGGCCACCTGGGAGTCGGCGATATTCGCGGGCCAGGCAACACCCTTGCGCGGAACGCCTACCAAACCAGCAGCCACCATGCCCTTTTGGTTTTCTTCGGAGAGCATGAACTTGATGAATTCGAACGATTCCTTGGGGTGCGGGGCATCCTTGAGAACCATGTAGGAGAGCATGAACGCCATCATATCGGTGGATTTACCAGCGCCGCCGGCAACTTCGGGGAAGTTGAAGGAACCCCACTGGAAATCGGGGCCGGTGGCCGAAACAAGCTCGGTCGGCAGCCAGGCGCCAACCAGTTCCATGGCCGTTTCGCCAGCCGCTACGGTCTGCTGGGCCTGCGGCCACTTGTACCCCTTGGAAACTTCGGGAACGCAGCCCTTGGCCCACAGTTCCACAGACATCTGCGCAGCCTGCAGCACGGCGGAGTCTTTCCACATTTCGCCGGTCTTATCGTAAGCAGCTTCTTTCATCCAACCGGGGCCTTTCAGGCGGGCCAGCAGGTAGGTGAAGAATACGGCGTTGTAACCCTGAATGTCGCTCTCGACCGCGATCGGGCTTAGCCCGGCGGCGGTGATTTTTTCGCAAGCGATCAGCAGTTCATCCCAGGTTTTGGGAGCGGTTACGCCAGCCTTCTCAAAGGCGGCCTTGGAATAGAAAAACTGCGCGGGATTGTAAACATACGGGATCAGGTAAGTCTGGCCATCTACATCAAACATGTGCAGCACGCTCGGCACAAAAGTAGCTTCAAATTCGGGCGTGATGAACTCATTGAGCGAATAACCCTGACCAGCAGCAACCAAACCACCGGCAACCTGGTCGGCATCCTGATCCATGAAGTCAACCTTGGTGCCGGCAGCAATCGCATTGCGCAGCAGGGTCTGGTTTTGGCGGCCATTCCAGGTTACTTTGATGGTGATATTCGGGTTGGCGCTTCAAAAGCATCAATTGCTGTCTGGATCGCCTTGGCCTGGTTCTCGCCTTCATTCCACATCGACCAGTAGACCAGTTCAACTTTTTCCGCAGCAGGAGCAGCAGGGGCTTCGGTTGCTTGGGAAGCAGGAGCCTCAGGGGCTTTGGTTTCCTGGGCTGCCGGAGCGCCGCAGGCCGCCAGCATAAAGCTGGCAATCATTAAAAGGGCAAACAGTTTACGCAGGTGTTTCATTGTTTTTCTCCTTATTTTTTTGAATTGGAAGATGGATATAAACTTGGTGTTGGGTAAAATTTTGAATTCTTACCGGGGCACCTCCTGCTCATCTTCAAGCACGACCACCGCTGTTAAATTCTTGGGCCGGTCGGGGTTGAGTCCTTTTGCAATGGAACGATAACAGGCAACCAACTGCAAAATTGGTAGATATAGTACAGCGCGGATAACTTCTGGGAGGCCGGAGACAAATGCCACAATTGTCTCTGCTTCGCCCAGCGAAAGGATGTGACCACCCAGGGCTTGCATCTCGTTTAAAACGGCCTGCTCAAAGCTGGAATTTTTCTCCGATACCAGCCCCACGATGGCGGCGCTTTCCGTTACCATACTTATTGGCCCATGCCGGAATTCGAGAAAATGGAAAGGCTCGCTGTGGGTCAGGGTTATTTCCTTCATCTTTAAGTTGACTTCGCAGGCCAACCCGTAGAGAATCCCACTCCCCAAAAAGTAAAAGCGGTCAAACTGCAGGTTCTCGCCAACTTCACGCGCCGATGTTTCATATTGGGCAATCAGGTCGCGGCCAATCTCGGGCAGTTTTCCCATTTGTTCCAGCAAGGTTTCGTTGGCTGAAGCAAGAACGGCAAACGCTGTCGCCGCGACATACATCGAAGCAAATGAGCGCGTCTGGGCCACACTTTGTTCCTGGCCCTTCTCGATCACCAGGGCAACATCCGCCAGGCCAGCCAGGGGTTGGTCGGCATAGTTGGTAATTGCAAGCACCGGGCCGTGATTCTTGGCCTTGAATTGGGTCACAGCGCGGACTGTTTCGGTGGTGGAACCGGAGCGGCTGATTGCAACCAGCAGGGGTTGCCGCCCTGGGCTATATAATTCTCTGGGTTGAGCAGCAATTCCCCGCCAGGTACGGCCCGCGCGAGCTTGCCCGTCAGTTGCTGGAAAAGAGCCGCGGCGGCCAGTGAAAGATAGTAGGTAGAGCCACAGCCGGTAAACAAAACCTGGTCATAATCGGTCTGTAACAGCGTCTTGAGTTGGGCCTCGGCCTGCTCGACGACCCGCAGGGCGTCGGCCCAGGCTTCAGGCTGGGAGATAATTTCGCTGTGAGTATAAAAACCTTGGGTCATAAGTTCCTTCCATCTGGCAAATAGCAACAAAAATAGACACCCGCATGAAAATGGGGTTTTTGGCATGTTTTTTTGCGTCGCGTGTTACAAAGGCGGGAATTTCAACAACTTGGCGGCGTTTTCGTAATAAAACTTTTTGAGCACATCGTCTGGCAAATACAAACCTGAAACATACCAGCGACCCTGGGCCGGGACGGTGCTCAAGTTGTAATTGAAATATTCATCATCGGTTTCGAAAAAGCGATAGCTCAAGCGATAGCTATCGCGGCGAATTCCTTCATCGAGGCCAAATAGTATCCGGTCAGGGTATTGCATAAAAAAGCGCCGGGCTGTGTAAGGCTGGCGGCCCAATTCCCCGATGCGTGCAGAAATGTCAACGTAATAATTGGGGCAGTCATCGAGCATGGCAGCCACAAAACCCAGGTTCTCTGCATAACAACCCACATGCGCGCCAATAAATGTGGTGGATGGGTGCCGGTGGACAAGGTTTTTGAAACTGCTGAGTATGCTCATGAACGGCGGGAAGGGTGGGCTGGTAAACGCCCATTCGGGATGGTTCCCAAGCTCCTCCCAGCGTTCATTGGTCTCATCGATCGGGTCAAAAAAGGCGACCGGGTCGGCAACATGCGCCAGGACGGGCATTCCCAGTTCCCCGGCAGTTTGCCAGATCGGGTCAAGGCGCGGGTCGTCAACTTTTACCAGTTCGCCATGCTGGTCACGCACATGCAGCCCCAGCGGTTTCCAGATTTTCAGGCCAAAGGCGCCGCGCTCTTTTTGGGCGCGCAAGCGCTTCGCGGCATAATCCGGAAACCCGTCGCCCAGTTCAGGCCATTTTGACCAGTCCACGCCGCCAAAAATGCGGAATTTATCGGCAGCCGGAGCAAGGGTTTGCAGGTGTCGGTTGAGAATGTCTTCCCCCCAGCCGCCATCCAGATCCACATAACCAACCACCCCGGATTGCTCGAGCCCATCCAAAATTTCATCCAGCGGACGATTGATCCAGCCGCCGCCAAAGGGCTCATCCAGGTGGTTGTGAGCATCAATCACCGGGAAGCGTGGCTTTTCAACCAGTGTGCTCCTGGTCACAAGCTTGGGTTGGGGTTGGAAATTTTGCAGGAGCATGATTGATCCTCTATGGATGCACTAAGCCTGGATAACCCGCAAGCCAGCCAGCTTCAGTTTTTCGATAAAAGAGTGCGGCGTTTTTTTACTCGTGACCAGGGTGTGGCAACTGCTGAGGGGAGCCAGCCGAACGGTCGAAACCCTGCCGCATTTGGTATGGTCTGCCAGGACAATAATTTCACGTCCTATCTTTAAGATGGCTCGGTCTGTCATTGTTTCGGGGAGGTAGGCATTGGTCATCCCCTGCTCGACATCAATCGCGCGCGTTCCGATAAAAACTTTATCTGCCAAAACTTCAGCCAATGCCTGCTCGGTGATGTGCCCAATAAATGACAGTTCGCTCGGGCGAAACATCCCGCCCAACATTACCAATGTAATTTCTGAAACATCTGCAAGCTCATTCACAACTGGCAAGGAGTTGGTTAGCACAGTCAACGATTTGTGTCCGCGCAAAGCGCGCGCCATTGCCAGGACCGTTGAGCCTGACCCAAGGAAAATTGTTTCCCCATCCTGAACCAACCCTGCCGCAACCTGACCAATCGCGCGTTTTTCATCCAACTCATCGGTTGAGCGTTGCAAAATGGGCATTTCAGGGGGTGTCTGGCGGGCCGGGATTGCGCCGCCATGCACCCGCCGGATCAGACCTTGCTCATCCAGGGTTTCCAGGTCGCGCCTGGCGGTTGCCTCGCTAATGCCAAAGGCTTCGCAGAGTTCGGCAATGGTTGCGCGCTGTTTGCGATTTACAAAATCCACCATTATTTCTTGACGGTCAAGACCAGAGAGTGAACGAGGCTCTTGCATATGATTAATTCTCCTATTTGTATTATACCAAAATCCGTCAAAAACAATAGTAATAAATGTTATATTGTGATTGTTTATGATTGATATTGACTGAATAATAAGATTTGAGATTGTTTTCTGCTTGGATCAAGCATAACCAGTATGGGATAACAAAAACGCGCCAAACCCTGCGCGTTTTTGTTATCCCCAAACCATCCCGGAGTCGCGGGCTGGCTGGCATTTTCAGCGATCTTGCCCCTGTTTTCCTGCCCTGTCCCACGACAAGAGCGGATACCTGAGCAAATCCATCACTGTTCAGCGACGATTAACCAGCCTGGCCGCCACACCCGGCTCTGGAAGCGGCGGTGGAGAGGCTGGCCTGAAATATATTCTAAAAGACGCTGGAACAATCGCGGATGCCATCGCAGATAGCAGGTTCCATAAGAAACCCCTGACATTGGTAAAATAGACAGGCAACCCCAGCCAACCCTGTCAACCACGAGACCTTATGCAACGAACCATCCTGCTCATCCTGCTTGCCAGCCTGCTCTTCTGCGCCTGCACCCCGCAAGAAACGGGTAAAACAACCACATCTCCCAGCCTGACACTCTCAGACTGTGTCTTGCAAGTCAGCGCCAGGGCAGAGATCAAAGCCCGCTGCGGCTCCCTGGATGTGCCCGAAGACCGGGGAAATCCACAGGGCCGCCAGATTTCCCTTAACCTGGTAGTCATCCCGGCGGTGAAAAAGAACCCGGCACCCGACCCGCTCTTCCTGCTGGCTGGCGGCCCGGGGCAATCAGCTGTGGAAACCTATCCGCCCATGCTGGCCCTGTTCTACAAAATCCATGAAAGCCGCGACCTGGTGCTGCTGGATCAGCGTGGCACGGGTAAATCCAACCCGCTGCACTGTCTTGACCCAGAAAAGGATGAAAACCTGGATGAAGCCCAGGCGCTGGAGCATCTGCAAAATTGCCCTGGCGAACTGGATGCCGATGTGCGCTTCTACACCACCGAGATTGCCATGCAAGACCTGGATGCCGTGCGCGCAGCCCTGGGATACGAAAGCGTCAATTTGTACGGGGCTTCATACGGCACACGCGCAGCCCTGACCTACCTGCGCATGTTCCCGGCGCGGGTGCGCACCATCGCCATCGATGCAGTTGCCGATCCTGGATATGTGATGTTCCAGGATGCAGCCGCAGATGGGCAGCAAGCGCTGGATCTGTTTTTTGCGCGCTGCCAGGCAGACCCGGCCTGCCAGGAAACCTACCCCAACCTGCGCGCCGAGTTCGAGGGGTTACTCAGCCGCCTCGAAAAAGCCCCGCTCACGCTCACCATGCCGCACCCGCGCACCAATAAACCGCTTGAACTCACCGTCACGCGCGAGATGATTACCGGGCTGGTTTTCAACACGCTCTACTCCCCCGATCTGGTCGCCACACTGCCCCTGTCGCTGCACAGCGCTGCGGCACAGGAGAATTTCATTCCGCTGATCTCGCAAAGTTACATGCTGGATGCCGGGATTGCCGATGGCCTGTTCTACGCTGTCACTTGTACCGAAGATGCGCCGCTGGTTTCTGTCTCCGAAGCAGCCAAAAACAGCCGGGGCAGTCTCTTTGGCGATAAAACGGTGGATTTCCTGGAGGTCTGCACACACTGGCCCAAAGGCCAGGTATCAACCAGCTTCCGCGCCCCAATTGTGTCCAATGTTCCAACGCTGATTTTTTCTGGTGAAGCCGATCCCATCACCCCGCCCCGGCACGCTGAAAAGGTTGCCGCATCGCTGGGAAATGAACTTCACCTGGTCTTCAAGGGGATGGGACACGCTAATGTTACCAACAGCTGCACGGCCAACATCCTGGCAGATTTTATTGCGAGTGGATTGGTGAGCGGCCTGGATACAACTTGCATGGCGCAGCTCCAGCCGCCGCCATTTTTCGTAGATTTCAGCGGGCCGCGCCCCTAAAGGTTTTACTATGATCGAAGTTCAATCGCTCTCCAGATCGTTCGGCAAAGTACAGGCCGTTCAGAATGTCACCTTTACCGCCCCAGATGGGCAGATCACCGGATTGCTGGGGCCCAATGGCGCAGGGAAAAGCACCACCCTGCGAATGCTCTACACCCTGCTCAAACCTGCCAGCGGCAGCGCCCGTATTGATGGCTTTGATGTCACCACATCTGCCATCGAAGTCCAGCGCCGGATCGGCGTCCTGGCCGATGCGCGCGGGCTGTACGAGCGCCTGACCACCCGCGAGAACATCCGCTACTACGGGCGGCTGCACGATATGGAAGGCCCGGAACTGGAGAATCAGATAGACAGGCTGCTCGTCCTGCTCGATATGCAGGCAATTGCAGATCGCAAGACCGAGGGCTTTTCCACCGGCGAAAAACTCAAAGTGGCGATCGCGCGCGCGCTGGTACACAACCCATCCAACGTTTTGTTGGATGAACCCACCAATGGGCTGGATGTGATGAGCACCCGCGCCATGCGCCAGTTCATCCTGCGACTGCGCGAAGAAGGCAAATGTGTCCTGTTCACCAGCCACATCATGCAGGAAGTCGCTGCGCTGTGTGACCAGGTGGTGATCATCGCCCATGGTCGGGTGACCGCTACCGGTACGCCCCAGTCGCTGCGCGAACAGACCGGCAAGGAAAGCCTGGAAGATGCCTTTGTAGCCGCGATTGGCTCAGAAGAAGGGTTGGAATGATGAAAAAAATCTGGGTGATCGTAGAGAAAGAACTGCTCGACAACTTGCGTGACTACCGCAGTTGGACAACCGGCCTGTTCTGGGCGCTGTTCGGGCCGTTGATGCTGGGTGGGATGATCATGATCCTGGGCAACACCGTGCGAGACAAAGTGTATGGCGGGTTGCACCTGCCGGTTCAAGGTGCCGAAAATGCCCCCAACCTGATCACCTTCCTCGAAACGCATGAGATGATCATCGATCCCGCGCCAGTAGACCCACAGGCCGCCGTTATCGCCGGGGATGTCAATGTGGTGCTAATCATCCCGCCAGCATACCCCGAAGAATTCAGCGCCGGGAAAACCGCCTCACTCCAGCTGGTGTTCGACAGCACGCGCCAGACTGCCATGGTGGATATCCAACGCATCAAGCTTTTGTTGGAAGAATACAGCCGCTATATGGGCAGCTTGCGGCTTGCCATGCGTGGGGTCAGCCCAGAAGTGATCCGGGTGGTGCAGGTGCAGGAACAGGATACGGCCACACCCCAGAGCCAGGCGCTGGTTTTCCTGTCGATGCTGCCATACTTCATCATTTTTGCCATTTTCAACGGCGCTTCGCCAATCATCACCGATGCAACTGCCGGGGAACGTGAGCGACGCTCGCTGGAGCCGCTGCTGCTGAACCCCCTGCCGCGCGGCTGGGTCGCCACCGGGAAGATGATCTCAGCCATGCCGTTTGCGGTAATCAACCTGCTGATTACACTCTTCGGGTTTGGAGCCATATTTGAATTCCTGCCGATCGAGGAGATGCTGGGCATGAAAATTGGCCTGAGCCTGGGGTCGCTAACCGCCATTTTCCTGATCTGCCTGCCGGTGGTTTTCCTGGCCTGTGCCATCCAGACCGTGATCGCATCCTTCACCCGCACCACCAAAGAAGCTGGAACCTACCTGCCCTTCGTCGGGCTGATTCCCTCCCTGCCGGGGTTGGCGCTGGCTTTCCTGCCGGTGAAACCCGCCCTGTGGATGATGCTCATCCCAACCTTTGGACAACAGATTCTCATCAACCAATTCCTGCGTTCCGAACCGATCAGCGCATCAAACGTAGTGGTATCTACGATCGTCACACTGGTGATGTCCGCCCTGATCACCCTGGCCGCCATCCGGTTTTACGAACATGAACGCATCGTAATCGGGTAAACAAACGCACCGCCCTGCCAGCAGCAAAGCCCGGCAGGGCGGATTGTGGGGGGAGAGGAGGATGGCAATTCGATGAATTCAGCGTACAGCAATAGGATCATAACCCAAAAAGACCTGGATCGTTATCGTGGCTGCCTGCTGGGTCTGGCAGTCGGGGATGCCATCGGCACGACGGTGGAGTTCAAAGCGCGCGGCTCGTTCGTGCCGGTTACCGGCATGACGGGCGGGCTGCCATAATACCACCGTTTCGCTGCCGGCACTTTGTCAGTCTATGCGTAGGGTGTGGCGACTCGAACAGAGCCTGTCTGTTGATGTGATTTTCCTGGCCTACATGGATACCGTTGAAGAAACCATCCTGCAGCGCATGGGCCAGAAGAAAAAGGCAAGGTTCTGAGCGCCCAGGGAGCCAAACTCACCGGCATCTTCACCGAAAGTGCCCCGCAGGGGTATGGCTCCGAACGCCAGGTGTCCATCAGCACGGCTCCCACCGGGCAGCCCTTTTGTGTTTCCATATCGTATTATTGCACGCGGAATTCTTTGATCATGCCCAACGAGAAGTGCGGGCGTCCTTCTGTTTTTGGGCTGGGGATATTGCAAATGACGATATATGTTCCTGGGTCGAGATTTATTTCAGCATACCCCGTCAGCCCAATATCCAGGCCGTTCATCCCGCCTACAGGGACAAATGGCGGCGGCCCCCCGGCACCATTCAGGAACTGAATAACATCGTTCATGGTTTTGCCTTCTGCGAGTTGCAGGATGTTCAACTCATGTGGTTCAGGGCCATCATTAATGACCTGGATGCTCAACGGGCCAGCCGGAAGTGTATCGGGCATGTCGAAAACAAAATCTTTCAGGTGAATGGTCAGATTGGCCGAGGGTTCGTTGCCATGCCCATTAGCCGGATCAACGGTAAGCGAACGAATCATCCCTTTGGCATGGTGTGCCACGCCATCGGAAGGGGATGGAACCAGGCACAAGATGACATATTCTCCCGCAGGCAGGTTGATCACAGCGCTGGATTCCATGCCCGGGGCAATCGCTCCCACTCCACCCATCTGACGGGTCATCGCCAGGGCCGGGCCTTCAGCATGTTTGAGCGCATCTTCAAATTGGCTGACAGTAACTCCATCATTCAAGCGCATGAATTGGACATGGTGGGGTTCATTCCCAGTGTTTTTTAAATTCACTTTAACCCACCCGGCGCGAAGTTTGACTGGCGCAAGGTATGAAAAATCTCCGGCGTTGATGGTGATCTCAGGCAGGTAGGCCGCATCATAAACATAAGTATCGGCATTAGCCTCCCGGCGGCCTTTGCAAGGATCATCGGCTGTTGGAGAAAAAGTCAAAACCCCATTGTCGAATAACCACTGGTAAGTTGCTTTTCCCTGACATTTGGGATCGTTCTCTCCAGGATTTTCAGAAGTGATCAAGTTTCCATCCACTGTGTATTTACCAGTAAAGGTGGGGATAATCTTGCTGGCAGCGGTATAAAACTCAAACGTGCCATCCGGGCTGTACTGGATCGACTGCCCATTCCCGTTAAAGCGTCCCGTGGGGAACGGCTCCGTTGGGGTGGATGGGGTTTGAGTTGGGGGCGGGGTTGGTTGACCGGCGCAGGCAGTCAGCGCCAGAATCAAAACAACAAGCAAGGACAATACAATGCGTTTCATGGTTCCTCCGTTTTAGGTTGGCCGATAAAAATTTAGAAACCCGAGTGGTTTCCACAGCTTCAATTTAGCATTCCCCAAAAATGAATTCAAGCAATTCTGGCGGTCTTATCGCTTTTTGTATCAGTCCACCGGCTGCGATACAAAAAGCGATATAAATTATCCAATTTATTGAATTGGACTGGCCCATGCGCTATACTGGCTTATCCACTTCTTTTCTCCCCAAAGGTAGAGCCACTATGAGTCAGGAACCATCTTTCGGTAACTTTGTCCGACAGCGCCGCCGCGAGTTGGATTTGACCCAGGAAGAGTTGGCGCGCCGGGTGGGTTGCGCCGCCATTACCCTGCGCAAGATCGAGGCGGATGATTTGCGGGCTTCAGTACAAATTGCCGAGCGCCTTGCCATGGCGCTGGCGATTCCGCTGGCGGAACGGGCTGAGTTTGTGCGGCGTGCACGCGCTGTGCGCCCCGAAACAGCCGATGCGTCGCTGGTAACCCCCCCGCCATCCATGGATGAAATTGGGCGGGAAGATCTGACTGGGCGAGCCATCCGCGGCTATGCCTTATCTGAGCGAATTGGCATGGGGGGGATGGGCTCGGTGTATCGGGCAGTCCAACCCAATGTCGAGCGGGAAGTGGCGATAAAAATCATCTTGCCCGCGTTTGCCAATCATCCAGATTTCATCCGCCGCTTTGAAGCCGAAGCCCAACTGGTGGCACGGCTGGAACACCCACACATTGTGCCGTTATATGATTACTGGCGCGAACCTGGGGTGGCTTACCTGGTGATGCGTTTATTGCGTGGGGGCAGCATCCAATCACTTTTGAATGCCGGGGCGATCTCTGCCGAGATCACAGCTCGCATGCTAGAGCAGGTCTGCACGGCGCTGAACGCAGCTCACCGTATCGGAGTGATTCATCGGGACTTGAAACCGGCGAATGTTCTCCTCGATGAAGACAGCAATGCCTACCTGGCAGATTTTGGCATCGCCAAAAATCTTGGGAACCCCGACATCGAAAGCCAGACCCAGGTGGATGCTATGCTCGGCTCGCCTCAATATATGTCGCCCGAACAGATTCGCTCGTTATCGGTTGGCCCACAAACCGACATTTACTGCCTGGGGGTCATGACCTATGAAATGCTGACCGGCGCACTGCCATTTAGCGGCCCCACCCCCTTTGACCTGATCCAGCAACACATCAACACCCCCATGCCTCCGCTTTCTGCCCGTCAAACCGGCCTGCCCGCCGCGCTGGATGCTGTGATTGGACGGGCAACAGCCAAAGACCCGGCTGAACGTTACGCTGATGCGCTTGCCTTCCTGAATGACTTCCGCATGGCAATGGGCCGCGTTGGCGAGGCCCGCCCGATGGTAATCACCTACGAGGAAGAAGAACCGGATTTGGAGATTTTGAACCCCTTTAAGGGGCTGCGGGCCTTCGGAGAAGCGGATTCGGATAATTTTTTTGGGCGCGAAAGCCTGATCCAGCAATTGCTGGCGCGCCTGGGAGAAGGTGGGGATTTAAATCGCTTCCTGGCAGTGATCGGCCCCAGTGGCAGCGGGAAATCCTCGGTGGTGCGGGCCGGGCTGGTTCCAGCTTTGCGTCGTGGGGGGCTGCCGGGTTCAGAAAACTGGTTTATTGTGGACCTGCTGCCAGGAAAACATCCATTTGAAGAGTTGGAAACGGCGCTTTTGCGGGTGGCAGTCAACCCGCCAGAGAGCCTGCTCTCCCAGCTAAAAGATGGAAAGCGTGGTTTGTTGCGTGCTGCGCATCGTATCCTGCCCGCTGATCCATCAGTGGAGTTGGTGTTGGTCATCGACCAGTTTGAAGAAATTTTCACCCTGGTTGAAGATGAAGAAGAGCGCGCCCTGCTCCTGGAAAGTCTGGCCACTGCCGTGATGGATGAACGCAGCCGCTTGCGGGTGGTGATTACCCTGCGAGCCGATTTCACCGACAAGCCGCTGCGCTACGTTGACTTTGGCGAAATGCTCAATCGGCGATTTGAATTTGTCCTGCCGCTCAATGCAGATGAAATTGAACGCGCGGTGGCAGGCCCAACCCAACAAGCCTTGCTCAAATTGGAAAAAGGCCTGGTTTCAACCATCATCCGTGAAACCGGAAGCCAGCCCGGAGCGTTGCCGCTGCTGCAATTTGCACTCTCCGAACTGTTTGAAAAACGCGAGGGGCGTACCCTCACCAACAGCGCCTATCGTGAAATTGGTGGAGTGCTGGGTGCGCTAGGACGCAGCGCTGAGATACTTTATGCGTCCCTGGGGCATGAGGAACAAACTGCTGTCCGGCAGATTTTCCTGCGCCTGATCACCCTCGGCGAAGGCACCGAAGACACCCGGCGCAGAGTGCTGCGCGCCGAAATCGAAGCCTTGGGGGCTGCTCGGCTGCCGGGAATTCACACCGTGCTTGACTTGTTCGGAAAAGCCCGGCTTTTAACCTTTGATCGCGATCCGTTGACACGCGGAGCTACTATTGAAGTGGCACACGAAGCGCTCCTGCGCGAATGGAAGCGCCTGCGCGAATGGTTGAACGAGAGCCGCACCGATGTGCGTATGCAGCGTCAACTGGCACATGCCGCCTTTGAATGGTATTCTGCCAACAATGAACCGAGTTTCCTGCTTTCTGGTGCGCGCCTGGAACAATTTAAAGGCTGGATTACTTCCACAAGCATTGCCCTGACTGCAAATGAGCAAAATTTCCTAAACGCCAGCATACAGGAATCCCAATTCCGCGCCCAGGAAGAACAGGAACGTCAGCAACGAGAGCTGGAAAATGCCCAAAAACTGGCCGCGACCGAAAAACAACGCGCCGATGACCAGGCCAAAGCAGCCCGGCAGCTGCGCAAGCGTGCCATAGGGCTGGCAGGGGCGCTTGCTGTGGCGCTTGCCATGGCTGTTGCAGCCATTTTCTTTGGGGGTCAGGCCCAACTTGCCAGCAAAATTGCCACATCGCGCGAGTTGGCAGCGGCTGCCGTTGGGAATCTGGAAATCGATCCGGAACGCAGCATTCTATTGGCCATGGAAGCCGTCAACGCAGCCCAAACCCTTGAAGCGGAAAACGCCCTGCACCAGGCCATCCAGGCCTCACGCATCCAGACCACCATTCGAGCGCACGAGCCGGGCGCGCCCATGACTGCTTCTTTCAGCCCCGATGGAAGTCGGATCATTTCGGCCAGTCTGGACAACAACGTGCATGTCTGGGATGTTGCCAGTGGGCAAAAACTACTCACCGTCAGCGGTTATGCGGCCACCTTCAGCCCCGATGGCAAACACCTGGCATCCGTCATGGCAGATGGGCAGGTCAAGCTCTGGGACGCCATCACTGGTGTCGAGATTCCTGTCTCGAACCGGGTGGATGCCAGCCTGACAGTTGCCTTCAGCCCCGATGGCCAGCGTCTCGTAACGGTTACATCTGGTTCCCTGCCCAGGGTTTGGGATGCGCGCACCGGTCGTGAGCTGGTCAGCTTCCCCGGACACAGTGATTATGTTAGCTTTGCCTTTTTCAGCCCGGATGGGGAAGGTGTGCTCAGTGTCAGCGATGATGGCACCGCCCGCCTGTGGGACTCAACCAGCGGCGCAGAACTAATGAAACTAACCGGGCACCCCGGCTGGGTTCAAAACGCGGCTTTCAGTCCAGACGGAAAACGAATCGCCACTGTCAGCGGGAGCCAGGCCTTTCTTTGGGATGTGGGCAGCGGGGAAAAAATGCTCACCCTGAGCGGTCACCAAAACCCAATTTTTGCGGTGACTTTCAGCCTCGATGGCACTCACCTTGCTACTGGTAGTCAGGATCGCACCATCCACATCTGGGATGTCTCTGAGGGTCGCCAGCTATTTACCCTGGCCGGGCACAGCGGCGCCATTTACGATCTTTCTTTCAGCCCCGATGGAACCCACCTGGCCAGCGCCAGCGATGACGGCACCCTGAGAATCTGGAATCTGATGCCGGGACGCGAAGCCTTCTCACTGTTCACGCCCCACGGGGCCAGCGGGCAAATTGCCCTGAGCCCCGATGGCACTCTCCTGGCAGCATCTGACGAAAGCGGCATTGTAAAAACTTGGGCGATTCGAACCGGAAAAGAGATTGTTGCCCTGCCTGGCCCCGCCAGTTCGATAAAAGATCTTGCTTTTTCACGGAACGGGGAACAACTCATCATTTCCAGCGGCGATTCCATGCTCAAAGTTTGGGATGTTGCATCCGGCAGCCTGTCCACCATCGAAACCGGGCATACCGGGCCGATCACATCCCTGGCTGCCAGTCATGATGGCAAAACCGTTGCCACCACCAGTCAGGATTACAAAGTCAAACTCTGGGATACAACATCCCTTTTCGGGAAAAACACCCGGGCACTGCTCAGCCTTGATCATCCTGCTGTCGTTTTTGCTGTCGCCTTCAACCCCACAGGCGATAAACTGGCCACCGGCGCATCTGATGGCAGCCTTCGCATCTGGAATATCGCTGATGGTACAAAAGTCCAAACCTTCAGTGGGCAGGTCGGAGAAATCCTGGATGTAGCTTACAGCCCGGATGGAAAACGTCTGGCTGCTGCCAGTTCAGATGGTAGTGTCAAAATTTGGGAGATGACAACCGGCAAATCCATTTTGACCCTGAATGGCCACACCAACGCCGTTATCGCGCTTGCCTTTAGCCCAGATGGAACCCGCATCGCCACGGCCAGCCGCGATGGTAACGCCAGGTTATGGGATGCAGCCACCGGCGCAGAACTTTTGGCTTTTCCCGGCGATGGCGGCGGGTTGAACGATATCGTCTTCAGTCCCGATGGCAGCGGGCTGGCAATAGGCGCGGATGACAGTATCCGCTACATTCTGTTGGATGTGAAAAATCTGATGGAAGCAGCCCAAAAGCGCGTTACCCGTTCTCTGACACAAGCGGAATGCCAGAAATATCTACATTTCATCTCAGAAAAATGCACGCCAGAAAACCTTTTTACTACATCTACCCCCTTGCCACCTGCCAGTCATGGCCGAATTTGCCAGGTAGCCAACGTTGGCAGCCTGTATGACAGTTCTTTCAACGAGTTAACCCATCGGGGTGTTCAGCAGGTGGCTCAAAAAATGGACTGGAATGTTGTCGCGCTGGAATCTTCTTCCATCCCAAAGGTGGAGAGAAATATTCAGGATTTATTGGGCAGCGACTGTAACATGATCGTTACCCTGGGTTTTACAGCTGGGGATGCTGTCCATACCGCTGCTATTTCACATCCCGAACAAAAATTCCTACTGCTGGACTTTGCCTACGATCGGTCGTTTGAAAATATCTGGTCACAAGTATATGCCACCGACCAGGCAGCTTTCCTGGCCGGTTATCTGGCTGCAGCCACTACCCGCACTGGCAAAGTAGGCGTTTTTGGCGGCATTGACATTCCTCCTGTCACCGATTTTATGGATGGTTTTGCCCTGGGAGTTGCTTATCACAACAAAGTAAAAGGAACACAGGTTGAAACATTAGGCTGGGATGTGCAAAATCACAAGGGAGTGTTTGTAGGTGGATTTTGTTGCTCCACCGAAGGCCGCGCAGCAGCCGAAGCATTAATTAACCAGGGGGCAGATATCATCCTGCCTGTCGCCGGAACAAGCGTTGGACGAGGCGCAGCTGCTGCTATCCGCGAACGAGATGATGTGTACTTAATCGGTGTAGATAACGATTGGACGTTGACCTTCCCAGAATACGCCGCCATCATCCTGACCAGCGTTGAGAAACGTTTCGATGTTAGTGTGGTAAAGGTAGCCAACGCAATTTCGAGTGGTGCGTTTAGCGGTAATTTGCACATCGGCACGCTGGAAACCGGCGAAGTGGGACTGGCGTCTTTCCACAACCTGGATGTGCTTGTTCCAGCCCATGTCAAATCTGACCTTGAACAGATCAAAACCGCAATTATTGCGGGTGAAATCCAGACGCGGCCATAGCGAACTTCTTCAACTTTCTAGCCTGAAAGCCCGTGAAACGGCAGTAAGGTGGCCGCCAGTCCCACGCCTGGTGGTGCTCACCGAAGCCCCAGGCAGGTGATCCTGCTCGGGGAGTTGGTGGTTGTGGAAGAATGAAAGGAGAAGGGAAGGTAAGCAAAAAATCCCCGCCGGGACGAAACAGGCGGGGATTTTTTTTGGTGGGCTTTCCAGTGTAAACGTAGAAAAAGGCATAAGTGAGGTTCTCTACCAGACAAAATTCAGATAAGCATGTGAGAAATTCGTAAAAGCAACAAAAATGGGTACAGCCACAATCCGCCAGGGATAACTGAAATGTGCCGAAATCGGCGCGTTTTGTGGAAAAAACAGCGTTGTTCCGCCCCAAACAGCCCCGAGTCGCGGGGTGGCAAGCATTTTCAGCGATCTTGCCCCCGTTTTCCTGCCCTGCCCCACTACAAGTGCGGATAACTGAGCAGCTCCATCGCCGCCCAGAGACGACTGGCCAACCCCGCAACCACACCTGTCATGCCCCACCGAATATGCCACTGCCTGGCTGCGCTCTCCTACCTGCATCACCGGAATGATCTTCGTTTTTGGGATTTCAAGTGCCTTCGGCTTTTTCCCACGCAACTGCAGCAATTCTCGCGCCAAAATTGCGAACACCAACGCAATCAAGATGATTTCTCGGGTATTCAAGCGCTTTTTCCTTCTTCCAGGTTTCTCAAAGCGCCTACCCTGCCACCATTTCCCTACTCCTGCCAGTTATCCCCGTTACGTCCGCATCGGGCATTTCTCAAGAGAAATTGCCGATTTATCTCGGTTTTTTTGAGTTCGTTCACAATGTCAGGCGATGCGGCAAAGCTTTGTTCCATTCGCTCATCGCCTTGCTTGCAGCTCCTTGAAACCGATTAAGAGTCATTTTTTTTTGCAACCAGGGTATAGAAACCCACAATCACTAATGCAATATTGCTCAATACATCAGGAATTTCTATCTTGAGAATCGGCATGACACAAAGCGATAGGGTTACAAGGATTGCTACCAGAGATGGAACATCTTTAATCAAGTTGCCCAGTCGATTGCCAAACCCATTGTTTTTACCCGCAAATAAAATCCAACGAACAAGAACAACTGTAATGATGACCGAAAGTATCGGGGCTAGAAAAGACCATAATTGACTCACAAATTCCGATGAGAAAGGGGATAAACTATTGGCGAATTCAATAGCTTGCGCCTGGGCCTGGGGTGTAAGAGGTTGTGTACCATCAGCTGTAGGCATTGGAGGAAATAAAATTCTTACAAAGACCAACATTGTAGAAATAGCCCACACAAGCAGTGGCACAAAAATGATAAGGTATAACAGGTTGATAATCTTTCCAATAAAATGAATAGGCAGGAAAGTTTCATCATCACTCTCATTTTTTTATCAAGATTCATGTTTTACCCTTTTTGATTATCAACACTTTTACCCAGATTCTCCCTGATAATGCCCCAATTTTTTTTGGGGGTGGTGGTTCGTATGCACCGTCACCCCCCCCATGCAGCGCTCTTCACGGAAAATCTCGGAGATCTACATTTTATTCTGCGAGGATTACAACAGCAGTGTGATTAGCGAATATACGAGAGAAAAGCCAACAGGTAAAAAGGCATTTGCGCAGAGTTATTCCATTCTTCTTGTTGGATATTCTGTGCTGTTGTGATCAGGCATATAAGAGGTTACTTACAATTATATCCTTTTGTTTGGTTTCACGAAATATCGATACAGGGGCTCCCTGAGAATTAGCGTGGAGCCTCCATCGGTGGGGGTGAAAAACGAGATAGAATTGGCAAAAAAGGGTACACCAACAATCCGCCAGGGGTAACTACAATGTGCCGAAATCGGCGCGTTTTGTGGAAAAAACAGCGTTGTTCCGCCCCAAACAGCCCCGAGTCGCGGGGTGGCAAGCATTTTCAGCGATCTTGCCCACGTTTCCCTGCCCTGCCAGGGTTTGAATTTATCCATAGGAGCACCTCTACCTTCTGAACCCCGTTTCTTCAAGGTGGAGTTACCCCTTTTCGACAGTTTCAACGGCAAGTTTTAGAAGTAGGATTTTTCGCCAGGAGATAAATCAAAAAAAGGCTTGCCTCGCCCAGGGTAAGCCTTTCTCTTTATGCCTGGGCTGGTATAAACCGATGGTTTTTCACATGCGATGAATGAAATCAGTAAAGCTGATACAATTTATTTAGCGTTGGTGCGAAGTCAAAAATGCTACAGTTGGAGGAAAAGAAATGACGACAGCGAAAACATCGAACGGGAAGAAGCT
>CAIJPN010000198.1 GCA_903822545.1 uncultured Anaerolineae bacterium | reverse complement strand
TAGCAGTAATCATAGTAATCATATTCAGTCGCAGAATCCCCGGTTTTGCCAACATCTGCGCGGCAAATGTCATGATAAGGCCCGCCGGTGGTATGGTCATTCATCCTGTAAATAATGTATTTACCATCTGGTGTAAAAACTTCCCCAGATGTGCTGCCGTTGCCGCCCGACCCACTGCCAATCTCTTTTTGAGTTTCTATTTCGATAACATTGAAACCCATCATGCCATATTTGATGATGGATTTCCCGTCCGGGCTGACCGGGCCGATGAAACCGTAGCCATCCTCGGAGATTTTGAACAAAGTTATTTCACTGTCATCGCTGGTGTTCAGCACCCTGACGGTGTATCCATCGTTCAGGAAAGCTTTCTGCCCATCCGCTGAATACACAATCTGCGGCACAATGCCCTGACCGAGGGTAGTCACCTGGGTCAGGCGCGGGTAGGGCGTGGATGTCGGGGCTTTGGTGCGTGTGGGCGTAGGAGTTTTAGTGGGTGTCCGGGTGGAAGTCGGTGTGCGGGAGGGCGTGAATGTAACGGTGGCTGTGCCAGTCGGAACTGCTGTCACCGGGCCGCAAGAAGTCAGGGCCAGCATGAGCAGCCCCAGGAAGATCAGCGCCATCCAAAATGAGTGATTTGATGTGCGAAAAGTGGTTTTCATCATGACCGCCGTTTGGAAATTTCCCTGTTTGTGGGATTGAGTATATCGCAGACTTGCTACAGACACGATCCGTTATGGCTGCGCCAGCCAGGCGATGATGTGCTGGTAATCCCCGGAATTAAGCAGGTAGGAGCGCAGGGTTTGGGTGTCGATCAGGAGATCGTAGTGTTGGTAGTCGTAGCCTTCGGATGTGTAAACGGGCTCGACGACAAAACGATTATCTGGCGACCAGGTTAGCGTGCCCCAACTGGAATGATATTTTTCATCACACATCTGGTAAAACTGCTGTTTTTCAATATCCAAAACAGCGAGCTCGCCTCCAAAAGCAAGTTTCTGCCCGTTCGGGGAAAGTTTCAGGTCGTATATGTAGTTATTCCCCAACCTGCTAATGTTGAATTGGGCATATGGAACACCATCTTTAAGGATGGAAACGGTTTTTCCCGAGATTTCTGCCGATGTAGTGCCAGCATCCACCCAATCCGGCCCGTTGAAGATATGCCAGTTTCCAGTGATTGGATTCAAAATAACGATTGTTCCTTTCCCATCTCGCAAGGCCAGGTTCTCATTATCCACCCAGCCGATAATATCCTGCCAGTCTTCAGTCCAAAAACTCATATCCAGGGCATGTCCAGAAGAGCGGATCACTCGTAAAACCTTTTTATCGAGGTGACTGACGTAACCAGTGGTTTTGTAGTAATGGTCAATGTAAGCCAGGTGCAGCCTATCAGGTGAAATCGCCATACTGCCTTCCCATGCGATAAGCGACCCGCCGCCTTCCAGTGGGATGCGATATTCGGTATTTTCAGCCAGGTTGTGAATATACGGGCTATATTCATTCATCACCCAAACGCCGGAGAGTTCCAGGTCTACGGGCAGTTGTTGTTCAACGGTGAGACATTCGGATGTCAACGCCGGTGTGGCGGTCGGTTGTGGGAGTGGAGTCTGTGTCGGCGGCACAATCGTGGGAATGGCGGTCGGGATGGCGGTTGGGGCAGGCTGGGAAGTGGCCGTCACTTGGGTTTTTACAATGGTTGGCGTTGGCGCAGCCTGGGGTACACAGGCGGTCAGGAGCATGATAACCAGGGCAAAAATTGAAAAGGCAGATTTTTTCATGGTAGTCTCGATTCTTGGCGAATGGATTGTTGTGATGAGTTTTTGGGCCAGCCATTCACAACTATGAGAATGGCTGGCCCTTTTCCACTTTTATGGAGCCGGGGCCGGGCTGATTTCCCCTGTCAAAGCGTCGATAAATACCCAATTTCCAGGATATTTCTCGGCATAGATTACGCCGGTGCCATTCCAGGAGAATGGCAGGTAGGTAATCGGTGATTTCTGCACCAGGTAAGTATTCTGGCTAGTTTCCAGATCATACAGGATGACTGAATTGCCCCCATTTGCGCCATCATCCATCACTGAAACTACCAGTTTCTTTTCATCCGATGACCAGAGCAGGCTGCCGCCCCGTCTAAAACGGGCATCCAGCGTGATTTTGCTTTCTTCACCGGTAGCCGAGTCGATGATGTTGATGACCACCGGGCTGGCCGCCTGGTTGATGTAAGCCAACTTGTTACCATAATAAGAATATTGGAAAGCGTAAGTGGCAGCAGTTACCGACGTTGCAATGGATGGCTTGAGCACGGGATTAACTTTCCCGGTGGACAGGTTCAGGCGGAACAGGCCATCATAGCCGCGATAAGGATCATCTGCGCTGGAAGTCTGCACGGCGAGGTAGGCAAAGTCCTCGTTTTTTGTCCAGCGCACCAGGATGAAAGAATTTCGCAGCAGGCTGGTATCCCCGGCGCGGTAGGGTTTCAGGAAAATTTCGCTGAAAGAAATGCTCCACTGCTGGGAGCCATCCAATCGGGCCAGTTTGGTGACTGTGCCTTCACCGGGTTGGCTGCCCTGGCAGGTTGCCAGTGCCCAGGTTTTGTTGGGGGAATAGCCGACCGGGCCATCAGCCCAGGCGCAAGGAGCAACCAGCGGATCGATAGACAATCGTTGGGTTTGCAAGGCATCAGGGGTGCTAGTAGCGGGGATGGCGGTGGGCTGGAGTGTGACAGTCGGAACCAGTGTGGCGGTTGCGGATGGCTGCGCAGTGGCAGATGCAACCACAACCAGGGTAGCGGTGGGTTGGGTAACGGCATCAGTTGGCAGGGCGGTCGGGGCAGCGCATCCGGCCAGGAACAGGATCAATATGGCGATCAAGCGTAGTGTTTTCATGGTTTTCTCCATTTTGGGTTTGAAAATTGCAAGGTTTAACTAACCCCGCATGGTTGGCGCAACGCGGGGGTTGGATATAGCGATTTTGAAGGTTGCAGGAGGGGTTAAGGCTTCGGGGCGAGCCTGACGAGCACCGGCCTGACCTGGATCCAGACCGCGCCGCCGTTTTCGGTGCGCATCAGCGAAGTGGTCGAGCCGTAGTCGATGACGGCCCAGCCCAGTTTGTCGGTGATGAAGTCGAGTTGGGCCTGTTTCCATGCCAGATCACTGAGCTTTTCCCAGCTTTTGCCGCCGTCAGGGGTGTAGAGAAGCTGGCTGGCCTGTGGATTCTCGGCGGCGACCAGCATCCAGCCCTGTTGGGCGTTCAGGAAGCTGACCCCGCGCAGTTCACCCGGCAGCACCCACGAATTCCAGGCTGGTTGACCGCTGGCCGAAAGATAATGCAGGCGGTGGTAGAAATACTTGGGGTCTTTGGGCAGGGTGCAAGTCATTTCCACCGCCATCGCACCGGCTTCCAGCCCGTTGATGGGCCGCGCCGTGCAGCGCAGGGAGGGGTTATTCGGCAAGCGCAGGCTATCCAGCCCCCATTTTGCGCCGCCATCGGAGGTCTTGGCAACCTGCCATTGCGTGGCGTCCTGGTTCCAGGCCCCGCCCAGCCACCCGGTCTGGTCATCGAAAAAGGCCATGCCGCTGATGTCTGCCGGAAGAGACGAAGACAATGCGCTCGTCCCCAGCCCGGAAACCGGGAGCCAGTCTGCGCCGCTGTTCGTGGTTTTGAACAGGGTGAACTGCTTTTCGGGCGTATCGGTGCGGGCCATCAGCAGCCAGCCAGCGCGGGCATTGGGGAATTGGAGGCCAGTTGGGGAGAAAGTGCCATCCTCCAGCGTAAAGCTGCGGCTGGACTGCCAGGTTTGGCCCCCATCCAGGCTGCGCCAAACAACACCGCTGCCCTGCAACTGCGTCGGAACGGCCCAGGCAGAATCCCCGCTGGCAGCGAACAGGCTTTGGCGATTAAATTCGCCCTGCGGCGAGACATCCACCCAAATACCGCCGCCATCTTTGGTTTTGAGAATCCGCCCAGCAGAATCGACACCCCAGCCACGCTGCTCATCCGACATGTGGATGGCGGCCAGCGCGATTGGATCAGATTCCGGTTCGGTTGTGCTGGTTGGGGAGGGCGAAGCCTGGGCGGTTTGGGTTGGCTGCGCCGGGGCAGGTGTGGCTGAAGCTGCCGGTTGCGCGGAGGCTGCCGATAGCACTGTGGCGCTGGGCAGGGCTTGCGCCACGACCGGCGCTGTGGCAGGCGGGAAAACATCCACTTTGATGTTGAAAGTCCCGCAGCCGGTCAGGAAAAAGAAAAGTAGGGAAAGGATAAGTTTTTTCATGTGGCTCCTTGATTGGGCAGGTTGTTTTTTGCTTATTTTGAGTATACCCAGGGCGGGGTAACAGCCTGCCACACCCCCGTAACAGTTCAAAGACGCCATGTATCAGGTTGGTTACATCAGGATGATTCGGGGATCAGCGGCAATTTCACGGTGAAGATACTCCCCATCTCTGGCTTGCTGCGCACCTGGATGCTGCCATTGTGCAGCCCCAGGATGCGTTCCACCAATTTGAGACCCAACCCGCTGCCAGGGATTCCGCGCGCATTCTCGCCCCGATACAGCTCTTCAAAAATATGGGCCTGTTCCTCGGCTGGAATGCCGCTGCCGGTATCGACAATTTCCACCGTGGCGATACGCCCATCCTCGCTGACGCGCACTTCCACCGGGCTGTCGGGCGGACTGAATTTCAGGGCATTATCGAGCAGGTTGCGAAAAACCAGCACTAGCAGATCACGATCCCCGCGCACATCGGCCAGCGGCCAGGGCATTTGCGGAATGTTCAGGTTGATCTGACGCGGCGGCTGGGCGGCCTGGCCCGCAAGGGCAATCGCCTCATCCAACAAATCGCGCAGGCTGACCGGTTTGCGCTCGATTTGGCTCGAATCCAGATCAGAAAGCAGGCGC
Organism: uncultured Anaerolineae bacterium; assembly: GCA_903822545.1. Classification (GTDB taxonomy): domain Bacteria; phylum Chloroflexota; class Anaerolineae; order Anaerolineales; family Villigracilaceae; genus CAIJPN01. Next base: position 1,570 of record CAIJPN010000198.1, on the reverse strand, counting down.
AGATCGACCACCAGTTTTTGCAGGCGCTGCACCTGTTGGGAAATCCGCTCCAGCGAACGGGCCTGTTCGCCGGTCACATCTGGGCCTTGTTGCAGGTTGACCAGCCCCAGACGGATGATGGTCAGGGGGTTTTTCATTTCATGGTCGAGCCGCTGGAAAAAACGTTGCCGGGAGGAGGCCTGCTCGGCCTGGGATTCGGCCTGCCTGCGGGCCAGGCTGCGCTGTACCCACCATCCAGCCAGGAAAATGCCCAGGGCCAGCAATCCAAGCAACAATCCAAGGCGGCTTGCCAGGCCAGACAAATCCACCTGGTAGGTGGCAGAAAAGACCGGGTTGGGGAGAAGTCCCACATCCGCCAGCCATCCAACCCCAAAACCCAGGATGATAAAGCCAAAAACAAAGACAATTCCGGGGAAAATGCGTTTCATTGTTCCCCCTGCACTTCGGCAACAAAGCGATAGCCTGTACCGATGACTGTTTCGATGTAACCCTGGTCTTTTTCCAACACCTTGCGGATTTCTGCGATGCGAATGTCCACCGCGCGAGTTTCAAGGGCTTCGCTCCAGCCCCAAACTTCGTCCAGCAGCCGCTCACGGGTGATGATCTCGCGCGGGTGGAGCATCAGGAATTCCAGCACGCCCACTGCGCGAGTGGTCAGGTTGAGCAACTCGCCCGCCAGCCGGGCCTGGCGCATCTGGCGATCCAGCGATAATTCGCCGCTAACCAGGTGCCGAAAGCTGGCAAGCGGTAGGCTGCCGCGCTGGGTGCGCCGTAAAACCGCCTGTACCCGCGCGACCAGTTCCAACGGGTCGAAAGGCTTGTTGAGGTAGTCATCCGCGCCTTCTTGCAGGCTGAGCACGCGCTCGGCAGAGGTGTTGACTTTGGTGAGTAGGATCACCGGCGTCCAGTTGCCCGCTTCGCGCAGGCGGCGCAGCACGTTGCGGCCATCAAGGCGCGGCATCAGCACATCCAGGATGATCAGATCGGGCTTTTCTGATGCGACCAGTTCCAGGGCTTGCTCGCCGTTGCTGGCGGGAAAAACCTGGTAGCCGGAACGCTCCAGCAGCGGCTTCAATTCAGCCAGCAAATCGGCCTCATCATCCACGATCATCAATTTGGTTTTGCCCATGTTCACATCCTGCGCTTGAGTTTCATTCAATTATCGCACGGATTTGATGCGTTATCGACGTTTAGATAAGGGCAAGGCTCAATTCAAGCCTTGTGGTATGTTCTTATACCAATTCCCCGCTCTTGAAAAAAACCTTCGCCCGGATGATGTTCATCCGGGCGAAGGAGTGCTACTGGATTAACCAGCCACGTTGCTGCCAGTGGGATTCTGCACCCACATCTCCCGTTTTTGACGGGACGCTGCTTGTCCTTGCCATTCAATTGCTGAACGGTAAAGCGGCTTATTCATTCGCCTTGCGACATGGCATTGGTTGGATTATATCCGCTTAAACTGTGAGAGCCGGGAACGCCGCCCCCGGCTCACTTGAAAACGGAGGAGAAGAAGAAGAGAAATCACCTGCGCTTATGATAGCACCACTCGGTTTTCCGTGTTCAATGATTG
>CAIJPN010000197.1 GCA_903822545.1 uncultured Anaerolineae bacterium | reverse complement strand
TTCGGGGCGGGAGGATGCGGTGGAAGTGCGCGCCCGCGAGGATGGCAAAAGCCTGGTGATTGAGGTGGCCGATGCGGGGCCGGGCATCCAATCGGAAGACCTGGAACATGTTTTTGAAGAGTTGTATCGCGGCGCAAATGCACGCGGCGTGGAAGGCAGCGGGCTGGGGTTGGCGCTGGTGAAGCGCATTGTGGCGCTGCACGGCGGCGAACTGGATGTGCGTTCGCGCCAGGGCGGCGCGCGCGGGACGATTTTCCTGGTGCGCCTGCCACTGGGCGGCAAGTTGTAATTATCCTGCGATATGTTTTGAAGGCCAAATCGTAATATACTTACTTTAATGCAAAGATTTATTGCGTTTAACCCGCATAATTTTATTTAATGGCGATCGTTTAATTGTTTTGTATGGAGGAGCTATGAAATCACATAAATTCCTGTTCGTGCTGGCTGTTTTGATGATTGCGCTGGCCCAGTTTATGACCGCCCCGGCCCCGGTTGCCGCAGCCACGCTGTGCGATGCGGCCCAGTTTGTGGCCGACGTGACCATCCCGGATGGCACGCTGATGCAGCCCGGCCAGGCATTCACCAAAACCTGGCGTTTGAAAAATATCGGTTCGTGTGCCTGGGAAACCACTTACAAACTGGCCTTTTCCAGCGGCGAATCGATGGGCGCGGCTACCGCTTCACAGCTGGCCAGCAAGGTTGCGCCCGGCCAAACCATCGACATCACCCTGAATATGACCGCCCCATCAGTGGCGGGTACATATCGCAGCAACTGGGTGTTAAAGAATGCATCTGGCACAGCCTTTGGCATCGGCGCTGCAGCCGACAAACCCTTCTATGTTGAAATCCGCGTAGCAAGCAGCGCCGGAACCGGCTATGACTTCGCCGCCAATGCCGCCAACGCCAACTGGTCAAGCGGCGCGGGCACGCTGACCTTCCCCGGCACAGATGGAGACGCCAAAGGCTTTGGGCTAAAGCTGGATACCCCAAAACTGGAAACCGGCACCGTGGACAGTAGCGCCGGGCTGCTGATGTTCCCGCAAAACACATTCAACGGCTATATCCAGGCCCAGTACCCGGCCTTCACCGTCCAGAGCGGCGACCGCTTCCAGTCAATCATCAACTGTGAATACAACGCCACCAGTTGCTACGTCAACTTCCGGCTCGATTACCAGATCGGCTCGAACCCGGTTAAAACCTACTGGTCGTTCAATGAAAAATACGAAGGCCTGTACTATCGCGCCGATCTCGATTTGAGCGCGCTGGCCGGGCAGGATGTGAAATTTATCCTGCGTGTGGGCACTGCCGGTTTTGCAACGGGTGATCGCGCGCTGTGGGGCGCTCCGCGCATTGTGCGTGGAATGGGCGGTGGCACCGTTACCCCATCTTTGACCCCCTCCCCAACTGCGATCGGCCCAACCAAGACCCCCACCCCAACTTCATCTATCTCCACCTGTGACCGGGTCAGCTTTGTAGCCGATGTAAGCGTGCCAGATGGTATGAACTTCAACCCTGGCACAGCCTTCACCAAAACCTGGCGGCTGAAGAACGTTGGCACCTGCACCTGGAGCACAGCCTACACCCTGGTCTTCGTCAGCGGCGACAAGATGGGCGGCCCAGATGCCTCCGCGCTGCCCCAGGCCGTCGCCCCCGGCCAGACGATTGACATCTCGGTTCCGCTGACCGCCCCGGCAGCCACCGGAACCTATCGCGGCTACTGGCAGTTCAAAAACGCTGCTGGCGCATTATTTGGCATTGGTGCCAACTTCGACAAACCCTGGTGGGTCGATATCCGCGTAGTCAGCGGCACCCTCGTCCCAACCTTCACCCCAACTGCCACCAAAACCCCCACCCCAACCGTCACCGGCCCAACCAAGACTCCCACCCCAACTTCGTCTGTCTCCACCTGTGACCGGGTCAGCTTTGTAGCCGATGTAAG
>CAIJPN010000196.1 GCA_903822545.1 uncultured Anaerolineae bacterium | reverse complement strand
TTGTGCCAAAATTTTCATGCAGACAAAAATGCCTTAAAAACAACGTCAAAATCGTTAAAGAACAGCGGCGTTTTTTGCCGAATACGCAACAAAATGGCAAAAACAATGTTTCATACCTAAATTAAATAACCGAACCGTGCGGAACTGGTTTTTAATGAAGTGATGCCCGAAATTGCGGGCGGGTTTGTGGCCTTTCGCCGCGAACAGCTGGGGGTGACCGAAGAAACGCCGGAAAGTTTGCAGGAAATCTACCGCGCCAGCCTGAGCCTGTTGTATAAGATGCTGTTCCTGCTCTACGCCGAAGCGCGCTCGCTGCTGCCGATGGACAACCCGGATTATCGCGCCAACAGCCTGACGGCAATTGCCGAATGGGCGGCGGAACAGGCCGACGCGCGCCGCAACCTGAGCCGGGCGACCTACGCCACCCCGCATTATGACCGCCTGCTGGCGCTCTTCCGGCGCATCGACCGGGGCGACCCGGCCCTGGGCATCCCGGAATATAACGGCGGCCTGTTCAGCCCCAAGAGCGTGGATAACCGCTTCTTGGAGCAGCACAAGTTGAGCGATTACGCCGTGGCCCGCGCCGTGGATTTGCTGGTGCGCGACCAGGGCCAGCCGGTGGATTATGCCTTTATCTCGGTGCGCAACCTGGGGTCGATTTACGAAGGCCTGCTGGAGAATAAGCTGACCCTCACCCCCGGCCCCTCCCCCAAGGGGGGAGGGGAGCAGAATTCCCCTCTCCCGTCGGGAGAGGGGTTAGGGGTGAGGGATGTGAGGGTGTATCTCATCAACGACAAAGGCGAACGCAAGGCCACCGGCTCGTATTACACCCCCGATTACATCGTCGAGTACATTGTGCGCAATACGCTCGACCCAATTTTGGACAGACGCCAGGCCAATTATGCCGCCGCGATGGAGCGGGTGACCGATTTGCGCGGGCAATTGCTGCGGGTGCGCGATAACGCCACCGCCAACCGCCTGCGCGCCGAGCTGGAAGATGCCGAGCGCGCCGCCCGCGAGGCCTTTTTGGGGATCAAAGTGCTCGACCCGGCGATGGGCAGCGGGCATTTCCTGGTCAATGCGGTGGATCACCTGACGGATGGCATCATCCAGCGCATGCAGACCTGGCACGACGCCCACCTGGCTTCGCCCTGGGAGTGGGACCCGATCCAGCAGTTGATCGAAAAGGTGCGGACGGAGATCCGGCATGAGTTGGAGGCCAGCGGCCTGCCGGTTGACAGCCGCCTGAACGATGATACCGCCCTGTTGATGCGCCTGGTGATGAAGCGCTGTATTTACGGTGTGGATTTAAACCCGATGGCGGTGGAACTGGCGCGGGTCAGCCTGTGGCTGCACACCTTTACGGTGGGCGCGCCGCTCTCGTTCCTGGATCATCACCTGCGCTGGGGCAACTCGCTGATCGGCACGGACGTGCGCACGGTGGAAAACAGCATCAAGGTCAAGGCTAAAGAAGCCAGGGTGAGCGCCAACGCCAAACGGGTTGCCAAAGGACGCGGCGAAACCGCCCGCGAGAGCATTTTAACGATGCAATCCAGCCTGTTTGGCGGGCCGTTTGCCGGGCTGCTGGATTTGACATCTGTGATGCTGGATGTGGCCGAGCGCGCCGACGCCACGCTTTCGGACGTGCGCCAGAGCGCCCAACTATATGATGACTTCCAGAAGCAGTTGATTCCGTACAAACAGGCACTCAACCTGTGGGTCAGTCAGTATTTTGGCAATCCAGATTCCCTGGAATTTATGGAATTGTTCGGTGATGATGTGCTACCCGCCATTCGCGGCGAGCGCCCGGTGGCCGCGCAATACAAAACTGCGCTCGAAAACGCCCAAACCTTGTGGAATGAAAAACGCTTTTTCCATTGGGATTTGGAGTTCCCCGAAGTGTTTGTCGATTTGCGCGGGCGCGATTGGGCGCAAAATGGCGGTTTTGACGCGGTAATTGGGAATCCGCCGTATGTTGCGACAGGAGATCTGCGCAGCATAGATTTGAAAATTTGGGAATATTATAAAAAATCTTATGAATCGGCATCCAGCGGTAAATTTGACATCTATTTACCTTTCTTTGAAAAAGCATGGAAACTTTCTAGTTCACATAGCGGTCGATCTTGCTTCATTTTGCCGAACAAGTGGGTAAAAAGTGATGCTGGGGGCGAATTTAGGAAGTTTTTGAAACAAAATAAAGCTATTGATTCCCTTTTAGATTTCGGCTCAATGCAAGTATTTCAAGGTCAAGGACAAGACAAAGGGCCAACCACCTACACTTGTGTTTGTACTCTTTCCAGAGCCGTAAAGGACCAAATTAGATATTGTAGAACTGAAAAACCCAACACCAATAATTTAGCATGGGAAACTGTTGAATATTCATCATTAGGTGATAGTTGGTCATTTGGGACTGGTTACTGGCAAAAATTAACTGGCTCAGGATATGCCAGTCTTGAGTCTGTAGCTAATATTTTTGTTGGCACAACAACTAATGCTGATGATGTTTTTATTGTTGATCAAATATCGGAACAAGGTGAATTGTTAAATGTGTTTTCTCGGGCTGAAGAACGAGTAATTGAAATCGAAAAAGAAATTTGTATACCATTCTTGCGAGGAAAAGATATTGATCGATATTTGATTAGTAATCCGAATCTTTTAGTTATTTTCCCCTACGAAAAAGGTACAGCAAATGCTCAATTAATTCACCCAGAACACATGGCGGCTAGATTTCCACTTGCATGGAAATATCTGCAAAAACATAGAGCTATTTTAGAAAATCGGGAAGATGGAAAGTGGCGCGGTAAAAGCGATTGGTATTGTCATGCTTACCCAAGAAATTATGGTTTTATAAATTCCCAAAAATTGCTTACACCTGATATTTGCGTACATGGTCAGTTCTCAATAGACAACAACGGCGACTTTCACTTTCTAAACACGGCTTATGGAATTGCGAATCCGCGAAATAATATTTCTCTGGTTTTTATCCTGTCCGTCTTAAACACTAAACTTTTTGAATCCTATATTCGGGCGAATTCAGTTGATCTGAGAGGAGGATATTACCGAGTTACAAAAACATTTATGTCATCCTTCCCTATTCGCCAAATTAGTTTCACCACCCCAGTCGCAACCCGTACCGCCGAAGTCACCCGCGCCCAGGCCCTGTACAGCGCGGACAGACTGGATGAAATCCTGGCGCTGGCGCAGGGTTGGCTGGCGGCAGGCCAGGCCGATATTGTCCATGACCTGCTGGCCTTCCTGGCCGGTCAAATGATCGACCTGAACAAAGCCCGGCAGGAAGAAATGAAAGGCTTCCTGGCGCATCTCAGCCGCGAAATCCACGCCGAGCTGGATGACCTGACCGGCAAAACCACCATCCAGAACTACCTGGGCGACTACCAAAAAGGCGAATCCGAAGCCCGGTTCGAGTCCATTCTCGATGTTTTGCGCAAAAACCAGAAAAAACTCGGCGCGGATGTCTCCTCCCGCGCCTTCCAGCAATCGCTGGCGCGGGAATACCAGTCCAGTTTGGGGGTGTTGCTGCCCCTCAAAAACCGTCTCGCCGCCACCGACCGGCTGATCGATCAAGTTGTCTATGCGTTGTATGGGTTGGGGGAGGATGAAATCCGCGTGGTGGAGGGGAGGTCACTGTGAAAAATGATCCCGATAAAGATAAAGAGGTAAAACATCGTTGGCTATTATCTACATATCTAATGTTATCGATGGTAACACTTATTGTTGCAATTTGGGCGACCTTCACCAAATGGCAATTTTTTATTTCGCCTAGCTATTTTCCCACCCCAACACGCACACTGGCACCAATATATACTTTTACACCAATCCAAACCATTACCCCATCTGTTACTGTTACAGCTACTCCAACATTTTATTCAACAGAACAAACACAAGCTGCGGTATTAACATGGACTTCCACGCCAACGTTCTATGAAATATCCGCCAAATATACTGTACAACCTACAGATATTCTGGGAGCTTTAACCATTAATTATCCGCTTTGGATGATGCAAGGTAATGGGGATGAGGTTAGCATCTCGATTGAACTGCCTAAAAATATTACAGACATTGAAGTTATTTCTGAAAGTACACGGGTTGATATTCCGCTAACCGCTACTCCCAAAGTAAATGAACTGGGATCGGACAAAGTTACAATTGTGATTGACGGTCGAATGAGAGTGGAACTGAAATCGTCAACCATTAAAATTGAAGCGCTCTCCGACTTAATCCAACCAGTTGATATTAGCTCTGCCACTCAAACTGTTGAAGCGAGTACAAAGAAATCTCATAAGCCAACTATATGGACATTTTTGATCACAGCGCCAGAATCAGTTGGCCACCACAGGTTGAATGTTGCCGTGTTCTTGGATGAAAATTCTAAAAAGTCTTCCTGGAACGGGTCTTATCAGGTTGATGTGGTTGAACCAACCAATACACCCGAACCAACTTTGACACCCTCATTAACTCCAACTTTTACGCTAACTCCTATCCCAACAACAACGCCAATACCAACGCTTACCCCCACACCGACCTTGACGTTTACCCCAACTGCAACCTATACACCAACCCCAACTTTCGGCCAAAGTATGGTTGAAGGCTTGCGAAATGACCCCTGGCAGGTGATTCCCATTATTCTGGGCGGTTTAGCGGCTATTGCAGCGGGTGTTTGGAAGATATTCCTACCCTATTTGAAACGCAAAGACCTGATCTCGCAGTTGGAAACCCAGCTCAAAACCGCATCCAGGGAAGATCGCGAACGAATCAAGGCGGAACTGAAACGGCTGAAATCCATCCGCTGGTGGGAATTCTGGCGTGAAAACGAAGTGAAAGCAGGGGAGAAAGAATAAGTAATGCAGACGGTTAACTGGCTGGCCCTTCAACCGACACCGGCAGAGAGCGAAGCGCTCCAGGCGCAGCTCTTAAAACCTGTGCCGGTGCGCAAAGCCTGCCAGCTGCTGGCCGAAATCACCCTGCAAACCTGCCCCTGGGATGGCCGCGCCGACCTGATTCCCTTCTTTCACCCATCCCAAACCTACCAAAAAGACGATTGGGTGGCCCTGCCCATTCCCGATAAACAAAAAATTCGCCCGCTGGTCTGGCAAATTGCCCAGGTTAGGCAGGCAGAGCAGGCCGCCAACCCGGTACAGGGAAAATTCCAGGTCATCACGCTGGATTTATACGGCAGGAGCATCCAGGTGGCAGCAGGAATCCGCCTGGCGCGCTTTATTGAGCCCGATCTATCGGCCTACACACCCGAAGATCGCGCCTGGCTGGCCGAATGGGTGGGCAACACTTTTAATTTACCCCTTCAAGAAACCATCAAAAAACTGATCCAGCGTGGGGATGTACAAGGGCAAATCGTCAACGAGGCCTTTATCCCCGAAAAAGTTTTCCACCTGGCCCCCGAACAACTCCGCCCGTTTTTCGAAAGACTTTCCATGCTGCGTCCCTGGGTCAGCATCGATGAACTCATCCGGGCCATCCCCGAACTTTCCCGGCTCAAACCTGAAACGGCGCGTGTGCTGGCGCGGGCTGCGCTGGATGAAACCCCCTACCGCTCCCTGGGCGGCGACCGCTGGACGACAGCCGCGCTCTACACCCAGCTCAACCGCGAAGTGCCGCGCGGCCTGCCCACGCCGCGCATCCGCTCGCGTCTGGGCATCTGGACGGAGCAGGATCAGCAAGATTTTGCCGGGTATGGCAGGAAATCCCTGCCTGTGGCCGCCCGCCGGGCCGTGGTAGAACTGGATCAGACCGATGCGGCGCCTGCCACCCCAGCCGGGCCCTGGCAGCCGCCCGCCTCGCCCATCCGCCTGCCCACGCTCAACTACCTGCACATCACCCAGGCCTATTTCCCGGCAGATCACATCATCCACGCCTTTGCGCCCGAAACGCGCCTGGTCTTTGTTCAGTTTATAGAAGATGAGCCCCTGCCCTTCCTGCTCGACCGCGATACTGGCCTGCTCAAAGCCCTTAACCCCGAAGCCCTGCGCGCCAAAATCCTGGAAAGCGGCATCCCTGCCGGAACCCATCTTTGGCTCGAATACCTGGGGGCAGAAAAATACCGGGTTGCGCCGCGCCCGCTGCCCTTCGAGCGCAGTGTTCCCTGCAAACTGGCCTACATCGAAAACGGCGAACTGCGCATCGAGCAAACCGAAATCCCCATGCGCTACGAGGGCGACCCATCCGTATTCAAGGCTGATATGCGTTTCAGCGACATCGAAGCCCTGTTTGCTGAAGCCAGCCGGGTCAACCTTAGCGTGCGCGACGCCATCATTTTTGCTATCCAGGAACTGTGCGCCGCTGATCCGCGCAACCGGGCGCATAAAACTGATATTTTTAATGCCGTTTTTCTCAAGCGCATGTGCTCGCCCAACTCGGTTTCCCTGTTGCTTTACACCCAGCCTTGTTTTGAGCAGGTCGGGAACGGCTATTTTCGCTACAACCCCAACATTCCCCCGGTCATTCAGGCTGAAACAACAAAAAAATCGGCGCCACCTGCCGGAAAGCTCCGAAAAAAACAACCAGTGGATGTTTTTCATCTCAAACCAGCGCTTCACCCAGCCGCTATCCCTGCGCCAGAGCCAGCCGTTGAACAAGCTCCTGTTCGGGTTTTGGTGGATGAACCCCAACCCGCGCATTTGCCCGAACCCGTTGGATTGATTTCCGAACCCGCTGAAACTGTCTCTAGACCCTATGAGCCGGTCATTCCCCCGGAAGAACCCATCCAACCCGAACCAATCGCCCTGCTCGAAGCCAATCAGCTGTTAGTTGACGCTATTTTCACATCTCCCGAACCTGGCCCGATCCCCGAATCAATCACCCGGGCTGAAATAGCGCCTACGGAGAATTTCCCCGCTGTGCCGGAAGAAATCCACCAAAACGAGAATCTTGTACCAATCGATTTCCCTGTTTCGGAATTGGTCAACAACCCGGCCCCAACAATTGATGCGCATCTGATCGAAGTATTTTCTCCTGTTGTCTCCGCCCCGCGCATCGAAGAAAATCCGATCCCGGCTATGCCTGTCCAACCAGATCCAGCAGTATCAGCCCGGCCTCGCCTTCACCGGCGTATTTTGAATGCAATCTATCAATGGTTACGCAAATTGTTAGGAGTTCGCCATGACTGACATTTTTAGCGATGAATATTGGAACAGCCAGTTTGATGTCACCCAGGATGACCTGAAACGCATCGAAGAGTGGTTGGGAGAACAACAGCGCGGCGCTGGCATCGAAGAAATCACTCGTCGCATCATCCGGGGTCGCCTGAAATTTGGTCAGGATGCCAGTCCATCCGCTCTGCCAGGCTGGGTGCAGGAAAAACACGTCCTGTCGTGGGATGAAGAAGAAAAATGGCAGGTCGGCAGCCAGGTACTGGTGCTCAAATCTGAATGGGCCAGGCATGGTGGAAGGCGGGAAATCAAACCTGTTTTTGGGCGTATCGATAAAATTACCCACAATTCTTTCGAAATTGAAGGAATTGGAACCTATGGCCGGGTTGCGCCAGGCAGCCCGGAGGCCCAAACGCGATATGAGTACTTACGCAATGTGGTTTGGGAAAAAGAGCAGTCATCCCGGCAAAGCCAGGCGAACATTGAAACTCAAACAGAAACCATATTGATGAAAAACGGTGCCCAGGTTGCGTCGCGTATCGTCGCCGCGCTTGGGAAACGCGAGCGGTTTGTGAGCCATCACCAGCGTTGGTACCTGAGCCAATGGCTGCCAGAAGTTTCTCCAGGAACGCTCAAGCGTGCCCATCGCGCCCTTTTCCGTTCGGAAGGGAAGATGCCGCTCTCACAAATCGCCCCGCATATTTCAGAGCTGCCGGCCAGCGAATTGGGAGAAATTGCCCTGGTCCGGGCGCTGGATGCCACACCACAGCTTTTTCAGCCGGTGGATGGTGAGTGGCAGATCATCAAGCCGCCTCCGCCGCCCTGGGAACAGGCCCGCGGGCTATATTATGCCTATGACCCGGCAGATTACCTGATCATTTTGCACCCGGGTAAGCCGCTCAAAAAATCCCAGGCCGACCGGCTGAAAGAGTTGGGTATGTACGATGAACTGGTGGAGCTAGCGGAATAAGATATGGCTGAATTCCAATCCAACTCGCCCCTTGTTCAGACCATTACCGCCATCCTGCGCCAGAATCCCGCCGGGTTGAACGCCCCCGAAATCAAACGCGCCCTCACCCGTCAGGGGCGCGGTGGCGTGCAGGAAAAAGATATTGAACAAATATCGCGATTACCCGAATTTCGCCGTCTGCCGGGTGGCAAAATCATCTTGCGCGAATTCGAGCCGGATTACACTCCTCCCTACGACGAAGAAGATGCTGAACGCCCTGAAAGCCCCTATGCCGAGTTCCCTTCCACGCTCAAAGATTGTGCCTCGCTTGATTCTTATGTCATTTTTGATGTAGAAACCAACGGCCTGAACCCCAGGCGGGCCGATTTCTTCCAGTTGAGCGCCATCAGGGTTACGCATGGCCGCCCGGTGGCTGTTTTCGATGAATACGCCCGGGTCCCTGTCGATATCATTACCCGCGCCCTGCGCGAGAAACTGCATTTTGACCAGCTCCACCTGGATGAGCGCATTCAATCTGCCGGAACCCAGGCCGAAGTGGCCGCCCGTTTCCTGGCCTTTGCGGGTGACCTGCCGCTGGTGGCGCATAATGGCACCTTCGATTACCAGTTCCTGAGAAAAGCTGTGCCGGATTTCCCCAATCCACTGGTGGATTCGCTCGAGTTGTTGGTGCTGGCTTACCCCACCGAAAACTCCCATTCCATCGAGCCGCTGGCCGAGCGCTTCGGATTGAAAGCCGGCAAATCACGCTGGCAGGAAGTTCTGTCCTTGGATGAAACCCTGGGCATCTCACGCCGCCTGAACGTTGCCCCCGGTGAGCTTTTCCACAGCGCCATCTTTGACTGTCTGATCCTGTATTTCCTGCTTAAAGATGCGTTGACGGCGCTGCGCGGGCTTCCGTCAAACATTCGCGCCCAGTTTGGGCACCTTTCGCCCGCCCTGGCCGCCTTGGTTCACGCCCCTGTCCTGCCGGCCCAGCCGCCCGGAAGCCTGGATGACATTCTGTCGCTTTCCTCATGGACAGCCGAAGCCACGGAATTTTCCACGCCCCTGCCCGCTATCAATATTCCCTGCGAAGAATCAGCGACCAAGGCGGTGTACGATGGTTTGCTGGCAAAGGCTCAATGGAAATCGCGCCTGCCTCAGCAGGAAATGATCCGCCTGGCCACCAACCACTTTGCACATGGCTCCCAGGGCATGATCGAAGCATCCACCGGCACCGGCAAAACCCTGGCATACCTGCTCCCGGCCCTGGTGCATGCGCGTTCCAGCGGCCAGCAAGTTGTCGTTTCTACCAGCACCAAGGCCTTGCAAGACCAGCTGGTGCGTGATCTGAACGATTTGCTCAAGCCCTACCTGCCCTTTGGCTTTCGCTATACCGTGCTCAAAGGCCAGGATAATTACCTGTGTCTCACGCGCCTGTGGACAACCTGCCAGGAAATCTTCTTTGGTGAAAACAGCGCCTCGGTTTCTTTTGAAGAAAAACTGTGCCTGCTTTACCTGCTGCGATTTGCCCAGGAAACTCGCGAGGGCGACCTGCAAAATACCAGCTATTGGCTGCAAAACCGCTTTCCGGTGTTGGGTTATCTCAAAGCGCAGGTTTCCTCCCAGCGCGAGAGCTGCGGCATGGCCTGCGCCTATCACCCCTCCTGTTTTTATCCGCGCGCCCGCGCCCTGGCCGACCACGCCAACCTGCTCATCATCAACCATACCCTGTTGATGCTCAAACCCTGGGGCGAAGACCGTGTTTTCAACCTGGTTCTGGATGAAGCCCACAATCTGGAAGAAGCTGCCACCAACAGCCTGACCAAAGAAGCCTCGCTGACTCAAATCGAGGGGCTCTTGCGCCGCTTGCTGGAACCGGGTGATAAACGCGGCCTGCTGGTGATTGCCCGCAAACACAGTATCGGCCCCGATTTACTTAATCGCGCCAGCAGCAGTATCCGCGCCTTGCGCAAATCATTGCGTATGCTAGGCGGCTATCTGCGAGAGTATCTTGAAAAACAGGGCCGCAAGGTACACCGCAAGTATGGTGCACAACTGCGGCTGGAAGCCTCACCGCGCAAGGCCAATTACTTCGCCTGGCGGCATGTTGAAGAACCGCTCAATCACATCCTGACCGACCTTGATCGTCTGGAAGGCATCACCTTCGACATCCTGGCCCAATTGAACCAGGCCGGGGAACCTGCCATGCCGCTGGCGCGTGAATTCCAGGGCGTGCGCAAGCGCCTGTTCCGCGGCGATGATGATGAACCCGGTCAAAAGCAGCTTCTCCAGGAAATCCCTGCGGTTTTGTACGATCCGCTGGTGCTGGTTCATTGGATCGAACTGGGCATTCGCGGCGAAGTCAATGGAGAGATCATCCCATCAGGACAAATCCTATGGGCTTTCAAACGCGCTCCTGTCCGTGTGGATACCGCTCTGGAAAAAGCCATTTACTCGCACACCCGCGCCTTGGTGCTCACATCTGCCACTCTTACTTTGGGTGAAAATGGCTTCAACTTCTTCCGTGGCCGCCTGGGGCTAGAGCACCGCATTCCAGATGAGCATCTGGCGCAACTGCCCAAGGCCTTTAACTACGAAGAGAATGTCCTGCTCGGCATGCCGGCTTATCTCAAAGCCTCGGCTCGATACAACGATCTGCCGCGTTTCAAAGAAGAGCTGGCAGGTGAGTTGTCCTGTCTTTTCCGCTATACCGAAGGACGAGGTCTGGTGCTGCATACAGCCCGGGAGCGCATGGAATATGTTGCCCAGCACCTGGAAACCGAATTGGAACACATCCCTGTCTACTGGCAGCGCGAAGGCATGTCCACCCGCGCGCTCAAAGATGATTTTGCCCGGCGCGAAGAATCCATTTTGCTTGGCCTGCGCTCCTTTTGGGAGGGGATTGATGTGCCTGGCCGTTCTCTCAGTTACCTGGCCATTGAGAAACTCCCCTTCCCCCTGTTCAATGACCCCATCATCGAAGCGCGTATGAAGCAAATTCGGGCATCCCGCGGCAATGAGTGGATGGATTTTCTCATTCCGCTGGCTACCTTGCAATTCAAACAGGGTTTTGGCCGCCTGATGCGTAAAGACACTGACCGGGGTGTTGTTCTTTTTATGGATAAACGCCTGCGTGCTGATACGTTCTACCGGGAAGCCGTGTTGGGTTCCCTGCCCGGTTACAAACGCACTGATGACAGCAAGCTTGCCGAAGAAAACCGTGTCTCGTTCTACCGCGCCATTGGCGAACACATGCAGCCAGCCTTCCCGGAATGGGATTGGGATGCCCGGCTGGAGCAGTTTCCTTGTATTCGTGAAGAAGCCCTGCCCGAACTCGAGCGCATCCTGCGCGAGTTCGAGCTTCCACTGCGTATCCCTGTCGATGAATTTATCAATTACCGTGAAAAATTGGTTGGAGCAGCGCGTGAACTGGTGACTGGCTTCCAGGCTTTCCGTTCAGAACAGGAAGAAGCCATGAAATCCATCCTGGCCGGGCAGGATACACTCGTGGTACTACCAACCGGCTCAGGCAAATCACTCACTTTCCAGCTTCCAGCCTTGTTGCGCCAGGGCGTCACGATTGTTTTCTCCCCGCTCATTGCCCTGATGCGTGACCAGGTGGAAAAACTGCGCGAAAAAGGCCTGATAATGGTCGATTACATCGTCAGCGGTCAGAGCGCAGCCCACCGCGATGATGTTTATCGCCGCATTGTCAAAGGCGAACTGCGCCTGGTTTATATCGCTCCGGAGCGTATCCGTGACCTGGCGCTCAGTGAAGCCCTGGCGCAGGCCAATGTTATCCAGATTGTTGTGGACGAGGCCCATTGTGTTCACATGTGGGGGCCCAGCTTCCGCCCCGATTTTCTCAACATCCCACGCCTGTTCCCAACCGATCGGCCTCCGCTTGTTGCCCTGACGGCTACCGCAACCCAGGATACTCGCAAAGTGATCGCGTCTGCCCTGGAACTCCAGCCAAACTTTGAGTTGATTACCCGGTCTGTGGATCGTCCGGAGTTGAAATTTATTGTTTACAACGATAAGTCGCCTGTTGAGCGTATCCAGAGCAAACCCGATAAATTGCGCGCGCTGGTCAAAATCCTTCGTGCCGCCCAGAAAAATGATGAAGTGGCAATTGTGTATACCGCCACCGTGCGTCAGGCCGAAGCGCTCAGCCAAACCCTTGAGTTGCATGGCTTCACGGTACGTCATTATCATGGCCGCATGCGCAGCCAGCAGCGCGAGGAAGTTCAGGAGCTTTTCCGCGAAGGAGCGGTGCGTATTATTGTCGCTACCAAAGCATTCGGGATGGGTATCGATAAGTCGGATGTTCGCTATGTGATTCACTACGACATGCCGGGCGACCTGGAATCTTATTACCAGGAATCTGGTCGTGGTGGGCGTGATGGCAAGACTGCTTACTGTGTGCTCCTGTATCATAAAAGCGACATCGGAACGCAAAAATATTTCATCGAGAATGCCTTCCCCGATGAGCTGACCTTGAACAGCCTGGCCCAGGCGCTGCGCACCCGCATGGATGTGTGCGGTCGTATCCTTATCCGCCCGGATGACCTGGCAGAAGATGCTGGCGTGGAGACTGAGCGGTTAGATGTCGCCCTGCACCTGCTTGCCCAAATGGGCTTGGTGCGCCGCTCATATAATTTCACTGTCCAGGCCAACCTTTTGCTCAACTACTCCCCAGGCTGGATTGCCAGCAAGCTGGAAAATTCCAGAATAGAGTTGTTTGAAAAGCTGGTGCAATTCAGTCATGTCTCTGAGAAAAAAGGCGTTACCCTGGAACTACTCAACATTGCTGCGGCCATCCAAGCTGATCCCCTGGTGCTCGACCAACTCTTAACCGAGCTTTCCAGCAAAGGTTGGGCAGTTTATCGCCCCTGGGACCGGGGCTATATCCTGGAAGGTCAGGAAAAACTTGTAGCGGGGCATAACATCAAAGTGGAGCAATCCCAAATTCAAAACCTTGAGCGCCAGATGCTCAAAAATTTGCAGCGGGTTATTCGATA
>CAIJPN010000195.1 GCA_903822545.1 uncultured Anaerolineae bacterium | reverse complement strand
TCCAGGTTTGCCCTGCCAGCCGAGATCGCCCTGAGGATGGGTTTGCGGTTGTCCGAGATTGCCGGGATGAAGGGCGAGCACATCGAGCCGGATATCCTGGTGCTACATGTGCATGGCAAGGGCGGGCGCCACCGCGCGCTCAGCATCCCGGCGGACTTGCTGGAGAAGCTCAACCTGTCCCAGCAGTTCTTGTTCACCCCCAGCCCGTCCTGGAAATCCAGCTTCTACCAGGCCGTTCGCAACATGGCCCGTAAGTTGGGCATCACGGTTTCGGGCATCCATCGCCTGCGCGCCAACGGCGCACAAAACCTGCATACCGATTTGCAGGAAACCCAGGGGCTGACTTTCCGGGAGGCGGATAAGCAGGTTTCCCAGTGGCTCGGGCACAATCGCTCCAGCGTGGTGCGCAGTTATGTGGAGAAAGGGTTGACCGTCGCTAATTAAATCCCCCGCTTCCTGATTTAAATACCTGCTTCCGTGATTACCCCCCCCGAAACCGCCCATTTTGGCATTTTAATCGCGATTAAAGTTGATGATCGGCAGCCTGAAATCATAGGCTTCGATTTATTCGATCACCCCAAAATGGCGCAGCCCATCCAGCACGCCCAGGGCAAAAGGCTGGGGACTGTGATAATGCCAGGGCTGCCGCGTCAGGGTTTTGAGTTCGTCGAGGGCGTTGCAGGGGATGATCCCGTTGAAGGGCGTTTCGAACATCTGCCGATCGTTATCCGAATCCCCGGCGACGGCCACCCGGTCACGCTCCAATACCGGTTGATTGGCCGCAAGATAACCCGCGCATCGGGGCGGGAAACAGGTTACAAGGCAACCGTTACACGGTTCCGTCCATCTTGCTTTGCCTTATACAACGCATGATCGGCCTTATTGATAAGTTGCTCAAGGCTGGTTGGCTGGTTGGGACCGTTTAAGAACAGACAGGCAAGCCCAATACTTAATGTAATCGAAAGAGTTCCGGTGGTTGTTTCAAAGGGGTGCAATTCAACGTTCTGCCTGATCCGTTCGGCAACAGATAATCCCTGTTTTGCGCTGGTATCTGGCAACAGGATGCAAAACTCCTCACCGCCATACCGCCCAAAGATGTCGGAATCCCTCAGCATTCGGCAAATGACGGCACTCAGGCCGCTTAACACCTGGTCGCCAGCCGAGTGGCCGAAGGTGTCGTTCACTTTTTTGAAATGGTCCACATCCACCATCAGCACGGTTAAGGAACGCTTGTAGCGGATGGCGCGACTAAATTCGGTCTGCGCCCGCTCAAAGAAATACCGCCGGTTGTGAATCCCGGTCAGTTCATCCGTTGTTGCCAATTGCACCAGTTTGGCTTCGAGCCGTTTGCGCTCCTCGATTTCCTGCTGCAATTCAACATTGCGGAGCCGGTAGATTTCCGCCTCGTGACGCGCATTCTCGAACTCCTGCTGCGCATTCAGCACCGAAACCCGCCGGGCGCTTTCTGCCATGGTAATGGATTTTTCGAGCTCGTAAAATTTTTTGAAGTGCTCCAGCGCGCCGGACGGGTGGCCTTTTTTCTCATGGATTTCCGACAGGAGTTGATAACATTCCGCTGCTTCACTGGGGAAATTACCCTCCAGGGCACTGGACAGCGCCTGGTTAACTCGGTCTTCGGCGCGGGCATAGTCATCCTGCACCAGGGCGACACGTCCAAGATTGATGAGCAAGGTGGTTTTTATTGTGTCTCGATCTGCGAATTGACTCGTTTGCAGAGCTTGTTGAAAATGGGCTTCAGCCCGGGCGTAATCTCCCATGGCAATCAAAATTTGCCCTACGGTATCAGTGAGATATGCCTCCCGGCGTGCTGTTCCCAGCTTGCGGTTCAGTTCAAGCGCCCGCAGCCCCAGCTCCAAAGCGGGCTCGTAATTGCCAATGTGCATGAAGGTTATGGCCAGATTGTTTAGGATGGTTGGGGCAAAGGTTTCATCTGAGCCTGCCTGGACGAGTTCAAGGGCAGTCTGGTGTTCCTGCAAAGCTTTCTCATACTCACCCATTGTGTCGTGAACAAGGGCAATCGTGTTCAGCGCCATCGCTTCCCTGAGCAGCAAATCCAGCGCGCGGCTGGTTTGCAGGGACTTAAGTTCCCACTCCAACGCAGCTGCGCAATTCCCCTGACTGTGATACACACCGCCCAAGGTAAACTGAGCCAGGGCCAGCGCAGAAGTCGGCGGTTGGCCTTCCAAAAGCCTCAAAACATCCAGGCATTGTTTCATTGCCAGGGCCGGTTCACTCTCAAAATTCTCCAGCGCTTGCCCCGCCAGGCTGCCTGCCAGCCCTGCCCGATAGGGTTCCGTGGCGTACTCACCAGATTGGGCCAGCCTGCCGGCTTCCTCGAACAGGTGGATAGCCTGGGCGCTATCGGTGCAGGACAATACCTCCGCCTGTAGATTGAGGGCGTCAACCTGGGCTGCCTGACTCATTTGATCTGTATCTTGACTGTCCATAGTCTGCCCGCAAACCTTTTCCATCTGCATAGTATAAACGGCTTGCATCATTATACATCTTTCATGATTCGGCGCTTGTGGCGTGACAGCCTAACTGCGCGCACATTCGCTCTGACCAGAACTTCCATCTCCCCAGGCAGACTGGTTTATCGGACTTCCTGAAGTTTGGTGAACGCCAGTCAGCTTTGCGTTTTAGGATTTCATCCAAGACGCCTGATTCAAGCGAATCCTGGCATCTCCCAGGTTCCAACCTTCAGGGCAGGTGTGGCGATGAGATTCCTTATTTTCGGATAGAAACTTATTCGTAGCGGGTCAGCAGATCAAATAGCAGCGTAACAAACAGATTCAGGTGATGATCGATGCGCTCTGGGAAGGTGGCATCGATGTAATCTATCGTATCAAACTGGGTGTGGCGTATCTCACCCTGTTTACCAAACTTGGGATCAACCTGGATCATGGCATCCGGGGAAAGCTCCCAGTTGGTGGCTTCAAAATAGGCAAACGGGATACCCGTTTTCTCAAAGGGGTCGTAATCCGCGCATTCACAGGGTGAACCATCTTCGTTGTTCAATTCAGCGGCGGTTTTGCCTTCCAGTGCAAAGCCGAGGTTGGCGGCATCTTCCAGTACCCAATCACGCATGGTGCCGGGGCCATCGTTGCCGTATATGTAAGTTTTATCGCCTGCGATCAGGCTGTCCAGGTTGAACATCCCCACAATGTTCCGGCGTTCAGTTTTGCTCAGGTTGTCCACAAAATAATATGAGCCATCCAGATCATATTCTTCCGCGCCAAAGGCCACAAACTGGATGGTGTAGGGGATATCCAATGCCTGGATTTTCCCGGCCACTTCGAGCATGACCGCCACGCCCGAAGCGTTATCATCCGCGCCTTTGCTGCCATACTCGTAAGCTGAATCATAATGCGCCCCGACAACGATCACTTGCTCAGACTTTCCCTTTTTGACCGCAATGACATTGGGCGAGTAGAGGTCTTCTTCTTCGTCTTCATCGTAGAAAGAGAAGTACTGAACTTCGGGGACATAACCAAGCTGCTCGAACACGCCCTGGATGTACTCGGCGGTAAGTTTCTCTTCCTTCGTACCCGGTTCGCGGTGACCGATCTCGCCAGCGATGGCCTGCAAGTACTGGCGGGCCATTTTGCCGTTCCCCGCTGATGATGGGGTGGCGGTTGCTTCGGGGGTTGAACTGAGTGCGTTGGTTGGGGGCTGTGTTGGTTCCAGCATCGGGGCAGTGATTTCCATCGTTGCGGTAACCGGCGCGGGGGTGGATATTGGATCAGGCGGGAGAGCAACCTGACAGGCGGTGATGGTCAGCAGGATAAGGGCGAGGGCGATGATGCGTTTCATGTTTATCTCCTATTTTCGATGGTGGACTGGGTCAGTTTTAATCTGGTGATTTTTGAAAATGATCCCCTATAAGTGGCGTTTTATGTTGGATACCTTTCTTCTATTCAAGGGCAGATATTGACAATCTGGTTGCAATCTTTGCCAACGGTACGGTCAGGCCGCTTCCAGCGCAGACAATAGCTGACTGAGTTGTTGGAACGCGGAGGAAATCGTCCGGTGGGCAACTATGGTTTCCCAGAAAAGAACTGCATCAGAGTATCCAGATTGCCAAGTATAAAAGCAATCAACGGCAGGAGTAATGAGTTGATAAAGTTGAGCCATGATCCTAAATCGAGCGCGGAGTTGGGGGTCGATCTGACACGTTCATGATAATCCAGCCACCAGATGATGGTTTCGCGCTCCTCGCTGGCAGGCATGGGATGCTCTTTTTGTAGGGTTGAGACTTTCTCCTGAATCAGACGCAGGGTTTTCCATTTTGCGCCCCGGATCAACCCGGCCAAGCCAATCTGGCTGGCAATGAAAATGGCGATGATCGGCACCCAGAAGGCTGTCATTATAGGAATCAGGTATGGAACCAGCCCTGTTTCTGTTGCGCGGAAGGTCTGGATAGCACCGTAGATGGCGATGAGATAGACATAGCCCCTGAACAAGCCGGAGAGTGTGGCGATAATTTCGGAGCTGGATGGGTTGGCTTCAAATAATTTCAAGTCGAAGCGCTCCAGGCGCAAGGATAGGCCCAAAACGCCAAGCGTAAAGCCGATAAAAATAATGCTCTGGATTGAGAACGGGGTGAGCGCAAACACCATGCCTATGCCAAACGATGTACTCCAAACGCGGTTGGACAGGGTGACTAAATAACTTGCTACACCAAGCGCCGCAGCCAGGATTACCAAAAACCGCGGCCAGCCCTTGTAGCTGTTCAA
This sequence comes from uncultured Anaerolineae bacterium, assembly GCA_903822545.1. Classification (GTDB taxonomy): domain Bacteria; phylum Chloroflexota; class Anaerolineae; order Anaerolineales; family Villigracilaceae; genus CAIJPN01. The sequence goes on along the minus strand of CAIJPN010000195.1, from coordinate 2,097 downwards.
CTTCACCCAGGCAAGCAGTTCATCCAGCGTTTCCGGGGTTTCAGCAAGGTCAACCACCTGTTCCCGTAAAACGGCCACAACGCGATGAAAGAACAGGTTGGTAAGCAGCATGGAAACGGTGCTCATGAAGAGTGTAAAGATGAGCTGGACCACCATGCCAGGGGGCAAGTCACGGGCAGCCAGGGGTATTTTCCCAAGTTCACCGGTGAGAAAAGCCAGGGTCAGCGCAACCACGGCTGACAGCAAAAAGATGAGGATGATATCCAGCCAGATTGGGACGATTTTGCCGCGCATCAGCCAGCGCAGGTAGACATCCACGATAGTGCGGGTGTTTTCCGCGCCCAACGCCAATTTGATTTCTTCGCGGCGGTGGATCATGTTTGAATTCATGGATGGATTCCTTTCTTGGGCTGTCCGTTTAGCGCCGCAGGATGCGGGAGGGAGAATATTTCCCTCATAGTATGAGTTTAGCATGAAACCAGACGTCCGCTGACCTACAGTCCGTGGTATTCAGGCTGATTGATGGGGGCAGCGGTGCGTGCAAGAACCTGGCTACCATTCTGTCACATAATCAAGGAACTCCTGGACATCCTTCGGAATGCTCCTACCCTGCCTGACCACATCCCGCCAGTAATCCGTTGCCACCCGGCAAGCCTGGATTGAGGACAACCGGTCACCAAGCAGGTCACTGAATATTGCTTTCTCAATCCAGAAATGGGCCAGGATCAGCGCATAAGCCAGATCATTTTCATGATCCACCAGCATGTGCTCCAGTTCAAGGAGAACCCGTTCGGCCTGGAGCATGTTCCGCTGCCCCAGCAAAGCATCCACCAGGTTGATCCCGGCCTGGGCGCGTACATGAACTGGGTGACGGGCATCACGAAAAAGCGGCTCATTCAGTTGTGCTATTCGCCCGGGATCATTCTGATGCCTGGAAGTGCCCGCAGGCAGAAACTGGAAAAGATCGAACTTCATCCGCACCTTCCTGGCCCGAAAAAAGCGCAGTATCCGGGCATAGCCCTGTAGGACATCCTGCCCGATCTTCTGTCGCTCGAATAATTCCTTATATATCTGGTTGCGACGGGCTAGAAAATCCCCCAAAATGTCCCCGGTTTCCTTTGTATTCAGCGTCTTCAGGTCTTTTTGGGCCAACCGGGCAGATTTTTGTGCCAGGTGGAGAGCCTGTTCGAGATTGCCCTGGGCGGTTTGAATCGCTGCCTGGTATTTGTAATATTCGGATGCGTGAAAGGCTGTTCTCTGGGCTGCCGGGATCCGGTTCCAGGAAGCCACCAGCAGCTTCTCGGCAGTAACTACTTTCCCTTCGGCCAGCAGCAGCTTGAAGGCAAAATCCAGCATCCAGTTGATCTCTGCCAGGCTGCCTTGTTCGGCTGTCCAAACAACCAGATATTCCAGATCCTTGATCAGCCACATCCGCACGGGGTAATACGGGCTGGACATCGGCCCTGGCGTAAAGGTTTCCAGGATGACGCGCATCACCAGCCGGTACGCCTGGTCAATTTGAGTGCGCTGGTCAGCCAGGCGGTATCGGGCATATTCATACAGCAGCCGATGCGTCTGCACAATGCGATGGGCGCGATAGGGGAGCAGGCTGACCAGGTTGAAGCGGGCCAACGTGAGCACAACATGCTCAAAATCCAGCATGTTCTCCAACCCAAACAGCAGGTACAGCACATCCCATACCACCGCATTATCCTGGAAAATACCCAGCTGTTCAAACAGCGTCGCCGCTTGTGGATAACGGGATTGCAGCAAATCCAGGCTGAAATCGAAACAGATCTTCAGGCTTTCGCCTTTTCCGGTCATTCCAGGGCGGGAAAGCAGCGAAAAACGATACTGCTCCAAGCGCTGCCACAGCTCGGAAAACGAGAGGCTGGCTTCGCGCTGGTAGCTCTTGAGCAAGCGCAGGGCCTGGGGCAACCCTTCCGTGAAATCAATGATCTTCTCCACTGCCAGGCGGTTGGCGGGGGTGATCAGGTTATCCGGGTGCAGGAACTGGAAGGCTGCCGCCTGGGAGAAGTTCCTGAGTTCCACCTGCCGCAGGCTGGCATCGCTCTGCTGCACGCCAGAAAGCCGCTC
>CAIJPN010000194.1 GCA_903822545.1 uncultured Anaerolineae bacterium | reverse complement strand
TTGGTGGTGTGGTAACGGATGGTATTCAGGCTGATATACAACTTTGCGCCAATTTCCTGGTTTTTCAGGCCGGCTGCCATCAGGCGCAGAACGTCCAACTCGCGCTCGGTCAGGGCTTCGGGCAGGTCGGGATTTTTGACGGAAGAAGGCTCGGGCGGGAATTCCGCCAGTAAACGGGAGACATGCTGTGGGTGGAGTCCGCGTTGTTGGGCTTCCTTCAGCAGGGCGCGCGCCGGTTCACCGGTTGAGAGATAAATTTGAACTGCGCCAGAATCCAGCCGGGAGGTTTTTTCCAGCAGGTGCGCCAGCCTGTCCACCGCAACTTCCACCTGTCCAGTTTGAAAGTAAACCATCGCCTGCGTAATCCAGGTACGATACAGCAACCAATCCAGGCCAAATGCTTGCGCTGCCCGCGCCATGTGTTCCAAAACGCGCAAACTGGCTGCGGATTTTCCCCGGGCCGCCAGGACGCGGGCATAGACAAAATATTCGTTGCTGCGCCAACCCATCAGCTCACTATCGCTGACCTGCGCCAGGGCTTCATCAACTTGATCCGAGAATCCTAGGCGTTCCAGCCGGGTAGTGGCCGATGCGATTTTTCCTTCGAGCAAATCCTGCAAAGCGCCGGGTAACCGGACGAGGCGGCTGATTTTCTCATCACAATCACGCACGGCAGGTTCCAAATCGTCGAGAATATGCCGCGCGGCGCGATAATCACGCTGACCAGTTTTGACCCACCAGAGCGTCAACCAACCATCAATCGCCGCCAGGGAGAGTGACAGCGGCTCGAGTTGCAGGCCCATCTCCAGGGTGCGTTCCGCTTCGGTCAGTTGGTTCTCGATATACAGGATTTTTCCCAGCCCAACGTACAGGTAAAGCGCCGCGGCTTTACGATTGCCCGCCCCGGTGGTTTCAAAAGTTCGGATAGCCTCTCTGAGTAATGCTTTGGCGCGGTTGGGTTGATTGCGAGCATTCAGGTACATTGCCACGAATTGCAAAAAATCCGCTTCGAGCAAAGCCAGCCCGGATAAGATCTGTTGCTGACAGGTTGGTTGGATAAAGCGATACTCCTTTAGGGCTTCATCCAATTTACCATTGCGCACCAGCGCGCTTGCCAGAAACAGGCGATTGCTGCATTGCAAAAAGGAATGGTCTGGCGGCGAGTTTTCCAGTGCCAGCCGCGCCAGGCGCAGCGCCTCAGCGGTCAGACCGTAGATACTTTTCTGGTAGCTTTGCAAGCCGAAAATTTCAGCGCGCGCTTCAAGAGTGTTATCTAACATCTCAGCACGCTCCAGGTATGGGAGAGCGGCTTCGGTTTGGGAGGCAAAGGTCAGCGCCCAGGCACGGTCAAGGCACAGGCGCGGGCGTGTCAGCAGCGCCTCGGGGGGCAGGTTCGAGAGCCAGCGGGTGGCGGTGGTAATTTGACCTCGCAAGATGGCTTGTAGTGCATGTTTTTCAACCAAATCCAGAGGCAGACCGGGATTGCCAGTTTGCAGCGCGTGATTCAGGGCTTCATCCACCAGGCCCTTGGCCTCCAACCAATTCGCCGCGCGGCGGTGCAGGTCAGGAGCCAGGCCGGGACGGGTGTGCAGCAGTTGCTTTTGGAGCACATCGGCAAAAAGATGGTGATAGCGATACCACTCACGCTGTCCATCGAGCGGGATGATGAACAGATTGGCGCGTTCGAGATAGGTGAGCGTTTCCTGCGCCCCCTCCAACCCCAGCGCGGCGCACAAATCGGCGTTGAAACGTTCCAGCAGGCAGGTTTTAATCAGGAAATCGCGGATTTGGGCGGATTCGCGGCTGAGAACTTCCTCCAGCAAATAATCCAGAATGTAACGTTGGGAACCTTCCATCGCCCCGAAAATGCGTTCCTCTATTTGGGCAGAATCCCCGCCCTGGCGTGACATCTCGCCCCGCAGTGCCAGCGCCGACATTTGCAAACCTGCCGCCCAGCCCTCGGTGGAATCGTTCAGCCGTTTAACCAGATTTGCTTGCGCCGACAGTTCGTTCAACCCGGCAAAATTACCAAAAAAACTACCGGTTTCATCCAGGCTGAAGCGTAAATCCGCGGCGCGCACCTCCACCAGTTGCCCACGCGCCCGCAGACGCGCCAGCGGCAGGGGCGGCTCCACCCGACCGGCAATCACCAATCGCAAATTGGGCGGTTGGTGGTCAATCAGCAGTTTAAGCGCCTTGTGAATCTCCGGCGCAGTGATAACGTGGTAATCATCCAGCACCAGCAAAATGTTGTTTTCGACATCCGACACTTGCTCCATTAGGAAGGCAACCGCCTGTTCAGCATTGACCGCCGGGTTCGATTCCAGTTGGGCGGCAAAATCCGCGCCCAAGTCAGGGATGGCCGCAAACAGATAGGCGAGAAAACGCGCCAGCGAAGAGTCATTCTCATCGAGCGAGAGCCAGCCCACGCGAAAATCAGCAGTGAGAGGCCCCAGCCATTGCGAAAGCAACGCAGTCTTGCCCGCTCCCGCCGGAGCTGCCAGCAACATGACTTGCATGCCAGGTTGTAGAAAAGCATCCAGAACCGCGAGCAGCCTGGGGCGAGCAACCAGGTTGGAGGTGGGAGCAGGTTGGCGGGTTTTGGCAGAGAGAAATGGCAGGCTCATGATGCGCAGAGAAAGCTTGTGAATATTTTCTCATTCTACATGATTACTTGTCACCCGACGAACAAAAATCCCCCATTTTTTGCCAACCAGTCAGCCAGGAGATTTTTCTGGCAAGAAAAAAGTAATCTCGATTTGTTGCCCCCAAACATCGCCTAAGGTATCATGTAGTCATAACTGAACACGCCAAAAGAAAGGAAAAACGCACAAAATAGTGGTGTTTTTGCCGTAAAAATCACAGTTTTGTGTACAAAATGCCATGAAAACCATGTCTGCCACTGCCCAATCATTTCCGAATATTGCTTT
>CAIJPN010000193.1 GCA_903822545.1 uncultured Anaerolineae bacterium | reverse complement strand
TGGAAATTGTCAGCGAGAAGACCGGCTACCCGCTCGAAACGCTCGAACCCGGCATGGACATGGAATCAGACCTGGGGATCGACTCGATCAAGCGTGTCGAAATCCTGGGGGCCATGCAGGCCCAATACCCCGACCTGCCCAGGCTCAAACCCGAAGAACTGGCTGAACTACGCACCCTGGCCCAGATCATCGACCACATGGGCGGGAAGCTGGGGGGTGCCGGAGAATCCCTTTCTGCCCCGGTTCCAGCCCCGGTTGTAATTGAACAGCCCTTACCTGTCATCCCCGATGCGCCGCGTGTGATCCGCAGCGCCGTCCGTCTCAAAGCCCTGCCTTTCCCGGATGTGCTCGAAGCCAACCTGCCCGCCGGTTTTATCGCGTTGCTGACCAATGACGGCACACCTGCCACTACAAAGCTCGCCAATGCGCTGATGGATCGCGGCTGGCCCGTGGTGGTGATGAACTTCCCGCAGGCGGTGGTGAACGCCCTGACCACGCTGCCAGTGAATATCCCACAGGTCAACCTGCCGGATTTTGGCGAAGCGCACTTGACGCAGATGCTCAAAACTGTCGAATCGCAATATGGCCGGGTGGGCGCATTTATTCACCTGAACCCGCAAAGCGCACCAACAACCGAACTGCCGTTCGTTGAAAGTGAAAAAGCCATTGTCAAGGGTGTTTTCTTGATGGCAAAACACCTGAAAGAGTCGCTGGCCAGCGCAGCCAATGCCGGACGCAGCTATTTTGTCACGGTGGCGCGGCTGGATGGTGAATTTGGCCTCGGCGGCGACTCTTTTGGCGCGATCAGCGGCGGATTGTTTGGACTGACCAAAACCCTCAGCCGCGAATGGCAGGCGGTTTACTGTCGCGCCCTCGACCTGGTGCCGCACCTCGATACTGACCGCGCTGTGCAGTACATCCTGGCCGAATTGCAGGATCCTAACCGATTGCTGACCGAGGTGGCTTATGGTTTGCGCGGGCGCATGACCCTGGTAGGTGAAAATGAATAAACGTGCCATTTCCTTGACCCCGGCGGGCGTCTGGCTGGTCAGCGGCGGCGCGAAAGGCGTCACCGCGCAGTGTGTCATCCGGTTGGCGCGCCAGTATCGGGCTAAATTTATCTTGCTGGGACGCTCTGCATTGGCAGAGTCAGAACCAGCCTGGGCACACGGCATCAGCGACGAGGCAGAGCTCAAGCGTCGCATCATGGCCATCTTAACGGAACAAGGCAAAAAGGCCACTCCGGTCAATATCAAGAAAGAATTTGCAGAGTTGCAGTCTTACCGCGTCATTAAAAGCACCCTGGATGCTGTTACCGCAGCCGGTGGGCAGGCTTTTTATTGCAGTGTAGATGTGACCAACCGCGCGGAATTGACCGAAAAACTGGGTAATCTCACCCGCCAGACTGGCCCTGTCACAGCCATCCTGCATGGGGCCGGGAACCTGGCTGATAAATTGATCGAACAAAAAACCGAACACGATTTTGAAACAGTTTACGCGGCCAAAGTGGATGGGCTGGCAAACATGCTGGCCTGTGTGCCGCCCGGCCAGCTGGATACGCTGGTGCTGTTTTCTTCTGCCGCTGGCTTCTATGGCAACCCCGGCCAGGCCGATTATGCGCTGGCCAACGAAATCCTGAACAAAACCGCTTACCTGATCCAGCGCAAATACCCCAACTGCCATGTGATTTCGCTCAATTGGGGCCCGTGGGATGGCGGCATGGTCACGCCTGCGCTGCGCGCCATGTTCGCCGAGCGCAATATTGATATTATCCCGATCGATTCTGGTGCCCAGATGCTGGTGGATGAGTTGGAACGCCGCAACAGCGCCGCGGTGCAGGTGTTGATTGGCAGCGCCATGAACTCCCCCTCGGGTGGATTCGACCCGGTCGCGCCGCTGGCAACCCTGCGGGTGCAGCGTACCCTGTCACTCGAATCTAACCCCTTCCTGAAAGATCACATGATCGGCGGGCAGGCTGTTTTGCCTACCGTCTGCGCGCTGGAGTGGATGGGAAATACGGTTGAGCAGTTGTATCCCGGTTACACCCTGTATCGCGTGGAGAATTATCGCGTGCTGAAAGGCATCGTTTTTGATGAAAATCTCGCGCCTGCGTACACGGTTGAAGTTAAGGAAGTGGATAAGAGCGTGCAAGGCCAGCTTGTGGTGGATGTGCTTATCTCCAGCCTGACACGCCCCGGCACGGGGGCTTCTTCGGGGCCGGGTAAGCCGCGCTATCATTACAATGTGCGCATTCACCTGTGCAGCCAGACCCCGGCAGTGCCTTGTTACGAGTATGCTGACCTGTCAGACGCCAACGCCCAGCCAGGTGCGCCGCTTTACACCAACGGCACGTTATTCCACGGGCCGAGCTTCCAGGGGGTGCGGCGTGTGCTAAATTACTCTCCACAGCGCTTAACGCTGGAATGTGAAATGCCCGATGTGAGCGAATCTATGCAGGGACAGTTCCTTGTGCAGAGTTTCAACCCATTCCTGGCAGATGTCGAATTCCAGAGCATGGTTATTTGGGCAAGATTGTTCTATGGCGCGGGCAGCCTGCCGCTGCGCGCCCAGAGCGGGGAACATTACCGCACACCTGCGGCGGGAGAGAAATTCTACGTTTCGCTGGAAGTCCAATCGCATTCCGAATCCAGCCTGGTGGCAGATATTATCGCCCACGATGCAGCTGGGAACATCTACAGCCGGGTTCGCGGCGCCGAAGTCACCATCAGCGTCCAGTTGAACCGCCTGTTCACGTCCGCGCAGGTTGCCTGACCGATGGAACCTATCGCTATTATTGGTTTAAGCTGCCTGTTCCCAGGTGCTCGCACCCCGCAAGAGTTCTGGCACAACTTGTTGGATGAACGTGACTCCACCAGCGCCGCCACCACATCTGAAATGGGTGTGCCGCCGGAGACTTTTTTTCACCCGGAAAAAGGCCAGCGCGATAAGTTCTATGCGCTGCGCGGTGGGTATGTGCGCGGCTTCGAGTTTGACCCGCATGGCTACCAGCTGCCTGCCGGGTTCCTGAAATCTCTCGACAGCCTGTTCCACTGGCCGTTATACGTGGCGCGTGAAGCCTTGCGCGATAGTGGTTATCTCGAAAGCGACATTCGCGCTTGCACCGGGGTGGTGCTTGGCAATCTTTCCTTCCCCACCCGGGCCTCGCAACATCTTTTTGCGCCGCTTTACCAGGGGGCGCTGACTGACACGCTGAAAGAATTGCTGCGTGACCCGCACTTCCAGCTTCCGCGCCTCGACCCGCCCGCCGAAAACAGCCTGGCCAATGCCCTCATCTCTGGCTACCCGGCGGCGGTGGTTTCCCAAGCGTTGGGGCTTTCCAGTGTCCACCTGGCGCTGGATGCCGCCTGCGCTTCATCGCTGTATGCCGTCAAACTGGCCTGTGATTATTTACAGGCTGGCAAAACCGACCTGATGCTGGCCGGGGCTGTCAGTTGTGCCGATCCCTTTTTCATCAAAATGGGCTTTTCCATCTTCCAGGCGTATCCAGCCAACGACCAGAGTGCCCCGCTCGACAAAAATTCGCAGGGATTGGTATCTGGTGAGGGCGCGGGCATGTTTGTGCTCAAACGCCTCGCTGATGCCGAGCGTGATGGCGACCATGTATACGCTGTTTTGCGCGGAATCGGCCTTTCAAACGATGGCAAGGGCAAACACCTGCTGACACCCAACCCTAAAGGGCAGATGCGCGCTTTTGAACGCGCTTACGCTGCCGCGGGAATTGCGCCGCAGGAAATTGATTACGTTGAATGCCACGCCACCGGCACCCCGCTCGGTGACATTACCGAATTGAACTCGATGGAATCCTTTTTTGGGGCATCGGGATCGGCGGCGCCGTTCGTCGGCTCGGTAAAATCTAATTTTGGGCACATGCTGACTGCTGCCGGGATGGGCGGGATGCTCAAAGTCATTCTGGGTATGGCCCATAACCGGGTTCCTGCCACCATCAAAGTGAAAGAACCGCATTCGTCGCAGAACAATCTCATCAGCGCCGCCAAAATTGTCCGCCAGACGATGGACTGGCCCAACACCAAAGATTTGAAACGCGCGGCTGTCAGCGCTTTTGGTTTTGGCGGCACGAATGCGCACCTGGTGCTGGAAAACAAACTATCGCGCCCATTGGGGCAGCCGGGCATATCTTCCTTCGGGGGCACGGAAAAACCGTCAGCCTTAGCGATTGTTGGCATGGCTGCCCACTTTGGGTCTTGCCGCACTCTCAAAGAGCTGCGACAGGCGCTTTACGCCGGGACGCAACTCTTTGGCAGTATCCCGCCCCAGCGTTGGAAGGGGCTCGAGAATCAGGCCGGGCTGCTGCAAAAGTACGGGATCACATCGCCACCCGCCGGGGCCTACATCTCCGATTTCGAGATGGATTTCCTGCATTTCAAAATTCCACCCAACGATGCCGACCAGCCCATTCCCCAGCAACTTTTAATGCTCAAAGTGGCTGATGCGGCCCTGCAAGATGCGCAAATACAGCCCGGCGGCAACGTGGCCGTGCTGATCGCAATGGATACCGAACTGGCCCTGCACGAATTTCGCGGTCGTGTTGACCTGACCTGGCAGCTGCCTGCCGCTCTTGAACGCGCAGGGGTGCGACTGACGCCCGAGCAGGCCGCCACACTACAAGAGCGCGCCAAAGACAGCCTGCACATTCCCGCGCTGGTCAACCAGTACACCAGTTTTATCGGCAACATCATGGCCAGCCGCATCGCGGCCCTGTGGGATTTCTCTGGCCCGGCCTTCACGCTCTCCGCCGCCGAAAACAGCGTTGGCAAAGCGCTGGAAGTGGCCCAAATGCTGCTTTCCAGCGGCGATGTGGAGGCTGTGCTACTCGGTGCGGTCGACCTGGCGGGCAGCCTGGAACATGTTTTAATCCGCCAGCAAATGAGCCCGCTGCACGACCCGACCACACCGCCCACCCTGGGCTTCAGCCAGCACAGCACCGGCTGGTTGATTGGTGAGGGCGCGGGCGCGCTGGTGTTGAAACGCGTCGACCAGGTGGAAAAATCTTACGCTGTGCTGGAATCACTGGCCTGTGCGCCAGCCACTGCTGACGGGGTTTCTCTCGCCGCCCGCACCGCCCTGGAGCTTGCTTCCGTTAAACCGGCAGACGTGGGCTACCTCGAAGTCAGCGCCGGGGGCTTCCCCTACCAGGATGAAGTCGAAATGTTGGGATTGGCTGACGCCTATGCTGGAGTCAAAACAGTCATGGGCAGCGTCAAAGCCCAAATTGGGCACACTTTTGTGGCTGCCGGAATCGCCAGCCTGATTCGTGCTGCGCTGTGTCTCTCTGAGCGCTATTTCCCTGCCACCCCCGGCTGGGATGCCCCGAAACGGGCATTGCCCTTCGCTGTGACCGACCAGTCTCAGCCCTGGCTTTCGTCCCAACGAGTGGCGGCGGTCAGCGTGCTCAGCCATGATCACACCTGCGCTCACTTCATTCTGCGTGCCAGCGAACCGCTTGTGCCCCCAGATGTTACCCGTTACCAGGCTACTGAAAGCCTGCGCCTGATCCCGCTCGCCGGGCCAGATATGGACACGCTGCGGGCCCAGATGCAAGAAATCTCACAGGCCGATGGGCTGGCCCAGGCCGCCCAATCTGCCTGGAAGGTGTACCAGGCCAATACCACGGCCCAATATCGGCTCATGCTGGTGGCACGCGATATGGACGAACTGCGCCGCGAAGCCGCGCTGGCACAGACGGGTGTCCCGGCAGCCATCCAAAACAATAAAAAATGGCAGACCAGCCAGGGAAGCTGTTTCACACCCAACCCACTGCGCGGGCCGGTGGCCTTTGTTTATCCTGGCGCGTTCAATTCATACCCCAACCTGGGCGCAGATTTGTTCCATCTTTTCCCCGGGCTATACAAGCGTTTTGCCCAGATCACCCACGACCCGGTGCTGGCACTGCGCGCCGATGCCCTCTACAAGCGTCAGACTGTGCGCTACTCTGACGGCGACCGCAAAGCCCTTGAGCAGGCCCTGACCAATGATGCCATGTCGATGGTGGCATCTGGAACCAGTTTTGCCACGCTCTACACCCTGATCATGCGCGAGATTTTCGGCTTGCAACCGGCCTCTGCGCTGGGCTACAGCCTGGGCGAGGCCGCTATGATGTGGGCATTGGGCGTTTGGACGCACGGTGACGAGGCCGCGCGCGCACTGCGGGAATCCGATTTGTTCAAAACACGCGTGGCCGGGCCAAAGCTGGCCGTGCGCGAAGCCTGGGGTCTCCATCCGTCCGTGCCGGATGATGAAATTTGGTGTTCGTATGTGCTGATGGCGCCTGTTGAGCAGGTTAAAGAATGCCTGAAAGGTGAACCACGCGCTTTTCTTGCCATTATCAGCACTCCCAGCGAAGTTGTGTTATCTGGCGACCCGGCGGCTTGCAAACGGGTCATCGAAACGCTAAAATGCCACGCCTTGCGCGCGCCGTTTGACCACGTTATTCACTGCCCGCCGATGCGCTCGGAATACGCCGGTTTCGACGCCCTGCACAACTGGCCTATCCAGGATACGCCGAAAATCGCCTGCTATTCTGCCGCAGGATATGAGCCAACCGAACTCACCACCGAATCGATTGCCCGTAATGTCTCTACTACCTCCTGTTCCCAGGTGGATTTCCCGCGCCTGGTGCGGCGAGTGTATGCTGATGGGGCGCGCATTTTTATCGAGCTTGGGCCGCATCGCACCTGTTCGCGCTGGATCGATGACATCCTGGGGAAGGAACCCCACCTGGCGCTGAATATTAACCAGAAAGGCAAAAGTGACCAGGCTGCACTGATCCGGTTGCTGGCTCAACTGGCCGCACACCATACGCCCCTCGACCTATCCCCGTTATTTGATGATCTGCCCTCCGCGGCGGCCAAAGCTGGCTTTGTCAAGCGCATCTTGCCCGGCGGCGATCGGCTGGCCGACAGCTTGCTGACCGATGAAAACCGCGCTTATTTTGCCAACCTGCCACGCGTCATCACGGATTCTCCGCCCATTCCAGAGCCAAATATTCCTGCCGAACTCGTGCCGTTGCGGCGTGATTGGCAGATGTTGATGAAAGAAATTTATATGACTCAAAATCCCACTGTTGTAGCGCCCCAAACAACCCCATTTTTGCGTCCCAGCCCGCAGACTCTCAGCCCTGAATTGCTCAGGGTGCTGGAAAATTACCAGCCTGGAAAAAGCAGTCAAACGGTCACACCGGCCCCGGCTTTGGATGAAAAACCTGAAAGGCGGAAAGCGGCGCAGGAAACGGCGGCCATTCCCCCGGCTGTGCCAGTCATCCCCAGGCCCAAACCTGCCAATGTGATCTGGGATCAGGCTGACCTGCTGAAGTATGCCGAGGGTGATATCGCCAGTATTTTTGGGCCGGAATATGCGCTGATCGATACGTATTCGCGCCGGGTGCGCCTGCCGATGCCACCTTACCTGCTGGTGGATCGGATCACCAGGCTGAATGCCAAATTGGGTGAGTACAAGCCTTCTTCGATGACCACCGAATATGATATCCCGCACCATGCCTGGTATTCGGTCGATGGGCAGATCCCATGGGCGGTGGCGGTTGAGTCGGGCCAGTGCGATTTGATGCTGATCAGTTACCTGGGGATTGACTTTGAGAACAAGGGTGTGCTGGTTTATCGCCTGCTCGATTGCACCCTGACTTTCCTGGATGACCTGCCCAAGGAGGGCCAAACCCTGCGCTACGATATCAGCATCAACTCGTATGCCCGCAGTGGTGATAACCTGCTGTTTTTCTTCAGCTATGATTGTTTTGTGGGCGACAAAATGGTGCTGAAAATGCGCGGTGGGTGTGCCGGATTCTTTTCTGACGAGGACCTGGCGCGCGGGAAGGGTATTATCCTGACAGATGCTGAAATCGCCGCTCGCAACGCGATCCCTAAACAGCATTTTTCTCCCTTGCTTGTGAGTGCATACCCCAGTTTTGGGCGCGACGAACTGCGCGCGCTGGCGGCTGGTGACCTGACATCCTGTTTTGGGCCGCAATATGCCCAACCCGGGCGCAACCCGTCGCTGCGGCTGCCTGGCGGCGATATGTTGATGATCGACCGCGTGACCGAAATCCTGCCGGATGGTGGCCCGTGGGGCCTGGGGTGTGTCGTTGCCGAACATGACCTTGCCCCGGATAACTGGTATTTCCCCTGTCACTTCAAAGATGACGAGGTGATGGCTGGCTCGCTGATGGCGGATGGCTGCGTCCAGTTGATGCAGTTCTACCTGATGTACCTGGGGCTGCACACGCTGACGGTGGATGCCCGCTTCCAGCCGCTCCCTGACCTGCCACAGGTGGTGCGCTGTCGTGGGCAGGTGACTCCCTGTCACGGGCAGTTGATTTATCGCATGGAAGTGACTGAGATCGGGCTAAAACCTTCTCCCTACGCCAAAGCCAATGTCGATGTCATCCTGAATGGCAAGATTATCGTCAACTTTAAAGACCTGGGGCTGCAACTGGTGGAGAAAACCCCGCCTGCGCCGGTCTTGGCGACCCAAAAGGCGCTTTTTGATGAAACGCATATCGAAAATTTTGCGCTTGGTTCGCTGGCGGCCTGTTTTGGCCCGGAATATGCCCGCTACGATACGCGCCGCGCGCCACGCACACCCAACGGAGACCTGAAACTCATCAGCCGTATCACCAGTGTGGATGGCACCCGTGGGCAGGTGACGGCTGGCTCGGGGCTGGTGACTGAGTACGATGTTCCCAAAAACCCCTGGTATTGCCAGCAAAATGCCTCCCCCGAAATTCCCTATTCGATCCTCATGGAAATTGGTTTGCAGCCCTGCGGCTTCTTATCGGCGCATCTGGGTTCGACCCTGCCTTATCCAGATGAGAATTTCTACTTCCGCAACCTGGATGGCAGCGGGAAGATGCTGCGCGAGATCGATCTGCGCGGGCAAACGATCACGAATCGCGTCAGGCTGGTGTCTTCTACCGCCATCCAGGGCATCATCATCCAGAAATTTACCTATGAACTGTCCTGTGCTGGGCAGCCGTTTTATGCAGGGGATGCCGCCTTTGGCTATTTCAAACCCGAGGCCCTGATCAACCAGGTGGGGTTGGATCGTGGCAACAGCCCGGCACCCCTGGCGAACAATCTTTCAGCGTTGACCAGGCTGGATTTGCGCCTCCCGGCTTTGTTCCGGGCACCCGCCAGCCAGCCGCATTACCGGCTTTCTGGCGGGCAGCTTCACATGCTGGATTTTGTCCAGGTGGCGGCTGATGGCGGGAAATCTGGCAAGGGCTATGTGTATGCCCACAAAGATATTAACCCGCAAGACTGGTTCTTCCGCGCGCATTTCCACCAGGACCCGGTCATGCCCGGCTCGCTGGGGGTGGAAGCCATGCTACAGGCTTTACAGGCTTTTGCGCTCCAGGCTGGTGTCGGGCGCAATTTCCGCTCGCCACGGTTTGCGCATGCCCAAAATCACAACACTGTCTGGAAGTATCGCGGTCAGATCGTGCCTGAGAACCAGGATATGTCGCTGGAAATGCACATTACGAAGATCGATACATCGCCTGGTTGTATCACACTGCACGCCCAGGCCAGCCTGTGGAAAGAAAACCTGCGAATTTATGAAGTCAATTCGCTGGCGTTGAGTGTGGTGGAGACGGCATAATCCTGCCGCATCCAGCCCCATTCACCGTTCGCGCCAGTTTCAGAACTTGGAAACCGGGCGCGCGGGCCAGGGCATCTATACCCAGCGCGGGTGAGAATTGTGCTTTTTTCTTAAAGATGAAATCGCAATTCGCACCCGTGGCATTGTAAAAATCCTGAGAGATTACCCCAAAAATGATGAATTCATCCACTTCCACCTTATCCCCTGTCATCTCCACCAATGGACACACCCCGTTGTGGATCGGCCCGCTCAACGCAGTTGCGTTTGATGAGGCTGGCTGGCGTGCTCATTTGCGCGCGCTCGACCATCCGCTGTACATTGTCAGCGATGGGGCGCGGCTGGGAATCACGCACCAGCCCTCCACGGGCAGTGGTGAAAGCCTGGCGTTGCTGGCTGCCACCGGGCCGCTGCGCCCATCCCAACTGGGCAGCGCCAATTTCCGCAGTTTCTATGGGTTGAAATATGCCTATACTGGCGGCGCGATGGCCAATGGGATTGCCTCGGCTGACCTGGTGATTGCGCTGGGGCAGGCGCAGCTTATGTGTTCTTTCGGGGCTGCCGGGCTGGTAGCCAGCCGCATCGAAGCTGCGTTGGATCGTATCCAGGCGGCGCTGCCAGATGGCCCATACGCTTTCAATCTTATTCATAGCCCAAACGAGCAAGCACTGGAACGTAATGCGGTGGAACTATACCTGAAGCGGGGTGTAAAAACGGTGGAAGCATCGGCTTTCCTGGCATTAACCCCTCATATCGTGCGCTACCGTGCCAGTGGCTTGCGTCAGGCTGCCGGGGGCGCGATTGAAATTGGCAACCGGGTAATTGCCAAAGTCTCGCGGCGCGAGGTGGCAACCTACTTCCTCGAACCGGCTCCCGCCAGTTTGTTGCAGCCGCTCGTGTCCCAGGGTTTGATCACGGAGCAACAGGCCCAGCTGGCGCAGCGTGTTCCCATGTGTGATGCGCTGACTGTTGAGGCTGATTCTGGCGGACACACGGATAATCGTCCGTTAGTTTGCCTGCTGCCCGCCATGCTGGAATTGCGCGATGAAATTTGTGCTAAAAACAACTACCAGCAGGCAGTCTACGTCGGCGGTGCGGGTGGCATTGGCACGCCTTCTGCTGCGCTGGCGGCTTTTATGATGGGTGCGGATTATATTGTGACCGGATCGGTCAACCAGGCCTGTGTCGAATCTGGCGCCAGTGCGCATACCAGGCGCATCCTGGCGCAGGCCGGCCAGGCCGATGTGATGATGGCCCCCGCGGCGGATATGTTCGAGATGGGCGTTAAAGTCCAGGTGTTGAAGAAAGGCACGTTATTCCCAGTGCGTGCGCAAAAACTATATGAGTTGTATAAAGCCTGTGATTCGCTTGAAACCATCCCGGTGGATGAGCGCGAAAAACTGGAGAGGCAGGTTTTCCGCAAACCGTTGGCAACCGTCTGGCAGGAAACAGAAGCCTTCTTCCGCGAACGCGACCCCGAACAATTGGAGCGCGCCAACCAAAACCCCAAGCGCAAAATGGCGCTGGTCTTCCGTTGGTATTTGGGTCTATCCTCGCGCTGGTCAAATAGCGGCGAACCCGGGCGTGAGATGGATTACCAGGTTTGGTGCGGCCCGGCCATGGGTGCCTTCAATGAGTGGACGCAAAATACTGCCCTGGCCGCGCCCGAAAACCGCCATGCTGCCGAAGTGGCCGAACACATCATGCAGGGCGCAGCCTATCTCTACCGCATCTTGCAGCTGCGAACGCAAGGATTGACGCTGCCAGCGCAGCTAGCTAATTACAAACCCGAGCCGCTGGCCTGATTGTCTGATTGTAATAACGCGAATACTTGCCAGGCCTACGAAAAACTACTTTGCGACTGTGATAATCACATCATTCCATTCAGGAGTTCCTATTGGAGATCATAATCAGTCGCCAGAACACAAAAAATCCCTGCCAGCGCAGGGATTTTTTGTAAAAATTCAGGTTCGGTGAACTACCCGCCGGTGGGCAAGCGATTCTTGAGCGTGCGATTCAGGATGTCTTCCTGTTCCACATCCGCTTTTACTTTTTTGGGTTTGCCCAACTTGCTGATTTTGGAACGCTCGAGTGCAGCCTGCCAGGCCATTTCGAAGGAAGTCGGTTCGACTTCTGCGGGTTCGGTTGACATCTCCATCTTTTCGAGCTTGCCCTGCGGTTTACCCTTGCGGCGTGGTTTGCGTTCGGGCTTGGGCATGGTAATTTCTTCCACTTTCTCTTCGGGCTTGGGCTGGGTGGCCTTCATGCTCAGGCGGATCTGTTTCTTCTTGCGGTCGACATCCAGCACCATGACTTCCACTTCGTCGCCTTCTTTGGCAACTTCCTGGGGAGTCTTGACGAAGCCGTGGGCCATTTCGCTGATATGAACCAGGCCGGGGCGTTCTGCACCAATCTCAACGAAGGCACCATAAGTTTCGAGGCGAACGACTTTACCTTTGACTACCATTTCGGGTTTGATTTCTTTCCAATCCAGCCCAATCGGTTCGATCATGGTTAATTCAATGCGGTCAGCCTTGGCTTTTTTGACCCAAACGTCGACGCTCTGTCCAACCTGTACAACGTCTTCGACGCGTTTGACAGGTTCGGCGCTAAGCTGTGAGATGTGGATGATGCCTGGGACAGTCTGGTTGATGTCGACAATCACCCCCGCAAGCGTAGTTTTTACAACTTTCCCCGTTAGACGAGTTTTTGTTTTGAGTTCGTTTTGAGGGGTGATGGTTTCTTCTGGTGTAGCCATAGGTTTTGTCTCTCCTATAATAAGCGGGATTATGCCGAAGTTTGATTATACCCGAATCCAACCAATCGTCAATTATCTTTATGGATATCTTCATGAATTGATGGCAATTTCCTTGAAAAACGTTGACTTAACGGAAAAAGCCCTGTAAAATTTTGTTTGAAACGGAAATAAAAGAGAAAAAAAATGTATAAAATCGACAAGATTGACCTGCAAATTGTGAATTTATTGATGGAAGACGGGCGGATGCATGCTGCCGAAATCGCGCGCAGGGTTGGGAATATTTCTGAGCGGGCTGTGCGTTATCGCATTGATCGGATGATCGAAAACCGGGTCATCCAGATCGGGGCGATTGTCCGGCCCAAGTCTGTTGGTATGACTGTTGTGGCGGATGTCTGGATGGAGTGTGATTCGGACGCTATTCTGGATGTGGCGCGCAAGATGGTAGAGTATGAAAACGTCAGTTACGTTGCCTGCTCCATCGGCGAAACAGACGTGAGTGTGCAGCTTTTGGCGCGCGATACCGGGGATGTATACCGTTTTGTAACGGAGGTGATAGGGAAGGTGCCGGGCGTCCGTAAGACGACCACATCAATTGTGCCGCTGGTGTTGAAGGATGTCTATCAGTGGCGTATACCTTCCAGTCTTGTAGAAGATGTGTAGCGGGGAATGTGATATTTCGGGAGTCTTCAACTTTCTGTTTGTTTCAGGAGAATTACGCAATGAAAAATTTTGAAAAGAATGCAGAAGTCCAGCAGCGTGCCAGGAAGGTTCTGCCGTTGGGCGTTAATTCGAATTTCCGTTATTGGGGTGAGGGGATTACACCATATGTGAAGAAAGCCAAAGGCTCGCATCTCTGGGATGTGGGCGGGAATGAATACATCGACTATCGCATGGCCTTTGGGCCGATTATCCTGGGTCACGCCTTTGATCAGGTGGATGAAAAAGTCATCGAAGAAGTAAAAAATGGTGTCCTGTTTGCCATGACTGGCGAACTGGAACTGGATGTGGCCGAAATGATTGTCGACATGTGCCCCGCCGTTGAGATGGTGCGCATGGCCTGCTCCGGTACCGAGGCGACGATGCATGCCGTCCGTGTGGCGCGTGCGTTTACCGGGCGCGAACTCATCCTGAAATTCGAAGGGAACTATCATGGTTTCCAGGACTACACCCTGTGGAGCACCTACGCCCCGGTGGAAGCCTACGGCAACCGTCGAAACCCGATCCCGGTTCCCGCTTCGTCGGGCATTCCGCGTGTGCTGGGCGAGAAAATTATCACCCTGCCGTTTAACGATTTCGAGGGCTTTGAACGCATGATGCGCTCCTACGGTGACCAGATCGCCGCCGTCATCACCGAACCCTGCCAGGGCAACTGCGCGGCCATCCTGCCAGAGCCGGGTTTCCTGGAACTGATCCGCCAGAAGACAACCGAATATGGCGCGTTGATGATCCTCGACGAGGTCAAGACCGGTTTCCGCATCGGCAAGGGCGGGGCGCAGGAGTATTACAACCTGAAACCCGACCTGGCGACTTATGCCAAGGCGCTCGGAAATGGTTATCCTGTGGCGGCTTTTGGTGGCAAAAAGGAAGTGATGAGCATCATCGGTCACGGTGTTTCGCAGGGTGGGACGTACACCAATAACAAGCCGGGGATTGCCGGGGCCTGGGCAACGCTCAAGGTCATGCAGAAAGAACCGGTCTTCGAGACGATTAATCAGCGCGGCACCCGCCTGATGAACGGTTTGAAGGAAATCTTCGATGAAAACGGCATCCAGGCGGCGATGAACGGCTACCCGGCCATGTTCACCTTCTCCATCGGCGCGGATAAACTGACCTGCCAGCGCGAGTGGGCACATACCGATAAGGAACTGTACCTGCGCTGGGCCGAAGCCGCCATCGACCGCGGCGTGATGCCCGACTACGACCCCCGCGAACCCTGGTTCATGTGCTACTCTCACACCGATGCGGATATTGATAAGACGCTGGAAGTGTATGCGGAAGTTGTTAAAACCGTGAAGTAGACATTGTGTAGGGGCAACCCACCGGGTCGCCCCTACAACGGAGACACCATGACAAAATTATCTTCACAAGAAATCGTTGACCTGAGCAAGGAATACACCTTCTTCTCCTGGTCGGTGCAGGGACAGGTAAGCCCCATCCCGGTCGGCAAGGCGGAGGGGGTGTACTTTTGGGATACGGACGGGAAGCGCTACATCGATTTCTCGTCGCAGTTGATGAACACCAACATCGGCCACCAGCACCCGGCGGTGGTTAAAGCCATCCAGGAACAGGCGGCGGAAGTATGCTTCGTGCATCCCGGCAACACCACCGAAGTGCGCGCCCTGCTTGGCAAAAAACTGGCCGAAGTAACCCCCGGCAACCTGAAAAAGACCTTTTTTGCCCTGGGCGGCGCGGAAGCCAACGAAAACGCCATCAAAATCGCCCGCTTTTACACCGGACGCCACAAAATCCTGGCCCGCTACCGCTCCTATCACGGCGCGACACACGGCTCGATTGCCCTGACCGGCGATTACCGCCGCCTGGCCGTCGAACCGGTCATGCCCGGCGGGGTGCATTTCCTCGACCCGTTCTGCTACCGCTGCCCGTTCGGCCAGAAGAAGGAATCCTGCGCCCGCGAGTGTCTCAAGCACCTCGAGGAAATCATCCGCTACGAGGGGCCAGACAAAATCGCCGCCATTATCATGGAAGGCGTGGTCGGCTCGAACGGGCTGATCGTCCCGCCGGATGATTACTGGCCGCGTGTCCGGGAAATCTGCGACAAATACGGCATCCTGCTCATCTCCGACGAAGTGATGAGCGGCTGGGGCCGCACTGGCGAGTGGTTCGCGGTCGATAACTGGAAAGTTACGCCCGACATCATCACCACCGCCAAGGGCATCACCAGCGGCTACGCCCCGCTCGGCGCGGTGATTGTCACCGATAAAATTGCCGAGTTCTTCAACGACAAATATCTCTACGCCGGGCTGACCTACAACGGCCATGCGCTTTCCTGCGCTGCCGCGCTGGCGACCATCCAGGTCTACGAGGATGAAAACCTGCTGGAAAAGGCCCGCGAAACGGGAAAATACCTGGGCGAGAAGCTGGAAGCGCTCAAGGCGAAGCACCCAGCTGTCGGCGATGTCCGTTATATCGGCCTGTTCTCCACCCTCGAACTGGTGCAAAACCGTGATAGCAAAGACATCATGCCCGCCGCCGTGATGGGCCAGGTCGGCAAGTACCTGCGCGACAACGGCCTGTTCACCTTCATCATGGCGAACAACATGGGCAGCATGGTCTTTGTCGTCCCGCCGCTGTGCATTACAAAGGAACAGCTCGATGAGGGGCTGGCGATTGTGGATAAGGCCCTCGAAATTGCAGATGCGAATATAAAATAACCAATGGTAGTAGGGGCGACCCGCCGGGTCGCCCCTACGGAGGAAAATATGCAGAAAATTTTGAACTACATCAACGGCGAATGGATCGACCCCGTTGTTTCGGAATATGTGGATGTTATCAACCCGGCTACCGGGGAAGTGATTGCGAAAACGCCCCTCAGCCATGCTTCCGAGGTCGAGGCGGCTGCCAACGCTGCGGCGGATGCCCTCCCGGCCTGGCGGCGCACCCCGGCCAATGAACGCGTGCAGTACCTGTTCAAGCTGCGCGAACTGCTCAAGGCCAATAACGATGAAATCGCCCGCACCATCACCAACGAGTGCGGCAAAACCTTCGAAGAGTCGAAGGCTGAGATGGTGCGGGCCATCGAAAATGTGGAAGTGGCCTGCGGCATCCCGATGATGTCGAAGGGCGAAATTGCCGAGGACATTGCTCCCGGCATCGACGAACTGATGATCCGCCAGCCGGTGGGTGTGTGCGCCACGATTGCGCCGTTCAACTTCCCGGGCATGATCCCGTTCTGGTACCTGCCCTACGCCCTGGCGACCGGCAACACTTACGTGATGAAGCCCTCCGAAAAAGTGCCGATGACGATGCAGTTGATTTTCAAACTCATCGAGCAGGTCGGTTTCCCGAAGGGTGTGGTCAATATGGTGAACGGCTCGAAGGAAGCGGTGGATGCGATTTTGGATCATCCCGTCATCCGTGCCATCACCTTTGTCGGCTCAACCAATATTGCCAAATACATCTACAGCCGCGCGGCGGCCAACGGCAAGCGCGTCCAGGCGCAGGGCGGGGCGAAGAACCCGGTTGTGGTGCTGCCAGATGCGGATATGGAAATGGCCGTCAAAATCATTGCAGATTCGGCCTTTGGCTGCGCCGGTCAGCGCTGTCTCGCGGTTTCGTGGGCGGTGACCATCGGCGAGGCGCGAAACGAATTTAACGAGGCGATTTGTGATGCGGCAGCCAGCCGAAAGGTTGGGTACGGCCTCGATAGCGGCGTCCAGATGGGGGCGTTGATCAATTCAGCCAGTAAAGTGCGCGTCGAGCAGTTGATCGGCCTCGGGGCGAGCGAAGGCGCTTCGGTACCCGTCGATGGGCGCGGAACGGTCATTAAAGGGTATGAAGGCGGCAGCTTTGTGCGTCCCACCATCCTGATGGATATGAAACCCCAGAGTGAAATTTGGAAAACGGAGATTTTCGGGCCGGTACTGGGTGTGATGCACGTCAACACGATTGACGAGGCGATTGCGCTGGCGAACAGCGGTGTGTATGGCAACCAGGCCAGCCTGTTCACATCGAGCGGCTCGGCCGCGCGCAAGTTCCGCTACGAAGTGGATGCCGGGAATATCGGCATCAACATTGGCGTGGCGGCCCCAATGGCGTTCTTCCCGTTCTCGGGCTGGAAGGATAGTTTCTTTGGTGATATGCATGGTCAGGGCAGCGATGCGGTGGAGTTCTTCACCCAGAAGAAGGTGGTGGTGGAGCGCTGGCCCAAAGAGTGGAGCCGGAAGTTTTAGTCAGGTAGTCGTCTGGTTAGCTGGTCTGCTGGTTTAATCAGCAGGCCAGCCAACTAACAAGCCATTAGACTAGCCGACTAGGCGGTAAGAATACTAGCCGACCAGTCCAAATTTAATCGCCCGCCTGAGGGGACGGGACATCATTTCTTCAAAGGAGCTTTGCAGAAAAATGGATCTAGAAGGCTATCAGTATGTTTGGCTCATTGTGATTTTCATCGTGGCTTTTTTTGCCGTGCGCATGGGCGTAGGCATTTGGGCCTCGCGGAAAATCGAAAACGCTGCCGATTATGTGGTGGCGGGACGCAGCCTGCCGATTTACATGGTGGGCGCGTCGGTTATGGCAACCTGGTTCGCGGCTGAGACGTTGATGGGAGCGTCTTCGACCGGTTACCAGTACGGTTTTCAGGGCGTGATTTTTGACCCGTTTGGGGCAGCAGCTTGTCTGTTCCTTTCGGGCTTTTTCTTCACGCGTATGATGCGCCGCGCCCGCTACCTGACGGTGGTGGACTTTTTTGAGCGCCGCTATGGCGACAAAATGACCGTGTTTGCCTCGATTGCGCAGTTGATGACCTACTTTGTGTGGACTGCGGCGCAATTTGTGGCGGCTGGCACCATCGTCAATGCGCTGTTCCCAAATGTGCCGGTCAGTGTGGGGGTGTTCCTGGTGGCAATTTGGGTGACCGGCTATACCATGCTGGGTGGGATGCTAGCAGATACCCTGCTTGACTTCATCCAGATGTTTTTCACAGCTGGTGGTATGGCCTTGATCTTCTTCTTCGTCCAGGGCGCGGTGGGCGGTTGGGAAGGGATCACCAGCATTACTTCAACGCTCTATAACCCCAACCCATTCACCCTGTTGCCCGATATGGCGAGCGATGCCGGGTATCTCGGTTACTTCGGCGCAACTGGCTGGATGTACTGGGGCGCGGCCTGGATGGCGATTGGCCTCGGCTCGGTGCCGACCCAGGACCTGTTCCAGCGTTCTATGTCTGCCCGGAACGAGTCTACCGCGGTATGGGGTACTTACCTGGCTGGTGCGTTGTACCTGTTCTTTGGCATCATGTCCCCGCTGGTTGGAATCATGATGTACAAACTCGACCCGAACCTGGTCAACCCCGATGGCGTGCTGGTACACGCCGCGATTGTATATGTCCCGCCCATCCTCACAGCGCTTTTCATGGCTGCGTTGGCTTCAGCGTTGATGAGCACATCCGATAGTTCCTTGCTGGCTGGCGCTTCGGTGGTGACCCAAAACCTGTTCCCGCTGTTTGGCAAGAAATTGGGCGCGGTGGAAGAAGTCAAATGGACACGCATCATGGTGCTAATCAATGGCATCATTGGTGTGATGATCGCACTGGGCGCGGAAGTAATTTACGAGCTTGGCGTGGTCGCCTGGACACTGCTCCTGGTGGGCCTGTTCGTGCCGTTTGCCTTTGGCATGTACTGGAAGAAGGCCAATCAGTGGGGCGGCGTGGCAGCAGTAATCGGCGGATGGGGCAGCTGGGTGCTTTTAACCTGGATCACTTACCAGTTCGGCCTGGGAGGTGATTCAACCGGCCTGGTCTGCTCTGGCGGCGATTTAAGCCTGCTGACCACTTTCTCGGATGAATGGTGGTGCGGTTTCTGGGATGCGGTGTACATCGCTTCTTTCCCGGCCTTCTTCATCTCGATGATTTCCATGATTGTGGTGTCACTCACCACCCAGGCACAGGATGCGCCCAAGCCTATCACCGATGTGGACGGCGTACAGATGGATACCAACCCATTCCGCTACCTGGGCATTATCGACATCAAAGATGCCATTCGCAAGATGAGCCCCGACGAGTACGAAAAGTAGAATAACCTCAATAAGCATGTGACAGTCACGCTGAAAGTGACTGTCACATTTTCAATAAAGGAGAAAAAATGCCCCAGAACTTATCAGCGGCGCAGGAATACGCCCAAAAATGGCTTGAAATCATCAAAAACCCCGAACGCCCACCCGAAGATATGGGCAAGTGGATCATCGAACAATCCATGACCAACTTTGCAGAGCATTTCAACAAGGGCTGGCTCGATTACCGCAAATCTGTCACCCAGGCCGGGCAGTGGGCCGCAACTGAATGGACCGGCCGCGGCGCAACCTTTGAAGATGTGCTGGGCCGCAAGTATATCGACTTCCTGGGCGGGTTCGGCATGATGGATTTGGGCTGGAGTCACCCGGAAGTGGTTGCTGCTGTCCAGGCCCAACTGCTGCGCACGCCGATGCCCAGCCAGGAATTGATCGACCCGTTGCGCGGTGTTCTCGCCAAGCTTTTGGCTGACATTACTCCCGGCGACTTGAAATATGCCTGGTTTGCTGCCAGTGGCACCGAATCCATCGAAGCGGCCATCAAACTGGCCAAGGTTTACACCCAAAAACCGGCTTTTATCGTCTCGGTAAAAGGTTTCCATGGCAAGACAATGGCCTCGCTCTCGATGATGGGCAAGGCTGATTATCGCCAGCCGGTTGGTGTGATGTATGGTGGGCCAGTCTACCATGTTCCGTATGGCGACGCGGCGGCGGTCGAGCAGCAGCTTGATATCTGCGAGAAGGTTGGCATCGGCGTGGCGGGCGTCATCATGGAGCCGATCCAGGGCGAGGCGGGGGCGATCGTCCCGCCGGATGATTTCTGGCCGAGAATCCGCGCGGCGACAAAGAAGCACGGCGCGCTGTTGATTGCGGACGAAGTCCAGACCGGTCTGGGCCGCACCGGCAAGCTGTGGGGCGTGGAACACTGGAACGTTGTTCCAGATATCATCGCCGTGGCGAAATCGCTGGGCGGCGGTGTCATGCCAATTTGCGCGGTCATCACCACCGAGGAGATTTTCCAGCCGTTCATGTTCCCGAACCCGTTCCTGCAAACCACCACCACCGGTGGCGGCGCGCTGGCCTGTTCGGCGGCGATTGCAGCCATCAATGTCACCGTCCGCGACCGGCTGTGGGAAGCAGCAGCTGAAAAAGGCGCTTACATTATCGAACACGTTGATGGCCTGGCAAAAGAGTTCCCGCAGGTGTATAAAGGCGTCACTGGCAAGGGCTTGCTCATTGGGCAGCACTTCCAAACGCCTGAAATTGGCGGCCAGGTAGCGGCAGCCCTGTTTAAACGCGGTGTGCTTGTGGCCGGGACGCTGACCAGCGCCCAGACCATTCGCATCGAACCGCCGCTGGTCATCACCCAGGATGAGATTAATCAAGGCCTGGCCGCGTTGGATGAAGCAGTGAAAGAAGTGGCTGGCGGAAATTAATTTCCATCGAAATATCACCCTTTTGTACCATTATCGAGGTACCTTGATGAGACTTAAAATCCAAAGGAAAGTCCCTGACCGGTGAATCCGGTGGGATGAAGAGGAGCAAAGGAATGAGTGAGTTTGCGGTTGAGCTTCGCGATGTGGTGAAAGCATTCCAGACCCCGGAGGGCGGGACTGTGAATGCGGTTGACCATGTTGATATGCAGATCAAAAATGGTGAGTT
Source organism: uncultured Anaerolineae bacterium (assembly GCA_903822545.1). Taxonomy (GTDB): domain Bacteria; phylum Chloroflexota; class Anaerolineae; order Anaerolineales; family Villigracilaceae; genus CAIJPN01. The sequence goes on along the minus strand of CAIJPN010000193.1, from coordinate 571 downwards.
TTTCTCCATGCTTGGTTCGTCAGGTTGTGGCAAAACCACCTCCCTGCGTATGATTGCCGGTTTTGAGTGGCCTACTTCGGGAGAAGTGTATATCGAGGGCGTGCCGCAAGGCCGCAAACCACCTTTCCAGCGCCAGGTTAATACAGTGTTTCAGAGCTATGCCCTGTTTCATCACATGACAGTTTCACAGAATGTAGCTTTTGGCCTCGAAATGGAACATGCTCCGAAGAGTGAAATCAACTCCCGGGTGGGACGCGCCCTGGAAATGGTCAAACTGAACGGGATGGAACGGCGTTATCCACGCCAGCTTTCGGGCGGACAGCAGCAACGTGTGGCCCTGGCTCGCGCCTTGGTTAAAACTCCCAACGTGCTCTTGCTCGACGAGCCGTTGGGTGCGCTCGATCTAAAACTGCGCAAGGAAATGCAGCTTGAGTTGAAGGCTTTGCAACAGGAAGTTGGCATCACCTTTGTTTTTGTCACTCACGACCAGGAAGAAGCCCTGACGATGTCTGACCGCATTGCGGTGATGAGCCACGGGAAGGTGCTTCAGATGGGTTCGCCGGTTGAAATC
>CAIJPN010000192.1 GCA_903822545.1 uncultured Anaerolineae bacterium | reverse complement strand
GGCTCTCCGAGAATTAGCGTGATGGAGCCATATATGGTGGTCAGGCAAACAGCCTGAAGCCTTCCAAATCGAGATAAATTCTCTGGAAAAGGTGTGCAACATTGGTAATCCCATAACAGCGGCGTTTGATGACCTTGATCTTATTGTTCAACCCTTCGATAAAACCGCTGGAATTACGGGCCACGAAATAGTTCAAAATGTCATTCCACCAGTGATCAAGTGTTTTGATGAAATCTTTGTACTTTAGTTTTCGCTAACTGCTCTGGATAAAAAAGGTGGTAGTGGATTGAAACCGTGATAATCTTGTTTTTGCGGAAACAAATTTCACAGAAAACCCACTACCATGACAAATCATATCATAGCGATTTTGAGTACATTGACAGAAAGTTTGCCAATCGGGACAAACCTGGCTCTTTTACACTTCATGTGGATGCTGGTCAGCGGCGCATTGCTGCCAAACCGGGGAGCTATCTTCTCGGCGCTGAAATCGATTGGGCTGGAAGATGCTGCCATACGCAGAGCCTGGACAGCCTTTGGCAAAGGTGTTTGGCAAATCTCGACGATATTAGCGTTGTGGCGAGAACAGGTCAGGCGGACATCTGGCTGGCAGGAAAGGCGGTACGAAGGCTATCGCCCGGTTACGGTGGATGTCACGGCTTTTTGGCGGCCTGCGCTAAAGAATTGTCCGAGCAAACACTATCACCCGGCAGCCAATCGCGCATTACCGGCGGTAATCTTTGGCATCAAAAGACAAAACGCTGCAAGCGACGATGCCAGATGAAATCTATGCCTGGGTTGAGAACGGACGTGAACTTTGCACAGAAATTTGGCGTGGCCTGGTCTTGAACAAAACAATACCAGACAAAAACAACAAAACCTTTGATGTGTATGCCATTTATGATCCAGATTTCGACAAACCCTGGCTGCTGGCAACACCGGTAAAACTCAAACCAGAAAGTGTGCGCGCCATTTACAAAGACCGATGGCCGGTTGAACAAATCCCGCTAAGCGCAAAACAGATGATCGGCGCTCACCGCCAGTTCGTTCATAACCCGGAAAACATCCAACGCCTGCCAGAATTAGCGCTCCTGGCTGGCTCCATTTTGAGTTTCCTGGCGGCTACCTTCCCTGCCACTGCAACCGGGTTTTGGGATCGTAACCCCAGGTGAACTCCTGGACGGTTCCGACGGTTGCTCATGGGAAAGCCTTTTCCAAAAGATGCCAGGATTTCAGGGCAACTTCGAGAAAAGAAGGCTGCAACAGCCCACCTGCCCAAAGGAAACCTTGCGCGCACCGCAAAAACAGCCCCAATTACGGCAACATAGCCGGTTTGATGCACAAAACAGTCGCTTTTTAACATCCCAACTTCACAGTGTGTGCTTTTTCCCAGTGAAGTTATCAGTTCTTAGCGGAAACTAAAGTTTAACTAATGACGCTTTCCTGGCTTTGAGAAAGCCATATTAGGCGGGATAACCGTTTGTCTCAATCCTGAAACTCACCCGCGCTGCGCAGCCCTCGCGGCTTTCGAGTTCAAAACTGCCGCCAATCTGCTGTGCCAGCATGTTCACCAACTCCAGGCCCATGCTGCCAGAGCGCAGTTTCCCATCTGGAATTCCGACGCCGTTATCCACAACCCGCAGGCTAGCCTGTCCATCCGCTTGCGAGAGCTCCACCAGGATGGTTCCGGGTTTTTCCGGCGTGGTCACCCCAGGTGGGAAGGCATATTTCAAGGCGTTGGTGATCAACTCGGTCAGGATGATGCCCAGGGGCAGAGCACGCTTCAAATCGAACTGGATTTCATCCACCTGGGTTTCGATTTTTACCGGACCGGATTGGGATACATAAGACCGGGATAACCCCGCAGCTAACTGGCGGATGTACTGGGCCAGATCAATGTGGTCGATCCCGCCGCCCCGATAGAGCTGCTCATACACCGCCGACATGGAGTAGATGCGCGCTTCAACGCTGGCGAAAACCGCCCGCGCCCGTTCATCCGTCAGGTTGGGTTCTTCCAGCATGATCATGCTGGCCGCGATGGTCAGGCTGTTCTTGACGCGGTGCTGGAGTTCGCGCATCAGCATATCCTTGTCGGCCAGCGCTTGTTGCAGAGCGGCGTTCAGGCGGCGCAATTCTTGCGTGTCCGCAAAACGGGCATGCGTCATGGCGATGGCACGCGCAAGTTGATTGGCTTGGGGCGGTTTGACCAGATAGGCGCTGACGCCCAATTTGCTTGCTTCAGCGATCATTTGCGGGGTTTCATACGCAGTCAGCCAGACGATGGGCATGGGCTGGTTTTCCAAAATCGCCTTTGTCGCGTGGATGCCCGCCTGTTTATCTTCCCTGCCGCTGTCGGGATCGGGCATGACAATATCCAGCAAAGTTACATCGGGTTTGAGTTGCTCTGCCAGAGAAACGGCTTGAGGTCCATTGTAGGCGTCGCCCACAACAATGAAGCCCAAACTCCTAATCAGGGCTTTGATTTCTTCGTGGATCGCAGCATCGTCTTCGGCAATTAGAACGCGCAGCGGCGCTTGATTAAGCATGTAAGCTCCTTTAAATTCTTCAAGGCAGGGCTAATTTGAACTGAATGACGGTGACTGCGCCGCCATCATTGAGCAGTTGAATACGGCTTTTGGGCAGGCCTTGCAGCGAGCCGCGAATCAAGCGCAGGCCGAGTCCTTCGCGTTGCCCTGAAACAACTTCCTCACTCCAGCCTGGACCATCGTCCCGGAACGTGAACTGGAGTAGGTTGTTCCCATTTTCGGTTTCCAGAGACGCGGTGATCTGGATGCGCCCGCTTTGGCGATTAATAAACGCATACTTGACGCTGTTCATGGCGAGCTCGTTGAGAATCAGCGCCAGCGTGGTGGCTTGCCCCGGAATGACCATTTGCGTGGAACAAGACTCGGGTTGGAAAGATATATCGAGAGTCAGGTTTGACTTGATAGGCGAGGATCCCAATGCGCCGCGCACGATTTGCCAGCATAGCTGGCCCAATTCCAACGGCGACCATAAAGAGTCCGATAACATGTTATGGACTGCCAACATACCGCCAATTCGACTCTGCATATCGGTTAGCAGTGCTTGTTCCTTGTCATTCAGGTCAGTCCCCATGTTCTTTAATTTGAAGATACTTTGGATGCGCGTCAGGTTGTTCTTGACGCGATGGTTCACTTCATTCAATAGATCGGCTTTGATGCGCGCATCCTGCTGCGCTTGGGCATACAGCCGCTGAATTTCTTCTGCCGCGCGTTTGCGCTCGGTAATGTCGTGAAATAAGCCGACCATTACTATTTTGCCATCCAGATCAAAGGTATTGACGCTAATGTCAACCGGAATAGTATGCCCGTCGCTGTGTAACACTAAAACATCGGATACCCGCGTTCTGCCTGCGGAGGCAACTTGCTGAAATAATTGTCCGTATTCTTCTCTTTTTTCAGCCGGATGTAATTGAGTTTGATGCAGTCCGATAATGTCCTGTTTGTCTTTGCCGATTAACTGACAGGCTTTCGCATTGCAATCTGTAATGCTACCGGGTTCGACATCCGCCACAAACAGCGCATCACCGGCGAGTTCCATCAAAGAGCGGTATTTGTTTTCACTGCTCAGTAGGGCAGCTTCTGATAGGGAACGCAGAAGTTCAGAGGCAACTCTGTCTATGTAGATATAGAATATTTGTTGGATTTTTTCGATATGGGTTAAAGCACCGCTATGTAAGCCAACCATGATGCCTATTGGCTGTTCGTCTTTTGAAAACAAAGGGATGCCCATGTACCCTTCAACACCCATTATTTTCAGCAGATCATCATGTGGAAATAATTGCTGAATGTTGGATGGGTAATAGCACATTTGTTGCCCAATGACATTCGCACACGGTGTGCTTGACAGCTCGTAGGTAAATAAATCCATCGGCTGTTGTTTTGCACACCCGCCTAACACGGATATACTTTGCCCGTTGGGGGTAAGCCTGCCAACAAACACAAAATCAAGCCCAAGAATGTTGGCGGCATCTTCGCAGACGGCTTCAAAAAAAGCCTTGCCTGAAAGATGGGCAAAACTGCTAGTCAGTTTTGTCATAATCTCTTCTGTTTGCTTGCGCTCGGTAATATCCGTTAAGACATCAGTTAAATAAGCCGGTTTTCCGTCGGCATCATAAACAACCGCATAACTTTCTTCAGTAGGTATTGTTTTGCCATCAGATGTGAAAAGTTCCAATTCGCCGCGCCAATGTCCCGTTTCCAATGCAGTGGGTAAAACTTCGGCTTTTAACTTTTCCTGCATGGCGGGTGGGTAATAACGGTTGATAAAATTTTTGCCTAAACAGTCCGCAACGGTTTTTTCGCCTAATAAATCGGCTAAAGCGTGATTAACATAGGTAATATTGCCTTGTAAATCCGCCATACCGAAACCGTAGCGTGAGGCTTTGGCAAAACTTTCAAAACGGGCAGTGATTTCCTGTAAGCGCTGTTCGGCTTGCTTGCGTTCGGTAACTTCGGTATGCGTCCCCAGCATCATCTGCGGTTTTCCATCTTCAGTCCAGGACACGACCTTCCCGCGATCAAGCACCCATATCCATTCGCCGTTCTTGTGCTTCATCCGCGACTCAAAATCGTAATATGCCAGTTCCCCTTTAAAGTGCGCTGCCAACTGTTCGCCGCTTCTTTTGAGATCGTCCGGATGGGTAAATTTCATCCAAGTTTCTATGGAGACGGGACTGATTTCATCCAATGTGTAACCGATAATATCCGCCCAACGTTCATTGAACACTGTTTCTCCGGTCTGGATATTCCACTCCCAGGTTCCTACGTGAGTTCCCTCGATAATGCCGGCAAGGCGCAACCGTTCCGACGCAAGCGCTTCTTCCGCCTGTTTGCGCTCGGTGACGTCTATATTGGTTCCTACCATGCGGATAGGGGTGTGGTTTTCATCGAAAAACAATTTTGAATTTGCTTTGATATTATGGATAGAGCCGTCCGGCCAAATGATGCGAAATTCAGCATCATACTCGCACTCGCCGCGCAAAGCGGACTGAAGGTGCGTAATAACACGGCTGCGGTCATCGGGATGAATATATTCGCTCCATTTGTTGATGCCTCCTTTGAAAAAACCACGCGGCACGCCATAAATATCGTATACCTTGTCATCCCAGAACAAATCATCTTTTTGAACATTCCAGTCCCAAACCGCAATTTCTGCGGCAGCTATTGCAATCTGAAGCCGCTCCGAATAGATCTGCGCCAGCGCCTCCGCCTGCTTTTGTTCGGTGACGTCGTAGAGAATCACGAGATGCACGCCGGCGAACGAATCGCCCAGCGATCCGGCTCTGCCCCAAACCGTCTTGACGGAGCCGTCTTTGCAGCAGATGTTCAATTCAAGCGGCTCGAAATCTGTTCCTGCCGCTTTTGCCTGCTCGAGGCGGGCTTGCCATGTTTCCGCCACCCAGCGGCGATATGCTTCATTGGGATAGGCGCGGGGCCACCATTCCGCAAGCGTGGGAATGTCGTTCAAGTCGTAGCCGAAGGTTTTGATAAATGCGGAATTCAAGTAGGTGATATTTTGGGCGTCGTTGTTCAACGCGTAGGGAATGGGCGACAGGTCTATTACCGCGTGGAATTGCTTCTCGCTTTCGCGTAGGGCTTCCTGAGCTCTAATTTTTTCAGTCACATCGGTAATGATCATGCCAAGATGGATATCTGCTTTAAAAGCGCGGATATCCAAAAGCCGGTCACCATATTTAACGTCCTCGCAATGGAAAGGCTCACCGGTCCTCAAGACGGTCATATAGGCGTCGTAACGTCCGACTTCCTTGATGCGCGGCATCAGATCCACGATGTTGCGCCCCACCAAACCTTTGGCGCGTACTTCCGGGCGATACAAGTTTGCGCCTACGGTGTTGATTTTCACCAGATTAAGTTCGGCGTCCCACAAACCAAGCGATTCAGGGGAAGATTCAAAAAAAGCCGAGAGTAATTCCTGGCTTTGGCGCAAAGCGCTTTCGTTTTTCTTGCGTTCAGTGATGTCCGCGCCTGTCCCGATCAAGGCAACAATGCGTCCCCGCTCGTCCCGCAGCGGTGTGACGGAAACATCCGCCCAGATGGTTTTACCCTGTTTGGTCAAGTAACGTTTTTCCAGGCGGTAGGAAGGTATCTCGCCTTTCACGACCGCTTGAATTGCGTTGATACTTGCTTGAATATCTTCGGGGTGGGTTACATCACGGTTAGTCAGGCTGTAAAGTTCCTCTTCGGTATAGCCAAGTAAATCCAGAAAAGATTGATTGACTTGCTGCCACCTGCCCTGCAAGTCACTCACTGCGATGGAAATTCCGGTCATGTCGAAGATGGATTGCAGGCGGGCAGTGGTTTTGTTTAATTCACTTTCCACCTGTTCGCGTTTGAGCATATTGGTTTCCAGTTCTCCCAACAGGCGGCGAGTAACCAACAGAAACAAACCAAACGTCAAGATGATGGAAAGCATCTGCATGACGATCACAAAAAAGGAGTCGAGTGACGTGGATTGCGTAAAAAAATCGTTGCTGGATGATGGGGCGAGATTTACGCCAGCACGAGCGATTACTCCCAATCCTTGAGCTATATAGATAAACCCCACGCTTCGAGCCAATGGATACATTTGCGCGTCTACTCGACGCAACAAAAGCCACGCGCATTGCGAATAAATGACCAGTAGCGTTACATTCAAGTTAATAACGCGCGCTGAAAGATTGGGGGAGATGAAAGTGAAGTAAGTATGGAAAACAGTAAAAAGGATGAAAAGGATGACGTTATGCCAATGAGCGCCGCGTCGCCTAAAGAAGCGTTCCAACCCCATCAGGAGCACCAGATCCGAACTGACGACAAGCGCGTTTCCAGCCACGATAGATAACCAGTCTGGGATGTTGCCGCGCAAAAAAATCAGAGAAATGCCAGTCAAAAGCATTGCGTAACCAGCCAGCCACAATCCCAGACCGTTGAAATGGCGGCGATTTTGTTGCCACAATAAAGCAACAACGCCCAAATTGATGACAGTGCTGATGACGTAACTCAAAACAACAGTTTTCATGTCCAAAAGCATGTTTCACCTCATTTGGCCTTTGCGCATACATTCCCTGTTGACTTTACGGGCAGTACCTGAAAATTACAAATCCCCTACATTCTATCCTTGATTTGCTTTCGGTGAGATTTACGCTTTCGTGGCGCGTACACTGATGGGGCCCAGGTTAACCAAACAAGACCGCACGATTCCGCCCGCCATCCTTGGCCTGGTAGAGGGCGGCATCCGCGTTGCGGATCACCTCGTCGGCATTTTTTCCATGCATGGGGAAGCAGGCAATGCCCGCCGACAATTGGACGGGGAAAGTGGTGATCCCGTCCGCCAGAATAGGATGGTCGATCAGGTACTGCCGCCATGTTTCCACACGTCTGAAGGCGTCCGCACCCTCGGTGCGGTTCATCACAATAATGAATTCATCGCCCCCCAGGCGACAGACGATATCCTCAATGCGGGTAAGAGACCTCAGGCAGTCTGCCAGCGTCTGAAGCGCCAGGTCGCCAATGTGATGCCCGTGGGTGTCGTTCAGGTATTTGAGTTTGTCCATATCTATCATGATGATGCTGAGAGGATATTCTTCACGACTCGCGCGTGAAAACTCGCGCAGCACGGCTTCTTCCATGTAGCGGCGGTTGTGCAAGCCTGTCAGCGCATCGCGAATGGCTTGCTCGCGCAGTTCATCCTGAAGTTGTTCGATCTTCGCCAGGTGCAGACGCAATTTTTCATCAGCCAGTTTGCGCCCGGTGATATCTTCCTTAACCGCGGCAAAATGGGTGATCTCATTGCGTTCGTTTTTGATGGGCGAGATGATGGTGGCTTCCCAAAACGGTTCGCCATCCTTCTTTTTATTCTGAAATTCACCGCGCCACTCATAGCCGCCGAGAATCGTTTCCCATAATTCCTTATACTCTTCCGGCAACTTGCCGTTTGCCTGCAAAATACGCGGGTTTTTCCCGTAAACATCCTGGGGGGTGTATCCCGTCACCTGGCAAAATTTTGGGTTGACGTATTCAATTGCACCACTAACATCCGTGATAATGACTGATACCTGGCTTTGTTCAATAACAAGCGAGAATTTGCGCAACTGTTCTTCTGCACGTTTACGTTCGGCAACTTCCCTGTGCAGGGCAACATTCAAGCGGCGCAATTCCTGCATATCTGCAAAACGGGCATGCGCCAGTGTAATGGCACGGACAATCTCATTGGACTGGGGCGGTTTGACTAGATAAGCGCTAACGCCCAATTTGCTTGCTTCAGCGATCATTTGCGGGGTTTCATACGCAGTCAGCCAGACGATAGGCATGGGCTGTTTTTCCAAAATCGTCTTTGTCGCGTGGATGCCTGCCTGTTTATCTTCCCTGCCGCTGTCGGGATCGGGCATGACAATGTCCAGCAAGATCACGTCGGGCTTTATTTGTTCTGCCAGAGCAGCGGCTTGGGGTCCATTGTAGGCTTCACCTGCAACTATGAAGCCCAACCCTATAACCAGGGCTTTGATTTCTTCGTGGATCGCGGCATCGTCTTCGGCAATTAGAACGCGCAGCGGCGCTTGAATAATCATGTAAACTCCTGTAAATTCTTCAAGGCAGGGCTAATTTGTCGCACATGCTTTTTTAAAGTCGCAGGCATTTGAAAAGAAAGGCCTTCTTCGGTAAATTTGGGGTTGCACACCAGCCAAAGTCAAGGAAGGTCAAGATGAAGTTTAACACAATTGAGGCAGTACCAGGCGCCCCGCCAGGTGGGGAGTTTTTTGTTTGAATGGGGGGATTACTCTACCCCGCCAGCCTTTCCCCCAACTCAATAATCCTGTCCTTCAGATGCAGCTTCACCTGCCAGGGAACCGGAATCCCGGGCTGCCCGTAGTAGGCCCCGGCCACCTGCCCGCAGATCGCGGCGGTGGTATCGGCATCATCGCCCAGGTTGGATGCCAAAGCCATCCTTCTCCACCAGGCTCTCGCCAGGCACAGCGCCATCGAGGTGTCATCCGTCCACTAACCGGGCTTGAGATGGAAGACCCTACCCCCCGTCATGTCGGTAACCGGCACGAACGAGCCGCGCGCTTTGAACTCCACCGTCGTGCCGATGGCATCCCCGACTGCCAGACCCAGCAGGCAGCCGCGATAACGATCCAGGTCTTTTTTGGTCATGATCTGATTTCC
>CAIJPN010000191.1 GCA_903822545.1 uncultured Anaerolineae bacterium | reverse complement strand
TTTGTTGCCCGATTCTTTGCTGTAGGTGTGATCGACGCCGAGCACGACCAGGCGCGCTTCATAATCGTCAGAAACATCATGGCCGGATTGGGGTAGGGTGTGAACGCGGTAGAAATCGCCCTTTTGGATGGTATCGGCGCGCAAACGCGATTCGAGTTCGATGACCACTTTATCGGTTTCGCGTTTGAGCTGTTCGGCGCGGTCTTCGGCCAGCTTGGTGACGGTGGGCTGGGTGGAGTACCAGTAGCGCGCGCCATCCTGGTAGAGATAGGTGGCGGCCCCGGCCAGGCGGCGCAGGGCATCGCCAAAGACGGTGGGGGATTCTCCGGGCATGACACAGCCCAGTTTAATGCGGCGATCTTCCAGCCCGCGATGGGCTGCCTGAGTCAGCGGGGCGGAACCCAGGTAGATGGCGCGGGCCACGCGGCGGGTAGCGGCAAATTTCCCCAGGTTGGGAACTTCACTGTCCAGGCGAAGCGGCAGGGAGCTGGAACCATCCACATCCTTTTCAATGACCGGCACCCAGTTGTCGGAGAGATAACGGGTCAGTTCAAACTGGACGCGCGGATCGTCGATGGGGATGTTGGCGGGCAAAATCAGCGGGTTGCGGTCGCCTTTTTCCCAAAGGCAGTGGATGACGGCGGCCATCAGGCGCAATACGCCACGAGTGCGCTGGAATTTGACCAGGGTGGACCAATCGGTGTAGAGCCGGTCGAAAATTTCGGGGTGTATGGGATAAGCAGCTTTGAGCCGGGTTTCGTAATCGGCGTCGCGGCATTCGGGTGGGAATTCGGCTTGCTGGCTGCGGTAGAGATCGGCAAAGGCCCGGGCAACGACATCCCGATCCTTGAATTGGGCATCCCCCGAAAGCGGCTCGAACAAACGACGGCGGACAATCTCGAAACCTTCCTCGGCGGTGGCGGGACGCCAGGAGCTTTCGACGCGCCCGACTACGTTCCGCAGGCGGTCGAGGGCTTCGCGCCCGCGCTGGCCGCCCACTTCGGCGTTATCGGCCTGGGTGTGGGGCGAGCCGGTGGTATCGGAGGCAGGCAAGCTGATGACCAACAGGCAGTTTTTGGCAAGTTTGGCCGATTCGGTCAACACCTGGGCAAAGGTGAATTGGGTCTCGAAGCCGCCCGCGGGCAGGTCGCTCTGGTCGTGGAGCTGGCGGGCGTAGGCCACCCATTCGTCAATCAGGATCAGGCAGGGGCCGTATTCAACGAACAATTCGCGCAGGGCGTCGCCGGGACTGGTGGCTTTTTCATCATCGGCCTGGATGCGGGCAAAGGCTTTTTTGCCGCCCAACTGCCAGGCCAGTTCGCCCCACAGGGTACGGACGACGGTTCCATCGGGTTTGACGGAGGGGTTGCCGGGGGAGATTTTGTTGCCCACCAGCACCACGCGCTGGACACGGGGCAGGCTGGCAGCCTGGGCCGATTGCATGACTGCATCGATCCCGGCCAGTTCGGTGGGGGAAATCCCGGAAAAGAGATGGTAGAGCGCCAGCATGGAGTGGGTCTTGCCGCCGCCAAAGTTGGTCTGAAGCTGGACAACCGGATCACCACCCTGCGAAGTCCCCGTAGGGGGGCCGGAAAGCCGGTGGACTGCGCCCACCAGCATGGTTTTGAGACTTTCGGTGAGATAGGTGCGGCGGAAAAACTCGACCGGGTTGCGGTACTCGTCGGTGCCTTCGCCAAGATGCACCTGCCAGAGATCGGCAGCGAACTCGGCCTGCTGGTAGCGCCCGCTGGCGACATCTTTGTGCGGGGTGACGACTTCGCGCCAGGGTTTGAGACTGCCGGTGACGGCGCTTTCGATGGCCAGGCTGGATGTTTTGCGCTTTTCGGTGCGCACCTGCTCGTCGAAACGCAGGCGCAGCAACTCCATTTTCATTTTTTCGACTTCATCTGACTGCGGGGCGGAGATGGCCATCAGCAAGCGGGCGGCAGAGTCGAGGGCGCGGTAGGCGTCGTCGGTGGTGAAAGTGGCCTGGTGCGCCCATTTGTTGCGCACATCACGCAGTTCACTGACCAGGGAACGCTCGGCAAAGCCCAGGGTATTGCGGAAAACTTCATTCCACTGTTCCCACATGACGCGCAGGAGTACGGCGGCATCCAGGTGGGGCAGTTCTTCGCCTTCGGGCCAGGTCAGGTCGTTTTGCCAGCCTTCGGTGGATTTGGTGATCCAGTATTTGCCGTATTTTGCGCTGAGTTCGCGCTCGACGAAGGGCCGCAGCCCATCGCGGAGTAGTTCGAGGGTTTTTCCGACGCGTTCGTAGTTGGTAGTGGCCATGTGATTTTCCCTTTATCGTTTAGATGTCGCTGCGAACAGTTTCTCCGCGAAGCAGCCTGTTTACCGGCAGGTAAATCCCGTTAAACGGTTGTTGCGGACCTTTGGCAGATTGCTTCGGGCGGGAGATCGCCGCCCTCGCAACGACATGGG
>CAIJPN010000190.1 GCA_903822545.1 uncultured Anaerolineae bacterium | reverse complement strand
GATGCGCCAGGCGCTGGATGCCTACCCCAACCTGGGGGTGGTCTTCGCCATGCGCGAAGACTACCTGGCCTCGATTGACTCGTATGTGATGCACTTCGGCCACCGCCTGCGGGCGCGCTTCCGCATGGAACTGCTGGGCGTGCCGGGCGCGCTGGCGGCGGTGAAGAGACCGGCCCAGGCGGCTGGCTGCGCCTTCGCCCCCGGTGTGGCCGAAAAGCTGGTGGACAACCTGCGCCAGATCAAGGTGCAAAAATCATCGGCGGGTGTTGGCGAGGAAGAAGTGGAAGTCACCGGGCCGTATATCGAACCGGTGCAGTTGCAGGTGGTCTGCAACCGGCTGTGGGAGAACCTGCCGGAGCAGGCGGACGCATCCATCCAGTGGGCGGATGTGGAACAATATGGCGATATCGATGGCGCCCTGACGGACTTTTACCAGGGGGCGATTGCTGCCGCGCTTGCGCAGGTAAAGAGTGAAGAAGCAGGCCAGCGCTTGACCGAAAACGCTGTGCGGCGCTGGTTTGGCGAGCAACTGATCACCCCAATGGAAACGCGCGGCTTAGTGATGCGCGGCCCGGAGACGACCGCCGGGCTGCCCAACGCTGTGGTGGATGCGCTGGAAGGCCAGCACATCATCCGCGCCGATGTGCGCGCCGGGGCGCGCTGGTACGAGCTTTCACATGACCGGCTGATTTCGCCGGTGCGTCGGAACAACGCTGAATGGTTCGAGCAGAACCTGACCTTGCTCCAGCGTCAGACCATTCTCTGGGAGCAGCAGGGCCGCTCGGAGGGGTTGCTGCTGCGCGGGAGCGAGTTCCAGAAAGTGGAGAGAGAAGCAAAATCGCAGGAACTGACCGCAGAAGAGCGGGATTTCCTGGAAGCCTGCCGCAAACTGCATGAGCGGGAGCAACGCGACCGCAGGCGCAACACCATGATGACCATTCTGGCGATTGGCGCGACCATCGCGATGATCGTGGCCGGGGTTTTCTACTTCCAGGCCCAGGCTTCGGCAACGGAAGCGAAAAAAACATCTGAGCAAAATGCCCAACTGGCACAGGATAATGCCAACGTGGCTGCGACAGCCCAGGCCGCCGGTGAACAGGCCAAGGCTGCAGAACAACAGGCCGTGGATGCCCAAGCACTAACCGAAAAAACGCTCAAAGAAACCGAGATCGAACTTCGCAAGGCCCGCAACCAGCAGTTGAGCGCCCAGGCCGAGTTGCTACAAAACACCAAACCATCATTGGCCACCTTGCTGGCGTTGGAAGCCATGAAGATCAACCAGGATGCCAGCGAACCGGTTTCTTCGGTTTCTTATCAGGCGCTGCGCAACAGCCTGAATTACCTGGGCGGCAGCACTCTGTTCAACGACACCAGCCGCGATGCTAGCGCGCTGGCCTTCAGCCCCGACGGCCGCTGGTTTGTGGTTGGTCATCAGGATGGCAGTCTGGCCTTTTGGGATATGAACAACAAAAGCGCGGCAGCAATCATCGAGAAAAAGCACAGCCAGCCAGTAACGCAGATCCAGTTCTCGAATACCGGTTTAGCGATTACCGCCGCGGGCGGTGAAATTGGTCTGTGGCAGGTGGGTGAAAGCGAAGCCCCCAAATACCTGGAAACCTTCAAACCCGACTTAGCCAACATTATCGACCTGGCCTTGGCCCCCACCGGCACCTGGTTCAGCGCCAGCGACCAGAAAAAAGTGATCCTGATCCCCGTTGAGAATGGGAAAGTGGGATACCCTGTCACTATCAACAATGCCAAACTGGGCGCTTTCAGCCCGGATGGGCGCTGGTTCGCGGTCGCTGGTTTTGAACCACTATCAGAATTCACTATTCAAAATCAGGCAGCATTAGGAGCTGGTCAAGAAAAGATAAACTATATCAGAGTGCTTGACTTGTCTGAAAAAAATATTCTGGAGCATTCGTCAGTTATTGATCCGGGTGCAAAATTTCTTTCGCTGCAAGAAATCAGCAAGAAATACCCTCGGGTAAATGACGCAAATTTCTATGCCGAAGTAAAGATAGCTTGCGCAGGTGCTGATACTGACTGTTGGAATAGGTGGTATGACTCACCTTATTCATTTCAAGCATTGGCTAGCATTCCATATCTTGGAATAGTTACTACATTAAACTTTAGCCCAGATGGGCAGAAATTAATAGCTACATCTGCATCCTATACATCCCAATTGCTGGTTTGGCCTTTTAGCAGCACAGGTTTACAGAGCACTTCACCAATTTTTTACCAGATGAACTATTGTGATCACTTGGATACTACAAATTTAATAAAGATTGCGTTTAGTAATAATTCTCGCTGGGTTGCGATAGGTTGCGCAGAATCTACTGTTCAGCTTTACAATCTCGATATAGCAAGTGCTAAACTTAAAACCAACTTGCTCACTAAAACGATTACAAATATTTACACCCTTGGGGGTGAAGCTTGGGCAGTCAGTAGGCCAGGGGAATCTATGGCTGTAAATGGAACGAGCAATCCAATTGCATCAATTGCAAATTACGCAGAAGCAACAGCACCCATCGCATTGAGTGGACATGATGGGCCAATAGCTGGCTTATTATTCTCTACTAACAACCAAACCTTAATAACCCTTGGTGGAGACATAACAAATAGCCTTGGCCGCATTATATCGGGGGATGGTTCTCTCAAGATCTGGAATGTCAACGAGGGCAAAACTCTGCATTCTATCCCGGTAAATTCCACCACCGGATTGCTGGCGCTCCAACCGCAAAGCGGCCTGATTGCCAGCGCTTATGAAAATAACGCCATCCGCTTTTGGGATAGCCAGCAAAAGAGTTATGCCGTTGATCCCCTGACCCTGGATCGGCCAGACTTTAACCTGAGCCCCGATGGAAAATGGCTGGCATTTAGAACAGACTGTGATACAGGCACCGGCATTATTGATCTGGGTCAGGACAATCCAATATCTGCCCAGTACAGACTGGTAGATGGCGAGGCCAATGATGCCTTTACCCAAAATTGCGGCAGTTTTCCGGAGCGCCAGGTGATGGATTTCAGCGCAGATGGGAAATGGTTCACATCTGCGAACTCAGACCAGGTTTGGGATGTCAGTCAAGGTATCACAGCTGAATCCAAACCGGTTGCAGGGGCAGCCACGATTCGAGATAACTTCTACCAGAACGTCAGCGAGTTCAGCCCGGATGGCAAATGGCTGTTGACCGGCAATGCCGCCAGTGCCATCTATGTGATGCAGGTGGACACCGCAAAACTGAATAATTTACCATCCGCAGATAGTGACACCGCGCTCTATGGTGCGCAAAATATCGAGCGACGCTACGCTTTCAGCCGAAATGGGAAATGGCTGGCCCGTTTTGTGGCCCAGGATGCAAAAATAAGGTTGCTGGATCTGACCAGCACGCCACCCCTGAAGGAAACTGGTACACTGGCCCTACCCAAAGGGCTTTCCGTGGAGTACCTGGATTTCAGCCCTGATACGAAATGGGTAATTGCTCATGCAGAAACCGGCTCTTTCCTGCTTTGGGACATGACCGCCACCGATCCCAACCAGACCATATTAACATTCGATGGGTTCCCCGGCCTGGCTGAATCTCGTTTTAGCAAATCCGGGCGCTGGCTGGCGGTTTACCCGCTCCCCAATGCCACAGCCCCGATCCAGGCCGGTTCCATTTTGCTTTTTGACCTGAACCAGATGAGCGCATCCACCAAACCCATTCAGTTGCCGCTGGCGGATACAGGTAATATTCAACTGGTCATCAGCAGTGATGAAAAGTGGCTGGCAGCCG
Source organism: uncultured Anaerolineae bacterium (assembly GCA_903822545.1). Taxonomy (GTDB): domain Bacteria; phylum Chloroflexota; class Anaerolineae; order Anaerolineales; family Villigracilaceae; genus CAIJPN01. The sequence continues at coordinate 10,745 of CAIJPN010000190.1, read as the reverse complement.
TTGGCAAAACTGGCGATGCCCAACTCTGGGATTTGACCCAGACAGATTTTGCTCAGAAGCCATTCATCATTCCCGGCCTGGGCAACCAGGTAACAGATGTGGCAATCAGCCAGGATAGCGACTTGCTTGCCGCCGGAACCAACACCGGCAAAATGCTGCTCTGGAAAAGGGACGATTTGCTGGCTGGCAACACTCCCATCATCCTTTCAGGCGGATCCAAATCTTTCGATCAGATCGAATTCACCCCCGATAGCCGCTGGCTGATCGGTGCTGGCCTCGAGCAACCCATCCTGATCTGGCATGTCCAGTTTGATGATGTAATCAAATTAGCTTGCGAAACGCTTGGCCGCAACCTGACTCGCACCGAATGGAAACAATACGGTTTTACTGAAGAATACCGCGCCACCTGCCCGCAGTGGCCGATTGAGCCATAACCCACTCATGCCCCCCAACCTCCTCTACTTCAACGGCATCAACGGAGCCAGCGGCGCATATGATATCGCGCCGCTCAGCTTGGAGTCGCTCGCCGGGATGATCCAGGGCCAGCCTGACCCCGAAAACCTGGATGATCTCAAGCGTAAGACAAGCCAGAAAACGGCCAGGCACCTGGGCGTCCGCGAGGGGGTGGATCCGCTCGACCTGGCGCAGGCCGGTTGGGGCGTGATTTTCCCGGCCCAGAGCGACCCGGCCATCCGCGAAGCGCTCCAACCGCTGCTGGCGCTGCGCCAATCGCAGGCCGGGGAGCGTTTCCGCATCTACCAGGGGGCAGATGGCTACCAGCCCGGCCAGTCCAAACCGGCTTTCCTGGTGGCGCATGGGGTTGGCCCCGGCCCCGCTGACCCCGAGAAGGTGCCCTATTACCTGCTGCTGGTCGGCAGCCCGGAAGAAATCCCCTATACCTTCCAGTACCAATTGGATGTGCAGTATGCGGTTGGGCGGCTGTGGTTCGAGACCCCCGCCGAGTATGATGCCTACGCCCGCAGCGTGGTTGCCGCTGAAACCGGGCAGGTACTTCTGTCTCGCCGGGCCGCCCTGTGGGGGGTGGATAATGCCGATGACCCGGCCACACACCAGGGTTTGCAATCCCTGGTTTCACCGTTATTTGCCCGGCTGAACGCGGATAACCCATCCTGGCGCGTGGATGCTTTTCTCAGCCAGGATGCCGACAAATCCCGGCTGGCCGGGCTGCTGGGAGGCGCGCAAACCCCGGCGCTGCTGTTCACATCCAGCCACGGCATGAGCTTCCCATTCAAACACATCAAACAGGCTCCGCACCAGGGGGCGCTGCTCTGCCAGGATTGGCCGGGGCCGCGCGAGTGGCAAAAAGCCATCCCGCAGGATCATTATTTTGCCGGGGACGACATCAGCAGCGATGCCAGCCTGTTGGGACTGATTAGTTTTCACTATGCCTGTTACGGCGCGGGCGTCCCGCAGTATGATGAGTTTGCGCGCCTGTCTGCACAGCGCGCCCAAATTGCGCCGCAAGCCATGCTTTCTGGGCTGCCCACCCGGCTTTTGGGGCATCCGCGCGGCGGAGCGCTGGCCGTCGTCGGGCACATCGACCGGGCCTGGAGCTATTCCTTTCGCTGGGCCAGGGCCGGGACGCAGACCGCTGTCTTTGAAAGCGCCATCCAGCGCCTGATGAACGGCGCGCCGGTGGGATATGCGCTCGAATATTTTAACGAACGCTACGCAGAGCTTTCTGCTGACCTGAGCCTGATGCTGGAAGAAGCAGATTTTGGCAAAAAGATTGACCCCACTGAACTGGCCCAAATGTGGACAGCCAACAATGACGCCCGCAGCTACGTGGTATTGGGCGACCCGGCAGTGCGTCTCGCGCTGGGGCCAGATTCATCCGCTGAGACCGGGCGCCCGGCACTCAACCTGGTCTCAGCCGCGCCGGTGGATGTGCCGCCGCAGGTGGTTGCGCCGCCGCAATTCAGCGGGGCGCTGGCCGGTTTTGTGGAAGATGAACTGGTGGCCGAATTTAGCGTGAACGCCGTTGGAGCAGAGCGCAGCCCGCTGGAAGTTTTGGCCGACCAGCTATCAGCCTTCCTCTCCCAACCCGGGCCGGATACGCCCCCCAACATCCGCGCCCGCGCCGCTGAACTTTTGCGCACCGTGCGCGAGCATTTATCTCCCCGATAACTGTACCGCAAAGCCATTCCCCCGCTGATTTAGGGTGTCGTCCAATTGGGGCGACACCCTAAATTCAGTCATTGAATATTGATGTTATAATTTCAATGACTGAATTTTGACCTATGGAAACCATTACCCCTGACACTGGCCGCGACCTGGCCATCCTCGACAATATCGAAACTGACCCGGATACCACCCAGGCCACCCTGGCAACCCAGCTTGGCGTGGCCGTGGGGACAATCAACTGGCACTTGAAGCGCCTGGTTGCCAAAGGCTACGTCAAAGTAAAACGCGCCGAGCGGCGCAAGTTGAAATACATCATCACCCCCGAAGGGCTGGCCGTGCGCGCCCGCCTGACCGTGGATTTTATCGACCAGCAGTTCAACCTGTATCGACGCATCCGCGCCAAAGTGATCGACAGCCTCAACCAGGTACGCGCCGGGGGCTATGACCGGGTGCGGCTGGTTGGTTCGGGCGATGTGGCTGATATTTGCCGGTTAACCTGCCTGGAACAAGGCTTCCATATTGTGGAAGAAACAACCGTTCCAGTGCTGGAAATTCGCAACCTAAGCGTAGTTTTGCATATGGGAGAAAAATGAACACAGATGAATCTCATGTTGTTGTAACGGGCGGGGCCGGTTACATTGGCTCATTGCTGACGGCCCACCTGCTGCGTTCTGGCCGCAAGGTGACGGTGCTGGATACGCTGCTGTTTGGCGGTGAATCCCTGCTGACATTCCTTTCACACCCCAACTTCCACTTTGCCAAAACGGATGTGACCGAGCCTCGCGCCATGCGCGATGCCCTGCCGCGCCACTGGCCCAAACCCACGGCCGTCATCCACCTGGCAGGGATAGTCGGGTTCCCGGCCTGCCAGTCGATAGGCAAGCAGGCCGCCTGGCGCTACAACGTCGAAGCCACCAAACAGGTTTTCGAACAGTCACAAGCGCTCGGGGCGGAACGGTTTGTGTTCGCATCCACTTACAGCAACTATGGCCTTTCACCCGATGGCGTTGCGGTAACGGAAGAATCCCCCCTTAATCCGCAATCCCTGTACGCTGAAACAAAAATCGCGGCGGAGGAATATCTCAAAGCTGCCGGTTCGGCGCTGATCTTCCGCCTGGCCACACTCTATGGCATTTCTCCCCGCACCCGCTTCGACCTGATCATCAACCAGTTTGTGCTGGATGCTTTTACCAAGCGACAGCTTTTGATTTACCAGCGCAGCTATTCGCGTTCGTTCATCCATGTGCAGGATGTGGTGCGTGGGATGCAGCTCGGCCTGGATGCGCCCCGCGAGAAGGTGGCCGGGCAGATTTTTAACCTGGGCAGCGATGGCGGCAACTACACTAAAGACCAGATCGTCCAACTGGTGACCAAGCGCCTGCCCGAAACCGAAGTGGAATATAAAGACCTGACCTTTGGCGGCGATATGCGTGACATCACCGTCTCCTTCGAAAAAATTCGCCGCGAACTGGGCTATGAAACCGCCCTGACGGTGGATGATGGCGTGAAGGAAATCGTTAATGCGCTGCGCCTGGGGATTATCCGCAATCCCTACGATGAGCACTATCGGAATGCGCATTTCATTGTCCAGTAAAAGGAGCTAATTACAATGCTTGAAACAAATTTTTGGAATAAGAAACGTGTTGTTGTTACCGGTGGCGCCGGTTTCCTGGGTTCTTTTGTCACGGCTAAATTAAAAGAGCGCGGGGCAACTGAAATTCTGGTGCCCCACATTGAACATTACAACCTTACTGATAAGAATTCCATCGTTCAACTCTATAGCGATGTCCTCCAGCCAGTCGATACCATTCCCGGACATCTCAAGCACGCAACTTTTCAACCTTCAACCTTCGACCTTGATCCGGCCAACCTGGTGATCATCCACCTGGCCGCCAATGTTGGCGGAATTGGCGCAAATCGTGAGCACCCGGCGGAATTTTTCTATGACAACCTGATGATGGGTGTGGAACTGATGCACCAGGCCTATAAACACGGCGTTGGCAAATTCACTGCCATTGGCACCGTCTGCGCTTACCCCAAGTTCACACCGGTTCCTTTTAAAGAAGATGACCTGTGGATCGGTTACCCCGAAGAAACCAACGCCCCTTATGGCCTGGCCAAGAAAATGATGCTGGTGCAATCTGATGCCTATCGCCAGCAATACGGCTTTAACTCGATTTTCCTGCTGCCGGTCAATCTCTATGGCCCGCGCGACAACTTCAACCTGCAAACATCGCATGTCATCCCGGCGCTCATTCGTAAATCTATCGAAGCCCAGGCGCGCGGCGATAAAGAGATGATTGCCTGGGGTGATGGCTCTCCCACCCGCGAATTCCTTTATGTGGAAGATGCCGCAGATGGCATTGTCACCGCCACCGAGAAGTACAACGCCTCCGACCCGGTTAATCTTGGTTCTGGCTACGAAATCTCCATCAAAGACCTGACCGAGATGATCATCCGCCTGACCGGTTTTGAAGGCAAACTGATCTGGGATACATCCAAACCCAATGGCCAGCCCCGCCGCGGCCTGAACACCGAACGCGCTTTCGAGCGCTTTGGGTGGCGCGCCCAGGTGCCCTTCGAAGAAGGCATGAAACGCACCATCGAGTGGTTCAAAGCCAATCGGGACAGGATTCGATAATTTTTGTTGTAAGGGCACAGCATTGCTGCGCCCCCGTCGAGTAGAAAATGACCGAAATCACCAAGCGCGAACCCACCACCATCTATATCAAACCCACCACCGGCCTGGCTGCCCTGAATCTCGGAGATTTATGGCAATACCGCGAGCTGGTGGTATTCATGATCTGGCGCGATATCAAAGTGCGCTACAAACAAACCCTGCTGGGGGCCAGTTGGGCTGTCATCCAGCCAGTGATGACCATGCTGGTTTTCACCTTCCTGTTCGGGCGTGTCGCCAAAATGCCATCCGACGGCATCCCCTACCCGATTTTCTCCTTTGCCGGGCTGCTGCCCTGGGGCCTGTTCACCACCGCGCTCAACACCGCCAGCCGCTCGCTGACATCCAACCATAACATGATCTCCAAAAGCTACTTCCCGCGCCTGGTGCTGCCGCTGGCCTCCGTGCTCGGCGGCCTGGTGGATTTTGTCATCGCACTGGTGATCTTGATTGGTATGATGATCTACTACAACATCACCCCATCCTGGAGCGCCCTGTGGGCAGTGCCGGTTTTCATCTTTCTTACCATCATCACCGCCCTGGGTGTGGCGCTCTGGCTCTCGGCCATCAACGTCCAGTATCGTGATGTAGGCTACGCCCTGCCCTTCATCACCCAATTCTGGCTGTTCATTACCCCGGTAGCTTACTCATCCAAAGTCATTTCAGACCAGTGGCAGCTAATTTACTCCATCAACCCCATGGCGGGCGTCGTCAACGGCTTCCGCTGGGCGCTGCTCAACTCTGGCAACAGCCCCGACCTGTCGGTGGCCGTTTCCACTGGCATCGCCTTGCTGGTGCTTGTCACCGGCCTGGTTTACTTCCGCAACATGGAACGGACTTTTGCAGATACCATTTAGAGAGGAGAGCATGAGATAAAGGGATGTCTCAGCATCTTCTCTCTCATCATCTTGAACCATGACCATCGCCATCCGCGTAGAAAACATCAGTAAAAAATACAAAATCGGCGCCGCCCCCGGCAAATTCCGCTATGGCATGCTGCGCGACCAGTTGGCCGAAATTCCGCGCAAACTTTTTCGCCGCAGTGAAGGCCGGGTGGGCGTCGATTACATCTGGGCGCTCAAAGATGTTTCTTTTGATCTGGAAGAAGGTCGGGTGCTCGGCATCATCGGGCGGAACGGCGCCGGGAAATCTACCCTGCTAAAAGTTTTATCGCGCGTGACCGAACCGACCCGTGGCATGATTTCCGTTCGTGGGCGGGTGGGTTCCCTGCTAGAAGTGGGCACCGGCTTTCACCCCGAACTGACCGGGCGCGACAACATCTTCATGAATGGGGCCATCCTCGGCATGAAACGCGCCGAAATCGCCGCCAAATTCGACGAAATTGTCGAATTTTCAGAAGTGGCCCAATTCATCGACACCCCGGTCAAGCGCTACTCCTCCGGCATGTACCTGCGCCTCGCTTTTGCTGTCGCCGCCCACCTGGAGCCAGAAATCCTGGTGGTGGATGAAGTCCTGGCGGTGGGCGATGCCGAATTCCAGCGCAAATGCATTGGCAAAATGAACGATGTCGCCAACCAGGGCCGCACTGTACTGTTTGTCAGCCACAACATGAGCGCCATCTTGCGCCTGACGAATGAATCCATCGTCATCCAGAAGGGGCAGCTCGTCAAGCGCGCACCCTCTCCCGAAGCGGTGGATTACTACCTGGCCTCGGGCCAGGCCCAGGCTGGTGAGCGCGCCTGGGATGCGGATGAAGTCCCAGCCGCCTCAGCACCCTTCCGCCCCATCAGCCTGCGCGTGCGCGACTCGCGTGGTGCGGTGGCTGACACTTTCCGCTCCACCGAACCCATCACGCTGGAGATGGAATACCGTCTCGACGCGCCGATCACCGGCCTGCGGGTGGGCGTCTACCTCAGCACCGTGCGCGGCGAGTATGTGTTCACCTCCTTTGATGTGGATGACGCTGCCCAATACGAGAAGTTTTCCACCCGCCAGGCAGGGCACTACACCAGCAAATGCCAGATTCCCGCCGATTTCCTGAACGAAGGCCGCTACATCCTGGGCGTCAATGCCAGCTCGTTTGGCGTGCGCCGCTACTTCATGGATGAAAATGCCCTGGCCTTTACCATCGACCCGATGGGCGCGCCCGGTATGCAGTGGGCCGAGCAACGCCAGGGCCCGGTGCGTCCGCGGCTGGATTGGGTGATTGAAACAGTTCGGTAGATAAGATTTTACATGGATACCGTGAAAGCGTTATAATCAATTAGATGTCCATCCATAATTTTGGCAACAGCGCCACCGCAGACCTGTATCACGGACGGAATACGTCCCGCGCACGGCGTTTCCCGCAGAATATAGTCAATATTGCCTTGCGTAAACTGGATGTCCTGAACGCTGCTCACAAATTGGATGATTTACGCTCCCCACCTGGCAACAGGCTGGAGTCGCTAAAAGGTGATATGGATGGTTTTTACAGTATCCGCGTTAACGACCAGTGGCGTATTATTTTTCACTGGCGCGATGGCGCAGACGATGTTTCCCTGGTTGATTATCATTAGGAGGTTGTTGTGCTCCCTGAAAATCGCATTTCCACCCACCCCGGTGAAATCTTGCTGGAAGAATTCCTGAATCCCCTGGGGCTTTCGCAGGTGAGTTTTGCTGCCCACCTGGGCATCCCCGTTCAGCGGATTAATGAGATCGTCCGCGGCAAACGCGGCGTCACTCCCGATACGGCCTGGCTATTTTCGCAAGCCCTCGGCACTACCCCGGAGTTCTGGCTTAACCTGCAAACCAATTACGATCTTGCCACGCATCGCCCCAAGCATCCTGTTACGCGGATTCTGGCGGCAACGTAGGTTTTTTCATCTACATTCCCGTTGAAATGGGTGGTTGGAACTAAATGAGTAAACAGGGTAACAAGTTAACAGGAGATTTTCTCATGAGCATTCCTTTTGATGATTCTCAACGTCAATTTATTGAGTCTAATGCTGAAAACATTCGATTATTGGCGCCCGCCGGAAGTGGTAAAACCTTATCACTTTTAGAGCGTTGTCGCTGGCTGGCTGAAAATAAAAAAAATATTGATAAGCCCCGTTTTTTGATTGTTACGTTTACGCGAGCAGCAAGGGATGAACTAAAAACACGGTTATTTAAGGATTATGTTTCTATTCAAAGTCTTGTAGAGATAATTACTCTTAACAAATGGGGATTTGACTATATCAAGGGTATAAAATCGCAAATTGTTTTAGGAATAACAAAACCAGACATCCATTTTTTGTTTACAAATGATTTACAACCTGTATGGTCAAAATATCCTCTAATTGCAAATAATCCCAATAAACTCACTGGTATTTCAGCACAAATTATGCGAATTTCTGATGAAATGAAGAATTTAGGATTTCGCCATGATTCAAGAAGTATGAAAGAACATATAAACCACCAAATTATTTGGCTAAAAGAAAATGGGTTGGAGTCATATTTTTATGAAAAAGTCTACAAGGATTTAATAAACTTACAGTTAATTGATGTTAGATCACAAAATATTACAGAGCGACTGGTACCTTTTTGGAATTTTTGGGTGGATGCTTGCAATTTTTTATGGGGAATTGGAAAAATATCTTTTGATGATCAAAAATATTGGACTTTATTAATGCTTGAAGAAAGCAATAAAAATGGTTTAACCCGCAATGGAGGACGTTATCATCATATCATGGTGGATGAGTTTCAAGATATTAATCCGCTTGATTTATCATTGATAAGGACTTTAGTTAATTTGAATCGTTCTACTCTTACAATTGTGGGCGATGACGACCAAGCAATTTTTGAATGGCGGGGTTCAACACCGCATTTTATTCTATATCCAGAAAAACACTTTGGAAAGAATTTTCAAACATATAAGTTAGCATCAAATTATCGCTCGCCTACCAATATCGTAAGATTCTCTCAAAATTTAATCTTTTACAACAAAAAACGAGAGTTAAAGAATGTTGTGGCAAAAACTAAATCAAGCGATGCGCGTGTCGACAATCCGATTTTTCCTTCACACAACGATTCGCTTAATCTTGTTATTGAATTAGCACGTTCAGCATATCAAAGCGGGCAACCAAAAAAACTGGCAATCGTTGGCAGAAAGAAGAGCCAGCTTCTTCCAATACAAATATTATTGACATCAAAAAATATTCCTTATTATGCTAAAGAAGATCTGGATGTATTGAATAGTGATGCGTTCGGCGCTTTAAAGAGTATTCTTGCAGCAATTGCTCAAAAATCTAATATTAGAAGCCAAACGGAAATTGTCAATGATTTACGTTGCTGTTGCGATTATGTTGGTACTTATAAATTAAATAAGGCTAAACGCGAACATTTAGAAAATTTTTTACTGCTAAAACGCCCTCACACTTTATTGGATGGATTGAAATACCTTGAGATATATCGGCCAATAGATAGCGAGAATAAGTATTTAGCACCAGTCATGAGAATATTTGAGAGTAAAACCGTTTTTGAAGCAATTGAAGCGATTGGTGAATTGAGAGGTATGGAAAAACACTATGGAAAAGCTGATGATGACATTTTTTTCAAAGACCCCCCATTTGCTTATTTAGCTGAGTTTTCTCAGATTTATGGCAATAGGTTTTGGGATTTTATACACCAAATTGAAGATTTTGCCAGTATTAATCGCTTAGTTAATACGGATGATGGTTCAATTGATAAAGATTTAATAAAGCAGCCCATTCATGTGATGACTGCAACACGAACAAAAGGAAAAGAATTTGATACTGTTGTTTTGTTAGATGTTAATGATGGGGTTTGGCCTAACCAGCTGGCATCCTCATCTGATGAATTAGAACAAGAACGGCGGATTTTTTATGTTGCAATCACGCGCCCCAAACAAGCATTGGTTTTGCTCACAGTAAAGTCCATCGCTGGAAAACCTGTTAAAACAAGTCCATATATTGCAGAAATGGGTCTGATGGCGCTTGGACAAAATTTCAGTGAACAAAGAAAACACGTTATAGATTTTCAAACCTCAGTTATTGAGAATTTGCATCCTGAATTGCCAAGTCGATTTTCGCAGCCTGCTCCAGCCAATAATAAACCGATCCAGACAGAGCCAATTCCCAACCTTAAGGCTTCGCCTGTTCCCAGCATGCTTGAAATAGAACGCTTGAATGATTTTGGGAAAAAAATATTTTTCGATGTTTATCAACAGTGCAATCAGCTCAAAGATGGATGGGTTGAGTGGGAAAATTTCAGGAACATCCTAAAGAAGTTGTATCCCTCTTTTCACATTAACAACTCTAAGGATTTGAAGTTTAAGACGGTAATTACAGCATATTCAGATTTATTAGACTATAAACGAGATGATAAACATTACCACATTGTGTATGTCCGATTAAAGGGGCAGACTAATTTAACTACAGAAAAACAACCTATCATCGGATTATCTAAAATTAAAAAAGTACCTCCAGAAAAGGTAAAAGATGATTTAAAACAAGCCCTTGTCAAAAGCATATCTCAGGGGGGCGGATGGGTCAATTCTCGAGATTTGTATAATACTTTGGATCGCCATTATCCAGAGATGAGATGGCAAATATCTGAACTTGGTTTCAAAAGTTTATATGATTTTTTACGAGGAAATTCAGATATGATTGAAATATCTCCTATAAATGATGCTATTAGGCTGAAAAAGATAAAATCTTAAAATAACCCACCCGGCTAGCCTTGTCGTCATCACATCCAGACGGGGCGTGGCCGCTGCATTCGGCCACCTTTGGCATGGTGGGAGAAGCCTTTGGGACACTTTTACACTTCAAGTCAAGTTATGACCATCAAAGACATCCTCTCCAAAATCCCATATTCTGCCGACCTGTATGACGCCATTTTGCGCCGCAGGCCTAGCACGCGCTATAAATTGGAAAATTTGCAAAAGCATCTCCCGGCAGCGGTGGCGCAGGTGCGCCCG
>CAIJPN010000189.1 GCA_903822545.1 uncultured Anaerolineae bacterium | reverse complement strand
ATTTCGACACGCTTGATCGAGTCGATCCCCAGGTCTGATTCCATGTCCATGCCGGGTTCGAGCGTTTCGAGCGGGTAGCCGGTCTTCTCGCTGACAATTTCCATCAGCGCCTGGGTCAGTTGCGCAAATTGGGGGCCGGGGGCAGCAAGCACTGGCACCGGGGCGACCAGCACCGGGGTCACGAAAGCAGTTGCTGGGGCGGGAAGTGGCAGGGAAATGCCCGGGGTGGCAACCTGCATGGTGGCGCGGAGCGCATCCGCAGCGGGAAGGTTTTCCTTTTCCAATAATTTAAGCAGCGCCTGGGTTTGTTCGGCGTGCTGGCGCAGATATTGCTCGTGGATGCGCGCGGCTTCGGTTTGCTGCTGGAGGAATTGTGCCAGGATGTCAGATTGAATGCTGGTTGCCGGGGCCGGTTGGGGCGCCGCCGGGGTGATCACATTGACGACCGGTGCGATAAGTTCCGGCCCGGGTTGGTTAAGGGCGGTCTGGTAGGCCGAGCGGGTCTTTTCGCTGACATAGTTGGCGCCGTTGAGTTTGACGCTCATCCCACGCTTTGATTTGACTTCGGCAGGTTTGGAAACCGCATCGTAAGGGTCGAGTTCACGGAATTGCAGGCCTGCCACGCGCAGTTGCGCTACCGCTTCACGGAAATGACGGTCGCTGCCCTTTTGCTTGCCAACGTTGAGCGCCACAGCCACATGCGGGCGATCAGACAGGATGTTTTTAACCAGGTTGGTGAGGATGTTGCGCGGGCCAAACTCGATGAAAAGTGTGGCGCCTGCCGCGGCCATGTTTTCGATCTGCTGGGTGAACAATACCGGTTGTAGAAGCTGCTGCGAAAGCTGTTCCTGGATGGCGCGTGGCTCGCCGGGATAGGGGTGGGCAGTGGCGTTGGCATAGACCGGCACCGAAGGTTTGTGGAACGTAGCAGCGTGGATGGCTTCGGCGAAAGGCTGCTGGGCATGCCCCACCAGTGGTGTGTGGAAGGCTGCCGCCACCGGCAAGCGGGTGACGCTGTAGCCTTTGCCTTGCAACACGGCCTGGGCAGATTCAATGGCTGAAGTTGGCCCGGCGAGCACAACCTGGTTGTGAGCGTTCCAGTTGGCGAGGTAGACGCCCGGCAGGTGGGGCAGTTCTGACTGGAGTTGGGCGTATGAGCCGGTCACAGCCAGCATCGAGCCAGCATCGAAGCCAGGGTGGGCAGGGGGAGCCATGCTCGCGCCGCGCGCTTTCATCAGGTGGAAGTAGGTTTGTTCGTCAAGCACACCAGCAGCCCACAGGGCGGTCAACTCGCCAAAGCTGTGACCAGCGACAAAATCGGGGCGAAAACCGGCTTCACTAAAAAGCTGATACATCCCGGCGCTGAGCGCGCCAATGGCCGGTTGGGCGTAGTCGGTGCGCTGCAAGGCCGCAGCCTGTTCAGCGGAAGCATCGGTGCCGGGGACCGGCGCAGGGTAAACCACCTGTGAGACCAGGGTCTGCCCGCTGGCGCGGAAGAGCGCATCAATTTTGTGGAAGGATTCGCGTAAAACCGGGAAGTTGAGCAGCAATTCGCGGCCCATTTCAACATGCTGCGCGCCCTGCCCAGGGAAAAGCGCCACAACTTTGCCATCCAGCGCCTGCCGCCGGTAAAAGATGCCTTTTGGGTGCTGCCAGGTGATTTCACTGGGTTTGGCCTGGAGTTGTTCAACCGCCAGGGTCAGCAATTCACGGGCTTCAGCCAGAGAATCCGCCACAAAGGCCAGGCGGGCATTGTTATGTGGGATAGTGTTGGTACTGGCTTCCACAGCGCGCGCCAGGTGCTGCCCGCCATCGGCTGCCTGGAGCTGGATATTGAGTTCCTGGGCACGGGCGCGCAAGGCATCTGGCGTGGGGGCGTGCAGAATGATTGTCTGGGAATGGCGGTGCAGGCGATAGGGCGAGCGGTGTTCCGGCTGGTATTCTTCCAGCACCACATGGAAGTTGGTGCCGCCAAAACCAAAGGCGCTGACCCCGGCCCGGCGTGGATGTTCGCCGCGGACCCAGGGGCGTGTCTCGGTGTTGACGTAAAACGGCGAGTTTTGAATATCCAGCTGCGGGTGGGGCTGCTGGACGTTGATGGTGGGCGGCAAAATCTTATGATGCAAGGCCAGGGCGACTTTGATCATGCTGGCTGCGCCGGCTGCCGCCTTAGTATGCCCAATCTGCGATTTGACACTGCCCAGGGCAATGTGCTGGCGCTGGGAATTGTTTTTGCGAAAAACCTGGTTGAGCGTGGTTACTTCACACAGGTCGCCTGCCACGGTGCCGGTGCCGTGGGCTTCGATCAAGCCGACGGTTGATGGGTGAAACCCGGCAGATTCATAGGCGCGATCAAGCGCCAGGGCCTGGCCTTCAGAGCGGGGCGCGTAAATGCTCTTGTAGCGCCCATCGCTGGAAGCGCCCAGACCTTTAATGACGGCATAAATCCGGTCGCCATCGCGTTCAGCGTCAGCCAGGCGTTTGAGCACCAAAATTCCCAGGCCTTCGCCAATCATCATGCCATCCGATTCAGCGTCAAATGGCTTAATTTCATTCTTTTTGGAGAATGCCGGGGTTTTGCTAAAACTCATGTACATGAAAATTGAGTTATCGGTATCCACCCCGCCGGTCAGCATCATATCTGTGCGGCCCGAGGTGAGTTCGCTCACAGCCATCTGGAGAGCGCTGAGCGAACTGGCGCAGGCGGCATCCACCACGCAGTTGACGCCGCCCAGGTCAAGCCGGTTGGCTACGCGCCCCGAAATTACGTTACCCAACATGCCCGGGAAGGAATTTTCTTCCCAGGGGATATAGGCCAGCTTCATCCGTTCGGTGGCGGTTTTGACCATTTCATCGCTCAAGCCCAGGCTACGCAAGACTTTTTCCCAGACAGGATACTGCAACCGGGATGTGAGCGGCGTGATCAGCTTTTGCCCGCCGCCGATACCTAAGATCACACCCGTGCGCTGTCGCACCGCTTCACTGGCATTGGCATACCCGGCATCTTCCAACGCCTGCTTGGCGACCACCAGGGTCAACAATTGGGAAACATCCGTCAGTTCGAGGATGTTGGGGGGCAGGCCAAATTCCAGCGGGTCGAAATCGATATCCGGCATGAATCCGCCGCGTTTGCAGTAAGTTTTATCTGGCTGGGCAGGGTCGGGATCGTAGTAATCAGCGATGTTCCAGCGGGAAAGGGGCACATCAGTAATACCGTCGATTTTTTTGACGATATTGTCCCAATATTCGGGCAAATTTGCCGCCTTGGCAAAAATGGCAGATAACCCGACAATAGCGATTGGCGCGGCAAGTCGATTGGATGGTGTATTCGATATATTCATTTGTGCTCTTTAGGAATGTGGGAACAGGGGATATATGGGTATAAATCATCCGCAACCCGGTGGGTGAATGGACAACTGGCGAACTGTGTATATTGAGAACACTGATTTTTCGGTTTAGACACGGCTGGCAGGAAAGTGTGCATGGAGCCAAAACCCTATGGGAAAGCAGGTGGAGCACCGCCGGGAGGCATAATTTTTCAATTTTGGGGCTAAAATAAAGATATATAAAGTAACTACTCAGGCATAGCCGAGTAGGGTTGCAGAAAATAGGAAAGTCGTTGACAATTGGGAACATGGCAACATTGCAAATACCAACTGACGAAGAAATTCGCAAAGTTTATGAACAAGGGCCGGAAGCGGTCATTGCGCT
>CAIJPN010000188.1 GCA_903822545.1 uncultured Anaerolineae bacterium | reverse complement strand
CACAAAGGACGGCTTTTCTGACCTGGCGATGGAAGTCGCTTGCGCCCTACATAATTTAAGAATGGAGTGCCGCCATCCTGTTGCGCCTACCATCTCGCTGCGCCAACTCGTGACATAAATTTATTACCGATAATGTCTAATGTGGGTCAAAACCGGTTTTCGCCATTCAGGAAGTTCTACCTGCAAAGTGGGCTGTTCAACGGGCAGGGAGGGGGTCAAGGGTTCCATGATTTCATCTCCTGGGTTGGGGTGAAGAAGAGGTCGAATTTATATGCAGCGGTGGGAATTATAGGGCAAGAGGGCCTTTTTGCCACTGTACTTTTGAGGACAAAAGGTGCAAGAAAAAGTACAGTCTTTTTTCCTGGCGGTTTTTAGGGGGGGAATTCGGCGGGGCAGGGGCGCGCGCATTGACGCAAAAATCGAGTTAAAAACCGAAAACCACGGAGCCACAGAGTTCACGGAGAAAGACAAAAGCTTTTGGGTGCGTTCCATTTGAGTTATTAATGGAACGTCCCGAAGGTTTCTGACCGTGAATCATGCCGTTTTTAGGAACCTTCGGGACGGTTTCAACTGAAATGGAACACACCCAAAGCTTTTAAACTCCGTGTTCTCCGCGTCTCCGTGGTTTTTTTACGCTTTGGGCAGGAATGCGACGCGCCCTTACTTCTCCCTCAAATAGCGCGCCAGGTCGGCGCGTTTTTGCAGGTGCAGGCGCTCCAAAACCTGTTTCATGTGGTGCTTGATGGTGCGCTCCGAAAGGTTCAGGCGGGTTGCGGTCTCTTTATAGGTCAGGCCGCTGGCTACCAGTTCCGCCACGCGGCGCTGGGCCGGGGAAAGCCCGGAATCGGCCAGCGGCACGGAGGCCGGGTTTTGCTGGCGCAGCAGGCGCGCGGCCACTTCCGGCGGCAGGATGAGTTCTCCGCGCATGATTTTCTCCAGCGCGGCGCAAAACTCGTTGGCGCTGGCCCCTTTTAACAGGAAACCCGCCGCGCCGCGTTGAATGGCTTGCAAAACCTGCTCATCTTCGGCGGCGGTGGTTAGCATCACCACGTTTATTTCGGGGAATTCGGCTTGCAGGGCGGGCAGCAGTTCCAGGCCGCTGGTTTCAGGCATGGAAATATCCAAAACCACCAGTTGCGGGCGCAGTTGACGGGTTTGCGCCAGGGCTTGCTCGGCGTTGTGCGCCACGCCCACCACCGTAAAGCCGCGCGCCGTCAGCATATTGCGCAAGCCCTCCACAAACAGTGGGTGGTCATCCACCAGCAGCAGGCGGCGCGGGGCGTTGGGCTGGCTGTCCAGCGGCAGGTGCAAAATCAGGCGCGCGCCCTGGCCCGGCGCGGAGCGCGTTTCCAGCCAGCCGCCGCACAGCGCGGCGCGTTCCTGCATCATCACCAGTCCAAAATGACCGCTTTCCGCGCCCGGCGTCCGCTCCGGCTGGAAACCCTGCCCGTCATCGGCCACCATCAGCAGCAACTCGTCCGCGCTGCGGGTCAGCACCACTTCCACGCGGCTGGCGCGGGCATGTTTGCGGATGTTGGCAAAGGCCTCCTGGAGAATCAGCAGCGCCTGGCTCTCCACCGCCGGGGAAAGCAATCCCGGCGACAGGTCGGGCGCGTCCAGTGCCACCCGCAGCGGGTTGGCGGCTTCAAAATCACGCGCCTGTTCGCGCAGGCTGGAAAGGAAATCTCCCCCGGCGGCGGGCATTTTCAGCCCCAAAATATGCTTGCGCAGGTCAGTGTGCGCCTCCCCGGCCACCCGTTGCAGTTCTGCCAGGTTCGAGCGCGCCGCCCCGCCCTGCTCCTGCTCCAGCAGCGCCTCCACCGCCTGGGCCTGGGTCACAATGAACCCCAGCGTTTGCGCCAGGGTATCGTGCAGTCTGCGCGCAATCTGCTCGCGCTGCTCGGCCACCGCCATCTCAATTTCCTGGGTTTGCAGGGCGGCGTCCAGGGATTGGGCCTCGGTCACATCGCGCAGCAGGATGATTTTTCCCGCCGCCTGGGGCGGGTTGCCCTTTAGACTCGAAACCCGGACTTCGTAACTGCGTCCCGTTATGGAAAGTGAATCCCAGCCCGAGCGCAGCCCCTCCCGCAGCGCGGTGGGCAAACGCTCCAGGGGTTGACCCACCCATAGCGCGGCCTCCAGCCCCAGGGCGGATTCGGCGGCGGGGTTCATCTCCAGCAATGTGTTTTTCCCGTCAAAAACCAGCAAGGCGTCGGGCAGGTGTTCAAACACCAGGCTTTTCGCCAGCGGCAGCAGGTCAAACAGCCGGAACTTCTCCAGCGCCAGGCCATAAATCAGCCCGCTGACCGCCATCGCCGTCGGCGTAAACCCAAACCCGGGGATGGGCGAAATCTTCAACTGGTGGGCCACATCCGCCAGGACGGGAATCAGCACTCCCAGCAGTATCCAAAACGCATCTGCCAGGAAAACCCGCCGCTTGCGCGCCGCGCCGAACAGAATGACAAACGCTCCGCCATAGACCAACCCGCCATAAGCCAGGTGCGCCCAATACAGCGGCCCGCGCTCCATCAGCAGCACCGGGAAAGGCCCGCTGGCGCTGATGCGAAAATCGTAGACAAACCAGTGATGAAAACTGATCGTCGCCGCCACGAGCGCCATCAGGGCCGGTTCCAGCAGCAGCCACGCAGCCCGGCGCGGCGGCTGGTCGGTATACGCCAGCACAAACAGCAGGAAAATCGGCGGGTGCAGCGCAAAACTGACAAAGCGCAGCAGGAAGAATACCGCCTTCCAATCCGACCCTTGGACCGAAAGTTCAAGCGCCTGGAGCAGCGCCGTGCCAATGGCCGCCAAAAGCAGCACGCCAAAGATTTGCGTGGCGCGATATTGCCGCAGGCTCCATATGCGGGCCAGGACGTACATCAAGGCCACAACCGCGCCGAGTGGGAGGAGAAGGTAGGGGGTGAAGGTCATTGTGGGGATATTTTATCCCAGGCATACAAAAAGCCCCACTCAGCGAGAGCGGGGCTTTTTGTAGATCGGGATGTTGACTTCAATGGTATGCGTAAATCGAGGTGCCCCCACAGGGGGTCGTCCTATAGGCAAATTGTAACCTAGATTTTCCGATTGTGGGAGATCGGGCGGGGGCTTTTTTGTGGGGGTAAAGTAGGTAATTGAGCCGGAAATCTGGCCTGTTTCATGTTTTTTGACGCGGATTTTGAAAATAAAGCTACTCAACAATTGTCTTACTTCTTCTGACGGGCCACTGGTAAGTTCTTCGACAATGCTTTTGGCCAGAGCAATGACCTGATCTTCGGCCAAGGCAGGGGCCGCAATAATTCGGGTATTGGTTAGCTGGGTGTGCTCGGCTGTTACGGTTGCGCGCCTGGCTTCCAACTCTGTCAGCTTATCTAAAAGCGCCTGCGTGTGCCCGCGTTCTGCAATTGCGCGCGTGATGTTGGTAATTTGAGTGGCGAGCCTTTTCTTTTCGGCAGCCAGGACAGCCAGGCGTTCGGTTCGCCTGGTTTCGCGGTGCTCCTGGGCCGTCTGCTCTATATTGAACATTGCAACCATGCTGTCGGGCAAAAGAATGTATTCGCGCAGAGTGTATAGAACGGCATCTTCAAGAGTTCGGCGGCCAATTCGTCCCGCAGTGCAACCAGCATGGCGCTTGGAGCGAGAGCAGCGATACGCCTCATCTCGGCCGGTTATGTGGGTGCGGGTGGTTGTGTTGCCAGCCAACGGGGAATCGCAGTCAGCACAATAAACCAGGCCGGAAAGAAGGTAAGGTGAATCTGCCCTTCGTGGGTGGCGTTCTGAAACCCTGGCCGCCGCATAATCCTGGATAATTTTTTGAACCTGGTTCCATGTCTCCATATCGATCATCGGCTCGCAATAATTCTCTACCACCAGATCGCCAAACTCCAAAATCCCAATGTAGATGCGATTCGCAAAAAAGGTTTTGTAGGAATTGATGGAACCCAAAAGCCCAAGCTCATCATGGATTTGGGCCAAACTTGACCCTTCTGTGCGCATTTGAAAAGCCCGTTGTATTCGGGGTACCAGTTCTGGATCTGGTACCCATTTGTGAGCAGTATGCGAAGAGCCGTCTCGCCGGGTGCCCAGGTCAACCACTTCACGTTTGAAACCGGTCGGGGGTACCCCAGGAACACAACCATGTTTCAGTACAAGCTCGCGCAGACCGCGCTTTGCATCGGAGGATGTTTGGCGTCTTTTCTCTTCATTGGAGATATCGATGAAAAATTCTACAATACGGCCGTATTGCCCTTCTGGGATTGGGTCGGTTAGCGAATGGATGATCACATCCCGATTACGCAATAAAGCCTTGTAGTAAATCGCATCATCCAGATCGCGCGCAAAACGGGCATAGTTCCAGAGCAGGAGCGCATGGGGACGGGTTTCAGGGCTGCGGGATGTGTCAATCAGCTTGTTAAACGCCTCGCGTGAAACCGTGGATCCGCCCGATTGAGCAACGTCGATAAACTTGTTGCGCAGGGCCAGCCCGTATTGCTGGCAATAGCTCACAATTTCAGCCAATTGTTGTTCGGTACTGGCTTCCTGGCGAGGGCCTCCACTGTCGCGCAAGTACGCATCAACAATAGAGCCTGGGGGGATTGTGGTGGGAGGTGGGATGTGGGCCAAAGTTGTAACTTCTTTATCGATAGGATTGGGTTGATGGCATAGCAAAGTACCTGAACAAGACACTCTATTACACGCATAGGTCTTGCGTCAAGGTGTGTGGGTGTAGCCAGATTTCATTTAGCGGGGTTGGATAAAGATTGTTTGGTTTTCTTGCTGACGTGGGTTCTCAGGATGGAATCCACCATTTCTAAATCGCTGTCTGGAAGTTCCTGCACCATTCCGATAATGGATCTCTGCAAAGGCGTCAAATTATCAGCCTTGGCGGGCAGGATACCAGCTTTTTCAAATACAAGATCGGGGGGCAAGCGTAATGCCCGGGCAATGGCGACAATTGTCGTCTCCCCTACTTTTCTTTTCCCATTAATGATGTTGCTGATCACAGCCGAATCCAGGCCTGATTCACGAACCAAATCCGCCTGTTTCCAGCCGCGATTCTTGATTTCTTCTCTGAGCCATTCTCGAAATGCTTCGTTCTTGTCCATAGATAGAAAAAGTTTACTTTCAAGATTGCAATCTTTGGATAGTTTTTTGTTGACAATTATTTATAAATAGTGATAATATTTGCTATCTATAGATAGCAACAAGCGCGAACTGCTTTCACAACGGTTCGCAGAAATTTTTGACCGCAATCGAAGAAACTGTAAGAAGGACAAAAATGACCAATTCAAAATATCAAACGATCCCAGTAGACCCGGAAACGAAACGGAAACTGGAAGCAATATGCCAGGCCCACGATATGGGCAGGCGCAGTCAGGGCGCGATGGTACGCAAATTGGTAAATGCCGAGTATGGGCGGTTGGAAGCATCCCGCCTTATCGCGGAAGCTGGCACCCTGAAAACGAGTGAACCTGAACTCCAACCTGAAGCCTTGCAATAGTTATCTGATACAGAACGTTTGTGAAAAGCAGCGAAATTACCTTAACTGTGGACTATGTTCCACTTCCACCGGAAAAAGCCGCCGCCTGGCAGGCGGGGATGCGCAAACTGGCATTGATGTTTGCGGCCCGGATGGAACAAAAATCATCCCCTGTGGACGGGACAGGGGATGGGCAGCGGATGAATGTGGACGGAATCATTCACCTTCCCTTTTAGGGTAGCACGGAACCGTCTGTTTGTGTGATTTTTCTCTTCCAGCAAGTATTT
>CAIJPN010000187.1 GCA_903822545.1 uncultured Anaerolineae bacterium | reverse complement strand
TCGGGCTGGCATACGGCATGCTGATATGGCCAGTCACATCTTTTTTAAAGGCGTAAATCGCCCCAGGCACAACGGAGGCTGTCTTCTCCAACTGTTTCTGGAGCTTTATGGTATCCAGCAAAGCCATTTCGGCCTTTTTGCCTTCGGTAATGTTGCGGACTATCGCAATTACCTCGTTGGCTCCACTGGGGGCCATGCGGGCTTCAAAATCCTGCATTCCAATATTAGCAATGGGTAGTTGATATTCAAATGTCTGCATTTGGGATGTAGATAAGGTTTTTTCAACCTTATACTCGATCAGGTCGGCAAATTCTGGCGGGGATATATCGCGGTTGCGCTGCCCAATCAGGGGCACCGATTGTTCATACAGATCCTTCGTATCTGCTTTGTAATCCAGGAAAGTCCCGTTGCTGTCCATTCGGAACATCATATCGGGAATGGCATTGAGCATAGCCCGGGCGCGAGCTTCATTCACTCTCAGTTTCTCATCTGCCTGCTTATACTCGGTAATATCGCGTATTACAGATAGTAAGCATTTCTGCCCATTCTCTAAAACGATCACCTCGGCAGAAACCTGGGCATGACGGATCTCACCCGATTTGCGTTGGTACTGTACTTCCATATTGCGCACAAAACCCTGCGTTGCCAGCGCCTGTGCCATGCGCTCTCGGTCTTCTGGTGTGCCCAGGATTTTCTGTCCAGTTATGGGCTGGCCGATCAATTCTTCGCGGCTGTAACCGGTATCACGCAAGAAGCTGTCGTTCACATCCAGGTAGCGCCCATCTTCCAGTGAATTCAGCACGATCGCATCGGGGCTGGAGAGGAAAGCCTTGGCAAATTTCTCCTGGCTTGTGCGCAGTGCGGCATCTGCCTGCTTGCGAGCGCTTATATCCTGAAGATTATTCACAATAGCTTTTACCGCTGGTTCATCTAGCAGATTGGTGAAGGTACCCTCCACCCACAGGTAGCTACCGGTTTGGGTGCGGAAACGATATTCAGCCGAGAAAGAACTCTGGGCCATATCTTTGACAAGTTGCATAAACTGAGCATGCAAGGCAGCGGCATCATCAGGATGCACTTTCGCCAGCGCCATTTCACCAATCAATTCTTCTGATGTGTAGCCAAACATACGATATGTAGATGGGCTGCCGTAGGTGAAGCATCCCTTATGATCAAGCAGGGCAACTCCCCCGGGAGATTTTTCAATCAGGGCACTGTTACGCCTCTCTATCAGGCGCAGCGAATCCTCAGTGCGCTGGCGTTCGGCAATTTCCATTTTGATGCGTTCCAGAGCATTGCGGGTCTGCTCATTCACTGTATAAGAAAATATGCCCATCATGCCAAATAAAACGACAAAGGTGATCCACTGATTGGCGCTGAGCGCAGTGTTGCTTTGCGGCAACAGCCCAGCAGCCTCACAAATCATCAGGATACCGATGCTTATCGAAGAGAGTATCGTAGATAGCACCACACCTCGTTTGCCATACAAGCCACCGCAGATGATGACCGGTGCAACAAAAAATGCAGCGATTGGCAGCAGCACCGAGCCTCGCACGATCACCATCAATGCAGGGAAGATGAAATTTTCGATCACCACCAGGAAACTTGCCAGTCGCAGCTTGCGGGCGAACAGCAGCCAGTGACAAAACTGGTTCATCATCAACAAGAAAAACAGCACTACCAACGGCAAGGCAGGATCAAAAGGCGCGATTACCAGGCTGGCCATACCAAGCAGGGCAAAGAGATCCAGCCCCAGGATGACCGCGAGCACAAGGTGGGCGCGGCCATTTTTCTCGGCGTCATCCGGGAAAAGATCAGGAACTATCCAGCGTTTTATCAAAGATTTTAAAGGCATCGTGCTCATCATAAACAAAGCAACCAACCACTTTATAGTGTGTGAATAACGATACATATACTAGACATTATCGGTAATAAATTTATGTCACGAGTTGGCGCAGCGAGATGGTAGGCGCAACAGGATGGCGGCACTCCATTCTTAAATTATGTAGGGCGCAAGCGACTTCCATCGCCAGGTCAGAAAAGCCGTCCTTTGTG
>CAIJPN010000186.1 GCA_903822545.1 uncultured Anaerolineae bacterium | reverse complement strand
TTTCAAGTCTGAAGTGTAGTTGCCAAACCCTTTCACGATCTGCGTGCTCTCGTTCCTCGCCACACAGACCACAATCTCCTCCGCGCCGATGTCGATCCCGGCGGCGTTCGGGTTGACCTTGCTCAGCCCATCAAATGGATGAGCTTCTTCGATCTTTTTTGTGCGCTTGCCCATTGTATGCTCCTCATCATTATGAATTTGGGCAGGCCCCGGTCATTCAGGACTTTAGCTTTCTTATCGGGGTCTTCGGCTTTCCCCCACGCCGCCAATGGACACATCAATTTGACCGGCGACCACAGTGCACGTCGGGACTGCGACCAGGCGCGTCTCCAATGCGATGTACAGCCTCCTGACCTGCCACCATCGCAGTATAATTTGTCTATCGGTCTCCGCTGGGCGGTTTCTCTCGGGATACAGGATGGCGGGCCATGCTGAGTTGGTGCACGCGGACGCGCGGGGCGGGCTTCGCCGCCCCGCCAGGGATTCTGTGCCTTTGGCGGATTTCACCCGGTCGTTTTTTCTGCCAAATCCGCCCCGCGCCGGTGAAACCTGCCGTTGGGCGCTAGTATTCACATTTTTGTCAGAATATAAAAGGAGATTCTTATGAAAAAAGGAATTGCGATCGCTATTGGCATGCTTGCCTTGACGTTGCTGAGTTGCGCGGCGTGGTCTCGTCAGTGGGATATTGAAGATAGCCAAACAGAAACTGCCCAAGCGCCGACACGCATGCCGCTCACGCTCACGCCTCCAGCCCATGCTCTTGCTACACAGGAAGCGGAAAGCCAATTGCAAGCGCCGACACGCATGCCGCTCACGCTCACGTCTCCAGCCGCCATGCAGGCGGGCATAGATGGAATTGCCGTTTACGCAGGCACTTATACGGCATCTTATGATGTGCCTGATTTTTCTACCAACGAAGTGCATACCGATTTATGTCAGAATGAGGGGGAAGCGCAACTCCAACTCATGAATGACGGAACATTCATCTTAAACTTCGGTAAACTAAAACTGCCGACAGTGGGTTCGGGCAGCGATTGTGGCGGCGAATTAACCTTTCTGTTGGATGGCGCTTATACCCGCGATTCTAATCAGTTGGTTTTAAAGAACATAACAACAAGTACGGGTACCGGCGAAGAAACGATAACTCCCTTTGAAGGTTCCGCAAACAAGGACGATTATATATTTAACGTGACTTTTACCGACGCTTCGGCGCACGGGGAAGTAATGTTAAATATGTATCTTATTATCCATCTTGATTTTGATCTGGAGCGAATCTCAAATTGATATTGCGGAAGATTTTTCAAAGGTTAGAAACTTGGCAGTAAAATGCTTGCTTTATGTCTGCGCGCCACATCTTCGCGTAACAAACTACCGCGCAAATATCAAAAAATGATTAACTATGGTTGAATTTGTATTTCTGTTGCTGTAAGTCTGGCAAAAAAAAAAACGCCCAATTATGGTCGGTGGGGCGGTTGCTCACCCCACTGCCACTCCCGACCACCACTCATTACTACACCTCGTGCTCGATGAGATGAAGGCCAAAATCGATAGCCCGCCAACGGTTGCAAATTGTTGAGCCGGTGTTTGCGAACATTTGTGTTCACAAACACATGAACCGATTCACCCTGCGCTCAAAATCCAAGATGGATGTACAATGGAGATTGTTCGCGGTGGTGCACAATATCGGGAAAATCTGCGTTTTTGGAACGCGCCAGTAGCCACAAGGGCAGCAGATCCGCCCGGCGAAACCACATTTTCTGCCCCTAGCCGAACCGGGTGAGCGGTTTTCTGGCCGTTCGGCCTCCGGCAAATGGGTTTTTCGATGGTCTCGTTGGCTGGATGATGATATAAGGATTAGTATGTCAAAATCTCGTGGTCAGAAATCTAAAAATACAGCCGAAAACCAAAAACCATCATTTGATAAGTGGCTATCTGTCACTAATATTGTCTTAACCGCGATTGTGGGCATAGGAGTAGCAATTTATATACAAATAAGGAATGAAAATTTTCAGAAAAGGTTACAGGATGAAAAAGATAACGGGTCTTTTACGAATTTAACTTTTAACCCATTAAGTATGGGGGCTCTTTCATCCACATACGACCTTACAGGGGGTGGGTTTAGTATTCAAAACGATGGCGAAACAAACGCAATCAATATCAGAACTTTCATTTGTCTGAAATCTTTATCACAAGGGTGGGACGATAACATTCCTGATATTTCTTCCTTTGGCATAGACTATAGCAATCCATCTCTAAATTTAAGAATCGAGAACAGCGAATCCTCACAATGCATCAGGATGTCTGGAAGCAGCAACTCAATCCTTATCACATTAGATACCCTCCCTCCCAAAAGCCAATTTTCGATAACATTGAAACCAACTTTTGCAGACATAGGTGATAGTCAAATTAATACATACTATTACAGCAACATCTCAATACTTTATCCTATTGAAATGAGTGCAGAAAGTTGCGCAAGAAGTGTTCAAGAATTTTTTAGGAGGGAATATAGCCTTGCCGACTTTGAAGTTTCTGTCTCGTGTGAAAATTGTGTTGAAACGGAAACCAAATACGAATTCCTTCTTGCAGATACATTATCAATGTACTCTGGAGAGTGCATTTCTCCCTTTAAATATTCCAATTATCAAAGTTCTATCTTTGATAATTTTTATCTTTCAAGATATATTCCCAGTTCAGTGGTCTACAAATATCCACAAACTGTGATTAACAGAACCGACCCTTTATATTTATGGATTTCAGAATCAGGTATTGATGAGATATCTAAAGACACATATATTCAAATAGTAAAATAACATCTTTATCAACAAAAAATTCTTGCACAAGACACATAATGATGTACTTCAAGTCAAAG
The DNA here is from genome assembly GCA_903822545.1 of uncultured Anaerolineae bacterium. GTDB lineage: Bacteria > Chloroflexota > Anaerolineae > Anaerolineales > Villigracilaceae > CAIJPN01. The sequence continues at coordinate 3,198 of CAIJPN010000186.1, read as the reverse complement.
GCCATTTACTACCCGCGCCGCCTAATTATGGTCGGTGGGGCGATTGCTCACCCCACCGCCACTCCCGAACCACCACTCATTATTACTACACCTTGTGCTCGATGAGATGAAGGCCAAAATCAATAGCCCGCCAGCGGTTGCAAATTGTTGATGTCGGTGTTTGCGAACATTTGTGTTCACAAACCCATGAACCAATTCACCCTGCGCTCAAAATCCAAGCTGGATGTACAATGGAGTTTGTTGCAGTGGTGCACAATATCGGGAAAATCTGCGTTTTTGGGCACTCCAGTAGCCACCAGGGCAGCAGATCCACCCACCGAAACCACACTTTGATCCCCAGCCCAACCCGCTGAGCGGTTGCTTGGTTGATCAGCCCGCGGCAAATGGGTTTTTCGATGGTCTCATTGAAACTGTCGAAAAAGTCCCCTTTCAAAAAATCGCCCTTGGAAAGTGGGACAAAAACATTGAAAATTGGATCGTTTTTCATCTTCGCCACAAGTTTTTAGCGATTTTCAAGCCCATTGTGGGAGATTTTTGCGGAAATTTTTCTGGTAAAGGGTTTTTCGACAGTCTCGTTGGGCGGCTGGCAAGTAGATTCAAGAAAGGAATAGAAATGAAAAAGCACTTTTTCGAATCACCTGAGCATTATATTCAAAGATTGGTAATGAATTTGAATAACAAAGAGGTAGATGATACTATTCGGTTGGCGTCAATTAAAGCATTGGGAGTAGAAAAAGAAAAGGTAGCAGTTAATGCACTTATTAATGCATTGAAAAAATATGATTGGAACCGATTGTTATCAGAGGCGATAGAGGACGCACTGGGTGAAACTGGCGACCCCGATGCCTTATTATCGCTAATTGAAAAAATGGAAAAATGCTTTTCAAATCCTTTCGGACCTCATGCAAGTCACACACTAATTAAAGCAGTTGCAAGTTTTGGCGATAAGAGAGCAACGGATGTGTTAATTAACGCTCTTTCACATTTCACCCTAGACCAACATCACGCACGTAATTCTGAAGTGGTAATTGATGGTTTGGCGAAAATTGGCAGACCTGCTGCCGAAAAGATAGCAAAAAAAATCCAGTATATGAATTCCAACGGCGGGAACATCAACTACTCAATCGAATTGGCATGGTTGCAAACAGCACTGAGAAAGGTTGGCGGCTGAAACAAGTGACTTATAATTTTCCATAGGAAAATACAGCAACCGCTGCCCAATTATGGTCGGTGGGGCGATTGCTCACCCCACCGCCACTCATTACTACACCTTTAGATACCATTTATCCACATCCTTGACGTACCTTGAAAATGTGATGTTCTCTACTATCTTGCACACCAGCCATAGGCAAGGTGACCAAATTCCAGCCTAAAAGCCTGCCCGTGTGGCACATTCACAAAGAATGGGTATTATGGATCGCTTTACACTAACCCCCACTCTCGATCCGCTGTCTCCCACCGGTGTTTATATCCCGGCCAACCTGGAAGATTGTTTCCTGGAATTGGAAGTATCTCAATCGTCGCAGTCAGCGCAAGAGCTATAATTGGGTAGGGTTCAAGCAGCTATTGGCCCAGTTCGGCGTGGTAAAACCGCACATTGTCAACCGCCCTAAACGTGTAAGATTGGCCTTTGTTCCTGGCCTGACATAACTGCTTTTACGGACGCGAGTATCTCTGAATAGCCCGGTGCGATAGTTCCGCATCAGCGTAGCAATCCCTTGGGACGCCGGGATTTGTCCAGCAAGATCATCTGAATGATATGCGGGGTCTGCTCGGTAACGGGCAGCTCTACCGCAATGGCAGCAGGAACATTTTGACTCAACAGTTACTCATAGAATCTTTATATGGCTTCTAATCCTGAAAACAATAATGCTATTTCAATAAAGTTAAGAGCAATCGCAATTGGATTAATGGTGATCGGTCTTTTTCTTGCGCTGGCTGGCGCATGGCTCATGTATGCGTATGAAGCATCACCGTTTCTTGCAATGACATTTTTTGTTTTCTCGGTCATCCTATTCATTGGAGCAAATCTTGCACTGAAAACAAGTCCCAATGTTTTGACTACATTTGTTGCCCTGTGCATAACATTGCTTTCATTTACCTACCAGCCAATTGGTCCTGTCATTAAGCAATACGGCACAGAATGTATACCTCTCAAGGATTGTTTTGCGCCCGTGCGTGGCGGTGGATTTCCTGTACAATTTGTTGTGGACAACCCAGGTGTCTCAATCCCAGATTCGCTTGGCATCGAAGATGAATTAAGAATTTGGGCTTTTGTTGTGGATGTGATTTTCTATTTTGTACTCGGAAAGTTGCTCTACAAATTTATCAGGCACTATAATGCAAGAAAACGAAATATTTCAGTAAATGCGGGCTAATTATGGTCGGTGGGGCGATTGCTCACCCCACCGCTACTACAGAACCGGACGTGAAACTTTCGCTTCATCCGGCTCTTCGGTAAAACAGGCTTTTGTACCCGAAGGGCACGATGTCATGAGCGCTTTGTTCGACGGACTTCATCATGGCAGTCCCACAAGGGGATAATGACCGTGAAGCAAAGCCAGGTTGGCGGGCGTGTTGTCGTTGTGGTTGCCATTCCGGTGATGAACTTCGGCCTTCTTGTCTTTTCAGGGTCTCTCCCTGACCAGTCAATCCAGCAGGCCCAATCCCCATCAGATTTCGGTACCCTGAACCTTGTGTGTCACAACATCCAGGCCGCAAATACCCCCTTAATGCGGCAAGCCCCGGCGAAACTCGCCGGGGCCTTTTCTTTTCATAAATCTACCGCCAGCCGTTCCCCCAACTCAATAATCCTCTCCTTCAGGTACAACTTCTCCACCCAGGGCACCGGGATACCGGACTGCCCGTAGTAGGCCCCGGCCACCTGCCCACAGATGGCGGCGGTGGTGTCGGCATCGTCGCCAAGATTGGCAGCAGCCAGCACCGCGGCGGAAAAGGTATCGGTCGTCCAGAAGCACCACAGGGCTGCTTCCAGCGCATCCACCACGTAGCCGTTGCCACGAATTTGGTGCGCGGACTTGGCCTTGTACTCCCCCTGCGCGATCGCCAACAGCTTCTCCGAGCTGATCCCGGTTACATCGTTTTCAAACAGGATGGTTTCTTTGTCTTCGCCAGCCAGCGCCAGTACCAGCATCCCGGCAAACAGGCCGCAGGCTTCCAGGCATTCCTTTGCCGCGT
>CAIJPN010000185.1 GCA_903822545.1 uncultured Anaerolineae bacterium | reverse complement strand
GCATTTGCGCCGCGATACAACTCTTCAAAAACATGTTCCAGGTCTTCCGATTGGATGCCCGGCCCCGCATCGGCCACCTCAATCACCAGGCTTTTGCCATCCTCGCGGGCGCGCACTTCCACCGCATCCTCCCGCCCCGAAAATTTGAGCGCGTTTTGGATGAGATTGTACAATCCCAGGCCCAGCAGATCGCGGTCAGCTGTCAGCGGCGGCAGCGGCCAGGGGATGGTGGAAGCCACCACTTTAACAGCGCGGTCCTCGTAGGCAGGAAGCGAACAGGCTGCATCCACCATCTCCTCCAGCAGTTCTGGGATGTTGACCTGTGACAATTCCAGCGAGCGCTCTTCCAACTCCGAGAGTTTGCGCAGGTCGCGCATCAGTGTGGAAAGGCGCTCCAGCGTGCGGCGGGCATTTTCAGCCGAGCGGAGGTGTTCTTCCTCGGTTTCAGCTTCTTGCAAATTGACCAGGGCCGCCTGCAAACCGGTCAGCGGGTTTTTGATCTCATGATCCAAGCGGCGGATGAACTGCCTGCGGCTTTCCGCTTCCGCCCTGTGTGCGGCCTCCAGTTTCCTGGAAGTTTGTACCCGCTCGATCCAGTTCCCGCTCCAGGCTGCCAGCAAAAACAACGTGCTGCCCAGCCCCATGACAAAAGCCGCCATCCCAATATCCACACGGAATTGGAGCAGCGGCACCGGCGACCAGAGCCATTGCGCGGCCACACTTGCCAGCAACCCAAGCAGCAGCGGCAGGAAAACCAGGGCAGCCTTGATGAATTTCATCATTATTCCCCTGAAACCAGGGCCACAAAACGGTAGCCCTCGCCCGAAACCGTTTCGATGAAGCGCGGCTTATCGGGGTCGTCGCCCAGGGTGCGCCGCAGTTCAGCCATGCGCGTGTCGACGGTGCGCGTGCCTGCCGGGTAAGCCCAGCCCCAAACTGCGTCCAGCAGGCGTTCACGCGAAACAGCTTCGTCAGGGTGGGTCATCAGGTATTCGAGCACCGAAAAAGCCTTGGGGGTCAGTTCGAGCAGCTTTTCGTCGAGAGAAACGCGCCGGGCGCGGCGATCCAGCACCAGCCCGGAGGCGCTCAACTTCCAGGCCGCCGAAAGTGATTTTTCCCCCGGTCTGGCGCGCCGCAGCACTGCGCGGATGCGCGCCAGCAGTTCGTGCGGGTCGAATGGTTTGTTCAGGTAATCATCCGCGCCTTCTTCGAGTGCCAGCGCGCGCTCAGATGACTCTCCAACCTGTGTGAGCAGGATGGTGGGCGTCCAGTTGTTCGAGCGGCGGATGCGGCGCAGTACTTCGCGGCCATCCATGCGCGGCATAAGCACATCCAGGATGATCAGGTCGGGGTGAAACTGGTTGACTTTATCCAGCCCGGCCTGGCCATCGGCGGCGATGCTGACGCGGAACCCGGCGCGCTCGAGGAACGGGCCGAGGCTGTCGGTGATGGATTGATCATCATCGGTGAGCAGGATGAGGGGGCGGGTGTCCATAGGTTAAGATTTTTTGCGAAAACGCCCGGCCAGCCAGTCCCCGGCCAGGATGCCGAGAAAGCTGAAGGTCAGGTCGACCCACGAGGCGGTGCGATTCGGGAAAAAGGATTGGCTGAATTCTTCCAGCGCCACCAGAGCGGCCAGGAGCAGGGCGGCCTTGGTCAGGCGCAGGCGTCCACGGCGCGGGAAAGCCAGCGCCAACAGCAAAGCCAGGATTCCGTAAAGAACGAAGTGCCCAATTTTGTCGTAGCCAGGCAGGTCGTAGAGATAGCGGATGGCTGGCGGGAACGTGCCAGTATCAGCGGCGAAGATGACCCAGGTGATGAAGAGCGCGAAGAGCAGGGCGACGAGTTTGGATTTTGACATTGATCTATTATACGCCGTTCGCCCTCATCCCCAACCTTTCCCCCGAGGAGGGAAGGGAGTTTCTCCCCTCTCCCACTGGGAGAGGGGCCAGGGGTGAGGGAGTGTTACGGCACGTTCAGGTAAATGCTATCCAGCATGAGCACTGAGCCATCGGCCATGCTCATTTCGGCCACTTCCACACGGATGCGGCCATGCAGGCCGAGCGCGGCGAAGTCTAGCGGCAGTTCAAACGTGGATGGTTGGCCGATATCGGTATTTGTGACCATAAGCGAGGATTCGGTCACAGCCATGCCGTCGGCTGCGTAGATGCGGTAGACCAGGGTATTCTCAAAAGGGCCAACACTGGTTTTGCCGCGCAGGGTGAGGCTGGCGCCGATCTGTGCTTCGGGGGCCGGGTCGGTGATGTTGATTTCGCGCACCAAGCCGGATGGGGCTGTCGTTGTCCAGTGCAGTACACGATAGCCCATCTCGTTGTATTCAAAGATCATGCTGGTGGGGACGCTGGGGCAACACAGTGGGTCGTTGGGGCCATGCAAAATAGCCGTCACATAGATTTTGCCATCGGCGATTTCCAGCGCGGTGACGTTGGTGCGGTCACCCAGCCCATAGGTGGTGGCGGGGTTATGAACGGGCATTCCGCCCTGGTTGATTAATGCGGCCAGATAGACAAATGTGCCGCTGCCACCGTAGCCAATGCCAATGGGCGCAACCGCATCGCCTACTCCATCGTCATTTAGATCGCCCAGGGCAACTGCACCCGGGTTGATAAAGATGGATGCAAAGTTGGGGGCGGAGCCATCACTGCCGTTTTGGAAGGCTCCATCGGTGAGTTGGAAGGTTTGAAGGTTGCCATCTGAGCCGGGAAGCTGGTAGGCGGCGTTGAGGGTTTGTTCGAGTGTCAGGCCGGGAGCGGTGGTTGGAGTGGGCGGCGCAACGGTGGCTATGTTTGTCGGGATAACCACCGTCTCAGTAACGGGAGCAACAGCCGGGGCGGGTGTTGCTCCACCAGGGAGCGAGCAGGCGAGTGAAGCGAGGATCAAAGCAATCAGGGGAAGCAAAAGTTGGGGGCGAGACATATTCGATAAATTCCTTGGTTGGGAATTCAACGTTTTCTAACGTTGGCGTTTCAAATCCAAAATCTACAGATTTTGGAGTCATTTTTGATTATGGGTTGAGCAAAACCCAGTTCTGGCCGCCATCGGTGGTGCGGTAGTAGCGCTGCACCTGGTTGTCAGAGATGACCAGCCAGCCATGCCGGGTGTCGGCGAAGGTTAGCTGGCGGATGTAGCTGGTTTCGGTGTTGGGCAGGGCCAGGTTGGATGTGACGGTTTGCCAGGTTTGCGCGCCATCCGTGGTCACGCAGATGCTTTCGCCGCACTGGACGATGCCCTGGTTGGCATCGAAGAATTGTGGGCCGGGGAAACGCGCGGCTTTTTCGATGCGCGTGGGGCTGATCTGCCAGGTTTTGCCGCCATCGCGGGTGATGTAAATCAGCAGCAGGTCGGTAGTCTGGGCGCCATCGGGGCCATAGTAAAGCAGTTTTACCGGCAAAAGGCCGTCGTTGGCGCCAAAGAACTTTGGGGTCAGCGGGGCTGCCAGGTCTGTCACGTTTTCGGGAGGCAGCGGCAGGTTTTGGGGCTGCCAGCTCATCCCATGGTCAAAGCTGACCAGCAGGTTGATCGCGCCAGAGGGCTGCATCGAGCCCATATCGCCCTTCACCACGACCAGGCGGGCCAGGTCGAAATAAAACACATCGTTGCAGATGCTGCACAGGTGGATGGTGCCGGGGGGCAGGCTGTTTTCACCGTTTGGGCTGATCATTGGCACAAGCTGGAAGTTGTTCCCGCCATCGAGCGTTTCATAAAGCTGGATGTAAAGATTGCCCGCGCCCACCCCGGCTACTTCGGCGAAGCCGTGGCTGGCATCGAAGAAGGTGTAACTGGGCAGCCCGCCCAGGTTTTCCAGCCCGGTGGCAGACCGAGCCTGCCAGGTTTTACCACCATCGCCGGTATAAGATAGCTTTTGGCCGCCCTGTGAGTCGAATCCGGACAGCCAGGCTGTCTTGCCATCGAAAAAGTGGTTACTCCAGCCAGAAAAGGTTCCGTTTTCAGGCAGGGATAGCAATTCCCAGCTTAATCCACCATCCGAAGTGTGATACAGCGCGGGTTTTTCGCTCCAAACCCAGCCCCAGCCGTTTTGCGTATCGAGCATGGTGAACTGCTCAAAATTTGGAATCTCCACCGGGGCCAGGGTGGCTGTTTCGGTGGGTGTAAGTGTCTCGGTCGGTGGAACCGGTGATGGGATGGGCGTGGCGGTCGATAAATCAGGCACCAGTACAGGTGTGGCGGTGGCCGCAGCCGCCGGGATGCTGGCGGGCAGTGGCGGAGGGTTGAATTGCACCGCAGAGCAGCCCGATAAGAAAAGAAACAGCAAAATGAACGCGAGTTTACGCATAGACGGGACTCCTGAATGGCGAATCAAAAAAGACCGTTCTGTAGAGACGGTCTTTGTGTAGTTTTGGTTCCCCAAAACGGGTTACAGCACATCTTCCAGCCGGATGCCGCGCGCTTCGGCGCGTACTGCGCCCCAGTCTTTGAGTGTCACGGGCGGCTGTTTTACCTGTTCTGGCGGGCGTAGCTGCATACCCAGGGCGTCATTCGGGCATTTTGGCACACATACACCGCAACCAACGCAACGGATGTCATTGACCTGCACAATGGATTCGTCACTCATGGAAAGCGCCTCGAACTGGCAGTAATCCAGGCAGGTTTCACAGCCGTTGCATAGTAGATCATCCACCTGGTTGACGAAGGCAGAGCGGGCAATCACGTTGGCGATGCCCAGTTCGGCCTGTCCGCGCAGGATACCGCACGAACAGGTGCAGCAGTTGCAGATGTAGTGCAGCCCCTGCTGGTTGTTGCTGACGGAATGCACCAGCCCGGCATCGGCTGCGCGCTGCAGGGTGGCAAGGGCTTCGTCACGGGTCAGGGCGCGGATGACAGGATTGCCATCGAAGGCGTTGGGCGTTTCGCTGAGAGTCATGCACACATCTATTGGGTGATTACAGCCCTCGCCGAGCAGGTTGCGCTGCTGGCGGCAGATACAATCCAGCACACCCCAGGCCTGGGCGTTGTTCACCAATCCCGCAGCGCTTTCGTGTGGGTGAACTTCCATATCATTGCGAATGCTTTCATTGATCGGGATGACACGATGGAGTTGCGGTTGGACTCTCAAGATTTCGCCAAAAGCCTGTTTGTAATAGGCTTCAAACAGGGCAGCCATTTCGGCATCCAGGTTTCCGGCTTGCATCTCATAAATGCCGACCACGAAAGGCATCAGGCCGTATTCCAGGCCTTTTTCACCACGCGCAGCTGCGATCAGGCCGCGGCGGGTCATGGTTTTCAACAGTTTACGGGCTTCGGATGTTTCCAACCCGGTGCGGGCTGCGATTTCTTCGGGCGATTCACGGGTCAGGCGCAGGCGCGAGGCCAGGTCGGCTTCTTCTGGGGTGTACAGGCGCGCCAGCAGGCGCAGCTCTGCGCCATCAGGCGTGGCTGGGAAGCCATTGGGCAGCGCATCCAGCCGTTCAGCCAGACGTTTATAAATTTCGTGGGACATGGGGCCTCGCTTTTAAAAACTGCTTTGTTTGTTGGGCTTTACCATTTTTGGCGTGAAAACTCGTAAGGGCGACCCTCAGGGTATAAACTGGTGCAATTTTGCCGAGAAATCTGCCGTAAAATCAGGATTTTTTGCGCCGGGCGGGTCGCCCCTACCCATTACCACATTAAAAACGGGAGCGCCGTTTTTTTTAATTGTTCAAATACTCAACAATTGTCGCCTCGCCCTGGCCGACACCGACACACAGGGTGGCCATGCCATACCTGACGTTGCCGCGCCGCCGCATTTCGTGGACAAGCGAGGTCACCAGGCGTGCGCCTGAGCAGCCGAGCGGATGCCCGAGCGCAATTGCGCCGCCATTGACGTTGACGATGGCTTGATCCAACCCCAGGTCTTCGAGCACGGCCAGTGATTGGATGGCGAAGGCTTCGTTCAGTTCGACCAGGCCGAGATCGGAAATCGTCAAACCGGCGCGCTGGAGGGCTTTTTTAGCCGCCGGAACGGGGCCGATACCCATAATGCGGGGTTCGACGCCAGCCGAGGCCATTGCAACGATCCGCGCCAGGGGCTTTAGCCCCAATTCGGCGGCTTTTTCAGCGCTCATGAGCAGTACGGCAGATGCGCCATCGTTCATGCCGGATGAATTCCCGGCAGTTACAGTCCCGCCATCTTTCTTGAAGGCTGGTTTGAGCCTGGCGAGGCTTTCCATGTTCGTATCGCGGCGTGGACGCTCGTCGGTGGTCACCAAAATCGGGTCGCCTTTTTTCTGCGGCACCGGGACGGGGATGATTTCTTCGGCAAATTTGCCACTGTCGATGGCGGCGATGGCGCGCTGGTGCGATTGGGCAGCGAAAGCATCCTGTTTTTCGCGCGTGATGTGCGGCTTCAGGGCGGCGATGTTTTCAGCGGTTTCACCCATCGAGTCGGTGCCGTACAGGTCTTTCATCTTCTGGTTGGGGTAGCGCCAGCCCAGGGCAGTGTCATAGGCGGTGAGATTGCCAAAGTTGAAGCCTTCTTCCGCTTTGGGCAGCGAATACGGCGCGCGCGACATCGATTCGACGCCTCCCGCGATATAAATCTCCCCATCCCCGGCGCGGATGGCGCGGGCTGCGGCATTGACTGCCGACAAGCCCGAAGCGCACAACCGGTTAACCGTCACAGCTGGCACGCTGACGGGGAATCCGGCCAGCAGGGTGGCCATGCGGGCTACGTTGCGGTTATCTTCCCCGGCCTGGTTGGCGCAGCCCAGGTAGACTTCCTCGACCAGCGCCGGGTCGAGTTTGTTGCGTTCGATGATGGCTTTCAGCACCAGCGCGGCCATATCGTCTGGCCGGATTTTGGCGAGCGCGCCGCCCAGCGCCCCAATCGGGGTGCGGATGGCGTCTATGATGACAGCTTCGGGCATGGAAACCTCCAGATGAAAGTGGTATATGTCAATTGCAGCAGGATTGTACCACCAGGTCTAAATAAAAAAACGCGCCCCGTAACAACTCGGGGCGCGTCTGGTTGATGCTGCAAAAACTAGATGGCTTCCTGTTTCTTGAACCAGGTTTTCCACTCTTGCGTTTCCCATACTACCAGGATGGGGGCGGCAATAAAGATAGAAGAGTAAGTACCACTAAACAGGCCGACCAGCAGGATCACGGCAAATTCGCGCAGGGTGATGCCACCAAAGAGCGCCAGTGCCAGCAGCATGAATTCTACGGTCATCAGCTGGGTATTGATCGAGCGCTGGAGGGTTTGTACAATCGAATGGTTGACCAGCTTCTCAAAATCTAGTTTGCGCAAAACATTCGCGTTTTCACGAATGCGATCGAATACCACGATTTTATCTTGCACCGAGAAACCGATAACGGTCAGCAGGGCGGTCAGGAAAAGGGCGTCGATTTCCCAGCCAGCCACCAGTGAACCAATCCCGGCGACAGCAAAGACGATCGCGACATCATGCACCATGGCAGTAATGGCGCAAACGCCGTAGCGGAAGGAGTGAACAATGCCGCGGAAGGTCCAGGTGATGTAAGCTACCACAACCAGGGCAGCTACGATGACCGCCAGGGCTGCGCGAGATGTTACCTGGGCACCAATTGCCGGGCCAACGCTGTCGAAACGAAGGACGGTGACTGCGCCGAAGCTGGCTTCCATCTGGCTGGTGATTGCGCTGCGGGCCTTGTCATCTAGAAAGGCCGATTTGATGATCATGCTGCCGGAATCGGTTGTGGTGACCTGGGTATCTTTGATGCCGAGATCGGCGTACATGGTGATAAGTTCGGCAGGTTGGGGGGCCCCGCTGTCGAATTTAACTTCGAGTAATGAGCCGCCAGTAAAATCGAGCGAAAGCGGCATTCCGCTAAAAGCGAGAATCAAAAGCCCGGGGACGATGATGAGCAGGGATAGGGCGAAGAAGAAATAACGTTTTCCGAGGAGGTTCATGATCATACCCTCTTAGATGCCGAACCAAAATTGCAGGTTGGTGGGTTTGAAATTGCGCAAGAATAGCGCCAGCAAGCTGCGCGTGACGAAGATGGCGGTGAAGAGCGAGATCGCCACACCGAGAGCCAGGGTCAGCGAGAAGCCTTTTACGATTGTTGCGCCGAACGCTGATCCGAACCAGAAAAGGATGCCGGATGTCAGCAGGGTGGAAATGTTTGAGTCAAAGATTGCCGATCGGGCACGCATCCAGCCCAGGTCCAGAGATTGTTCCAACGTTCGTCCGTTGCGCAATTCTTCTTTGATACGTTCAAAAATCAGGATGTTCGCATCCAGCGCTGAGCCAGTCGAAATCAGGAAGCCAGCGATACCCGCCAGGGTTAATGTTACACCCACAGATTTGAACAAAGCAAATGCGATAGCCGCATAGAAGAGGATCGCCAGTGTGGCCACAATGCCGGGCAGGCGATAGTACAGGATCATGAAAAGGATAACGATGGTCATGCCAATGATCCCTGCAATCAGGCTTTTGCGCAGGGAGTCTTCGCCCAGTGTGGGGCCGATGATGCGGGTTTCAACAATTTTCATCGGGATGGGCAGCGAACCATATCGTAACTGGACGACAAAGGCATTGGCTTCTTCATTCGTAAAGTTGCCAGTAATCTGGCCCTGCCCACCTGTAATGGCAGATTCGATGCGCGGGCTGGAGATCACTTTTTTGTCCAAGACGATGGTGAGGTAGTTGCCAACGTTCGCAGAAGTGTGATCGGCAAAAACTTGAGTCCCGCTGCTTTTTAGGATAAAGTCAATCGAGTACCCACCCAGTTGCCCGGGAGCAACATTTACAGAATCCAAATCACTGCCAGTCATAACTGTGTGATAGACCACCGGGGCGGGCGCATTGGGATCGGAAGGGGTGTCGCTGGCGCGGGGAGCGAAATCGGTGACGATTTCAGTGCCGGGTTCAAGATATGTATTGCCCGTATCCACAAATTCCAGTAAGCCGGTCTGCTCAAGGGTGTTGAGGATGGCCTCAGCATCTTTTGCGCCGGGGAACTCGCCTACAATGCGGCTTGTACCAGCCACCTGGATCGAGTTTTCTGAAACGCCCAGTGCATTGGTGCGGTTTTCGATGATGGAGCGAACAACTTCCATTTGTGCAGGATCGATCTGGGTGCCAGCCTCTACATCGGCTTCCATCAAAACCTGAACGCCGCCCTGTAAGTCCAGCCCCAGGGTAACAGGAACATCTTTTGAAGCAAGTACGGACTGGTCAAACGGGTTGGTAATGGTCAGTTTATTACTGGCATCAATCCAAATTGCCAGCGCCAAAATCACCACAATGATGACCATCCGAAAGGAAAGATTACGTACCATGAGATAACATCTCCGCGCATAAAAATACCAGCCACAGGCTGGCGGCATGCAAGCGCTGATTATACCCTCAAATATCACGAAAGGCGCAATTTTTTTTGAAGTTCTGGTGGTAATCACAAGGCATCTTGCAGGAATTCCACCACCTTTTCGGTTACCTGTTCGATGGTCAGGGTATCGGTATCAATATAAAAGTTGGCGTGCTGACGGGCGTGGCCCAGGCGGCGCTGCTGTTCTGCCCAATCGGCCTCCTGCCAGTCCAAGCGGCGGCGCTGGAGCGTGACCGGGTAGGATGCATCCAGGAAGATCAACACATCGGGGTTGGTAACGCGCTTCCACATGTCTTTTACATACGAATGTTCTTGTGCAATGTGCTTTACCCGCCATCCCAACATTTCTAACCGGACGGCCAGGGTGGTTTTCCCTGAAGCACACGGCCCTACCAGGCCAACCAGCAAGGAGCGATTGGGGCTATCGGCATTCATGCAGCAGCGTATGTAAATGGGCGGGCTTGCCCAGCACAGCCAGTTGATCGTTTCGCTTCAATTGCCGGGCATCTTTGGGATGCAGATCCGAGTGATGATCATAACGCACCAGGATGATGCTCACGCTGAATTCTTCTTCCACATCCCCCACCGTTTTACCCACCAGTTTTGATTGCGGGCCTATTGTCAGGCGCGCCAGGCTGAGCGCCTCACCCTCGATCGTGATCGGGTTGGTAATATCGGCTCCCGCCGCCGAAGCCGCGAACACCGGGGCCGCGATGCCAGTGCCGCTCAGGGCCGTAAACCCAAACTGGGTATGCAGCGATTCGGCGAAATCTTCATCAAATATGCGGATGATCACCTGCACATTTGGGTTCAGGCTGCGCGCTTTCAGCGCAATTTTCAAGTTAAGCGCATCGTTTTGGATGCACAACACAATCGACTTGGCTTTTTTGATATTGGCCCCATCCAGCACATGTTCGCGTGTGGCATCATCGTGGATGATCGGGATGCCCATCTTTTGGATGGCTCCAGCCATATCGGCAGCCGGGTTTAGCTCAATCACAACCACCTCTTCACCCAGGTCATGCAGCTGGTCAGTTACCCGGTAGCCCAGGTGGCCCAGCCCCACCAGGATGTGATGCCCGCTAAAAGTAGAAGCCACAGCCATCTCCCATTCCTTGCTCCGCGCGCGGCGGTTAAACAGCAAAACGCCAAAATCGGCCAGCCCCTGCGCCAGGGTCAACACCCCCAACACCGGCATCAAAAAGTAGAAAACCTGTAAAATGAGATAGTTGGGGAAATCCTGGCTGGGCTGCAAAAACGTCAGCGTCAGCATCAGGTAAATAGCCTCGGCCATCGATTCCACTGGCTCATGCAACTTCTGCGCCAGCTCAAAATACGCCCAGCCAGTCAGCAAGATCGTCAGCGAGAAAACCAGCAGCGGCTGGCGAAACTCCCGCACCAGCAGCAACGTATCACGCCAGGAGGCTCTCCATCCACGCAAAAAAGCTTTCATACATTAATCGGCAACCGCACACTCATACGACGCACATCATCACCCTGGCGCGTCATCACACGCATAACCACCACGCTGATATCATCCACCGGGCGGTTATCATCCAGGCGCATGGCCTGGGCCAGCAGCGCATCAGCGATCTCCTGTGAGGCCGGGTTGTTATCTTCCAGCAGCCCTTGCAGCGTCATGCCCACATCCATCGGCTGCCCGCGTCGCTCCCCGGCATGAACCAGGCCGTCTGTATACATCACCACAGTCAACCCGGCTTCCAGCGGGATTTCAGAGATCAAAGGGCGGGTATTGCGCGCAACCCCAATCGGCTGGCTTTTACCTTCCAACATTTCCACCGATTCGCCGCGCACGATATACACGGGCGAGGGGTTGTTACGCGCCAGCACAATCGTCTGCGTCTGCATATCCACCGAAGCGATGTTCAACGTCGAAGAAACCTTCCCGGCCTTCTCTGCAAAGAGCGCATCCGAAGCCGCCCGCGCTGCCGCGCCATCGCGCACGCCCTCAGCCAGCAGCCCGATAACCTTGCGCACCACCATCATCGAAACCACCTTGGCCCCGCGCCCCGAAGACTGCCCATCGGCCAGCACCACCGACAGCCCGCCGTTTGGACGCTCCACAACCTCCAACGTATCACCGCTTTGTGAAACAGCATATTTGTTGATCTTGGCTACTGCAATTTGGATTTCCATAATATTATTCTACCTAAAATCCTCAAAATAAGGAGATTTTGGAGAAAGTGCGCTGCACCTTCTCTACAGGCTTTTTTCAGCCACCACCACAATCACCACACTCTGGCGTACCTCCGCGCGG
>CAIJPN010000184.1 GCA_903822545.1 uncultured Anaerolineae bacterium | reverse complement strand
TCATCATCCTTCAGGAAGTTGCACCAGTAGGCATTTTTGCCGCCGCGGATGCGCGAGCCTAAATCGGAGAGCATGCGCTGGGACATGTTTTCGGTCAGCGCCGGGTATTTGAGCACAATCTGCCCGGCTTCGGTGCTGACGGAGGCCAGCCCGGCGGCATCCGCCCGCAGTTTGATGCGCATCTGGTAGAACAGGTTGGCGAACATTTCGGGCAGGGGGCCAAAGCGGTCGGCGAATTCGGTCATCAGCGGTTCGAGTTCGTGCTCCTCGCGCAAGGAGGCAATGCGCCTGTACAGCCGCAGCCGCAAGTCCTGGTTGTGGATGTAGCTGGCAGGGATTCCTATGGCCAGGGGCAAATCGACAGTCACGGGTTCTTTGAGTTCCTGCTCGAAAACGGAAAGCGGCGTGGAACTGGCTCCCGCCCCGATAACGGCCATCCGCTCATCGGTTTTTCCATCCAGGCTGGCCGCTGCCCGCCGCAGCTTTTTGACCTCCGCCGCCAGCATGCGCGTGTAGAGATGGAAGCCGACCGCCGTAATCTGCCCGCTCTGGCGCATCCCCAGCAGTTCGCCCGCGCCGCGGATTTCCAGGTCGCGCATGGCAATGGAGTAGCCCGCGCCGAGCTGGGTGTTCTCGGCGATGACTTCCAGCCGCTCCTGGCCCTCCAAAGTGGGAGCCAGCTTGCGGTGGCGGAAAAAGTAGGCGTGCGCCCGGGCCGCGCCGCGTCCCACGCGTCCGCGAAGCTGGTAGAGCTGGGCCAGGCCAAACGTATCCGCCCGGTCAACGATCAGCGTGTTGGCGTTGGGGATGTCGAGGCCGCTTTCGATGATGGTGGTCGAGAGCAGGATGTCGATTTTGGCCTCGGTGAAGTCGTGCATCACGTTGGAGAGCGCGTGTTCATCCATCTGGCCGTGACCGATGCCGATGCGCGCCTCGGGGACGAGCTTTTCGAGGTGCATTTTCATGGCGTGGATGGTCTGCACGCGGTTATGGACGAAAAATATCTGCCCGCCGCGCTCCAGTTCGCGCAAAACGGCCTGGCGTACCAGCCGCGGCGAGTACGGGCCGACATGCGTGATAATCGGCAGGCGCTCCTCGGGCGGGGTGTTGAGGGTCGAGATGTCGCGCACGCCGGTCAGGGCCATGTAGAGCGTGCGCGGGATGGGCGTGGCGGTCAAGGTCAGCACATCCACCTCGGTGCGCAGTTTTTTCAGGTGCTCCTTGTGGGTCACGCCAAAGCGCTGTTCCTCGTCGATGATGACCAGCCCCAAATCCTTAAACTCGACATCCTGCGACATCAGCCGGTGCGTGCCGATGATGATATCGACCTGCCCCAACAGCAATTTGCGGATAATTTCGGTCTGCTCACGCTGGCTGCGGAAACGCGAAAGCATCTCCACCGTCACCGGGAAGGCTGCCAGCCGCTGCTGGAAGGTCTCAAAGTGCTGCTGTGCCAGCACGGTGGTCGGCACCAGCACCGCCACCTGTTTGCCGTCCTGCACCGCCTTGAAAGCCGCTCGCAGCGCCACTTCGGTCTTGCCGTAGCCCACATCACCGCACAGCAGGCGGTCCATCGGGCGCGCCGTTTCCATATCGCGCTTGATAGCCGCAATCGCCGCCACCTGGTCGGGCGTCTCGACATACGGAAAGCTGTCCTCCAACTCCTTCTGCCACTGGCTGTCCGCCCCAAACGCATAGCCCGTCACCGTCTGACGCTTGGCATACAGCTCCAGCAGTTCCTCGGCCACCTTCTGCACCGCTTCCTTGACCGCATTCTTGGCGTTCGACCATTCCTGCGTGCCCAGGCGCGTCACATTGGGCGAATCGCCATCCGAGCCCACATAGCGCGTCAGCCGGTCGGCCTGGAAGACCGGCACAAACACCTGCGCCCCGCCCTCATACTCCACCGCCAGGAACTCGCGCTCATGCCCATCCAGCACCCGCCGCACCAGCCCGGTGAACTTGCCAATGCCATAATCGACATGCACCACAAAATCCCCGGCGCGCAAATCGCCGAAAGCTGCCTCGGGCGTCTCGGTGGTGGGCCGCTGCCGGGTGCGCGGCGTCGGGCGCTCCCAGCCAAAGATTTCCGAATCGGTAATCAGGTGGAGCAAAGTTTCATCTTGTGGATGTCCACCCGTATCATTTTCCCGTTTTACGCGCAGGATAAAACCCTCAGACAGCGACGCTTCGACAAACTGGATTTTTTCCGCCCCGCCGCCTGCCTCCTGTTTCGAGGGGCTTTCACTCCCCTCTCCCCCCGGGAGAGGGCCAGGGTGAGGGAGATTTTCATCCCAATGCTCCTGCCACAACTCCGAAAGGCGCTTACTCTGCCGGGAAATCACAACCACGCTGTCACGTTGCGCCGTTAAACTCGCCAGATACTCCACGAAAGGCTTTAACCGCCCCCCAAACCGCTGGTCGTGACCAAACACATCCCGCAACTGATTACTGATCACTGCATCCTGATCACTGTTCCCAAAACCCATCTCCACCCACGGATGTGCCTGCACCGAATCAAGCACCTCCGCCCAACTCAGGTACGGCACCGGGAAATCGGCTGGCAGCGTCCCCTCCGCAATCGACTCGGCGCGGAATTTGACCGCCTGCTCCTCCACCTCCGCCACCATCGACTCAGCCAGAGACAGATCATCCACCAGGATCATGCCGCGTGGGGGCAGGTAATCCAAAATCGAGGCAGGGAATGGGTGGAAAACAGGAATAAGAAACTCGGATGGGGCATTCGACATTCGATATTCGATACTCGAATTATCCAATATCGAATTATCGCCCCTCGAATTATCGGCCTTCACCAAATATTCCCGCGCCGGGGTCACCAGCACATTCTCCAACTTCGCCAGCGTCCGCTGCGAGGCCGGGTCAAAGCGGCGGATGCTATCCACTTCATCGCCGAAAAAGTCGATACGCGCCGGGTAGGGCTCAGACGGCACCCAAATATCCAGGATGCCGCCGCGCCGGGAGAATTGCCCCGGCTCGAAAACGGTATCCGCCGCCTCGTAGCCAATCTCCGCCCAGGCGCGCAGCAGCGCCTCGGGCGAGACCTCCTGCCCGACGGCGATTTTCTTGCTGGCCTTCAGGAAGTCGCGCCGGGGCAGGGTGCGCGTCATCACCGCCCGCGCCGAGGCCACAATCACCGGCGCCTGTGACGGCTTCTCCGCAAACGGCAGGTGATAGGCCGCCAGCGCCGTGATGGCCTGCAAACGGTCGCGGCGTGTTGCCACGCCCCAGGCCGCATCCTCGTAAAACAGCGGATTCGGCTCCGCGAACAGGTAGCGCGGAACGGCAGGCAGCCAGAACCCAAGTTCGTCTTGCAGCGCCAGGGCATGATCCGCCCGGTCGGTCAGCAGGATGATGGGGCGATTCAAATCATTATGAATCGCCGCCAACAGCGCCAACCGCGCTGCGCGCGGCAATCCCAGGCCGGGAAAGCGTTTATCTTCCTGGATTTGCTTGATGAAGGTCTGGTATTCAGGGGTTGAGCGGAGGGAGGAAAGGAGAAAGTCCATGTTTTTAAGCCGATCTATGATCGAGTCGTTGCATACACACCCAATGCAAAAAAGAACGAGATAAAAAAGGAAACTGAAATCGCGATGGTAATGAATGACACTATTTCTAAGAGTGCCATTTCAGATTTATCCATCCAAATAATGCCAGTAACGAACATTGCTAAAAAGAATCCAAAAAATATCGTAAAACTTTGCTGCATCGCATCTTTTTTACCAATTGTGCCCGTAGTGATTTTCAAACCCAAAACAAGAAAGTCCCAACCCAATTTCAGCATTACACCCAATAAACAAATTGTGGCGACCAGTTGCACGTAATACACGATGGAATGCGACTCTTGAATTGAAAGAAGGAAAAAAGGAGTTTTCATAAGGTATTCCGGGTGAAAAGGCAATCGGTAAGTATACAGCAAAACTTATTCATTGGTATATTTTTCTCTGATGGATGATTTTGTTACCCACAGTTACGAACAGGGGAAGCGTCCCTGTAACTGGTGTTGTTTCTGGGCTTTCGTACCTAAGTTGCTCCTGACCAGCGTTTGCGATAGTAACTCATTATGTTTTGAAGGCCTAGGTTTTGTTGGATTGTCATCCCAAAACCTTACCATAGATTTCATCCCTTTTTTAAATTTGGAATTGCTGACTAACATTTCAGCTTCTTGCCCCGAACGCTGACTGATGTTATCATAGCAAGGTGTTTAACGCAGACGAAACTACCAACCGGCGACGTACAGCCTTGCTCTGGATTATCCTGGCGACCATTCCCTGCTATTGCCTGGGACTGGTCGCCATGCAATTTAAACCCGGGCCAACCACCCCCACCCCGACTCCATCGAATACGCCAACTGCTACCGCTACCGAATTAGTGATCCCATCCCTGACAAATGGCCCATCCGTCACGCCAAACCTGTTAACCGCGACTATTACCAACACAGCCACAGCCACATCTACCGAAACGCCCACCCAAACCCTCACACCGTCTGCCACGCCGTTCCTGCCGCCGACGAATACTCCCATCACCCCCTCGCCGACACCGACCAACACAAATACCGCCACATCCACCGCCACATCCACGCCGACAGCCACCTTTACGCCAGTCCCGCCAACAGCAACCAACACACCCACGCCGTTCCTGCCGCCAACCAACACGCCTGAAACCCCTACCCCAACATCGACACCATAGCGCCAGGGGATGGAATGTATAGCAGTATTGCCCGACTGAAGTTGGTACTACCCAAGTAGTGACGACTTCAGCCGTTTTTTCTAGGCCATTTTCGAGAAAATCCCATTCAAAAGTCCCAATTCCCATGCCAGATATTTCCCCATTCCTGAAATCCATGCTCTCGGCCCCGGGCCTTTCGGGGTACGAAACGCCCATCTCTCGGATTATCGAAGAAAAGTGGCGTCCACTGGTCAATGAAATCAGCATCAGCCGCATCGGTTCGCTGCAAGGACTGAAAAAAGGCGCCTCGACTGCCGAAAAACGCCCCTCGGTGATGGTTGCCACCCACATGGACGCCATCGGCCTGCTGGCGACACAGGTAATCGATGGCTTGATCCGCTTCACACAGGTGGGCGGCGTTGATTCGCGCATCCTGCCGGGGACGCCGGTCACGGTTCACGGGACGGAAGACATTCCCGGTGTAGTAGTCCTGCCGCCGGGCAAGACCCTGCCCCCCAGCGTTGGCGAAGGCGTGGTCGAGATGGGCTACCTGTGGGTCGATACCGGCCTGCTTCCCAAAGAAGTTGCCGCCAAAGTGCCGGTTGGTTCACCAATCTCGTACGCATCCACTCCCACCGACCTGAGCGGGGATGTGATCTCGGGCCACACGCTCGACAACCGCGCTTCGGTGGCTGCCCTGACGGTGGCACTGGAAGAACTGCAAAGCAAAAAGCACCTGTGGGATGTCTGGGCGGTGGCGACTGTGCAGGAAGAAGTGACCCTGGGCGGCGCCTTCACCTCGGCTTTTGGCCTGCGCCCCGAACTCGCCATTGCTGTGGATGTGACCTTTGCCAAAGGCCCCGGGGCCTCCGACTGGCAAACTCACGGACTCGGCAAAGGCCCGGCCATTGGGCTGGGGCCAAATGTCCACCCGTTTTTGCAGAAAAAATTCAAAGAGCTGGCTGAAAAGCTCGAA
Source organism: uncultured Anaerolineae bacterium (assembly GCA_903822545.1). Taxonomy (GTDB): domain Bacteria; phylum Chloroflexota; class Anaerolineae; order Anaerolineales; family Villigracilaceae; genus CAIJPN01. The sequence goes on along the minus strand of CAIJPN010000184.1, from coordinate 33,031 downwards.
ATCCCCTTTGAAATGGATGTGATGCCGCGCATGTCTGGCACCGATGGCTACGCCACGCAGATCACAGCCGAAGGCATCCCCACCGCCATCATCGGGATTCCGCTGCGCTACATGCACACCCCCGTGGAAGTGGTTTCGTACAAAGACATCAACCGCGTCGGCCGCCTGGTGGCGGAATTCATCGCCAGCCTGGATGCCGATTTTGTCTCGAAAATTGTCTGGGAAGATTAACCCATGCCAAATATCACCGAAAAACAGATCAAACTGCTCGAAAAGCTGTGCAACGCCAGCGCCGTTTCGGGCGATGAAGGCGAAGTGCGCAAAATTGTGCTGGAAGAAGTGAAACCCTACGCCGACGAGGTTAAAGTCGATGCGCTGGGGAATGTGCTGGTGACAAAGTCCGGCACTTCTGACGGCTCCCGCCTGCGCGTGATGCTCGATTGTCACATGGATGAAGTCGGTTTTATGCTGGTGAGCGACGAAGGCGAAGGCCTGTACCGCTTCGAACTGGTGGGCGGCATCGACGTGCGCCAGCTTCCGGGGCGGGCCGTGGTGGTCGGCAAGGGCAAACTGCCGGGTGTCATCGGGGCGCGGCCCATCCACCTGACTACGGCAGAAGAGCGCCAGCGCAAAATCCCGCTCGACCAGTTGAAAATCGATCTGGGACCGGGCGGCGCGGGTAAGGCCAAAATTGGCGAGCGCGCGGCGTTTGTGCCGAATTTCAAGCGTAATGGCCCGGCCATCATCTCGAAGGCCATCGACAACCGCATCGGCGTGGCGATTTTGATCGACCTGCTGAAAAACCCGCCTGCCAATGTGGATTTGTGCCTGTCTTTCTCGGTGCAGGAGGAAATCGGCCTGCGCGGGGCGCGGGTGGCGGCTTATCATTTCAACCCCGACCTGGCCATTGCGGTGGATTCAACCCCCGCCAACGACCAGCCGATGTTTGACGGCAGCGAGAACATTTCCTACAACACCAAGCTGGGCAGCGGCCCGGCCATTTACACAGCTGACGCTGGAACCCTGAACGACCAGCGCCTGATCCGTTTCCTGAGCGCGACCGGCGACGAGGAGAAAATCCCGTATCAGTACCGGCAGCCGGGCGGCGGCGGGACGGATGGCGGCGCGATCCATAAGGTGCGGGCGGGCATTCCGACCGTTTCGGTTTCGGTGCCGCATCGCTATACTCACTCGGCTGCCTCGATTGCGCGGCTGGATGACTGGAAGAACTCGCTGGCGCTGCTCTCTGCCGCGCTAAAACGCATCTCCCCCGATTTGCTGGCCGAGGAACGCCGATAATCGCATGAACGGCCTGGTGGCGCTGCTCGGCTCGGGCGAATACCTGCCCGTGATGAACGCTGTTGACCGGTTCTTGCTGGATGCAGCCGCCCCGGCGGGCAAAACCCCGCGAGTGGTTTGTCTCCCAACCGCCGCCGGGCAGGAAGGCGAAGAATCCTGGGGACGCTGGATGCGCATGGGCGAGGAGCACTTCCGGGCGCTGGGCGCAGATGTCAGCGGGCTGCCTATCGTTGATCGGGAATCTGCCGAAGATGCGCGTTTCGCGGATCAAATTGCCGGGGCCGACCTGATTTATTTTTCTGGTGGCAAGCCGGGGTATCTGTACGAAACGCTGCGGGGCAGTAAAGCCTGGGAAGCGGTCATAAAAGCGACAGGGCGGGGAGCAGCCTTCGCGGGCTGTTCCGCCGGGGCGATGTTCCTGGGCGAATTCCTGCCGGATATGCGCTCTTTCGGCCTGCGCCAGCAAAAAGCCTTTGGGCTGCTGTCAAAAGCGCACATTTTCCCGCACTTTGACCGGATGCTGGCCTGGCGTGGAATAACGTTGCCGGTTTTACAGGCGCTTTTGCCCGCAGATGAGTATGTGCTCGGCCTGGATGAAGATACTGCGCTGGTGGGGCATCTCGGCGGCGAGTGGCAGGTGATGGGATGCCGGAAGGTGTTCGTCATCACGCACCAACAGGTTTTGAGTTTTGCGGCTGGTGAGAAGTTGCATTTACCTTGACTTTTGCGCTGCGGAAGTGAGCTTCCGCACTCCATAATGTGAATAAAAAGGATTTTCCATGAAACAACTCATTCAAAAACTGACTGAAACTTTCTCCCCCTCCGGTTATGAAGGCGCCATCCGTGATGTGATCCGCGCCGAGGTGACGCCGCTGGCTGATGAAGTGCGCGTTGACCAGATGGGCAGCCTGATCGTGCGCAAAGGCCCCAAAGGCGGCAAAAAGATCATGATCGCGGCGCACATGGACGAAATCGGCCTGATTGCCACCCACATCGACGCAAAAGGTTTTGTGCGTTTCACCAATATTGGCGGTGTGCGCCCGCAGAACATGATGGGCGGGCGGGTGCGTTTCGTCAACGGCACGCGGGGCGTGATTTACGCCGAGCCGATTGAAAAGCCAAGCGACACCCCGGCCATCGAGAAGTTTTATATCGACGTGGGCGCGACCAGCGACAAGAATCACCCCGTTAAGGTTGGCGATGTCTGTGGCTTTGACCGCACTTTCATGGATCTGGGTGACCGCCTGGTGGCGAAAAGCATGGACGACCGCATCGGCTGTGCGGTGGCGATTGAAGCCCTGCGCGCGCTGAAAGAGACGCCGCACGAGGTGTATTTCGTTTTCACTGTGCAAGAAGAAGTTGGACTGCGCGGCGCCGGGACATCGGCCTATGGTGTGGCCCCCGATTTGGGCTTCAGCATCGATGTCACTGGCTGGGGCGACACCCCCGGCATCAAGAACTTTATCGTGGCACTGGGCAACGGCCCGGCCATCAAGGTCAAAGATGGCGGGATGCTGGCTGACCCACGCATCATCCACTGGATGACATCCACCGCCGAAAAGAACAAAATCCCGTACCAGCGCGAAGTGCTGCTGGGCGGCACCACCGACGCCACCGCCATGCAGGTTTCGCGCGCCGGTGTGCCGGTGGGCTGCATCTCCATCCCGTGCCGCTACGTCCATGCGCCGAGCGAGATGGTGGATTACAACGATGTGCAGAACGCCGTCAAACTCATCGCGGCGATGCTCTCGAACCCGGTCGAAATTTAACAGTGTAAGGGCGACCTGCCAGGGCATAACCTGATTTGTTTTCGCAAGAAACCCTGGCATAAATAGGCGATTTTTCACGCGCCCTTACATTTTGCCCGCCCTTTTCCCAAACGCCCGGAACGCCGCCGGGCGTTTTATTTTTCCCACCCCCATCCTTCTGCCCTGACGGGCACACGTTCCGGTGGGGGGATGGGCTTTAAATAATTTTGGCTCTCCCGTTTTTAATGGGGAACGGGTAGGGGCGACCCGCCCCGTGCGAAAAATCTTGGATTTGTGCTTGAATTCCCTGCAAAAATGGGCCTGTTTATGCTTTGAAGGGTCGCCCCTACAGATTTTCACACCAAAAACGGTAGAGCCATAATTTTTGCGTGAGTCCCCTGCCCCAGCGGGGGAGGCAGATGATGATGAAAAATAGAATAAATAGCGGAGTCACATGATGCTTCGTATCAACGTTCCCTGGGTTTGACGCTCAGGGCCAATGTCAGGCGATGTTGATGTTTTAAGACAGCACTTTTTCCAGGATGGAATTAAATTCCCGGTCATTCAACGGTTTTGGCAGGTAGTAGGCCCGCTCAATTTGCAGCGCGCGATCGATTATCTCTTTTTGGGAATAGCCGGTGATAAAAATGATGGGGGCCTGGGTGAATTCGCGCAACTTGTGAGCAGTTTCGACGCCGTTCCACCTGCCATGCAAACCAATATCCATTGTCACCACATCTGGGATGTGATTCCGGGTGTAATCCACCGCCTGTTCGCCAGAAACAAAACGCCCAATAACATCGTACCCTTTGCGGTGAAGCTGGCGGGCCAGGTGTAACGAAAAAAGGGCTTCGTCCTCGACAATAATGAATGTAATTTTTTTGCTCATACCTGATCATACCCTGGGAGTATAAGAATTGTTATCAAAGACGATCGAGCAGGTTACACCGTTATTTGAGAAAAATTCGACCTTGCCGCCAAGCTGCGCTTCGCCCAACGCAAAAATGGTTTCGGTGCCCAACTTGCCGTGCGAACGTGGATCAAATCCCGGTGGGAACCCCACACCATTGTCTGAAATGGTCAGGGAAACAATCTGTTCGGTGGTGTTTTTAAGCGTAATCACGATTTCGCCAGAGCGCCCCGCCGGGAAACCATATTTCAGGGCATTGGAGACCAGTTCGTTAACCATCAGGCCACAGGGGATAGCCGTATCAATCAACACAAAAACACTATCCATCTCATAACGCATATTGACTTCATCAGAAAAAGCATAACTTTTCCGCAGCAAGTCGGCCAGATCGCGGATATATTCTGACATATCGATACTGGAAAGATTGCGCGATTGATATAGCTTTTCATGCACCATCGCCATCGAATTGATTCGCCCGCGCATTTCCTCGACCAGCGCAATAACTTCCTGGTTGGCGGTGTAATCCTGCTGCAAAGCCAGCAGGGACGAGATTACCTGCATATTATTCTTGGTGCGATGATACAACTCGCGCAACAAGGTTTCTTTTTCCAGCAGCGCCTGGCGTTCTTCGGTGATATCGTGCATAGATCCGCCAATCATGAACTTTTCACCCACCAAGACACCGTATGTGCTCATCTGGACGAATTTACGGTGACCGTCCGTACACAGGATTTCACCTCGATTGCTGCTGTTGAGCCAGGGAGCCTGGCGTTCCTGGAAGCCTGCCAGGGTGCGTGCCTTCAAAAGCGCCATATTTGCATCTTGGCGGCGTTCGGGCAGCATAATCCTATATTGCAGATCCCAGATGGGCTGGCCAACTGCCTCTGGAGCGGGAATCCCTGTAATTTGCTGAATCCCACGATTCCACTCCACGACAAGCCCCTGTTCATTGATCAAGACAAAACCTTCCTGAGATTGTTCGATCACACTGCGAAATTTGATCTCACTCTCCCTGAGAGCCACTTCAGCCTGTTTTCTTTCAGTAATTTCGCTGGTCAGGCTGTCGAGCGTTTTCCGCAGTTGACTCTGCATCCAGGCAAAAGAAATCTCCAATTTGCGCAATTCATTGATCCCGCTGGTAGCCTGGATGCCCTCAATCCACTCGCCCCTGGCGATGGATTCAGCTTGCACCCCCAACCAGTGAATCCGGCGGCTGATCTTTTGGGCGATGAAAATGCTGACCAAAATGGAAACCAGCATCCCCAGGATGGTGATATAGGCTGTCGATCGCTTACTGGTATTGATCTCAGACATAAAACTGGATTCCGGCACCACAACCACAATCATCCAGCGCAAGCCATACGGGTCTTCCAAGGGCAGCATCTGCAAAAACTGACGGCTGCCATTCATATCAAATTCAAGCTGGTATTCCAACCAGGGGAGATTGGCATAATCCCTGCCATACTTACTTTTTAGATATTCTGCCGCGCGGCTGACCATCGGCGATGTGCTTTTGTCTGCCTGGACGCGTTCCATCACCCCGTCATTGTTACCATCGACGAACATTTTCTCCCCGGTGGAAGTTGCCACCAGCAAACCGTTGGGTTCCACGATGAAGATTTCCCCATCCCCGGGCAGGTCAATGGTCTGGAGATAGCTGCTAATCTGTGCCAGGAAAATATCCACAGAAAGCACGCCCAAAAGCTGTTGGTTGGCATCATAGACCGGGGTGCTGGCGGCAATGGCCATATCTTGCGATGTGAACAGGATGTAAATCTGGCTCCAGCCAGCCGAGGTTTTGCCAGCCGCGTTGATATACCAGGGCCGTGTACGTGCATCAAAATTCGGGACAGTGGTCAACAAGGATGCCGCTTTCCCGCTGGCATCCACACTATATTTTGTGAAGGTACCAGCCTGGAAATTCTCGGTTGAGTAGGTGTAATACTCCCCGCCGGGGCCTTCCCGCCCGCTGCCAGCCAGGCCGCCGCTGGTATTGCCAAAATAGATGCTGGTGATGGTGGGGTAGTTTTTGACCATTCCCAGGAAATATTGCTGGAGGTCTTTGGCGCTAGCCAGATTCACCAGCTTTTGTTCCAGGATGCTTTCATTCACATGGTTAATCTGATGGGGAACATCCAGGGAGCTTTCAATGCGCGTTTTAACACGCCAGACCAGCTCACTGCGCATCTGATGTGCAACTTCATTCACTGCATTTTGCCCATTTGAAAGCACAACGTACCCAACCAGCCCTACCGTGACAATGGTCAAAAAAACATATGGAAGCACAAAAACCAATTGCATAGGCAGGAGACGTATTTTATTATGCGACGGCAAATCCATTTTCACCTCACACAACCAGGATACATAAATGCCAAGTTTTGCATCTATTTCAAATGAAATTCCCCAAGAAAGAAATTATTATAATCCTTAGGTATTGTTTCCATGCAACACACTATCAAAATAATCATACCCAAATGACTTGGGATATACTAAGACGCTGTAAATGCATAACCCCGCACATTTCAAGCATACGAGCAGCCCCATACCAACCCGCGGTTTGGTATGGAGCTGGAGTTGACAACTCGCTTCGCCGGCCCTGACCTTTTGAGCAACAAAAAAAACCAGGCTTGCGATCCAGTATAACGGCAGATCGTCTGAAAAAGCGCCTACGAACAAGCCAATTTCTTCATACTGACATTGCCTTGGGAAACGCCATGGCCAGCGCCACCCAAAGAACCGCATCAGGGTTAGTGCAGCGGGTGATCATCTTATCAGGAGTGGTGACGCCTGCTGAGGAGACATATCATGATCAATACGAACATCAAAATCTTGTTGGTTGAAAACAACCCAGCCGATGTATTGCTCATACAATCTGAACTGAACAAAGATTCGTTGAATACATTTGAAGTGTGCGCGGTTGAAAACAGTCAGGCCGGGCTGTTGCAATTGGCAGGCGCAACATTCGATATTATTCTGGCAGCACTACCCGCATTTGAAGCACTCCATCGCCAGGCGCCGCATGTGCCGGTGGTGATTCTGTCTGACAGGTTGGATGAATTAAAAGCCCTCGAGGCAATCCAGGCCGGGGCGCAGGATTATCTCCTGAAAGATACAGCCGGTTACAGCATGGCCGCGCGGGTGGTGCGTCACGCCATTGAGCGCCAAAAACTGATCCGAAAGGTGGAAGAAAGCGATTCGCGCTACCAGGCGCTGCACCAGAGCGATGAACGTTACCAGCAGTTCATCAGCCAAAGCTTCGAAGGCATCTACCTGACCGGGTTTGACCAACCCATCGACACCAGCCTCCCCATAGAAGAACAGATCGACGCCATTTACGCCAACGCATATATGGCCGAAAGCAACCAGGCCCTGGCCGATATGTACCACCTGCCATCAGTGGATGTGTTAATTGGCGTGCGTATGATCGATGCCCATGGTGGCAAAGATAATCCGGTCAACCGCGCCACCTTCAGGAAGTTTATTGCCAATGGCTATAAATCGGTCAACGATGAGACGTTTGAATATACTGCCGATGGGCAGCCCATCTGGTGCCTGAGTAACACTATTGGAACAGTAGAAAATGGGAAGCTGGTGCGTATGTGGGGTACCAGCATTGATATTACCGAGCGCAAACTGGCCGAGGAGAAGCTGCGCAAAAACCAGCAGCTTTTACAGGAATCCCAGGTGATTGCCAACCTGCACAGCTGGATGCTTGACTTGAAGACCGGGATGTTTGAATTGAACACCACCATCGCACCTGAGATTGAACTGCCCGCCAGGGTAACAAACGTTGATACCTTGCTGGCACTCATCCACCCCCTTGATCGGTATAAAGTGAAGGCTGCCTGGCAAGCTGCCATACCCAACCTTACAACTGCCGACCAGGCATACAATGAAAACAATGCCGTTGATGTTGAATTCCGCATCATGGCAAACCAGGATGTCCGGTGGATTCACATGAAAGCCAGGCTGCTGCTGGATGAAAATGGACAGCCAGCTTTTGTCAATGGGGTCGCCCAGGATATTACCCAGCGAAAACAGTTTGAAGAATTGGTACAGGCCCAACGTGACCTGGCGCGCATCATCAGCATGTTCACAACTGGCCAAGCCCCCTGGCCAGCTTGCCTTGAAACAGTCTTGTCGGTTTCGGGCATGGATTGCGGGGGCATTTATATGCTTGACCAGAAACTACAACGGCTGAAAATGGTCTATCACGCTGGGCTGAGCGCAGAGTTTACGGCCAGCGTATCTTCTTATGAGTTAGCTTCTCCCAGTGCCCGGGTGGTGATGAACGGCCAGCCAATTTATTTTGACAGGCAGGAATTGTCGGTGCACCCGCATCACCAGCGCGAAAGAATGGGGGCGTTGGCAGTGATTCCCATCCATTACCAGGGGCAGGTGTTGGGCAGCATGAATATCGGTTCGCACATCCTGGATGTTGTGCCGCCATTAACCCGTCAGACGCTTGAAACCCTGGCCACCGAGGTTGGGAACCTGGCGATTGCGCTGCACACACAATCAGCGTTGCGCGAAAGCGAGGAGAAATATCGCAGCCTGGTAAACTGCCAGGAAGCTGCCATCGCCACAATAGATGCCGAGGGCGTTTTCCACTATATCAACGATATCGGCGCACAAGAGCTGGGAGCTTCTCCTGAGCAGATCGTAGGGGGGAAAATCCACGATTTCTTCCCCGAATCAACTTTAATGCTCCGGTTTAATATGGTGCTCCAGGTGTTTGCCAACGGACAGGGTAATGTATATGAGATATCAGAACCACTGCCAACAGGAAACCGCTGGTGGCGCATCAGCGCCCAGCCGGTACGTGATGCAGATGGGCGGGTGATCCTGGCGATGATTAACTCGCTGGATATAACTGAGCAAAAGCGGATGGATGAGATACTCAAGGTTGAACAAAATCGCTTTGCCAGCCTGGCCGCCACCGTTCCGGGGGCCATTTGCACCTTCCGATTAAGTGCCGACGGGAGGTTGAACATCCCCTATGCCAGCGCAGCTTTTGAAGACCTGTATGGCTTAAAACTGGCCGATCTTGCTAACAATATTGATGCGCTCACTCAAAGAGTGCCGCCTGAACAGATCGATCTTTTGATGAAAGCGATCGAAGTCTCGGCGCACACCCTGAAACCCTGGCACAATGAATACCTGTATAACCACCCGGTTAAGGGCATGATCTGGCTGGAAGGTCATTCCACGCCAATCCGGGAAACGGATGGCAGTATCGTCTGGCATGGGATTACCATTGATGTTACTGAACGCAAACGTATTGATGTGGAGTTGCGCAAAAGTGAGGCGCTGCTGCGCGAAGCCCAACGTATTGGGCGTATTGGCCATGTGGAGTGGGTTGCGCCCAATGCAACCCTGGTTTTCTCTGATGAACTCTATAACATCCTTGAACTGCCACGCGATAGCGATCCCCCAACCCATGCCACAATCGGCAACCTGATGGATCCTGCTGACCTGAAAAATTTGCTTGAGTGGCAACGAAAATTGCTGGCCTCTCAGGGAGACCTGGATTATGAATACCCCGTTTACCTGCCCAGCGGGCGCAAACGCTGGCTGCATGAGCAGGTTAAGATTAGCTATGATGAAAATGGCCGCCCAGCGCGCACCATGGGCATTATCCAGGATATCACCGAGCAAAAACTGGCCGAAGAGAATTTGCACGCCAGTACGCATAAATTCAACGATTTATTCAATAATGTGCCGCTCGAAGGGATTATTTACCGCCTGGTTCATGACGAGCATGGTGAAATTATTGACTGGGAGATCAGCGACATCAACCCACTTGGCGCCCAAAGCCTTGGGAAACCTGCCGATGAATTGATCGGCAAGCGCGCATCCGAATTGTTCGGTATGGGAACAATGAGCGGGTATATTGATATCTCGCGCCAGGTGGTTGCCAGCGGACAAGCCAGGCTCTTTGAAACGCATTTTGAGGGTAATAATCGCAGTTACATGTCTTCGGTCTTTATGGTGGGCCAGGAACATTACGCTAACATCTCGGTTGATATCACCGAACGCAAAACAGCCGAATTAACCCTGCGCCAGAGTGAGAAACGCTTTGCCACCATTGTCCAGCACAGCCCGTTGGGTATTGTCATATCACGCCGGCGCGATAATGTCATCATTGAAGTCAACCTGGCCTGGGTTAACCTGCTGGGTTACGAACGCCAGGAAATCATCGGGGCCACAGCGTTGGGATTGGGCATTTGGGATGACCCGCAACAACGGGCCGATTTATTATCGGGGCTGGAAGGCGGACAGCCAGTGCATGACTTCGAGACGATTTTATGCTCTAAAAACGGGCAAAAAAGAACCGTGCTGATGTCGGCAGAGATTATCGAAATTGAGAATGAACCCTGCCTGCTGGCACAAATAATCGATATTTCCGCGCGCAAGAAGAGTGAAGAAGAACGCCAAAAACTGATGGAAACCCTGAACGCGCGCACCAAAGACCTTTCACTGCTGGTGGAAGCCGGGCGGGCCTTGGGCCAGACGCTCAACCCCAAAGAAATCTACAGCACAATCTACCGTTATGCCTCCGCTGCCCTGCCCTGCGACATGCTCATCGTCTCATCATTTGACCCCCAAACCGAACTGCTCACCTGCCAGCACATGGAAAGTGAATACGGCGCGCAGGATGTTTCCGGGTTCCCACCCATCCCGCTTGAACCGCCGGGGCGCGGCACCCAGAGCCTGGTCATCCGCAGCGGAGAATCGCTCCTGCTGCCAGATTACATCCAGGCCATGAAAACCGCCAAAACATCCTATCACATCAACGAAAAAGCCCAGATCGTGGATGAACCACCCGAAGATGCTGAAACCACCCGTTCTGCCATCATCGTGCCGCTAACCGAAGAAGGCAAAGTGGCCGGGGCGCTGCAAATCTTCAGTATGGTTAAAAATTCCCACACAGAAGACCACCTGCGTTTTTTAGAAGCCCTGGCATTCCGCGCTTCAGCGGCATTATCCAATGCCAGGCTGTTCACCGAGTTGGAAAACCGCGTTCGAGCGCGCACAAAAGAGATTGAATCCACCCGCCAGCGTCTCGAGCTGGCAACCAGGGCCGCCGGGATGGGCGTTTGGGAGTGGAACATGCACACCGGCCAGCTCCTGTGGGATGAACAAATGTACGCTATCAACGGCATTAGCCATGAAGCTTTTGACGGCACGATGGCAACTTTATTTAAAATAGTTCACCCAGATGACGTTGCCAGGCTAATGGATTCTGCCCAATCGGCCATTGAAAACGCAGTCTACACCCCAATTGAATATCGCATCTTGCGCAATGGCGGAATGGGCTACATCCGCGCACATGGCGTTGTTGTGAATAATTCAGATCACCAGGTCGACCAAATCATCGGTGTCATCCAGGATATCACCCAGGAAAAACTGGCCGAAAATGCCCTGCGCGAAAACGAGGAAACTTACCGCGCCCTGTTTGAAAACGCCAACGACGCCATCTTCCTGCTTGATCCACACGCCAGGGTCATCCGGGTGAATCCGCACTGTGGGCAGCTTTTGGGATATACCAGCACGGAGATGATCGGGCGAAAATCATCCGACTTTGTCCTGGCTACAGAACTGGAAGATGCCTTCAACCGGTTTGTCTGCATTTTACGCGGCGACACGGTTCCAAGCTACGAACGCACCCTGGTTTGCAAAAACGGCACACTCATCCTCTCAGAAATCAACCTCTCGCTAATCCGCGACGAAAACCACAAACCCAAATTCGTCCAGAGCGTAATCCGCGATATCACCGCCCGCAAACAGGTGGAAGAAACCCTGCGGCTTGCCAACGCCGAATTGGAACGCGCCATGCGCATGAAAGATGAATTCCTGGCAAACATGAGCCATGAACTCCGCACCCCGCTGAATGGCATCCTGGGGCTTTCTGAAATCCTGTTGGATGGAATGCGCGGGCCGCTCAACATGTACCAGCAAAAATATGTGCGTACCATCGATGCCAGTGGGCGGCACCTGCTCTCACTCATCAACGACCTGCTCGACCTTTCCAAGATCGAAGCCGGAAAACTGGAACTGCACACTGAAACGGTTTTCATCAACGATGTCTGTCAGGCCAGCCTGGCCTTTGTCAAAGAACAGGCCATCAAAAAGTTCATCGCGCTGGAATACCTGCCTGATTCGCGCGTCTCGACCATATCAGTAGACCAGCTGCGGCTCAAACAGATTTTAGTCAACCTGCTCAGCAACGCCGTCAAATTCACCCCGCTCAACGGAAGGGTCATCTTGCAAATTCATGCCAACGCACCGCAAAACTGCATCGAACTCATGGTCAAAGACACCGGCATTGGCATCTCCCAGGCTGACCTGGCGCGCCTGTTCAAACCCTTTACCCAGGTAGATACCAGCCTCACCCGCCAATATGATGGCACCGGCCTGGGGCTGGCGCTGGTCAAACGACTGGCCGAGATGCACAACGGCACCGTAACCGTCACCAGCCAGGTTGGCTCGGGCAGCTGCTTCACCGTCACGCTGCCCTGGCACACCATACCAGGCCTGGAACAGCCCCTGGATATCCCCGAATCGCATCACCAGGAAGAACCGGCAACCCCTGGCATCCCTGCCGCCCAATACCTGGGGGTTGTGCTCCTGGCCGAAGACAACGAAATCAACGTAGTCACCACCGGTGACTACCTGGAAAGCATTGGCTACCGCATCATCATCGCCACAAATGGCCGGGAAGCACTCGAAAAAGCGGTGCAAACACCCCCAGACATCATCCTGATGGACATCCAGATGCCCGAAATCGACGGGCTGGAAGCCATCCGCCGTATGCGTACCATGCCACAGTTCAAACACACCCCCATCATAGCCCTCACCGCCCTGGCCATGAACGAAGACCGCGAACGCTGCCTGGCCGCCGGAGCAAACGAATACGTCAGCAAACCGGTTGGCCTGCGCAACCTGTCCACACTCATGAGCGAACTGCTGCACAAAAAATAATCGCGCTACCCGCACCGCCTGAGCAAAATCCGGCCATCGGTGCCAGATAGCAAAACGCGCCCAGCCCCTTCACTGGCCGAAGCAGCATACCCGCGCAGGCTCAACTCAGCGCAAAACCCGGGCGGGTCCACAAAAATCTCCACCCCGGCCTCATCCTGGCAGATTTCAACCACTTCGGATGTCAGGAAGTGGATGAACACACCCGCAACAGCCTGCCAGTTAACCGGCAGGATCAACCCGCTGCGCGCCCGAAGCCGCAGCGGGTTGCCGTTAAACCAGGCTTCCCCGCCTGATTCAAGCACCGTTTCCAGCGGATCATCCTGGTAATTATTAATAAAAACAAAACTGCCCTGACCACCCCTGCTCAGGCGCACATCAGCCCACGCAGACATGCGGAACTGTGGCTGGCAGCCCATCTCCAGCGCCATCTGGTGGAAAATATCCAGGTCATCGAGCGTATTGGCTGCCAGCGCCGCGCCCAGCATCAGCACAGTGCCGCGCCCCAGCTTTTTCACAAAACCGACAGTCTCGCCGCCATCCTGGCGGGTGGCAAAAACCTGTTCAAACTCGCCGCTGTAAGTTTCCACAAAAGACGCCGGGACATCGTGATACTGGAAGGCCGTCAGCAGTGCAGGCGCAAACGGCAGCCCGCCCGCGATCTCACGTATGCCCAACGCATCTTTCAGGATGGTGCAGGCGCGGTGCTCAAAATCTTCCAGGCACATGCGCCCGGCCAGCGCCAGTTTGCCGCCAGCCAGCACATAATCGACCAGTTTTTGCTGCGTGGCGGCATCACACTGCCGCTCCAGCATCAGCCATAGCAGCGGGGTTGTAACAACATCCAGCGTAGCGCGCGTCACTTCAACCGCATCAAATGGACGGTGCGTAAGCGCCAATCCGCGCGCCAGGAAGTCGAATATCAGCACATCCCGCTGGTGGGTGAGGCTGTTGGTAGCATCCTGGGTCAACGGGTTGTTGACTTCGGTCATAAAGTAATCGAGTAAAAATCCCAGGGTTGTGACCGTTTGGGGGCGGGCCAGCACAAGATCGGGGCCGTAGGCTGCCAGGGTGCGAGAAAGCCGGGGGTAACGGTCATAATGTTTGCGGGTGGAACCATCTTTTCGTACCGGGTGCCCCCAATCATGGCGTTTAACCGGGCTAAGAACCGGGTGGTTTTCCCCATCAAAAAAGAGATAATGGTTGATGGCGCGCATTCCACCAGAGATGCACAGGCGGCTGTGCAGATCGTAGAGCGAAGTCTGCCCGCCGCCGAAATCGGTATTGCCGCCCGCCTGGAATTCGATGGAAAAAAGCGCCTGGGCCGGGTTTTGGAGGGCTTTGGTGGCCTCGTTCACCAGCAACATTTGGTGAAAGTTTCCCTCGTCAATGTGGATGGGATAGACATCGGTGGCGCTGAGCATGTTTTCGAGGTTTATCACATCTGCCAGCTGCGAAAGACCAATGGGGAAGGTTTTGCCGCCATTGCCAAAACCATGAATGTTGATCACCGGCAGCACATCCATACCGTTGGCGCGGGCCTCATCCCACAAAAAAGTGGTGTATTCGCGCAGGTAACCGCGATAAAAACGGCGATAGTGTTCCAGCAGGGCCGGTTGGCTGGGGCTGGTTAGTTCCTCCAGGATTTTGGAGGGCGAAAACCCTGTTTCGGCTGTATGGGTTTGCAGGTAAGCAGAAAAACGTTCCAGCGTATCGGGGTTGGTATCGACGATGTTCCTGACCCAGGGGATCATGCCCATCTCGTTGTCCAACTGGATCATGATGATCCTGCCGCTGCGCGTTACCTGGCGGGCTGACAGGATGCCAAAAACGCCCCGGTACCACTGCCGGATACATGCCAGGAAGTCTGGATGCAGGTAGCTGGCAATATTTTCAGCTTTTTGGCGCTGGTTGATAAAAGCCGCCTGTGGGTATTTGTCAAAAACCCAGGGCGGGATGCCTTCGTTGATGGTTTCGGCCATGATGTAGGGGCCTGGCCGGGCGATGATGAAAAAGCCCATTTCGGCGGCCAGGTCTAAAAAACCGGCCAGGTTGCGCATGGGATGGCTGTGACCATCGAAATCAGAGAGATTTTCTTCGGGCTGGTGCCATAACCAGGGGATGTAGGTGGCCAGGGTGTTGAATCCGGCTTTTTGGAGCAGCCCCAGCCGGTGCCGCCACTGGTCAGGCGGGGTGCGGAAGTAGTGCAATTCCCCCGCCTGGATGAGCTGCGGCTGGTCATTGAACCAAAACTGTCCGTCTTGTGCGTAAAAACGTTCCATCTTATCTCCCAAATTGCCATCGGCGACAAGTTTGTTTCAGCAGGTCAAATTGTCATCAGGACAATCGCCGCAAGCGCCAGAAAAATCCCCACACGCTGAGGGCCAGAAATATGCTCTTTAATCAGTACCCAGGCCAGCAGGGCGGTTACACCCGGGTAGAGCGAACTCAATACCGCGGAAATATCCAATCGCCCAACCTGCGATGCCAGGATGTAGAAAAAGTTCCCGCCCACATCCAAAATCCCGCACAGCGTCACCAACGGCCACTCGCGGGCCGGGATGTTGAGCGCCTCGCGCCGCATCCCGAGCACCACCAGCGCCAGCATAAGCGTCCCGCCCGTGCGTGAAGCGATCATCGGCCAGAGCGTAGATTCCTGTGCAACCCGGTGAATGATGATGAAATACGTTCCGAAGCCGATCCCCGCCAGCAGGGGCAGGCGCAAATCGGCCACGCTCTGGAGGTGCGGCTTGCCTGCTTCGCCAGATTGTGAAACCATCCAGACCGCCGCCAAGGCCAGCCCAAAACCAGCAAACTGGCTTATTTTGGGCATTCCATCGGTGAGTGCGCCAGCAAGAACCGGGAATCCTGCCGCCAAAAGCGCTGAAACCGGGGCCGCAATGCTCATCTTGCTGACTTCCATCGCCCGGTACAGGATCAGCAATGACAACGACCCAAACGCGCCCACACCCGCCGCCAGCGCCAGCCCCAACAGGGGCGGCAGCGCCTCGCGAAAAATCGCCAGCACAATTAGCAGGAAAACCAGGCCAAGCGCCTCAGCTAAAAACACGGCGCGATAAGCGCCCACCCGGCGGCTGGACAGCCCGCCGCTAAAATCGCCTCCGCCCCACGAGATGGCGGCCAAAATCCCATAAATGATTGAGAGCACAGCAATCCTGTTCTTTTCGCAACGCGCAAGCAAAACCTGCGCACTCCAAAATACTATTGTTTTGTTTCTGATATCTTCTTGCCGTCGAGCGTGTACATGTTGTAATCCGAAGGCAGCAGGGTGATGCCATAAGTCTTGCGCAGGGCATTATTGATGGCTTCCAGCGCGCTATCCAGTTCGTGGCGCGTTTTGGCCTGCCCGCGATAAACTTTTTCGCGCGCGCCGTTATCGCGCTGCACAAAATGGGCCCACTCAAAAGTACCATCACGCTTTTTCTTGGCGATCAACTTATAAATGCCAATATCGGGGATGTGGATGGTGGCCCAGCCCCCGGCCAACTCTTCCCCCGCTTCGAGATTCATCACCGCTGCTTTAGAAAGATCAGACATACTGTGGCTCCCGTTATCTAGGCTTTTCCCGCCGCCCTGGCGCGATCCAACACCTTCTGGGCGTTTTTGAGCAGCGGCATATCGATCATCTTGCCGTCCAGCGCATAAGCCCCGGCCCCGGCCTGCTGGCTGGTCTCGAAGGTTTCCACAATGCGTTTAGCATGGGCAATCGCCTCGTCAGATGGCGTAAAAGCCAACTGCGCCGGCTCCACCTGTGCCGGGTGGATCACCTGTTTGCCCACAAAACCCATGCGCGCCCCAAATTCGGCCTCAGCGCGGACGATTTCCAGGTTTTTGAAGTCAATCGTGACGATGTCGATAGCCTGTAACCCATACATCCCCGCTGCGGTGACGGTGGCGCTGCGCGCGTAGAACAACTCCCAGGCTTCGGGGGTGCGCACCGCGCCAATGTTGGCGGCAAAATCCTCGCCGCCGAAGATCAACGCATCCAGCCGGGGGTGTGAGGCAATCTCTCGCAGGTTCATGATCCCCGCTGCGGTTTCAATGCCGATCAGGATGCGGATGGAGTTAATCGGCCAGCCATATTCCAATTCGGCCTGCTCGATGATGGCGCTGGCCCACTCCACCTGTTCGCGCGACTCCACTTTCGGGATGACAATGCCATCGGGATGATAGGGCAATACAGCCTGGAGATCGAGCGACTCAAAGCCAGAACCCACCGCGTTAATACGCGCCAGTTTTTCAGATTTGCCAAAATCCAATTCCTGCAAAGCCCTGGCGATGGTTTCGCGCGCTTCGGCCTTGCGGCTGAGCGCCGTGCCATCTTCCATGTCCATGCAAATGCTATCCACCCCAAAAGTGATGGATTTGTTGATCTTTTTCCAATCGTCGCCGGGCATATAGAGTAAAGCGCGTCGAGGGTGCATGGGTTTCTCCTTTTAGCTTTCGTTTTTCTTCAAAAACATGACTGTGCGCTCGAATTCCACCGCCACCGTGCCATCGGGCTTTTTGCCCCAGTGTTTCAGGCGCACAATGCCCACATCGGGCCGCGATTTCGACTCGCGCTTTTCCAGCACTTCGGTTTCGGCGTAAATGGTATCGCCGTGGAAGACCGGGTTTGGGTGGATAACTTTATCGTAGCCCAGGTTGGCGATGATGGTGCCCTCGGTCAGTTCGCCCACCGTCAGGCCGGTGACAAGCCCAAGCGTAAACAATCCGTTGACAATGCGCTGCCCAAACTGCGATTTGCTGGCAAAATCTTCGTTGGTGTGCAGCGGCTGGGTGTTCATCGTCAGCATCGAGAACATCACATTATCCATTTCGGTTACCGTCCGCCCATTGCTGTGGCGGATTTTTTGACCAACTTCCAGTTCATTGAAGAATTTTCCGGGCATGATGACTCCTTGTGAGTTGAGTAAAGGCGACCCTTCCAGGCTATCCCTGAACACAATAGCGCAAAGGGCGGCGCGGGCTTGCGGCTTTATCCAACAAATCGCTGCAACTCTTCTGGCGCGACACGGGCGGTCATGTCCAGGGTCAGCGGTGTAGCCGACACCTGGCGTTCTTTAAGCAGGGCATAGACATCGGTTCCAGCGGGCTCGTTTTCAAGTTGTGGCGAAAGCTCGTAGCCAACCGGCGCAGGCTGCTCCCAGGCAGTGCGCACAGGCTTGGTGGAGATGTAGTATTGCTGGGATGAGAGTTTTGTCCAATGCCAGGGAGTGTCGGGCGTGGCATCTGATGGCACATCCACTTTGATGAGTTGCGCACCCCGGGGCATGCCATGTTTCAATATTTTTTGCGCAAAAAGATGGGCAAAATGCGCCGCTGTGGAGAAGTCAACATCGGTGGAGTAGGACATGTGGTGATGTTTCTCGGTTTCGAGCGACATTGCCAGGGCCGGGATGCCTATCGAAGCCGCCTCCATCGCCGCGCCAACTGTGCCCGAAATGGCGATGCCGCTGCCGACATTTTCCCCATAGTTGATGCCAGAAACCACCAGATCGGGCCGCTGCGGCATAATTTCCAGGATGCCGTGCAGCACAGCCTGGGCTGGCGAGCCCTGAACGGCATGTACCTGCCATTGCTGGCCGCCCACGTCAACCATCTCGATGTGGATAATACCGGTGGATGTGCTTGGCAGGCTGCGCCCCATGCCGGTGGATTGTTCACGTGGGGCGGCAACGGTCACAAATCCCAAGGTGGAAAGGGCTTTTGCGGCAGCCCACAGGCCGGGCGAGCGAATCCCGTCATCGTTGGTTAATAAAATTTGTTTTTTTCGCATGGCGCAATTATCCCACACTGCTCAAGAAAACAAAAAGAGCGGATTTCTCCGCTCTTTTGCTGTGCCCTCGGGGCGACTCGAACACCCAACCTATTGCTCCGCAAGCAAGCGCTCTATCCATTGAGCTACGGGGGCATTGGCAAGGCAGTATTCTACATCAGATAGTGAGCATGGTCAAGAACTTTTTCATTTGAATCAGTAATTCCAAATTAAAAATTGAGTCGCAGGCAAAAGGGCCAGAATCCTAACGCCAGGGCGCAGAGTTGCAAAGGTTTTTTAGAAAATTTGACCTGACCGTTGCGCTAACCGGTCTTTTTATCGATTTACGCAGATAAGTCAAAAAACTTGGCGCCTTTGCAACTTTGCGTTAAATCCATTGGTTTCAAATTGGGAATAGCTGAGCACAATTTCAAAAGATGACAACTTGTGATAAATTCAGGTAATCTGTTCTTTCGAGGTCCGCCATGATCAGTGTTCAATCAGCCCAACAACGAATCTTATCCCACTTCCAGCCGCTGGAAACCAGCCTGGTTCCATTGGATGGTGCGCTGGGACGAATCCTGACCCAGCCTGTGATTTCAGGGATACACTTCCCGCTGTTCGACAATTCCAGCGTCGATGGTTTTGCCGTTCGCATGGAGGATGTGCGCACAGCCACAAGCGCACATCCAGTTACACTGGATGTTGTAGCAGATATCCCAGCCGGGCAAATGCCCGAAAAAGTGATTTCAACCGGCCAGGCCGCCCGCATCATGACCGGCGCGCCGGTACCGGGCGGGGCGGATGCTGTCATCATGGTGGAAGATACTGACTGCCATGACCGCAAAATCGACAGTCACCTGCCGGAAAAAGTCCACATCTACCGCCCCGCCAACAGTGGGGAAAATATCCGCAGGAGCGGAACAGACATCCAGCCAGGGCAGGCCATCCTGCCCAATGGCACCCTGCTACGCCCCCAAGATATTGGCATACTGGCTTTGCTCGGTATTGCATCTGTGCCGGTGCGCCGCAAACCGCGTGTTGCCATCATTTCCAGCGGAGATGAACTGGTTTCGGCAGGAATGCCGTTGTTACCTGGGAAAATTTACGATTCAAATGGCCCAATGCTGGCCGCGCTCATCCAAAAAGCGGAATGCGAAGTAATTTCGCTGGGCGTTGTACCAGACCGCCAGGAGGCCGTTCAAGAGATTTTTGCGCGAGCCGCACAAACCCGGCCCGATGTCATCATTTCATCGGCAGGGGTTGGCGCTGGCGCTTTTGACTATATCAAATCAGTTGTGGAAAGCTCAGGCAGTCTCAACTTCTGGAAAGTTAACATGCGCCCGGGCAAGCCCCTGGCATTTGGCATCTACCGCGATATTCCCTTTTTCGGGCTGCCGGGCAACCCGGTCTCATCCTATGTGAGTTTCCTGGTTTTTGTCCAACCGGCCCTGGAACGAATGTCTGGCATCGCGCTGAAAACCAAAATATCAATCAGGGCCAGCCTGGTTGAGCCCATCGAGTCTGATGGACGCGAAAGCTACCTGAGAGCAATTGTCCAACTCCGAAACGGGAAATACCAGGCAATGTTAACCGGCCACCAGGGTTCAGGGAATCTCTTTTCCACAGTGCAAGCCAATGCCCTGCTGGTTATCCCCGCCGGAGTAACCACCTGCCCGGCTGGCGCAGAATTTGAAGCCTGGTTATTCGAGCCTTAAACCCATCCACACAGAAAGCAAATCCCCACATTATGGCTGGCCGCCGGGCCATTAATGAACTCTGCGCCCCCGTCACACATCAGGAGCGCAGAATCTTGTTTCGCAGCTAGGCATCGTACTCGCCCTGCGCCTCCTCCACCGAAACCATCGGCTCGTCAGCGCCCTTGCGGTCGAGCATTTGCAGTAAAAGGGCCACCACTTTGGTTACATATTTGGTTTCACCCTTTTCCTCGTAGCGCTCGGTCTTCAAACGGCCTTCCAGGTACACCAGGCTGCCTTTGTGCAAATACTGGTCGCAGATCTCGCCCAGCCGCCCCCAGGCCTCCACATAAATCCAATCGGTGTACTCCTTCGTTTCGCCGCCAGACTTCCAGCGCTGTGTCACCCCCAGGCTAAAATGTGTCACATTCTTCCCGGTTGGTGTAAAGCGCCCCTCCGGGTCTTTGCCCAGGTAGCCAATCAACTGGACTCGGTTCAAAGCTGGCATAAATTCCTCCTCTCAAAACAGGTGAATCGGGTAATATATTAATTTTACCAATGAAATTCCATGCGTGCACCACATTCTCCTGGGCTTTCTTGTAAGTTAATCTACGCAGGGGGTGCGACTTTTAGCAAGCCCTGCCATATTCTTTTGGAAAAAATCCAGATTGGACTAACCATCATGATACTCCGACAACCCAAACACTTGCTTCATCTGCTGCTATTACTCGCCTTTTTCCTGACATCGTGCCTGTCTCCCGCGCCCCAGGCAACCCCTACCGCCACGCTGACCCTGCCGCCACCTACCGCCACGCTGACCGCTACCCCAACATTCACCCCCACTGCCACCCTTACCCCCACCCCAACACCGACCGCCACATTCACACCCCAGCCGCCGGTTAAACGCGTTTTCATCCTGACCATCGACGGGCTGCGCCCAGACGCCATCGGCCTGGCGCCCATGCCCAACTTGCAAGCCTTCATACAAACCAGCGCCTACACGCTCAGCGCCCAAACCATCTTTCCCAGCTCCACACTGCCTTCGCACGCATCCATGTTCACCAGCTTGTGCCCATCCAAACATGGGGTCGACTGGAACGACTACTTCCCCGAAAGAGGCTATGCCAATGGCATCGACCTGTTCGATCTGGCCCGCGCCGCCAGGCTGCAAACCTACATGTTCGTTGGCAAACAGAAACTCAGCCAGATCACCGAACCAGAGAGTCTCACCTATTTCCGCTATATCAACGACCGCGACCTGGTCATCGCCGAAGAAACTATCAAAGAATTTCCTCAAGACTTTGGTGTCCTGTTCATACACTTTCCTACACCTGACGCCATGGGCCATGAATATGGCTGGCTCTCAGCAGAACAACTAAGCGTCCTGCGCCGCGCCGATGAAGCCATTGGCCTGCTGCTAAAAGCCCTCGATGAGCGCGGGCTGCGTGAAAACACCCTGATCATCATCACCGCCGACCATGGCGGCCATAACCAAACCCATGGATCACGCGATCCACAGGATATGACCATCCCCTGGATCATTTCTGGCCCTGGTGTGCGCCCCGGGCCGCTCACAACCCCCATCCAAACGACCGATACCGCCGCCACCGCGGCCTGGGCGCTCAGGCTGCCCCGCCCCGCTGAATGGGATGGCTGGCCTGTTTACGAAGCCTTTGGGGTTATCCAGATTCCACGGGCTGTGCCATTTTGCCAGTAAGGCAAAAACCCTGCCACCACTCACAGGAGATTTCGCATGTCCATGATAATCATCTCCAGCCTGGAAGAACTCTGGGCAGCCCGCGCCACACTCAAAGGCCCGGTCGGGCTTGTCCCGACCATGGGCTACCTGCACGCAGGTCATATTTCGCTGGCCCGCCGCGCCAAAGCCGAATGCCAATCTGTCATCGCCACCATCTTCGTTAACCCGACCCAGTTTGGGCCAAATGAAGATCTCTCGCGCTATCCCCGCAGCCTGGAGCGCGACCTGCAATTGCTTGAAGCTGCCGGGGTCGACCTGGTCTGGACGCCAACGGCCCAAGAGTTGTACCCACCAGATTTCCAAACCTGGGTAAATGTTGAACAAATCACCCAACCGCTGGAGGGAGCCATGCGCCCCGGGCACTTTCGCGGTGTCACTACCATCGTCAGCAAACTGTTCAACGCCACGCGCCCCGAGAAAGCCTATTTCGGCCAAAAAGATGCCCAGCAGGTGGCCGTCATCAGCCAGATGACCCGCGACATGAATCACCCCATTGAAATTATCGTCTGCCCGACCATGCGCGAAGATGACGGGCTGGCAATGTCGAGCCGTAACAGTTATCTCAGCGCGGAGGAGCGGCAAGCTGCCACAGTGTTGTACTGCGCCCTTTTAACGGCCACAAGAGCCTTCGAGGGCGGTGAAACCAATGCCGAGAAACTCCGCCAGGTGGTGCGGGAGGTTATCTCCAGCGAGCCGCGCGCCCAACTCCAGTATGTATCTTGTGCTGATTATGCAACCCTGGCCGAGTTGCAAACCGTTGACCACAAAGCCTTGCTCTCGCTGGCAGTCTTCATCGGCAAAACCAGGTTAATTGATAATTTTGTTTTGGGCTAAACAGGGGGGGTATCGTCAGGCAGCCTTTACGGCCACAAACCCAACCCCATTGGGGCCGATGTGCGTGCCGATGACGGTGGTGACGATGAGTTGCAAAATGCCCGGCGGAGCGTTTTGGGGGGCAGTTTGCATAAAGTTATCGTAGAGCCAGTGGGCGCGCCCAGGGGCGTTGGTATGCAGGACAGCCAGTCGTTCGAGTTTGCCACTTTCAAGCAGCATTTCCAGCGTGCGCTCGTTGCCCTGTTTGGTGGTGCGGGTTGCACCCAGGGGTTTTAAAATGCCTGCTTTCAACGCGACGAGCGGTTTGATGTTGAGAATCTCGCCCAGCGCCGCCACCGCGTGGGGAACCCGGCCCGAGCGTTTGATATATTCCATTGTATCGAGCGATGCGCGTGTGATGGTACGTTCGCGGGTGGAATGGATCGCCTGGAGGGTTGCTTCCAGGCTGCCGTTTTTTTGGGCAACCTCAGCAGCGGCCAAGGCCTGGAACCCCAGCCCTAGAGAAAGTGAACCGCTATCCAGGACTGTGATGCGCCCCGGGAAATCCCGGGCGGCCAGCCGGGCCGAGTTGATGATGGTGGTAAGCTGGCCGGCAGCGTGGACGCAGACAATGTGCTCGTTCCCAACCTCGAAGAGTTTCTCAAACCGCGCTGCGAACTCGCCAATAGATGGGGCGGCAGTGGTTGGGCTGGTACGCATGCCTGGCAGGCGCTGGTAGAAATCCTCGCGCGCAATGCCGGCCCCATCGGCATAAGCCTGGCCATCGACGATCAGGATGGCGGGGATTACTTCGATGCCGTGTTGTTGGATCAATTCGGGGGTCAGATCCGAGGTTGAATCGGTGACGATGCCAATTTTCATGGGGCAGGTTACCCCCCCGGCTCATAGACAGTAAGACAGGCCGACCCGCTGCCATAGATCGGCAACAGCAGCGCCGGGAAATCCTGTTCGCTGAATGAAACCCCCGGGAACAGGCTGGCCGAAAGTTCGCGCAGCGGGCGCGAACGCAGGCTGCCATCGGGCCCCTGCGCAAAAGCGATACCGCGCGGGTGCTCAAACTCGTCCAGGAATTCCTGGAAGGTTTCCAGCAGATGGCGGCGTGTGCGCACTTTTTTGAAAAACGAGAGCTGGCCGTCATCAATTGAGTAAATACTGGTGCCATCAGCTGATTCTTCGGTATTTTCATCGCGCGCGCCAGCGTTGATGGCAATCATGGTGTAAATGTCGCCGATGGAGGCGCGCACATGCGTTTCCAGCTCGTTCAATGACAGCCCGGTGAGTGCCACCTGGCAAGCAGAAAGCGCCAGGTAACCCAACCCTGCGCCAATCTGGCGCGAGTCGATGACGGTGATGTGGTTTGTGCCGCCATGCTGGTCGGCTGCATGGGAGGCAATCTCAAATCCAGGCAAGATATCGCTGGAAGCTGCCAAGACCAGCATATCGTGGTTGACAGAATTGAAGGTGCGCAAAAAATCGCCGGCTGTGGGCAACTGGGGAATGCCTTTTTCGCTGCGCGGCATTACGATCTGCAGGTTGCGGTGCCCAATGCTGGTGGCCGGGAAGGTTGCTACGGAATCGGTGATAATGCAGATGCTCATATAAAGAAACGCACTACGAAAACAAATTCCGTAGTGCGTATGGCCTCGTGTGTTGTTTTTTACTCAATAGAGATGATGAATTGGTAGTGCGGCTGGCCACCGTCTTGCACTTCCACTTCCTGGCCAGAGTAATTCTCGCGGATCAGGTCAGCAATGCGGTTGGCCTCGGCATGTTTCAGGTCTTCACCCGCAAAAAGGGTGATCAGCTCATAGTTCATCGCTTCGGCTTTGGCAAGCACTTCGAGCGTGGCGTGTTCCAGGCTGTCTGAAGCGACAGCCAGCTTGCCATTGAGCAGCCCGATCACCTGGCCTTCTTTAACCGTCACGCCATCGATTTCAACCGAGCGGGTGGCAACGGTAATCTCGCAGGTGATGACGTGTTCCATCGCTTTGATCATTCGATCGGCCACATCGGCCACATCGCCATCTGGATTCAGGTGCAGCATGGCAGCCAGCCCTTGCGGGACATTGCGACTGGGAACCACATACACTTCTTTAACCGTGACATCTTTGGCCTGGTTGGCCGCCAGGATGATGTTTTTGTTATTGGGCAGGATGATGACTTTATCGGTGGGCAGGTTCTCAAAGGCATCAAGGATGTCTTTGGTGGATGGATTCATGGTCTGCCCACCCGAAACAACCGCTGCCACGCCCAGGCTGGCAAAAATGCGCGAGATGCCGGTGCCGGGCGAAATCGTCACCACGGCAATTTGCCCCGGTTCGATATTAGTCAGTTCCAGTTTCTGGTTGCCGGCCCCGCTCTGGATGTCATCCATCTGCGCGAGCAAGTTTTCCATCGCCACTTTGGTGATCGTGCCCAGGCCCATGATGTAATCAATTGGCTCGTAGCGTTTTTCCAGCGGGGTGTGGATGTGCATCCGGTACATCCCTTCACCTTCACCCACCTGGATGGATGTGCCGATTTCTTCGAGTTTTTCGTAGAATCTTTGCAGTTCAAAGCCGGTTCCCGGACGGAAATCGACCACCACTTCCCAATCCTGGCCTTCTTCCACATCTTCCAGGGCATTTTCGAGATTCATGGATGATAGCGGCTGTACCGAGATGAGCGGCGCATCGAGCGGCAAGCCGTCGAGATAGCGCAACATTCCTTCGACAATGAAGAACAGCCCCTTGCCACCCGAATCGACCACGCCCGCCTGCTTGAGTACCGGCAGCAGGTCAGGGGTGCGCTGGACGGAGGCATCGGCCCCGGCAACGCAGCGGCGCAGGATTTCCACCGGGTCGGCAGTCTCTTTGATGGCTTCTTCGGCGCTGGCAGCGATGTCTTTGGAAACGGTCAGGATGGTGCCTTCCACCGGGCGAACAACGCCCTTGTAAGCGGTGTCGCGGGCTTCGGCAAAAGCCTTCACCAGCGCGGGGCCATCAACAATCTCCATCCCGTGCAGGCCGCGCGCAAACCCGCGCCAGAGCTGCGAAAGGATGACGCCAGAGTTGCCACGCGCGCCCATCAGCGCGCCCTGGGCAACTGCGGCAGCCATCTGCCCGGCGTTGTGATACCCTGCACTGGCAATTTCAGCGTAGGCAGATTGCATGGTGAGTACCATGTTCGTGCCGGTGTCGCCATCGGGCACGGGGAACACGTTTAGGGCGTTGACCACCTGCTGGTTGGTTCGCAGCCAGGTCAGGCCCGCTTCCACCAATTGTTTAAGCGCCGGGCCGTCGATTATCTGTCTGTGCATACGTTAAATTCTCCCTGTAAGGGTGTTTTTTTGGTGAAACAGCCTGTGTTAGTCGTTGCTGCTCACGCGCAGGCCCTGCACGTGAACATTAACTTCATGAACTTTCAGCCCGACGGTTTTTTCAACCTGGTAACGAACGGCGTTACCAACGCTTTGGGCAACCGATGCAATGCGTGTGCCAAACTCGACAATGATGTAGATGTCGATGTGGAGCCGGTCTTCGTCAAATTGTACGTTGACGCCGCGCATCGGTTCGCGCGTGATGGTGCTGGTGATACCTTCTGCCAGGTTTTTGGGGGCCAGGCCTACCACCCCATAAGATTGCAGGGTGGAATGATACGCAATCGTGGCGATGGCGTAGGGTGAAATATGAATACTTCCCAGGGTAGTTTTCTCTTGTCCCATAGTATGGTTTCCTCTGCCGATATTAACACTTTACTTGTGGAAGGATACGTTCTGTGATAGAATACCGCGCTTGTCAGTAACAGCGAAGCAATCCCTTGTAATTTTACCCTATCTTAGGCTCTGGAGCTTTACACCAGAAGCGGTTTGAAGTAAGAAAGGAAGTTAGAAATGGCAAAATGCGCTCATTGTGGTAAGACCACTACCTTTGGTCACAATCGTTCATTCTCGCTGCGCGCCACCAACCGCAAGTTCCTGCCGAACCTGCAAAAGGTGACCGTTGTTGAGAAGGGCCACAAAACCCAGAAGACGTTGTGCACCAAGTGCATTCGCACAATGGTCAAATCGGCCTGAGTTTTGAATCTTTTTCCGCGAATAAAAAATCACGGTTAGGCCGTGATTTTTTATTTAACCCAGGTGGTTCCAGGCGGATGATTTTAAGAGTCCCAACCACTAAAGGGTGAAGGCGTTTTATGATATCACGCGGCGCAGGGCTTTAATGCCAGCGGCAATGCCGCCGGGGTGTTTAAAAACTGCGTTCCCGGCCACAAAAGCATCGGCCCCGGCGGCGCGGATGAGGGCGATGGTGCTTTCAGAGATGCCGCCATCCACTTCCAGCCAGGCAGCGGGGTTGGATGAATCCAGCATCGCGCGGATTTCCGTTATCTTGGGGAGCATCTCGGCGATGAAGTTTTGCCCGCCAAACCCGGGGTTGACAGTCATCACCAGCACAAGATCGACCATGTGGATGATTTCCTTGAGCAAGACTGCCGGGGTGGATGGGTTGAGCGTAACACCGGGTTTGACTCCCAGGGCGCGGATCTGCTGGATGGTGCGGTGCAGGTGCGGGCAGGTTTCCACATGCACGGTAAGACGCGCTGCCCCGGCTTTTGCAAACGTTTCAAGCATTTGCTCGGGTTTTTCAATCATCAAGTGTACGTCGAGCGGCAGCGGGGTGGCGCGGCGGCAGGCTTCGAGTACCAGCGGGCCGATGGTCATGTTGGGGACAAAGTGCCCATCCATGACATCGACATGAATCCAATCCGCCCCGGCAGTTTGGCAGGCTTGCAAATCTGCGCCGAGGCGGGTGAAGTCAGCAGACAGGATGGATGGTGCGATAACGGGAGTCTGCATCAGGGCAGTTGGGAAGTCCAGGTGGTGATGATGTACATCCAGAAGGGGATCAATCCACCCACCAGGAGGAAGGCGACCAATCCCAGGAAGACGGAGAGCCAATCAACATCCAGGGATTCTTCTGCTGCTGGGGCAGGGGCGGGCGTGGCAACGGTGCGCGCGCCA
Source organism: uncultured Anaerolineae bacterium (assembly GCA_903822545.1). Lineage (GTDB taxonomy): Bacteria > Chloroflexota > Anaerolineae > Anaerolineales > Villigracilaceae > CAIJPN01. Next base: position 5,024 of record CAIJPN010000184.1, on the reverse strand, counting down.
GGGGAAGCGGGCCGCACAACCGGGCGGACGGGTTGGGCCGGTTTGGCAGTGGGCGCCACGGGCTGGCTATCGCCGATGGGCGGCTGCGGGGTGAGTGCCACTGCCGGGGATTTTTTGGCCGCGCCAAAGGTCATCAGCACGCGCCCAAGCTGGTCGGCGGTGCGGTAGCGGGCTGAAGGCTCTTTGGAGAGCACTTTCAGGATGATCTGTTCGAGTTCGGGGGTGATGGCCGGGTTGAGTTGGCTGGGTGGCTGCGGGGCAGCTTCGCGGTGCAGTTCGGCCATTTTTTCGGCGGTTTTGGCCACAAAAGGCGGGCGGCCCGTGAGCAGTTCGTACATAACGATGCCCAGCGAGTAGACATCGGAGGCGGGCGAGGGAGCCTGCCCGGCGGCCTGTTCGGGTGAGAAATAGAGCGGGGAACCCCAGATGACTTCGCTCTGTTCTTCGGGGCGAATGCTGGCGATGGCGCGGGCGATGCCAAAATCGGCCACTTTCAGGCGGCGGTCGGGCGTGACGAGCATGTTGTGTGGTTTGACATCGCAGTGCACCAGCCCGGCGCGATGGGCGTAGCCGATACCCGCGGCAGCCTGCACCAGCAGCGGGATGGCATCTTCCACGCTGAATTTGCCCAGGTTTTCGATCATCGTTTTGAGATTGGTACCGGGCACATGTTCCATGACGATGAATAACATGCCCTGGTCAAATCCAAAATCATGCACGGTGACGATGTTGGGGTGCGACAGGTTGGCGGCGGCTTTGGCTTCTTGCCGGAATCGCTCCTGGAAAGCCCTGTCAGATGAGAATGTGGAACGCAGGGTTTTGATGGCAACGGTGCGTTCCAGCATCAGGTCGCGGGCGCGGTAAACCTGCGCCATGCCGCCCTGCCCAATTGGCTCGAGCAGCTGGTATCGGTTGCTTAGGATTACGGGTTGGTTGGTAGTCATCGTAATGAAATTATATCATTTCAAAATCCGATATAATTCTTGATGTTGATAATTGGCGACAATTCCAAATATTGCCAGGGCCAGGTTTTTCGTATCCGCCCCATCCCGGCGGGGGAAAGCCCTGTGCCGGGAATCTGGCCCAGCTTGCCTGTATTGGGCCAGATAGAAAAATCGCAATTACCGCGAAAAATCTTTGGAAAACCCATGGCTTTCTGGGTTTTCCAGACCAGGCTGGTGCGATGTGTTTGGGACGCATGGGTTTATCGATGAAAATTCAAAAACCTGGCATTTTGGTGGCTTTGCGTTGTGGTTCCAGTTTTGGAATTGCTGCGGAAAAGTGGGCCGATTTGGCCTGGCCTGCGTTAATATTGTAGCTGTGTGGCAAAAAATCATTTGGCTCTCCCGTTTTCAATGGGATATTGGGTAGGGGCGACCCGCCCGGCGTGAAAAATCGTAGTTTTATATCAGAATGACTTGCAAAACTACACCAATTTGTGCCGTGAAGGGCCGCCCCTACAAGTTTTCACACCCAAAACGGTAGAACCAATCATTTCCTGGTTTATGCCAGAATCCTATCTTTTATTTGCGAAGAGAATCGTTTTATGATGAACATCAACCTGCGCAACATCCTTACCCCCCGCGTATTTTTGGGCGCGATCCTGATCGCGGTGGCGCTGTTGATTCTGGCTTTTGCCTGGGTGGTGGTGACTGCCCCGCCCGCCCCGGTGACGGGCAGTGTGGTTGCCATCCAGACGGTCATCCCGGCCCCTACTGGAACCCTGCCCAACCTGCCAACCCCAACTTTCATCCCGGTGACGCCCACGTTTGACCCGAACCAGATTTCGGTGGGGACGTATGTGCAAATCGCTGGCACCGGGGGTGACGGGCTGCGGATCCGCTCAGCGCCGGGGTTGAACAGTAACCAGCTCTTCCTGGGGCTGGATTCGGAAGTCTTTACGGTGCAAGATGGCCCGCGCGAACTGGATGGATATACCTGGTGGTTGATCATTGCGCCGTATGACCAGACCCGTGCCGGCTGGGCGGCCTCCAACTTTTTGAAAGTTGTTCCGCCCCCAACCCAATAACTTGAGGGCAGAATTCCTGCCCCAAAAGATGCCGTTTTCAACGAAAAGGTGAGTTTATGAATGAAAAACCCGTATCCATTTCTGCCAACCGCCCCGGGTTGGAGATGACGATTGCCTGGGCAGATGGGCATACCAGTATTTATCCGTTTGCGTTGCTGCGAGCGGCCTGCCCGTGTGCGCAGTGCCGGGGCGGGCATGAAAATATGAAGTCGGAGCCAGACCCGGCGGTGTTCCAGGTGCAGCTGGAGGATTCCCCAGCCACGCGCATGGTGACTGTGAAGGCCACGGGGGCATATGGCATCACGATCGTGTGGGAAGATGCCCATGATTATGGGATCTATAACTGGCATTACTTGCGGGCCTTGTGCCCTTGCCCGGCCTGCCGAACCATTCGCCCGGCTTGAATCAAAAAATCCCCGGTTGCCGGGGATTTTTTGATTCAAGCCGGGCGATGTCTTTTGCCCCCACCCAAGTGTATGTTGAACGCGCAGTGCGTAGTTTTTTAGGGGAGGAAAATCAGGGTTTGGGTGTGGATGATGGTTTGGGTGTAGAGGATGGCTGGCGGGTGGGGGTGGGCGTCATGGTTTTGGTAGGCTGGCGGGTGGGGGAGGCGGTAATGGTCGCACTAGCGGTGGCAGTGGGCGGGACGGGCGTCGCCAGTTCTTTAACGCGGGCAACTGCAATCGCCAGGATTTCTTCGTTAACAGTGCCTTCTGGCATTTCCAGCAACAATTTCCAGTCTTTGTAAGCTACCAGTGGTTTTTTAATGGCTTCAAGGGCCAGGGCGCGGTAGTAGTAGAGCTGGACACGTTCTTCATCGGTTTTGGCCAGTTTTTCAGTTTTCATGATCTGGTCATAAGCATTGCCGCCGCCATCTTCTTGTTTGAGCATGGCGCGGGCAATGCCCAGCCCGGCCTTGAAGGAGGTGGGGGCATCAATGAGCGATTGGGCAAAGTCGGCCTGGGCCCTTTCGTAATCTTCCAGGGCCATGTAGGTTTCACCACGCCAGTAGTAAGCTTCTGAGCTGGTTTTGTCCAGCTTGATGGCGCGATTGAGAACGTCGATAGCGTCGTTGTAATTCTCATCGTTGTAGTAGGCTATGCCCAGGATGGTATAAACTTCGGGGTTGGTTGGCTCATAGTCAACGTACATTTCGAGGATGCGGACAGCTTCATCAATTTTGCCGTTGGCGCGGTAGGCCATACCGAGCACCAGGTAGCCTTCGAGCATGGTGACATCTTGCTGGTTGGCTTTGAGGGCGGCATCCAGGGCTTCCTGGTTGTTGCCCAGGGCCAGTTCGGCGCGCGCCAGGGCTACCTGCACACTGGGTGAATCTGGGCTGATGCGGGCGGCCTGGTCGAGATCCATTTGCGCTGCCAGCGGGTCGCCTTTTTTGAGCAGGTACAGGCCGCGTTCAAGGTAGGCGGCTGCAAAGTTGGGGTCTATGTCGATTGCATCCGCCAGGGCGGTCTCAATTTGTTTGATGGTGGCCGGTTTAGGCTTGGGGTTAAGCGCGATGAGTGATTCGGCCATCCCCAGGTAGCTGGGCGCGAAGTTGGAGTTGATGTCGATGGCATCCTGGTAGGCTTCCAGCGCCTGGTCATATTTGCCGCTCTGGCGGTAGGACTCACCCACGAAATACAGCGCATCTGCCGAGCCAGGATGGGCGGTTGCCACCTGGTACATCATGATGGCAACGGTATCCCACTGGCCTTTTTGGTAGGCAGACATGGCAGCGCGATATGAATCACGGGCGACATCGGCATGTTCGGTGGCGGCATAAATGGCGGTGGGAGTGTAAGCGGCTCCCTGGAGCAATTCTGAGAGGCTGCCGGGCGGCACTGGGGTGGCCGAACGCAGGGGGATCATGGTGGCGGAGGGGGTGGCGGTGCCAACGTTGACCGGGCGGCGCGTGGGGGTGGGCTGCAAGCGGGCGCTGATGGCAAAGCCTCCGGCTACTGCCCCCAGGCAGAGCAAACCGACCAGCACCAGGGCCGCAATGCGAAAGAGCGGGTTGCCGGTGATACGCCGGATACCTGTCGGCTTTTCTTTTTCATCCGTAATTTTGACTTTGTCCTGCCAGGGCCGGGGATGGTTCATGGGGAACGGCTGGACGTTCTCTTCGGCTGGCAGCGCTCCCATCAACACCAGCCCGCGTTTGGCGGCAGAGTTGGTGGGGTCGAGTTTGTAGGCGGTTTGCAGGCAGTACAGGCGCTCTTTGTTGGTTTCCATGGCAGCGCTTAGCCAGACCCAAATGGTGGGGTTGTTCTGGTTGGTTTTCAGCAGCCGCGTCAGGATTTCGCGCGCGTCAGCATATTTTGCCTGCTCTATGGCATCCACTGCCTTCTGGAGCATGATGTCTTCGGCAGAAAGTTCGGGAGGAAGGGAGGTATCTTCTTGGGCCATAGTATGAGTCTAGCACAGCCTGTACTCTCGGACAAGTATTTGTGCCGATATTGCTATGACTTTCTCAAAGTCCGGGGATGTCACTGCCTGGGTATCTTCTCAAAAAAACGCGGTGAATTTTTGCCCTTTTAACGCAAGGTCGCAAAATCGCAAAGGAAATCAGGTTTTAATGGCAATAGTGTAAGGATCACAAAAAGGATGGACTCAAAATCCCAGGCGTTTCACCACGGAGACACGGAGAACACGGAGAAAAGCCTTTAAAAACTCCGTGAGTTCCGTGTCTCCGTGTTTTTTTTTGGGGGTTTCTAAGTTGATTTTTGCGCAAAGAGTTTCGGTATGTTTCCATGCTTTATTTGACCAATACAGTTTTTATGTACTGGTCAGGTAATGGGTGCACAGCAAAAATAGCAAGTTATGCGTGATTGTTTTTAAGGTTTGAAGGCTTATGTTTTCAGTTCGAAGGCTTTGGATTTTGGTTTGAAGGCTTTGGATTTTGGTTTGAAGGCTTTGGATTTTGGTTTGAAGGCTTTGGATTTTGGTTTGAAGGCTTTGGATTTTGGTTTGAAGGCTTTGGATTTTGGTTTGAAGG